>NZ_JAJCLZ010000055.1 GCF_020559915.1 Ruminococcus sp. 210702-SL.1.03
TCCTTCGCTTTGAGATACTCAGCTTCAGTAAATTCGGAATACTTTTCACTTCCGCCGTTTCTGTTGTATTCAAAATATTTTGTTTTCATTGTAATTCCTCCGTTTTTGATATATAAGGTTTTTATCAAAACGAAGGCTTACGGGTACTTAGCTGTCAGACACAGCCATTTTGAAGTTAAAAACATATTTGTCCTTTCTCCCGATACTTCGGTCTGAGGACACAAAAAACGGAGTCTGTATTCAGCACACAGACTCCGTTTACCTGAAAAAAGGCGCACTAAAGAAAGGGTACTGAATATGCTGTTTTGCATTTTTTGCAAAACGACCATATTTTGTATCCTCGCCCTAATGCATATCAGGCGTTGAATATTTATTTAATAAAAAAAGCCGTCGACAAGACAGACTCCTTGCGGAATCTATCCTGCCGACGGCCTCTCATGTTAATCGACGTTAGTCGATATGTTTGGATAAACCGATCGGTAATCAAAGTATGCGACCCTGATAAAGGATTTAAACGCGGCGCTGTTTCAGCCCGACCTTACCGTCTACATACCGTATTTTATTTTAACACTCGCTGACATATTCAAACATCTCAATGATATCGTGATGCCTGCCTTTCGACTTTCTCAGCATTGTTATATGACAGCGTTTGCATTCAACTTTTGTTATGTTATTCCTGTTTGGATATCCTGTGGCTAATTCTCCGCAGTTGGGGCAGTACCAACGTTGAAGACGAGCGAACGTATTATTACCTCCCGATTCGTCCGCGTCAATTATTCGTATTTTTTGCATTACTTTCTTGTATGATATAGTAAAGCCTAAATCATACTCTCCTTGTATGATATAGTAAAGCCTAAATCATACTCTCCTTTCCAAAAATGTGGTATAATAAAACAGATGCTGTGGACTTTTGATTTTTTCTGTAGCTCGACTACTATAAGGAGTGTAAAGCCACAGTTTTATTTACAATGTTTATAGCTGGATAAGTCAAAGAATTTTAATCTCACGCAAGTTTACGGGAATAAAACTAAGTGGCACGAAAACAGTACCAATAATTTTACAAGGTAGGTAAAACTTATGATTTATGTTGGAATTGATATTGCAAAGGAAACTCACGTTGCCGCAGCAGTTGATTCGGACGGCGTTATTGTTATTGAACCCTTTTCTTTTTCAAACAACCACGAAGGCTTTAAGCTCCTTAAATCAAAGCTTGATTCACTCGACAAATCAAATCTTCTCATCGGGCTTGAATCAACTGCACACTATGCAGAAAATGTTATCTTTTTTCTGCACGGCTGCGGATATGAGCTTGCTGTCATCAATCCAGTTCAGACCGCCGCTATGCGTAAAACAGGCATTCGCAAGACTAAAACCGACAAGGTGGATTCTTTGCTTATCTGCAAAACATTGATGGTCAACTCATTCAGACGTTATACTGAAAACGACATCAAAACCTTAAAGCTAAAGTCCCTCTGCCGTTTTCGTCAGAATCTGAAAAAGTCCAAAGCACGACTTAAAATTCAGCTCACTTCTTACGTTGATGTTATCTTTCCGGAGCTTCAGTACTTCTTTAAATCCGGTCTGCACATCAAATCCTGTTATGAGCTTCTTAAGGTGTATTCTTCACCGGACGACATTGCTGCTTTACACTTAACAAAACTAAGTAACATTCTTACCAAAGCTTCCAGAGGTCGCTTCGGTAAGCAGGACGCTGAGTCCCTCAAAAGTCTTGCAAAATCGTCCGTTGGTGTGAAGAACACCTACATATCTATTCAAATAACCCAAACCATTGCTCAGATTGAGTTAATTGAAAGCCAGTTAAATGAGCTTGAAACGGTTATTGAAACAGCTATGGACGAGCTTGATTCGGTTATCATGACCGTTCCGGGTATTGGTAAGCTCAATGGTGCTATGATACTTGGCGAAATCGGTGACATTAAACGCTTTTCTGATTCTTCAAAGTTGCTTGCTTATGCAGGACTTGACCCTGTCATCAATCAGTCGGGCAAGTTCAACGCAAAGCGTACAAGAATGTCCAAGCGCGGTTCAAAGATACTCCGCTATGCTCTCATAAATGCAGCGTGGAACGTTTCTTTAAACAACGACACATTCAAGCGTTATTATGATTCTAAAGTAGCTCAGGGCAATTCTCATTATTCTGCTTTGGGACATACCGCTCACAAGCTTGTGAGGGTTATCTTTAAGCTCCTTAATGATAATATTACTTTCGCTCTCGTTTAAATTTTTCGCCTTTATCTTTTTAGGGTGGACATCCTTTTTGCCCCTTTTGAACTTTCTGTTAATCTTCTTCTTTTTCTATTGACTTTTCATAGCTGGTCTCCTTGTAATTATTCTAGATCTTTTATAACCTTGACTGCTACTCCCTGAATGATACAGTTATCCACATAGATATCATCCATTTCGCTGTTTTCGGGGTGCAGACGTATTCTTTGATTTTCCGGTTCGGGGTAAAAACGTTTGAGCGTAGCTTCATCGTCCATAAGAGCGACTACTATATCGCCTGAATCGGCATAGTTCTGCCGACGGATCAGCACCAGATCTCCGTAATCTATTCCTGCCTCTATCATGGAATCGCCGTTGGCTCGGAGCAGAAAAAAATCACCTCTGCCAAACAGAGAAACCGGCAGTCTTACGTATTCTTCAATATTTTCTTCTGCAAACTTAGGAACTCCGCAGGAGACAGAACCTAGTATGGGAATCTCAACGGTTTCGGCAAGCGTTTGTTTCTGACGTTTTGTCACAATACTTCGATGACCGTCATAGTCCAGCTCACCGTTTGCTTTCATTTTCTGCATATAGCGGCTGACGGTAGCTGTAGATAGCCCTACGCCGTTTGATATTTCCCTTACGCTTGGGGATGAGCCGTTATTTACCGCATAATCGTCTATAAAGGCTATGATCCTTTTAAAATACTCCGCATTCTTGTGCTGCATTTTTATGCGCCTCTTTCTAACTGTAACGTTCGTTTCGGTTATGTATATATTATAACGCCTTTGAATTTTGATGTCAATAGCAAAAAAACGAGGTGCACAATTACTTATGCACCTCAAACACACTTTCTCCCATTTGCACAAATTGGTCAACTGCTTCTTGTGGAAATTGTATACATATTTTTCCCTGATACTGGAACACCCACGCATAGAATGTAGGACTCAGCTCAATTTTTACTTTTACAGTGAAGAATTGTTTATCGGCTTTATTTGTTTCTATATCATCGCCGAACTTATCTATTATTGCTTTCATATGTTTGTTTTTGCATTTCAGAGTCACAGTCATGGGTTCTCCGCTGAACATTTTAAAGGTCTGAGCAATAAAATCTTTCAGCACAAAGTCCTTCGGACAGGGTATTGCAATGCTTTCCGTAAGTGATATATCCGCTATTCTGTCTATTCGGAAAACCGTTATGTCCTTATGCTTTTCACAGTAACCTACAAGATAGTACCTGTCGTCGTTCCACACGGCAGCATAAGGGCTGACCGTATATGTATATCCATTATGTTTTAAAACCTTTTCCCTTTTTTCGTTATATTCATAATACTGAAAACGGATTTTTCTGCACTGCGTAATGGCTGTGTTAATTGTATCGGCAAAATATATGCTTTTATTATCCGCTTTATTTTCGCTCGGCTGCTGAATTATGTTTTTAATCTCGTCCTTTTGATAAACGCTTAGCTGAGAAAACAGCTTGTCTATAAGCTCTGAGGACTTTTCCTCCGAGATGAACTGTGCTGCATTTACAGCGTCGCAGAGCATTTTTATCTCTGCGGATTCCAGTCCTCTGCTGCCGATAAAATACTTATTCTGTGTGCTTTTATCGCAGGTAATATCATAGCCTGCATCTCTTAACTTCCTGATGTCTGCAGGAATCGTATTTCTGTGAGCTGATATGCCTTGTTCTGCAAGCTTTTCAATAAGCTGATTTGTTGTCAGCTTGTGATTTTCGTCTGTTTGTTTGATAAGGATTTGGAGCAATGCCAGAAGCTTATTCATACGTCACCTCAAAATTATCCCATAAATATCGTCAATCATTACTCTTTTTCTGCTGACAAACACTATTATATCAGCGTAGAGATTATCTTTTTCATTATTACTTTACATATTTTATCGTTCCATTTGTGTTTGTCAAGCAGAAAGTGCATAAAAGGGGCTCGAAAAAGTGCATAGCCCAATCAGCACAAGATTAATGAGTGGAGGCTCGGTTTGCGCATACAATGAGCACCCCTGTTGTGTATTTTTGAAGCCCTTTTGCGAGCTCCTGTTCTGCATTTTTGGAGCCCATTTTCTGCATTTCTATTTTACCATAAACAGCAGAGTAAAACAACTAATAAATTTGCAGACAAAAAAGCGGAACGCTTTTATGAAATGCTCCCCTTTTGTTAGACAATGTGGTATAATAGAAGTATACCAATAAAAAGTCTGACGAAAGGGGGCATTTTTATGCCAAAAGGAAAGCCAAACAAGAGATACACACCGGAATTTAAAATAATGGTTGTAGAAACTATGCGTAAGGAAAAACTGAGTTAAAGAGAAGTGGCAAGACAGTTTGATGTGCCACATAGCAGAGTAACCTCTTGGGAAAGAATCTACCTTGAAGAAGGAAAAGAAGGATTCTATGTTGAACGACGTGGCAGAGCCTGTGCAGCCGGTGGAACACAGAAAGGCAGAAAGCCAAAACTTGACAAAAAGGTAGAAGAGGATTTAATTGCCGAAGTGCAGCGACTTCGTGCAGAAAATGCATACTTAAAAAAATTGAATACCTTGGTTGCCGAGAGGGTACGGCAAGAGAAAAAGCACAAGTGATATGGGAACTGAGGCATGAACACAAGGTAGGTCTGCTCATAGATATGCCGAAATACCTCGCAGCACCTACTACTATTACAGCAAACAATTTGATAATCCAAAACCGGACAAATACGCAGAAATAAAGTCTGAAATTCGCAGAATTTATGATGAAAGCAAAGGTCGTTACGGTTATCGCAGAATAACAAATGAATTGAGAAAAAAATATGTTGTCAACCACAAGACAGTACAGCGTTTGATGCGTAAAATGGGAATATTCTGCCGTGTCAGAATGAAGAAGTACAACTCATTCAGAGGTGAAGTCGGAAGAATTGCTCCTAATCTTCTTGAACGTGATTTCAAAGCAGACAAGCCTAATCAGAAGTGGGTTACCGATGTAACCGAGTTTGCTTTGTTCGGCACTAAGCTGTATCTTTGATATAGTATAATAAAACTTGACACTCCAACCTCAAAGAAGTAAAATAGAAA
>NZ_JAJCLZ010000056.1 GCF_020559915.1 Ruminococcus sp. 210702-SL.1.03
CTTTCTATTTTACTTCTTTGAGGTTGGAGTGTCAAGTTTTATTATACTATATCACGCAGACTTAATGAAGTATTCCATTACAAAAGCTCTTGTTGTGTATCGACCGCAGGAAATCATAAAGTGCATCTACGAATCCCCGGAAAACTTTTTAGAGAAACTAAAGAAGTTTTTCCAAGAGAGGATTGAATGCAATAAAAACAATCCTAAATTAAAACAAAATGAAACGGACGCATTTCAACAGGTTTTATTCATACTGAATTGTATTTCGGATACTTTGGAGATTGATTGGGACTATCACATGTCTTTTGACGGGTTCAAAAAATATCTGGCAGAAAAGGATATATCGAATTACAATCTGATAATTGACAAAGAGGGTAACGATGAGGAAAAAAGCAGAACCTTAAAAGCAGCCCGTGAAATAGGATTGGATAATTCAGATGAAGCCGATTCTACAGAGTGTCCAGGACTTCGTATAGCAGATATGATGGCAGGCATCATATCAAAACTATTGAAAGGACTATGCGATTCCTTACGGTACCAATCTCTTGATGAAAGCAGCAAGAAGAAAATTTTGGATAGAAATTGGTTCTGCGTGAACGAAGTTCAATTAGGGCTCTATAAAAAGCTTTATCGGATTATTTGTGAGTGGCATCCTGCTTGGTACAAGTCTTACTCCGGTATATATTCAGATGATTTGGTTGTATTCAATGCTTTACTTAATTTTATGAACCATTTTGATTCCGTCGAGCAGATCCAGACTAATCTAGACAAGCAAGGCGAATACTTTAATGCGTTTGCTTGTGAGCAGTTGGCAAAGTATTTTAATCAGAGAAGTTGTAAACTGCCCATTGAGCCTGTAGTTCCCTTTGATAAAGAGTCATACCTGAGCCAAAGTGGCGAGAAGGTATATTTTGATTCGAGAAAGCAACTACTTTTGCCGTTACATGAAGGTTCTCAGACTTTTAATGTGCTATCAGTTGGGATGGATCAGAAATTCACTCCAACCATAACAATTCTAAAAGACGATATATCTGAGTGCTTTCAACTTCCAAATGAACTAAGTGAATGGGCTTACAGCGTTATTGGAATGGCAGCTACGGGTATGGATCTTTTCCCTGCAAAAGTAGTTTTTTCAAAAATCAACGAAAAATATTATGCAGATATACTTTGAATAATCGGCAAAACAAGTAAAGAAAGTAATCGATAAGGAAAGTTAATAGCTTCCAGCTAGACTTATCTTATCCCCCTATCCAAAGGACTGAATAAAATCAGTCCTTTTTTCATCCACCAACGCATTCTCTGAATTTTCCCATAACCTGTGAAAAACTCTGCCTCTCCATCATATCCGAACTGAGAAATGCACCCGATACCACGGTTAGCTTGTTCTCGGAAAGTACAGCGTAAGTTTCGGTATACCCGAACTGCGTCGCCATGCCGTCGGACTTCTGAACAGAGCCGTACCGCTGATACTTGCCCTTAGAAACAACACTGCTTGTCATTCGGCAACTCGAAACAAAGTCATCTTCGGTGATACCGTTCATCTGAGCAGCAGTTTGACTAAAGTAATGATCTCCTAAATTTTCAAGGATATATTTCATGTCGTAATCAAGGTTACTCTGACTTAAATCGACACACAGAACATCTATCATACCTCCGCCGTTTTTGCCTTTGAGAGATATTTTCTGAATACCGTTGGAATCGTCGTTCTCATTCTCAAAAGAACAACCTTTCATCGCTTCAGTAACGATTGTAGAAACGTCCACAAAGCTGATATTTGAGTCAAAAAACTCCGCAATAAAAGTATTAGACTTTACCAGTTCTTCATCAACTGTACTTTCAGCCTCCGAAGAGGCAGCCGAATCGGGTATAGACTCGGCTGTTGCGGTAGTTGTGGTTGTTTCCGTTGTGGTCTGCAACTGCGGACTAATCTTTCCGCAAGCGGTCATTGCCAATACTATGGCAGACGAAAGTACAGCCCAATATATTTTTGTTTTCATACGTAAATCCTCCTTTTTACACAATCGACCAAATATACAGCGGAGCGGTTAGGGTGAAGATAAGACAGCCAAAAATTATGGCTATGGGAGTCCATTCCAACTGACCGTGTTTTCGATAGTCGAGATATGCGAGACCTATCTTAACAAACAGCAAAACCGCAAGAATTACGTCAATTACGGGGAACACAACGTTGTTTACGACTGAAACGACCTGCGATCTTGCTGTTGTCCAAGTGCTTGTCACCGCACCCGCAACATCGCCCGAAGCATAAGCGGTTAGCGACATCATAGCCGCAAAACATACTGTGCTTGCGACTCCTGCAATTACTTTCTTTTTTAATTTCATTCTATATCACTCTCCTTAATAATTTTCCCTACCAGAATTGTGCGGCTGTTACCCTCTGCAGAAGTACAAGTTGACAGCGTTATCAGGTTATCTTCTTCGGAAATGCCGATCTCCTTGTAAATACTCGCGCAGTTTCTGATCTGTGAATCCCACTCTTCAAAGATTGGATCAGCAAGATAAAGTCCGCTTGTGTCTGTAGTCCTTGCTACTGCAAAGAAATATATCAGACGCACCTCATCTTCCGTGGTCAGCCAGCCAAAGCTGTGGTTCATGAAAAATTCCTCGTTTTCGTAATTTGGAATATTGGCAAACATCGTTCCGTTTCCCATATTGTGACCGTAGATCACGCTGTTGAAATCCGAAAAATCACTTGAACAGCGATAGTCCATAAACAGTGATCCTGCATACAAATATGAACCGTCCGCCGCCCTGCGCGTGTAATATTCGTTATCTCCCGACTGCATGACCGGGTAATTGATATTCGTATCGGGGATATACAGCCAAGCCACGGAATCGTCATGCTCTGCGGAAAGCTGCCGAACCTGTTCGGTCAGTTCTTCTTTGGTATCCTCGGGAACTCTGTCAGACGACGGTTTTTCTGAATCGTTATTTACCGCCTCGTCAAGCGTTTCCCTCGCTATCGGCGTAGGAGCATAGATCAGAATATCCTGCCAATTGATTTTCTGAGCCACATCGTTTTTCACCAGAAGATAAATTCCCCCTCCAAGGAGGGCGGCTGCGGTCACAGCCGCAGCAGTTCGAATAACTTTCTTATTCATGCCTTTTTCCTTTCTTTGTGATAATAAGGGCGGCAAGGATAACACTTGCAGCTCCGAGCATTGCAAATGCCGCAAAATTGCTGTGATTATCGCCTGTATACGGAGTGTTTGTAACAGGAGTAAGCTCGTCATACATAACGACCTTGGTCACAGTTCCGTCAGCATTCACAATGAATTCAACGTCGTTTGCAATTACATATCCGTCGGGAGCGGCAGTTTCGTGAAGTGTGTACTTTTCGCCTGCGATAAGTTCAGCCTCAATAAAGTGAGGCTCTGTTGTGGAAACCCATTCCTCAACAACATTTCCGTCCTCGTCAATGATCTGGAGTGTTGCGCCGGGCAGTTCCTCACCTGTGGTAATATCCTGCTTGGAAATCTGTACCTTTGTTGTGTCATCTACCATAACGACAAGCGGATTGCCGTTCTCTGAAATCGCCGTAGAATCAACGTTTCTGATCTTTATTGTACCGTCTGCAAAAACCTCGAATTCAATATCCGTAGCTATCACATATCCGTCCGGAGCCGCAATTTCCTTGAGCGTGTAATCTCCGGCTGGAAGCTCGGTTACAATATGATTTGTACCATCGGAAATCCATTCGTCAATGATTTCACCGTCAGCATTTTCAAGCTGCATATCTGCGCCGATTAATTCCTCGCCGTATACATCAACCTTAGACACTTCAACGGTAATAGGCTTGTTAACTGTACGAATTGTGATAGTTTCGCCGTCCTCGCAAACAGTTACGGGATAGCTTTCACCGCTGAGAATATATCCCGTCGGAGCTTCGATTTCTCTGACAATATACTCGCCGTATGGGATTTCATCAAACTCAAAATATCCGTTTTCATCGGAAACAGCGGTCATATATGCGTTTTCAGAAGTGAATTCGGCAGTATCAACTGCAAACAGTCCGAACAGAGCATTTTCAAGAGGTTCATCGCTCTCATTTACCTTGATACCCTCGACTTTTCCGCGCTTTAATTCATTTACGAACTGACCGCAGTCAATAGAAACTGTAGTTACTTCCTGACCCATATACTCAAATGTCACAAGGTACTTTTCACCGTTGAGAACATAGTGTTCATCGGTGGCAATTTCCTGAACATAATACCTGCCAAAAGGTATCTGTACATCAAATTTTGCGACCATATCCTCATCAAGTGAAACTTCTGAAATTAGTCCCTCCGCAGGAATAACAGAACCGTCAGCGGCAGTAATATCTTCTGCGGCGAATAGTCCGAAACGAACGCTCGTATAGCAGTCCTCGCCGTAGCTCCCGAACAGTTCATCATTTTCCATAACCTTAGAAAGCGATATCCTCACGCTCTGATACTCATTTTCAAAAGC
>NZ_JAJCLZ010000057.1 GCF_020559915.1 Ruminococcus sp. 210702-SL.1.03
GCTCGTAAATACGAGCTTTTCGAGGTGTGCATCTATTTTATTGCACAAGTATGGTCGTCCATCGCGCACAGCGGACGAACACTTGTTCGCTGTCCTCCGCCGTGCCCACAAGACTAGCGAACACCGAATCTACATCGTCAACGGTGACTGCACTGCGCTCGCCGCTGTAATTAAAATTGATAATGATCTTATCATCATAAACAAACACGGAATTGATAAACGTCTTTATCAGCCGCTTCTGACACTCGCGGTCGGTGTAGTCCTTGTCGCGCAAGCTCCGCAGGAAATACAATATCTGCTCCCGCGTTATCTTGTAGTCGCACATTATCTTCGTTTCGGCGATCGCTGCCGTGAGCTGTTCTTTGTCGGCTTGCAGCTCGTCCATGCGCTGCTTTGTATCGGCATTAAAAATGCCAGCTTCCAGCGCGCGTATCAGATTGGCGATCGCGGTCTCGGTGCGCTTCAATTTCGATTCGAGTGCTTTCAGATCTGCGTCGCTCTCGTCTTTGGCGAGATAATAGTTGTAGACCGCGTCCGCGATGTAGTTCAGCAGCTCGTCATCGCCCAGCAAAGCCAGCGCATGGTTTATCACGATATTCTCTATCTCGTCTTTGCGCACCGCCCGCTTGTCGCACGTCTTGTACTGCTTCTTTTTGCTGCATAGATAATAATTGTACTTCCGACCAGACTTGCCCGTGCCGCTTTCGCCCGCCATCGGCGAGCCGCACTTGCCGCAGAAAAGCTTGTCCGTCAGCAGATATTCCGCCTTGCTCCACTTGTGGGCGGGCGCGCGCTTGTTGACCTTTAGCAGGTCTTGCACTTTGAAAAATGTCACGTCATCTATCATTCGCGGCATACCGCCTTCGATTCTGATGTCTTTAAAAATGTATATCCCGCGATATTTCTCATTCCGCAAAACGCTGAAAAGGCTGTTTTTGGAAAACGCCGTGCCGCGCTTGGTGCGCAGCCCTTTGCCGTTGAGCACGCGCACGATCTCGGGCGCTGTCTGCCCCTCCGAATAGAGCTTGAATATCAGCTTGACGGTCGGTGCAGTGTCGGGGTCGATGATGTACTTCTTGTCGGGCCCGACCTTGTACCCCAGCGGACAGCCGCCGCCTACCGCTTGGCATTTTTCTGCGCTGACCCGCATACCGCGCAGGACGTTTTGCGACAATTGCAGCGAATAGTACTCAGCGAAGCCCTCCAAAACGCTCTCTAAAATTACGCCTTCTGGGCTGTCGGGTATCGTTTCGGCGACGTACTCTACCCGCACGCCGTTTTTTCTACATCTATACTTATTCTGCGCGATCTCCTCACGGTTGCGCCCGAAGCGGTCAACTTTCCACACTAAGATCACGTCAAACTGCCGCTTCGCAGTGTCGGCGAGCATTTGCTGGAACTGCTCGCGGTTGTCCGTCCTGCCGCTGACGGCTCGGTCGATGTATTCATGCACGATGGTGTATCCGCGCGACAGCGCCGCCGCGTGCGCCGCTTCGAGCTGTCCCTCGATGGACTGCTCGCCCTGATTGTGCGAAGAATACCGCGCGTACACAACAGCTATCTTGCCGTTGCGGTTAGGGGTCATTATTTTGTTTTTCGGCATGGCTGCCCACCTTTCTTTCTCTTATAAACTCGATAACATCTTCTGCCCGATACAGCTTCTTGCCCTTGCTTCTGTAATCGTAATACCGCTCGTATTCCATAGAACCTTGAATTATGACGGAGCGAACACCTTTTGCGGGCGTTTTGTACAACTTCGCGTTATTCGCCGCGAGCCACTTTGTGATGAACTCTTTATCGCTGCTTATTTTTGGGTCTAACAAAGCGACAAAATAGGGATATATGTATGTGCGCATTAAGCACTCATGTTCGACTTCATCAAAATACGGCTCGCCGCAGTCGCCAAGAAAACGGCGAAAAACAGGGTCGTCGTAAATGATATTGTGGTAATAATCATTCTCTTGGTAATTGATAGGGAGATATTCCATCGGCATTCCCTCAACGTTCAATAATGCTTCTCCGTTCGCGAGAAATTCCAGCTTGATACACTCTTCGCATATCAGCGCTTCATACTCAGTCAGCTTGTCCAAAAGTATCTCGCAGTCAATTCCCCACTTGTCTTGAATTTTGCTGTACCTTTCAAATCTGAAATTATTTTTCCCGTCCTTATACTTCTTTATGTCTGCTAAGATGTGATCGTACCTTTTGCCCGTGCCCTTTCCGACATAAAAATAGCTTTTGGGTGTCATTTTAGCGAACCACGCGTACACATAAAACCTGCGTACCCTTGTATCAGTATCAAATATCCTGCTTACAAGAAATCGTTCGCAGTCGCCCTTGTGCTTGTTGTATAAGACCAGCACGTCTTCGCGCAGCTCGTGCTCTTCGGACAAGTCTACCATCTCAAAGTCAAAAGCTTCCTTTGTCCATACATTTACGATCATCATATCCCCCCCTGCTCCGTAAGCTCCCCGCTCCTCAGCAGGGGGCTTTTTTACTATTTCCCCCTCTTGCATAGCGCAGGAGGGGAACTTTCGTTTATTCGTCTTTGTGGTCGTATTGGTCGTCCTTGCGGAGAATATGCTCGCTGAGCGCTTTGAGCTGCTTGTCTACGCTCTCCATATACTGCTCTATCTTGACTATCATCAAAACAAGGATAAGCAGTATAACTATCAGGCATATGCCTATCACCATTCCGTCCATGCTGTGTGCCCCCTAGTATATTTTACATGGTTTCAATTTCCTCCAGCGATCTCTCCACGCTGTCAAAGTCGTTGCGCGCGATGTGTTTCAGCTCGTGTGCGATGGTTCTCTGCTGGCAGTCTGATGATTGGTCTGCGTTGATGTAAATGTTGAAAAAGCCGTCAACGTCCATAACGGTGACACCATGCACCGACATGGGCAGCTTGACAAAGCGTATGCAATAGTCTCGTCCTTCTATCATTCACCATCACCTTTGAATTTTTTTATGATATCAACAGCCATTTCAATGTCGTCCTTAGTGGCGTTTTTTGAAACGGAAAACAGCACCTTCATCTCGGGGCGGCTGCGCAGACTGTCGATGATCTCGCGCGTTTCGTCATCAATGTACACCGGGTCATTGTGCGCTTCTACTCTTATTGCGTTGTCGCCATTCAGTATGTAATCCGTCGAAACATTGAAAAAGGCGGCTATCTTGCTTACAGCGTCCGATGACAGCTTTTTGCTTCTGCCTTGTTTCAGATCAGTCAATGAGCCGCGGCTCACACCTGCCTCTTTGCACATAGCTGTTATAGATATACCGTTATTTTTGCAAAGATCTTCAATTCGTTTATACAATTCCGACATAGTTACACCTCAAATTTTGTGCAACCGTACAAATTTACGGAACGACGTAAATATTTCTGCAAAGCCTATTGACATTTACGGTAAAACGTAATATAATAAACTTGCGGGGTACGGAAGAACGTAATAAATTATCTGACAAATATATTATATTACATTTTTCCGTAACTGTCAATATAAAAATCGCATTATGTTTTTAACATTTTGCAAAGGTGGTGTTAAACATTAGTGAACGTAAAAGACCCCTTACCGAATACGGTATCACCATCAAGGTGCAGTTAGCGCGAATGAACAAGACGCAGACGTGGCTTATCGACGAGATCAAGCAGTTGCTGCCCGAAGCGTATATCGACACGTCGAACCTTTACAAGATCATGAGAGGTTCGCTGCGGTCGGAGCGGATAGAGGGGGCTATCAACAGGATTTTAGGGATAGAAGCTACCCCTAAGAACTAAGCCCACATCAGGGCGCAACAAAACATAGGAGGTAAACCACAATGACCGAACCTAAAGCGATCGCTAAAGGCTGTATAAGTGCCAAGATCGAACAGGTGATCGTCACAAAAGCACTGAGGGGTATAGGAACAGAAGACGATAAGTACAGAGAGGTAACTCAGTACTGGAGCTTAGACGGTAAGATGCTTGCTGAGAATTTTGTCAATGAAATGAGGTGAACCACAATGAAGAAATCAAAAATAGTAGCCGTTTACCCCGATCTTTCAGACATAACGCCTGAGAGTACGGAGCGTATACTCGCCGCTTGCAACGAAATACTTGACCTCTGCGCAGAGAGAAAGCTTACCATAAGCGATATGCAGTTGCTTCCCGATATGCTCTGCGGCGAGATAAGACGAGCCATACACAGGCAGATAGCAGGCGAAATATTCACCAACGGTTACGCTAAACTCTAACACATTTTTAGGAGGTAAACCACAATGAAGAAATACAACTGTAATAACACGCTGGAATATGTGC
>NZ_JAJCLZ010000058.1 GCF_020559915.1 Ruminococcus sp. 210702-SL.1.03
ACAAAGCCGACGGCTACCTTGAACAGAAACGCATAATATTCAGCTATGTTGACCCGATAATCAAGGGCTGAAAACAGCGTAAAATCTAATATTTATTAAGGTCGTTTTGCCAACAGCAGATCAAAAATCTGGTGCTTGCAAAGCGACTTTTCTGCTGTTGGTTCTAACGGCAGAATAGGAGTAAATTGAAAGCAAAGCTTTCAATTACGAGTTTTGTGCTTTGCACAAAACATCGGAAGGAGGTGTGCCTCCTTTCGGAGGCAAATTATATATGAACAGTTTTATGTCATGGGTAGGGGGAAAGAAGAATCTTCGTGACGAGGTTCTTGCAAGATTTCCACCTTACTATGAAAGGTATATAGAGGTTTTCGGCGGCGCAGGCTGGGTGCTGTTTCACAAGCCGCCCGGTGCAGATTTTGAGGTGTACAATGACTTCAATTCAAATCTTGCAAATCTTTACCGCTGCGTTCGTGACAAGCCTGCAAAGCTGAAATACAAGCTTAGGTATGTGCTTGATTCAAGAGAAGATTTTGAGTATTTAGCCCTACTTCATAAGCGTGGCATTTTGCCAAGACTTTATGACGTTGACAGGGCGGCTAAGTTTTATCAGCTTATACGTTACAGCTATGCAAGCGGTCTTGACAGCTTTGGAAGTCAGCCGCATTCGATATGGTCGGACTTCCCTATGATCGACCTTGCCGCAAGAAGATTGCAGAAAGTAGTTGTTGAGAACAAGGATTTTGAAAAGCTGATTAAGCAGTACGATAGACCAGTAAGTTTTTTCTACTGCGATCCGCCCTACTTTGCTACCGAAAGTTACTACAAGGACGTGGGATTTACGGCAAAGGATCATATCAGACTGCGTGACACACTTTTAGAGATCAAAGGCAAGTTCTTGGTTTCATACAATGACTGTCCGGAGATAAGGGAGATATAGGACAAGCCTAATACCCACATCGAGGAGATAAGCAGACTTAACAACTTAGCACAGCGTTATGACGCAGGCTGTCAGTACGGCGAACTGCTTATCTCAAATTATGACACAAGCGAAAGGGCAAAGGCAGTTCGTCAGCTTTCGCTCTTTGACAATTAAACGATCACGGAGGTTTGATTTATGAAAAATGGTATATGTACAAAAGGATTTATCAATGAGTTGGGAGACATAGAAGTACCCGGTGTGTTCTTTGAAGAGGGAGCGGAGGTGGATCTGAAAATATGGGTCGAGAGAGGAAGATTTGAGATCGCCCTTTTTCCTTCAGAGAATGAGAGTAAGCACCATGACTGCGGCATCTCAGAGGAGGAGATACAGCGTACCTGTGCAATGTTTGATGACTGCGGCGATTGTCCGCTGAAAGAGTATTGTGAAAGTGAGGCAAAAGAATGAGGATACTTGTGTTTGAACCTCTGAAAGAACCGTATGTGAAAGATATCGAGGACGATATCCAGGCAATGCAGGAGGTGGTCGGAGGAAGCATTGAACCTATATATTTTGAGCAGACAAATGACGCACTTTGCTGGTGCAATGATGAGTTTCTGCTGAACGGTTCAAAGCCTAACAGGATAGTTGGAAATACTCTTGTTCACGGCACTTTCTATATTTCTGGCAACTGTCTGAACGAATACGGAGAGTGGGATTCTTGTTCACTTGCTGATAAACAGATAGAAAAGTACAAGCAGCAGTTTGATCATATCATAGTGGATCTGCCCGGTATCGGGCTGGTTGCTGTTAGAGAAACAAGACCTGAAGTGATCGAACCGCTTGAAGAATTTGAAGAGTCACCGGAGATAAGTATGTAGTTTGCTAAAGCTTATGCTGTGCAAATTGTGACAAAGGTAGAACTTCAATAAAAAGTCTGGATTTTAAAGTATTAGTGTGATATATTGCTTGTCAAGGAGCGTGATAATATGAAAAAAGCAATGGTCATATCAATATTCTGTGCGGTATTTTTATCAGCCTGTGGAAATATATCGGAATCCACAGAAAGCGAAAACTCTTCAGTAGCTAGTCAAACTGCGGCCACGGCTATAGTTTCCGCAGAAACATCGGCAAAGGAAGAAATGGATACAAGTGAAACCACAGCGACCATTAAAAAGAGTTCGCAGACGGTATCATCTTCCTCAAAGCCGACAGATACTGAGGTAACTGCGGCTAAGAAATCAAGCACTTCAAATACAGGCGGCAATTCGGTTCAGGGGCAGAATAACGCTGTACAGGGTAATAACCAAGCTGTGCAGAATAATACTCCATCCAACAATTCTCAGGATAATAACTTAGCGGAGCAGAACGCCCAGCCGTCCAATGAGAAGCCTCAGAATGCCACCAAATCAACAACGGCAAAGCCGTCAGCATCGGCAGTACCTACGGTAACAAATCCGCCTGTCGCAAGGACAAAGCCTGAGACTACAACAGTGCCGCAGACTCAACCACCCTCGCCGATGCCTACTGAGGAAGAAAGATATATGGATATCGGCAGAAGCTTATTTCATAACGGCTCTGATTACAGCAAGGCAGAGGCGGTATACAACTGGATGACTGAAAACGGTTCGGGAACTTGTGTGAATTATTCGTGGCAGACCTACTATTTGTGCAAAGGTACAGACCTGGAATGCTATCTTACATGGATGCCGTCAAAACTGTATGGTCATGTAGCAAATGTTGTTAAGGTAAACGGAACATGGTTTGTTCTTGATACGCAGGGACAAGGATTTCTGCTGAATAACGACTGCGGATTCAGCGAAATAATAGATATTGATGAATCATATGTATCAGGGGCGGATTTGATAAGCAACCAAAGATATGATGAAATATATTAAAATGTGCAAACGAAAGAGCTGAAATCCGGCTCTTTTTCTTTGCAAAAATGAAAAGGAGAAATGCACTTTATGTTCAAAAAATCGAAAATATTAAAGAAGCTCGGTGCAGGGTTCATGGCAGGACTCTGTGCTTTTTCTATGTTCGGCTCATCTATGAGCGGAGTTATTACGGCAAATGCCGCAAGTTCATCGACTGAAAACGCAGCATTCCCGTCGGCAGATACGGTGATCGCAAAAGCGGCGAATTTGCTGGGTACGCCGTATACCTATGGAAACAAGGGCTACTGGTATGCGTATGATCAGGGACAGTACACTCCGCTGTCGGTGCAAACGATCAACAACCTCGGTATCGACTGTTCGGGTCTGGTGTACTATACGCTTACACAGCTTGGCTACAGCACTTCGGGATTTTCATGGAACAACCCTGTGCCTGTTGACACAGATCATTGGCTTACAGTCAATGATAACTGCACCATAACTTACGACGGAAAGACTTCAAAGGTTGAAGTCGAAAAGAAAAACATCAAAACAACAGACCGCCCATATTGGGAGTGTGCTGATGGTTCGGTTATTACAGCAGGTTCTGTGGTGGTCGCTCAGAATCCGAGTGGTGAGGATCACGCTTGGATATATATGGGCGAATTTGATTCAAGAAATGATGTGGTAAGCTACCTTAAGTCTATCGGCGTTTCGGAAAGTCTTATCAATTCCAAAACAGTCGGGGACGGCACAGGCGCAGGAGGTACACACTGGAGAATCGAATCAAACGGTTCTGAGGGCGTTGTTATCAACAACAAGACTGACGGTAAGACCGCTACCGCTATGAATATGTCGGCGTTCAGGATCACAAAAAATGATGTGAAATTTGAAATAACCAAGGTTCTTGCTTCGGACAAAACGGTTAAAATTTCAGGTACAAGCAAGGTGGACGGCACGGTTGCAAAATACGGAGTATATACCGATAAGGCTTGTAAAAACAAGGTCGGCGAGATCACTATCGGCAAGGACGGAACAGGCTCCATTCAGTTACCCGAAAAGCAGTATTACGTTAAGGAGATCTCCGCACCGACAGGTTACAGTATCTCTGAAGAAGTGTTCGCATTAAAGGCTGACGAAAATATATGATTTTGTCAATAAAACTTGACACATTGACCGCAAGGATTTGAAGTTAAGCA
>NZ_JAJCLZ010000059.1 GCF_020559915.1 Ruminococcus sp. 210702-SL.1.03
CGGTAATTGGAGTTGTCCGAGCGTTCATATGAACTGTACCCTAAGTGTTCATCCAGCTCTGCCTCAAGCATTTCCTGTATAGTGCCGCCCATCAAATCCCTGAGAGCATCCTCTATATCCTTTGCTGTCCTGATATCATACTCCTCGATCAGTTCTGCGATGATATTCTTCTTCCCCTCGCTCATTGGTTCTCTTTTTCTTCTTGCCATAAAAAATCAGCCTCCTGTGTTATTTTTATTATATCACAGTTGACTGACTTTTTACAGACTTTTTTTCAGAGGGTCAATCAATAAAACAATTAGAATGATTGCAGTTTTTTAACTTACCAAAGAATTGATTCATTCATTCGACCTCCTTTGTTCCAAGTAATGACCCTTGTATAAGTTCCAACAGATTTATATTCTCTTGCCATTCCTGCTTCATGTAATTCATACATCTCTCCATCAGTAACAAGACCGCCTCGAAGAGGAGAGCCTTACTCCCAATCATAGAAATCAATTAAATTATATGTTATAGTTGCAATATAACCATTTCTATTTTTTGCACAATGCATGCTCATTGCAGAATCAGCATCACCAATCGAATACCACCAATCAGTTGCAATCTCCGTTTCTCCGACACATCCTGTAGTAGAAAAATTAGTTCCTGGAAAAGCTGTGGCCGGATTTGTAATAAACCATTTTATCAAAACCATTTATTTTGGCATTTTGCTGTTGAAATCAGTGTATACCGGATCAGAAGTTTTAATCTTTACAAGAAGATCAACATAATACGCCTCATCAGATAGTCCTTGCATATGAATTGTTATCGCCCTTGCTTTATCTTCTGTCGCATATACAATGTTTCGTGAAGATAAAAACATAGAAACAATCAATGTAAATATAACAGCTACTATGCTATTTTTTTCACTACAATTCCTCCTAGTTATGATATGTATAAAATATTGCTGAACCCAGACACCTACATTAATTAAAATTATTCACAAAAAATGAGCAGAAAAAATATAATAACTCTGTAAATATTGAGGCTGCTCTATACCACCTAACTTAGATTGAACTATTTAGACTTATTGCTGTCGATTAGTCAGTATATTATATATACCAATTAGAATTGAACAAAGTAATGCTATCCCATTAAGACTATAACTTAGAATCATACCGAAGCCGCTTCCTGCATTAGGTGTTCCATAATCACCGTTGAAAGCCATAAATATATGAATAAAAAAATCAGTATCGTAAAATATATAACCGATTATAACAGAAAAACAAATGGTCAATATAACACCCAAACAATATATTTTTATATTATGGCTGCTTAACTTAACAAAAAAAGCCAACTGTACCGCTGCATAAATAATAAAAAAAATAAATATAGAAATAACAGAAGCTATCCCTGCTCCTAAATATGCAGTTAAATTAAACAAAAGAGCATATATGAAACTCATCAATACATATTTAACATATTTCATCATAATAATCATATCCCCTTTTGATGAAATCTAAGTCATCCTGATTATCAATAGTATTACCAGTACTAGCGGCATATCCGCTTCCTTTATATAAGATATTTAAAGTAAATCCTGTAGCATGACCAGTACAGCCATATAGATAATTTCCTAAGTTTTCAGAATTCATAATAATATCATTATATACAAATTTGAAACCCTGAGAAAAATAATGAATAGTTGATATCGTATTATTCCAACTTTCCCGTACTTTCACATCCCAAATTCCTCCATGATTAACATTGGTATAGAATTGAACATATCCGTTAAATGAAGGATAGTATATAAAGCTTTCCGCTGCATTTGTCATATCTGTTATAATGTTCTTTAATGGTTCCGTATAATCTAAATAGTATACAGTATCAAATTTGCCGTTAATATCACTATAGATTGAAATATCATTGTTGATTTGTTCAATATTTAATATCGGAACCACACTCGGAATATAATCAAAAAATGTTTTACCATAGCCTTCTGCAGTTAAATTACAAAGCATTTTATATTCTGTATGTGCTTCAACAGGTTTGTCACCAACATAGAATCCATGATTAGCAGCAACATTAGCGATGGTCAAATATGTTATATCATCAATTTCTATAAACCACTTACCGTAAAATTCAACTTGTTCGGAAATATTCAATCCATAATTAAGCTGAAAATTTTGAATTGCCGACTGAGTTGCTCCCCCCATTGCACCATACGCCGACCCTCCCATATCCAAAAAGCCTAAATATTCCAAACATCTTTGTAATGTTGTTATTTTCAACTCTGTTTCGCTAGCGTTCTTTAAGGAAAAATTAAAATCAACGACACCACTATAAAATTCAATAAATTCTTCCCAGCTCATTTCGCTATCTTTTCCTGTAGCCGTATATATATCATATACTTCTGAAACATTGTCTTCTAAATGCAGCATATATGCATTATAAATTCTTTCTATTGACAGTTCTTTCATGACTGCGCCATTATTATTGACGGATTTTGGTTTTGGATCAAAATTATCTAATAGATTATCCCCATCCGTATCCTCCACCGTAGGATCACTCAAAAACGGCGCAACCCTCACAACATCAAGATAATCATCTAAACCGTTTAATTCCCTTGTCAGTTCATTCGATATCTTGACGTCACCTTTTAATTTCAGCACAGTTTTCAAAGTGGGCAGCACAGGTTCATTATCCGAATCCCATGCAAGCATACTGTTCCTGCTGTCAAACTCCTGCCAATCCGTCAAACTGTCGGTATCGCTGTTTGTCCATGCTCCTCTTTTTAGAGGTGATACCAGTGTGAGTTTTTTGAAGTTGTTTCCGATAACTATATAGTATGTTTTTGGTTTGTAGCTATCTTTTTCGTATATAAATCCAAAATTATTCAGTCCGAAAAATGCCTCACCATTGCATGTTCCGTCATTATTTAAATCATTCCAGTAGCCGAATGTTCCCGACGTGCACAGCGGATTTGTATTTCTGTACATCATCAGCTTATCTTCTTGTCCGAGATAATTATCCGGCTGTGTCGGAGTCCATTTGGTATATGCGCTGAAATCTTCTCCAGTAAGCCATCTCCAGCCACTTGAGGTGTACTGTCCGCCTATCCAATAAGAATTTTTCGTACCCTTTGAAAGCAGTTTTTCTTCAATGAAACATTGCTCGTCAGAATCGTTTATTGTTACCAGATGTCCGCCGAGCGCCTCGCAGATATCCTCTGCGCTGTCCCAGTCATAGCCGGAAACCGAGCAAATTCCATAGGTATGTCCATTATAGTTTGCTTTTATCATGCTACTTTCAATAAATTCTTCTGTGACTGTTTCGGCTAACGCCATCACCGCAATCTCCGGTTCTTCAACCTCAAATCCCAGACTATCCAGCCACATTTCAATATCCATCAGACAATACGTTCCCAGTTCGCTTGCCTCGCAAATGACGGTATTGTTTTCTAAATCATATGTAGTTTCCACAGGAAGCAGCATATGCAGATCTTCATCAAATCTGAATGCCTGCAAACGCTTTATACCGTCAAGCTCCTCCGTATATGCTGTATACTTATCACTTATATTATTGGTATAATTATCCTTTATCTTATAGTATAGCACACATTCGTCAACTTTGCAAGTGCTTTCGTAAGAGATTTCTACACTTTTTCCGAGAACTGCGTCGTTTTTTATCGCATTCGAGTACGGCGACTGCTTGATCTCTGCGCTGTTTACCGCATAGCCCGAAGATTTGAATTCTACTGTCAACTCGTAAGCGTTATCCTCTGTATTAATATCCTCCAGAGCCTTGCTCTCCGCAGGAATACTTTGCTCAAAAACAAAATCTGCGTCAGGTACTTCAAACGTCTCAGGATCACTCGGATCAAGCCCGATATGCGGCTCATCCCCATCCGGCAAACCGTCCCTGTCCGTATCCGGATTCAACGGGTCGGTGTGATAATCATTCACTTCTTCTCCGCCTTTCA
>NZ_JAJCLZ010000006.1 GCF_020559915.1 Ruminococcus sp. 210702-SL.1.03
TAGGCAATCTGACGAAAAATCTGACGACGCAATCTGCACACAATAGTTGTGCGGTGTTGCCTTGAACAATATCAAGTATAAAAGCCTTTGCGGAAAATGCAGAGGCTTTTTTTACGCCTGCCGCGAATTTCGGTTGAAATCTTCACCGAAATGTGTTATAATCATAATGTATTTTATTCTGAAATTGGAGCTGTTTTTATGAAAGACGGATTTATAAAAGTAGCCGCCTGCACGCCTGAGATACGCGTTGCGGATACGGCTTTCAACGCTGAAAAAATAATCGAGCAGATGGATAAATGCCGCGCGGCTGGCGTGAAGATAGCGGTCTTCCCCGAGCTTTGCATTACGGGCTACACTTGTCAAGACCTTTTCTATCAAGATACCCTGCTTGACGGCGCGATGCGTGCGCTGGCGAATATCGCGAAGCACACGGCTGGCAGCGATATGCTCGTGGCGGTGGGCTGTCCCGTTCGCGCTAGGGGCAAGCTTTACAACTGCGCCGCAGTTCTCCAAAACGGCGAGGTTCTGCGTTTTATCCCAAAGACTCACCTGCCGAACTACAATGAATTTTACGAAGCGCGCCACTTTGCGCCATACCGCGGCGGCTCGGTGCAGGTGGAGCTTACGCAGTATTTTTCCGACGATATAATGCACTCCGCCGAGATGGGTCAGTGCGTTTTCGAGCTGGATAACTGGGAAACGCAAGGCTCTCAGCCCGCCGACTGCGTGAAGATAGGCTTCGAGATCTGCGAAGACCTCTGGGTAGCCGACCCCGTTTCAAACTACCTCGCGAAAGCGGGCGCTGCGCTTATCTGCAACCTCTCCGCTTCGGACGAGGTCATCGGCAAGGACAGCTACCGCCGTCAGCTAGTGTCGAACCAGTCGGCGCGGCTGGTAGCGGGCTATATCTACTGCTCGGCGGGCGACGGCGAATCCACGCAGGATATGGTGTTCTCGGGACACAACCTGATAGCGGAAAACGGCTCGCTGCTGGCGGAAAGCAAGCTCTTTGAAAACGGCATAATTATCTCTGAGATAGATTTCAAGCGGCTGGCTTTCGAGCGCCGCAAGATCTCGACATACCCCGCCGCCGTCACAAGCTGGGGTGCGCCCGCTGAGAATTATCAGCCGTACTTCCTTGATAACCTGCCGACGGAGTTCATATCGTTCGACATGGCGGACACCGCGCTTACCCGCGGCTATTCCAAAACGCCTTTTATCCCCGCCGACCGCGCAGAGCGCAACGAGCGCTGCCATCTGATACTGCAAATGCAGTCGCACGGCTTGATGAAGCGCATCGCCCACACCCACGCGCAGAGCGTAGTGATAGGCATATCCGGCGGGCTTGATTCCACCCTCGCGCTGCTGGTCTGCGTTATGGCGATGGACTTGCTGAAACGCCCGCATACCGACATCGTGGCGGTGACTATGCCATGCTTCGGCACTACAAAGCGCACCCGCTCGAATGCTGAGATACTTTGCGAAGCGCTGGGGGTAACCTTCCGCGAGGTTAATATCTCAAAAGCCGTGCTACAGCATTTTGAGGATATCGGTCACGATTATGATAATCACAACGTGGTATTTGAAAACGGTCAGGCGCGCGAGCGCACGAAGGTGCTGATGAATATTGCCAATCAGGTGAACGGACTTGTTATCGGCACGGGCGACCTTTCAGAGCTGGCGCTGGGCTGGGCAACGTACAACGGCGACCATATGTCGATGTATGGCGTGAACGCGAGCGTGCCGAAAACGCTTGTGCGCCACATAGTTCGCTACTACGCCGATACCTGCGGCTACGCCCCCCTCGCCGAGGTGCTGCTGGATATTCTGGATACCCCCGTATCGCCCGAGCTGCTGCCTACTGACGAGAGCGGCACTGAGATGACTCAAAAGACTGAGGACTTGGTAGGCCCTTACGAGCTGCACGATTTCTTCCTCTACCACGCCGTGCGCTGGGGCTGCGAGCCGAAAAAGGTGAAGCGGCTGGCAATGTACGCTTTCGGCGACGATTACAGCGAGGAGGTCATCACCCACTGGCTAAAGACTTTCTACCGCAGATTTTTCTCGCAGCAGTTCAAGCGCAGCTGTCTGCCCGACGGCGCAAAGATAGGCTCGGTAACGCTTTCACCGCGCGGCGACTGGAGAATGCCTAGCGACGCTGTGAACGCTCTTTGGCAGGAACAATTGTAATAAATTTGGGAATAATGAATAAAGCGAAAACAAAACAAATAAATAAAAAAATAAATAATTTGCTTTTACCGTATTGCAATCGCGCATAAAATGTGCTATAATGTGGTGTGAATGTTTCGCCGCAGTACCGCGGCTTTGAATAATGAATAAAGAACATTGGATCTATATATAATAAGGTATAAGGGGATGTAAGACGGAATGGCGCTGAAGAAGAGGAAGATCATTGGCGTGCTTCTGGCGCAGGCTGAAAGAGAATATCAGTCGAAGCTGATGAGCGGTATCGCCGAACGCGCTTTTGAATTAGGATATGACTGCTTCACTTTCTCAGATCCGATAAAAACTGAGTCGGGCGAAAACGTGCGCCGCGGCGCTGAGAATATTTTTGATCTTATAAATTTCGATATGCTCGACGGAGTTATCATAGTGCCTGATACTTTTAATAACAAAAAGACAGCTGAGTTTGCCGAGCGCTTAGTGCGCCGCAAATTCAAGGGGGCTGTGGTATCGGTCGATCACCGCGCGGGGGATATGCCCGTTATTATGGGCGACGACGCTGCCGCCATCGAATCGCTGACAGACCATCTTATAGAAGAACATGGCTGCCGCATCATCGACTTTTTCAGCGGTACGCCGGGGCACGAACACTCAGCTAGGCGGCTGGAAGGCTATTTGCGTTCGCTCAAAAAGCACAGCATAGCTTACGAGCCTGCCCGCGTGCACGACGGCGATTTTTGGTACAACATGGGTGAAAAAACTGCGGAGGATATATTATCTTCTCCGCTGCCAAGACCGCAGGCGGTAGTATGCGCCTGCGACACTCAGGCTATAAGCCTTTGCGACGCATTTGCGCATCGCGGGATAAAAGTTCCCGACGATATAAAGATAACGGGCTACGACAGCATAAAGGCAGGCACCAACCATGTGCCCTCGATAACCTCTGCCGAGATACCCGCGAAGCAGACGGGCGCGAACGCGGTGGAATATCTGCACAGCGTTATAGAAAACAAGCCCTTTGAGCCCGGGGCTTACTCGACGGATATAGTGCTGGCGCAGACCTGCGGCTGCGGGGTGGACGCTTCGGCAGTTTACAGGTCGAAGAATTTCTATTACTCTGACGACAACCACCTTAGCAATTTTCTTTCGGCTTCAAACGATATGATGAGCGACCTTATATCAGCCGAAGACCTCAGCAGCCTTATCGGCAGGGTCAACTGGTACAGCTTTCAAATACGGCCTTTCGATGCGCTGTATCTCTGTCTTAATCAAAACTGGGAGGGCAGCGAGAAAGGTTATATAGCGCGCGGTTACAGCGAAAACGTGCAGCTGCGTCTCGCGCACCGTACTGGAGAGGATAAGCAGGAGTACGATATAAGCTTTCCCTCAGCGGATATGCTGCCCGAAATGGCTTGGCAGCGCGAGAAGCCTGCGGCGTTTTACTTCGCGCCGCTGCACTTCGGCGACCGCGCTTTCGGCTATATCGTTATGCAGTATGATACGCCGCGCTCTATGGTGGACGATTTCTGCGGCTGGCTCAAAAATGTCTGCAACGGCTTTGAATGTATGCGCAGACAGATACACATTCGCCGTATGTACTTTGAGCTGGAAAAGGCGGCGCTGACCGACAGCCTTACGGGGCTTTACAACCGCTACGCTTTCAACCGCCGCGTGGAAGAGCTTATAGCTGACGGCGAGCGCGGGGTAAAGACGATGTTTATGATGGCTGATCTGAACTGTCTGAAGCTGATAAACGATAATTTCGGACACCTCGCGGGCGATAAGGCGCTCAACGCCATAGGGCAGGCTATAAGCAGCGCCTGCGGCGAGAACGAACGCTGCTACCGCTTCGGCGGCGATGAATTTATGCTCATCGGCGTAGGCGATTACAGCGAAGAGCGCATAGACGACCTCAAACTGCGCATACGCAGAAGTTTGGAGGATTTCAATGCGCATTCGGGGCTGCCTTACATGGTAAAGGTCAGCTTAGGCGCGGTCTGCGAGATAGCGGATTCGGCAGAAAAGCTGGACAGAATGGTAAAGCTTGCCGACGAAAAAATGTATCAGGATAAGCAGATAAATAAGAAGCATTCGGCAAGCCCTTTCAGATAAAGCGGGAGGCGGCACATTTGAAGATAAGCGTGATATTTACAGGCGGAACTATCGGCAGCAGGCTCAGCGGCGGCTACATCGGCGTTTCGGGCTGCCCTTACACGCTGATAGAGAACTGGCGGCGTGAGCACGGCGGCTGCGAATTTGATACCTGCGAGCCGTACACTATCCTCAGCGAAAACAGCAGCTTTGAGCATCTTTGCAAGCTGGCTGCCTGCGCGCGGGAAAGATCTGCCGCGGCGGAAGCCGTTATCATCACGCACGGTACAGACACGCTCTGCTACACTGCGGCTTTCTTAGGACTGGCGCTTTCAGACATCAAAAAGCCGATAGTGCTGGTGTCCTCGGGCTGCCCGCTGGAGGACGAGCGCGCAAACGGTCAGCAGAATTTCGCGGCGGCGGTGGAGCTTGCAAAAAGCGGCGAAGCGGGCGTTTTCGCGGTGTGGTATGCCGATGGCGAAGCGCGGGCGCACAGGGGCGTGCGTTTGCTGCCGCACGCGCCGTACAGCGATATGCTCGTGAGCCTGCCGAATTTTAGCGAAACGGCGGGCGGCTTTTGCGGCGAGAGCGAGATCACCCGCCGCTTTAAGGGCGACCCGCATGGCTTTGACCAAACGCGCAGAGTACTGACGCTGACCTGCCGACCCGATATGTATTACCCGCAGCTTACGGCGGACGTTTCGGCGGTGATGTTTGAAAGCTATCATTCGGGCACTATGTGCGCCGACGAGCGCTTGGCGGAATTTGCCGAAAGAGCCGCGGCCGAGGACGTGCCGATATTCGTAGCGGGCGCAGGCGGCAGGGAAGCGGATTACGAAAGCGTGAAGCAGTACCGCGCGCTGGGGATAATCACTCTGCCCGCAGTTTCGCCGATAGCCGCGTATGTGAAGCTCAGCATAGCGGCGGCGTACCGCATGGAGATACCCGCCGTGATGGCGAAAAACTGCGCGGGCGAGTACGCGGAATAAGACATTTTTAGAGATAACAGAAGGGACGCAAGATGGAAATTGTAGAAATTATCAAGGTAATAGTGCTCGGCATAGTGGAGGGCATAACCGAATGGCTGCCGGTGAGCAGTACGGGACATCTGATACTGGTCGATGAATTTATGAAGCTCAAAGCCAGCGAAGATTTTAAGGAAATGTTCGACGTAGTTATACAGCTCGGAGCGATAATCGCGGTAGTTGTGCTGTACTGGCACCAGCTTTTCCCGTTCGGCAAAAAGGACAATAAATACCCGCTGAGCGATCACGGAGCGGGCTCTTACATAAAGACCGATATTTTCAAGATGTGGTTCAAGGTGCTGGCGGCGTGCGTGCCCGCGGCGGTGATAGGTCTGCTTTTCGACGACCTTTTCCACGCGATGTTCTACAACTGGCAGACGGTAGCCGTTATGCTGATACTCTTCGGTATAGCATTCATCGTGATAGAAAAACACAATAAGGGCAAAAAGCCGACGATAAATTCGATAGAGCAGATGCCCTACTGCGTAGCGGTCATGATAGGTGCTTTTCAGCTCATCGCTGCGGTATTTCCCGGTACATCGCGCAGCGGCGCTACGATAGTCGGCGCGCTGCTTATAGGCGTTTCGCGCACGGTGGCGGCTGAGTTTACATTCTACCTCGCAGTTCCCGTAATGTTTGGTGCGAGCCTGCTGAAACTTGTGAAATTCGGCTTAGCTTTCCAGACGGCGGAGCTTGTGTACCTGATACTCGGCATGGCGGTATCCTTCATAGTTTCGATAGTTGTCATCAGATTCCTGATGGGCTACATCAAGAAGCATGATTTCACGGTTTTCGGCTGGTACAGAATTATCCTCGGCGTGCTCGTAATACTCTATTTCGGGCTTGTAAGATAATAAATATCACACACAAAAGCGTTTCCCGCAGCAGGGAAGCGCTTTTCTTTTTGCGCTGGAAAGCAATAATGTTAACGAAAAAGTTACGGTTTTCTAACACAATGGTAATTATAGAACTTTCCGCTTTTTTGGAAATGAAAATTGTGCAAAGCTACAAAATGAGCGTGAGAAATGAAAAAAATTCAGCTATTCTATTGACTTTTACGGGAGTTTGAAGTATAATAATATACTGTATCATAATGGCTTTTCATACCTTTTTTGTCCGCACAAAGCGGCTGAAAACGGGCTGAAACCGACAGAAAAAACGCTTATCCGCGGCGGGCATATATAAAAGGTATACCCAAAAGCGGGGACGTTTGGCAATAAATTAAGGAGTGATCAGTGCGAATGGTGAATGTCAATGTCAAAGACGTAAAGCTTGGTAAAAACACCAGAAAAAGCTTTGCCAAGATTCATGAGGTCCGCGAGATGCCGAACCTTATCGAAGTACAGAAAAACTCGTATCAGTGGTTCTTAGACGAAGGTCTGCGCGAGGTGTTTAAAGAGGTATCCTCTATCACCGATTACAACGGAAACTTAGAGCTTTCCTTCATCGACTACCGAATTGACGACACGCCTAAATACACCGTAGCAGAGTGCAAAGAGCGCGACGTTACCTACGCAGCGCCCCTGCGCGTTACAGCCCGCCTTATAAATAAGGAAACGGGCGAGATCAAAGAATCCGAAGTTTTCATGGGCGATTTCCCGAAAATGACCGACAGCGGTACTTTCGTTATCAACGGCGCGGAGCGCGTTATAGTATCGCAGCTGGTACGTTCGCCCGGCGTTTACTACTCTTTTGATAAGGACAAGACAGGTAAAGACCTTTTCAAATCAACCATCATACCCAACCGCGGCGCGTGGCTGGAGTACGAGATGGACTCGAACGACGTAGTTTACGTTCGTATAGATAAAAACCGCAAGATACCTCTCACTACCTTTATCCGTGCTCTGGGCATAGGTACTAACGACGAGATAACCGAGGTATTCGGCGTTGACGAAAGACTTAATCAGACTATACTGCAGAAAGACGCTACCGCTAATAAGGAAGAGGCGCTGCTCGAAGTTTACAAGAAGCTTCGTCCCGGCGAGCCCCCCACAGTAGACGGTTCACAGACCCTTATCCACAACCTTTTCTTCGACGATAAGAGATACGACCTCTGCAAGTTCGGAAGATATAAGTACAATAAGAAGCTTGGCATAGCTTCGCGCCTTTCGGGCCACACCCTTTCCCGCGCGATAGTTAATCCGCTTACCGGCGAGATAATGGCAGAGCCGGGCGAGGTATGCAAGTTCGACAAGGCTATGGAGATCGAGAACGCGGGCGTTATGGAAGCCTACGTTACCACCGAAGTTAAAGAGTACTACACTTCTGAAACTACCGGCGAAACGCTCACCAGAATGGAAGAGCGCGAGGTAAAGATCATCGGCAGCGGCATGGTAGACCTTTCGGGCTACATCTCGAAAGATCCTAAGGAGCTCGGCATAAACGAGAAAGTTTACTTCCCCGTACTGCGCGAGATACTTGAAGAGAGCGACGAAGAAGAAGCGATTTTCACCGCTATCAAAGAACGCGCGGGCGAGCTTGTTCCCAAGCACATCATCCTCGACGATATAATCGCTACAATCTCCTACTTCCTCAACCTCTGCGAGGGCGTGGGCACTGTTGACGATATAGACCATCTCGGCAACAGAAGAATACGTTCGGTAGGCGAGCTGCTTCAGAACCAGTTCCGCATCGGCTTCACCAGAATGGAGCGCGTTATCCGCGAGAGAATGAACATCCAGTCGCAGGATATAGAAGTCATCACCCCTGCCGCGCTCATCAATATCAGACCTATCACTGCAGCTATAAAGGAATTCTTCGGTTCATCGCCGCTTTCGCAGTTCATGGATCAGAACAACCCGCTGGCTGAGCTTACTCATAAAAGACGTCTTTCCGCGCTGGGCCCCGGAGGTCTTTCGCGTGACCGCGCAGGATTTGAAGTCCGCGACGTACACTACACACATTACGGAAGAATGTGTCCTATAGAAACTCCTGAAGGTCCTAACATCGGTCTGATCTCTTACCTTGCATCTTTCGCGAAGATAAACGAGTACGGCTTTATCGAAGCTCCTTACAGAAGAGTAGATAAGGAAACGGGCGTAGTTACCGACGAAGTAGTTTACATGACCGCTGACGTTGAGGATAACTACATGGTAGCTCAGGCGAACGAGCCCCTTACCGAGGAAAACAAGTTCGCAAGAGCTAAGGTAAACGGCAGATACCGTGACCAGATACTTGAAATAGACCGCGAAAATATCGACTTCATGGATATTTCGCCTAAGATGGTAGTTTCAGTAGCTACCGCCTGCATACCTTTCCTTGAAAACGACGACGCGAACCGCGCGCTGATGGGCTCTAACATGCAGCGTCAGGCAGTTCCTCTGCTCAAGACCGAGTCGCCTATCGTAGGTACAGGTATGGAGTACAAGGCTTGCCTCGACTCGGGCGTTGCGGTAGTTACCGACAAGGCAGGCGTTGTTGAGAAGGTAGACGCAGACAAGATAGTTATCCGCGAGGACGACGGCAACCTGCGCACCTACGAGCTTATCAAATTCAAGCGCTCTAACGCGGGCACCTGCACCAACCAGCGCCCGATAGTAGAAAAGGGCGAGCGCGTAGAGGCTCATCAGATAATCGGCGACGGCCCCGCTACCTCAAACGGCGAGCTTTCGCTCGGTAAAAACGCCCTCATAGGCTTCATGACATGGGAAGGCTACAACTACGAGGACGCCGTACTGCTCAATGAAAACCTTGTAAGACAGGATAAATACACATCTATACACATCGAAGAGTACGAGATAGAAGCAAGAGAAACAAAGCTCGGCCCTGAGGAGATCACAAGAGATATTCCGCAGGTAAAGGAAGAGTACCTCGCTAACCTCGACGAAAACGGTATAATCCGCATAGGCGCAGACGTTCGTCCGGGCGATATACTGGTAGGTAAGGTAACGCCTAAGGGCGAGACCGAGGTCTGCCCCGAGCAGCGCCTGCTGAGAGCTATATTCGGCGATAAGGAGCGCGACGTTCGCGACAACTCGCTGAAAGTACCTCACGGCGAATCGGGTACTATAATCGACGTAAAGGTGTTCACAAGAGAGAACTGCGACGAGCTCGCACCCGGCGTAAATATGCTGGTACGCTGCTACATCGCGCAGAAGAGAAAGATCTCGGTCGGCGATAAGATGGCGGGCCGCCACGGAAACAAGGGTGTTGTTTCCCGCATACTGCCGCCTGAGGATATGCCTTTCCTCGAAGACGGCACACCGCTCGACATCGTGCTGAACCCCCTCGGCGTACCTTCGCGTATGAACATCGGTCAGGTACTGGAAGTACACCTCGGTATGGCTTCCAAGGCGCTCGGCTGGAAGATAATGACCCCTGTATTCGACGGCGCACATGAAGAGGACATCAGAGCCTGCTTCAGAGCCGCTCAGGAAAATTACCTCGAGCACAAGGACGATGATTTTGTGCTGCACACTATGGACGAAGTTATCAATCCTAACGCCCTCAGCATGAGCGAGGACGGAAAGTTCACCGTATACGACGGACGTACAGGCGAAAAATTCGATAACAGAGTAACCGTAGGATATATGTATTACCTCAAGCTGCACCATCTGGTAGACGATAAGATCCACGCAAGATCTACCGGTCCGTATTCGCTGGTAACTCAGCAGCCTCTCGGCGGTAAAGCCCAGTTCGGTGGTCAGAGATTCGGTGAGATGGAAGTTTGGGCGCTCGAAGCTTACGGCGCTGCTTACACCCTTCAGGAAATACTCACCGTCAAGTCTGACGATAAGGACGGAAGAGATAAGACCTACCACGCTATCAGCGACGGACAGAACGTACCTACTCCGGGCATACCCGAAGCTTTCAAGGTACTTGTCAAAGAGCTGCAGTCGCTCGGTCTGGATCTTGAGATCTACGGCAAGGACGGCGATAAGGTAGAGCTTCGTCAGAATTACACTGAGGAAGAGCCGGCTAACTTCAAGCATCTCGACGAAGGCACTGATTTCAGCATGCTGCCCGACGACGATGAATTTGAGGACGCAGGATTTGTTATAAACGACGCAGAAAGCGCTGACGGCGAAGACAGCGTATCGCTGGGCGACGACGATAACGGCGGAGATCTTTTTGCCGATAACGACGACTATGTCAGCGACTACGACGATAACTACTCAGAGGACGAAAACGACGAATTCTGATGCGTTTTATACGAGCAATGCAAAAGCAATAAGGGCAGGCGCTGCCGCGCGGCGGCGCTGAAAACGCCCGATCAACAATAGAGGAAGAGGGTACAATATTGGAATCTAATGTTTTTGAATCAATAAAAATCTCGCTCGCTTCGCCCGAAAAGATCAGAGAATGGTCTTACGGTGAGGTGACCCGCCCTGAAACTATAAATTACCGCACCCAGAAGCCTGAAAAGGACGGTCTTTTCTGCGAAAGGATCTTTGGACCTACTAAGGACTGGACCTGCCACTGCGGAAAGTACAAGCAGCAGAAGTACCTTAAAGGCAAGGTATGCGAGCGCTGCGGCGTAGTTATCGCGAAGAAGGACGTAAGACGCGAGAGAATGGGCCATATCGAGCTTGCAGCACCCGTATCGCACATCTGGTACTTCAAGGGTACTCCCTCGAGAATAGGTCAGATGATAGAAGTCAGCCAGAAAAGGCTGGAGGAAGTTCTCTACTTCACCAAGTATATAGTTATCGACCCCGGCAACACCGAGCTTACCAAGTGCCAGCTTCTCAGCGAGAAAGACTACGTTGAGATGCGCGAAAAGTACGACGACGCATTCAAGGCAGGCATGGGCGCTGAGGCTATAAAAGAGCTGCTCGAAGAGATCGACCTTGAAAAGCTCTCTGCCGAGCTGAAAGCAGAGCTTGAAGACCTGCCCGCCGGCCAGAAGAAGATAAAGCTGCTCAAAAGACTGGAAGTAGTAGAAGCTTTCAGAACTTCGGGAAACAGACCCGAATGGATGATACTCGACGTAGTACCCGTTATCCCGCCCGAACTTCGCCCTATGGTAATGCTCGACGGCGGCAGATACGCTACCAGCGACCTGAACGACCTGTACAGAAGAGTTATCAACAGAAATAACCGACTCAAAAGAATGCTCGAGCTGAAAGCTCCCGACATCATCATAAGAAACGAAAAGAGAATGCTGCAGGAAGCGGTAGACGCCCTTATCGACAACGGCCGCCACGGCAGACCTGTAACAGGCCCGAACAACCGCGCTTTCAAGTCGCTTTCGGATATGCTGAAAGGTAAGCAGGGACGTTTCCGTCAGAACCTGCTCGGTAAACGTGTTGACTACTCCGGCCGTTCCGTTATCGTAGTAGGTCCTGAGCTGAAAATGTATCAGTGCGGTCTGCCTAAGGAAATGGCTCTCGAGCTTTTCAAGCCTTTCGTTATCAAGCGTCTTACCGATATAAGCACAAACCCGCAGCTCAACATCAACGGCGCGAAGAACGCCATCGAGCGCATGGAGCCCATCGTTTGGGACGCGCTGGAAAACGTTATTCAGGGTCACCCCGTACTGCTGAACCGTGCGCCTACCCTCCACCGCCTCGGTATCCAGGCATTCGAGCCTGTACTGGTAGAGGGCAGAGCTATAAAGCTCCACCCGCTGGTCTGCACGGCTTACAACGCTGACTTCGACGGCGACCAGATGGCGGTGCATCTGCCTATCTCCCCTGAAGCGCAGGCTGAGGCGAGATTCCTTATGCTCGCTGCGAACAACCTGCTGAAGCCTTCCGACGGACGCCCCGTTGCAGTACCTACGCAGGATATGATCCTTGGTTCTTACTACCTCACCCTTCAGAAAGAGGGCGAGCCGGGCGAGGGCAAGGTCTTCCGCGACGTGAACGAAGCTCTTATGGCTTACGATCAGGGCGTAGTTTCCCTGCACGCTGCCATCAAGGTAAAGATCACGAAGCAGCTCGGCGACAGACAGGTATCGAAGATAATCGACGCTACCGTCGGCAGACTGATATTCAACGAAAATATCCCGCAGGATCTGGGATACGTTGACAGAACCAATTCCGACAAGGAGTTCGACCTCGAGGTAAGCTTCCTCGTAAAGAAGGGTCAGCTTTCGGACATCGTAGAAAGATGTATACACCAGCACGGCACGACATACACTTCGGAAGTGCTGGATAAGATAAAGGCTCTCGGCTTCAAGTACTCCACCAAGGCGGCTATCACCGTTGCGGTATGCGACGCTGAGATACCTGAGGCTAAGAAGGACATTCTCGCGCACGCCGACTCGCTGGTAGACGTTATCGACCGCCAGTACAAGCGCGGCTACATCTCGCGCGAAGAGAAGTCGAAGCGCTTCATCGAGATCTGGAACAACGCGACAGACGAAGTTACCGACGCGCTGAAAGCGGGTCTTGACCCGTACAACCCCATCAACATGATGGCGGACTCCGGTGCGCGTGGTTCTATAAACCAGATACGTCAGCTCGCAGGTATGCGCGGACTTATCGCGAACACCTCGGGTTCGACCATCGAGATGCCTATCAGAGCTAACTACCGTGAAGGTCTTAACATTCTGGAATACTTCATCTCCTCTCGAGGAGCACGAAAAGGTCTGGCAGATACCGCGCTGCGTACCGCTGACTCAGGTTACCTGACCAGACGTCTGGTAGACGTTTCGCAGGACGTTATTATCCGTGAGGAGGACTGCGGAACTACCGACGGTATCGACGTATTCGAGATCAGAAACGGCAGAGAGAAGATCGAGCCGCTGGCTGAAAGACTTGTCGGCAGATACCTCGTTGAAGACCTCAAAGATCCTAAGACGGGCGAGATCGCGGTTTCGCACCACAAGCTGATGACCGAGCACGACGCAGAAAGAGTAGTACAGATACTCGACGATACGGGCAGAGATCGCATAAAGATCCGCTCGGTACTCGCCTGCAAGGCAAGAAACGGCGTATGCGCTAAGTGTTACGGCGCTAACCTCGCAAACGGCAAGGTAGTAAGAGTCGGCGAAGCGGTCGGCGTAATCTCGGCGCAGTCGATAGGCGAGCCGGGTACACAGCTTACCATGAGAACGTTCCATACGGGCGGTATCGCATCGGCGGAAGATATTACACAGGGTCTTCCCCGCGTAGAGGAACTTTTCGAGAGCAGACGTCCGAAGGGCGCGGCTATAATCACAAGAATAGACGGTACTGTACGCATCGAGGAAGTTAAGAAGATGCGTCAGGTCATCGTTACCGGCGAGGATCTCGAGAACCCCGCTCAGGAGACCTACTCGATACCTTACGGCTACAAGCTCAAGGTAAAGGAGGGCGACACCGTAAGCGCGGGAGATCCCCTTACCGAAGGCTCGATCAACCCGGGCGATATACTTGCAGTAAACGGCGTAGAAGCTGTACAGAACTACATCATCACCGAAGTACAGAAGGTTTACCGCCTGCAGGGTGTTGACATCAACGATAAGCACATCGAAGTTATCGTTCGTCAGATGATGAAGAAGGTAAAGATAGACGACAGCGGTTCGAGCTACCTGCTGCCCGGCAGCCTTGTAGAAAAGACCGAGATCGCGGCTGTAAATGAAGAGATACAGAAGAAGATCGACGAGGGCGACATCAGCGCAAGACTGGTGACCACCGTTCCCGTACTTCAGGGTATCACAAAGGCTTCCAGCTACTCCGATTCGTTCCTTTCGGCAGCATCCTTCCAGGAGACCACAAAGGCTCTTACCGACGCCGCCATCAAGGGCAAGACCGACCACCTGCTTGGTCTTAAAGAGAACGTTATTATCGGTAAGCTCATACCCGCAGGTACGGGTATGGACGTTTACAACAACGTTCAGATCGTCAAGAACGAGAGCGCCGGCGCTCATACTTCCGAGGGTTTTACCAATATCTGAGCTAAATAACGCACGATATACAGAAAAGACCGTTCCGAAAGGGGAGCGGTCTTTTTGTATGATTAAAAAACGGTAAAAAAAATGTATTAAATATGTGAATGGGTATTGACAAGCAGTGATACATGGTGTATAATAGGAAAGTATGCTGACGTAGTACGGCGGCGTATGTAAATTTGCAGAAAGGAGAGATATTATGCCAACTTTTAACCAGTTAGTTAAAAAAGGAAGAGACAGCTTTGACTCTAAGTCTACTGCACCTGCACTTCAGAAGGGTTACAACTCTAAGAAGAAAAAGGTGATCGACCAGAGCTGCCCCCAGAAGAGAGGCGTTTGCACCGCAGTAAGAACTGCTACACCTAAGAAGCCTAACTCCGCTATGAGAAAGATCGCCAGAGTTAAGCTTACAAACGGAACTGAAGTAACAGCTTACATCCCCGGTATCGGACACAATCTTCAGGAGCACAGCGTTGTTCTCATCAGAGGCGGCCGTGTAAAGGACCTCCCTGGTACTCGTTACCACATCATCAGAGGTACTCTTGACGCACAGGGCGTAGCTAAGAGAATGCAGGCTCGTTCCAAGTACGGTGCCAAAAGACCTAAGGCAGGAAAGTAATTTAAAGGCTGCCTAAAAAAGACTTATTCAAAAAGGTTAAAACTCATTGTCGCAACACTGCGAAGACCACAGTAAAGCGGAGTGATTCATTTTATAGATTCACCTTGCCGCAGTACTGGTCGGGGCCGCAGGGCAAGCCTGCGGAGCGAGTACCTGTGAATTCATTATTGTGAAGGAGGGAATTACAGTGCCAAGAAGAGGTAAGGTTTCAAAGAGAGACGTTCTCGAGGATCCTGTATACAAGTCCAAGCTTGTTACCAGACTCGTAAACAACATCATGCTCGACGGAAAGAAGGGCGTAGCCCAGAAGATCGTTTACGGAGCATTTGAGATCGTTGAGGAAAAGACCGGACGTCCCGCTCTTGAGGTATTTGAAGAGGCTATGGATAACATTATGCCTGAGCTGGAGGTAAAGGCTCGCCGTGTGGGCGGTGCTACCTACCAGGTTCCTATGGAGGTTCGTCCTGACAGACGTCAGACTCTCGGACTTCGTTGGATAACTAAGTTCTCGCGCGAGAGAAACGAAGACACCATGAAGGAAAGACTCGCAGCAGAGATCCTCGACGCTCTTAACGGAGTGGGCGGATCCTGCAAGAAGCGCGATGAAACACACAGAATGGCTGAAGCTAACAAGGCTTTCGCACATTTCAGATGGTAATAAGGTAAACAGGAGGATATTATGGCAAGAGATTGTTCATTGCAGGATACCAGAAATATTGGTATCATGGCTCATATTGACGCCGGTAAAACAACCACGACCGAGCGTATCCTGTTTTATACCGGTGTAAACCATAAAATTGGAGAAACTCACGAGGGTGCAGCTACGATGGACTGGATGGCACAGGAGCAGGAGAGAGGTATCACAATCACCTCCGCTGCTACTACTTGCTACTGGAAGGGTCACAGACTCAACATCATCGACACCCCGGGACACGTTGACTTCACCGTAGAGGTTGAAAGATCTCTCCGTGTACTCGACGGATCCGTAACCGTTCTCTGTGCTAAGGGAGGCGTTGAGCCTCAGACCGAAACAGTTTGGCGTCAGGCTGATAACTACAAGGTCCCCAGAATGGTTTATGTAAACAAGATGGATATTATGGGCGCTGACTTCTACAACGTTCTTGATATGCTTCATAACAGACTTAAAACTAACGCTGTTCCTATCCAGCTGCCTATCGGCGCTGAGGAAGATTTCCAGGGCATCATCGACCTGCTGGAAATGAAGGCGTATATCTACACTAACGACCTCGGTACTGACATCAACGTCACCGATGTACCTGAGGACATGGTGGAGAAGGCTGAGGAATATCGCAACGACCTTATCGAGCACCTCGCTGAGGTAGACGACGATATTGCTGAGAAGTTCTTTGCAGACGAAGAGATCACTGTTGATGAAATGAAGGCTGTTATCAGAAAGTCTACCATCGCTAACACAATGGTTCCCGTAACCTGCGGTACTTCCTATAAGAACAAGGGCGTACAGAAGCTGCTCGACGCTATCGTTGACTATATGCCTGCACCTATCGACGTTCCCCACATCAAGGGCGTTAACCCCGAGACCGGCGAAGAAGTTGAAAGACCTTCGAGCGATGAAGAGCCTTTTGCAGCTCTCGCGTTCAAGATCGCTACCGACCCCTTCGTAGGTAAGCTCTGCTTCTTCAGAGTATATTCGGGCGTTCTTCAGGCAGGTTCCAGCGTTTACAACGCTTCTAAGGACAAGAACGAGAGAATCGGACGTATAGTTCAGATGCACTCGAACCACAGAAAAGACATCGAGACCGTTTACGCAGGCGACATCGCCGCGGCTATCGGTCTGAAAAATACCACTACGGGTGATACTCTCTGCGACGAGAAATTCCCCGTAATACTCGAATCCATGGAATTCCCTGAGCCTGTTATCCAGCTCGCTATCGAGCCTAAGACTAAGGCTGGTCAGGAAAAGATGGGTATCGCGCTGGCTAAGCTGGCTGAAGAAGACCCGACTTTCAGAACATGGACTTCCGAGGAGACCGGACAGACCATCATCGCCGGAATGGGCGAGCTTCACCTCGAGATCATCGTAGACAGACTTCTCCGTGAGTTTAAGGTAGAGGCAAACGTAGGCGCACCTCAGGTATCCTACAAAGAGACCATCAGAAGCAAGGCAAACGTTGATTACAAGTATGCTAAGCAGTCGGGTGGTAAGGGTCAGTACGGTCACGTTAAGATCAACGTTGAACCTAACGAGTCCGGTAAGGGCTATGAATTTATCAACAACGTTGTCGGCGGTGCTATTCCCAAGGAATACATCCCCGCAGTTGACGCCGGTATCAAGGGCGCTATGGAAGCAGGCGTACTCGCAGGCTACCCCGTAGTAGACGTTAAGGTAGAGCTTTACGATGGATCTTACCACGAAGTAGACTCTTCCGAAATGGCATTCAAGCTCGCTGGTTCGATGGCATTCAAGGAAGCTATGCGCAAGGCAGACCCCGTTATCCTTGAGCCTATCATGAAGGTTACGGTTATCGCTCCCGATGATTATCTCGGAACCGTTATCGGCGACCTCAACTCAAGAAGAGGACAGATCCTCGGTCAGGAAACAAGACCCGGCGCCGTTCAGGTAGACAGCCTTGTTCCGCTTTCCGAAATGTTCGGCTACTCGAACGACCTGCGTTCTAAGACTCAGGGCCGCGGACAGTACACCATGGAGCCTCATAGCTACATCGAAGTACCGAAGTCCATCTCTGAGAAGATCATGAACGCACGCAAGAAGGGCGAATAATTCTGCAAAAAAATTCAATATTTTTTCGCAAAACCCCTTGCAAAACAGATGCATTTCTGTTATAATGAAAATATACAAACGTGTATTTTATATGCAATCTATATTTAAGGAGGAAATTTCCAATGGCTAAGGCTAAATTTGAAAGAACCAAACCGCACGTAAACATCGGAACCATCGGCCACGTTGACCACGGCAAGACCACTCTTACCGCTGCTATCACTAAGACCCTCGCACTTAAGGGTCAGGCTCAGTACGAGGCTTACGATATGATCGATAAGGCTCCTGAAGAGAGAGAAAGAGGAATCACAATCAACACCGCTCACGTTGAGTATGAGACTGACAAGCGTCACTATGCTCACGTTGACTGCCCGGGTCACGCTGACTACGTTAAGAACATGATCACCGGTGCTGCTCAGATGGACGGCGCTATCCTCGTTGTTGCTGCTTCTGACGGCCCTATGGCTCAGACCAGAGAGCACATCCTGCTTGCTCGTCAGGTAGGCGTTCCTGCTATCGTTGTTTTCATGAACAAGGCTGACCAGGTTGACGACCCTGAGCTGCTCGAGCTCGTTGAAATGGACATCAGAGATCTGCTTTCTTCTTATGATTTCCCTGGCGACGACACTCCTATCATCATCGGTTCTGCACTTGCTGCACTCGAAGCTCCCGATGATCTTTCTGACCCTGCTTACAAGCCTATCCTCGACCTCATGGACGCTGTAGATGAGTACATCCCCAGCCCTGAGAGAGACGATGCTAAGCCTTTCCTGATGCCTATCGAGGATACTATGACCATTTCCGGTCGTGGTACCGTTGTAACCGGTAGAGTTGAGCGTGGACGTCTGAACGTAAACGAGCAGGTTGAGATCGTTGGTCTTTCTGATGAGAAGCAGACCACCGTTGTAACCGGTATCGAGATGTTCAGAAAGACTCTTGACTACGCTGAGGCTGGCGACAACATCGGTGCACTGCTCCGTGGTATCACCAGAGATCAGGTTGAAAGAGGACAGGTTCTCTGCAAGCCCGGTTCCATTCATCCGCACACCAAGTTTTCCGGTCAGGTTTACGTTCTGAAGAAGGACGAAGGCGGCCGTCATACTCCTTTCTTCAACAACTACAGACCTCAGTTCTATTTCAGAACTACCGACGTTACCGGCGTTATCACTCTTCCTGCTGACAAGGAAATGTGCATGCCTGGCGATAACGTTTCGATGGACGTTGAGCTTATCACTCCTATCGCTATCGAAGAGGGACTTCGTTTCGCTATCCGTGAGGGCGGCAGAACTGTTGGTTCCGGCGTTGTTACCAAGATCAACGAGTAATTTATTACTTTTAATAAAAGGCGAGTCTGCTTCGGCAGGCTCGTTTTTTTGTTAAAAAAATTTTAATTCATGCGCATTTGGTGGACAAAAGGCATTAAATATGTTATAATAGTATGTGAAATATTGCAAGCGAGGTGGATCTGATGGCAGAAAAGAACAAAAATGATAATGCAGACTATTTTATAGACGTTGCCAGAGATCATATCTACCAAAATCAGGGTAAAGAGTATACAAAAGCGTTCACTGAATGGCGTAACGATGAGAAAAATCCATATGGCTACGCTTTTATCCATGATTCGCGCGAGCATACATACGTTGATGGTGAGGGTTATGCAGACGAATTTGCCGTGACATCTGAAAAAGAAACGCTTCACCGCTGTTTCAAAGTTGCTGGCATTGCGATGCTGATTTTGATCGCATTTCAGACGGCACTTTCAATTTCTATGAAATGGATATTTGGTGCGCAAATGGACGGCTGGGTGTACTATTCTGAGCGTTCGACGCTGAGAAAATACAGCTTCGAGCAGATCACGTTCTATTGTGCGATCAAAATCATAGCTTATCTGAGTGTGATACTTTTCTGTGCACTTAAACTTCGTCTCCCGAGAAAAGTTTATATACCGAATGAGCAAGTATCGCGAAAGAAGATCACATATGCAGTGTGTGTGTCACTTATCTTCATGGTGATCGCTCGGCTTTTTGATTTTCTTTTGGTAAAAATGTTTTATTCTGTTAACATTGATATGTGTTTTTATAGATATGTTGTCAGTAATTCACCATCAGGACAGTATTTCTACATAGCAACTGAGCTCCTGATAGTGCCTATTTTGTCAGAAATTTTATTCAGAGGATTTTTCTTACAGCTATTCAGACAATTTGGCGACACATTTGCGGTGATTTTTTCATCTATACTAGCATCATGCTGCTTTCACGATATATCCAAACTAATGTATATGTTCTTTTTCTCGGTAATACTGGCAACTGCGACCATTAAGACCGGCAACATATTCACTTCAATGATCGCTCGGATGATCGTGGTTGATGTTACCTACGTTTTGAATGACTTTTCGGTCGGCGTACTGGATTATGAACTGCGCTTTCGCGAGATAATTGTCTGCATTTTCCTGCTTGTTGTCTGCACCTGCATCATCACATACCTGCAAGAGTACATCATCACTCCAAAAAATCGTCCCAATTCGTCTGAAATAACACTTGCGGATAAACTTAGGCTTGTGCTGAATTCCAATTATATGATAATTTGGCTGTTACTGTCTTTATTTGAAACAATTCTTGCAGTGAGGATAGTTTGATAGATGTATAGTGATGAATATTATATGCGAAAATGTATAGCTCTGGCGAAACTGGCGGAGCAGGCGACCGACGTTCCTGTCGGCGCGATAGTTGTTAAAAAGACTACGGGCGAGGTCATCGGCGAGGGTTACAACCGCCGCGAGGCTGAGCGCTCGTCGCTGGCGCACGCCGAACTTGCCGCGATCGCGCAGGCTTCCCAAAAGTTGGGCGGCTGGCGCTTGATCGACTGCGAACTTTTCGTGACGCTCGAACCTTGTGCGATGTGCGCGGGCGCTATAGTCAACAGCAGGGTAGAGCGCGTTGTTTTCGGCGCGTTCGATCATAGGTTCGGGGCTTGCGGATCATGCTTCGACCTCTTTTCGCAGGGGCTGAACCATAAGCCGGAGGTCGTCAGCGGCGTTTTGCAGGAAGAATGTTCGCAGCTTATGAAGGATTTCTTCCGAAAAATGCGTGAGGAGAAAAAAGCCGCAAGGAAAGGATAATGGTAAAATGGCTGAATTCTGGGATCTGTTTGACGATGACCGCAAACCGCTTGGGCGGACGATACGCCGTGGAAAAATGACTCCGCTGAGCGGCGAGTATCATATCGTTGTACTGATCGTGACGATGAACAGCCATGGCGAGATCTTGTGCACCCTGCGTTCGCCCAAAAAGTCAAAGTATCCTAATTTGTGGGAGGTTACTGCCGGCTCGGTCATCGCGGGGGAGGAGAGCCGCCACGCTGCCGCACGCGAGCTTTTTGAAGAAACTGGCATCAAGACGGACGAAAATGAACTGACGTTTATAAAAACCGTTAAGGAAAATACCGCATTTATAGACTGCTATTTCCTGCGGCGCGACGTTGATATAAAAGACATTGTTTTCCAAGAGGGCGAAACTGTCAACGCGAAATGGATCGGCAAAGCGGAGTTTGAAAACATGATAACGCAGAAAAAAATGGCGTTCCCCGTGGCGCGGCGATATGCCCAGCTCTACGATTTCCTGATGCAGGAAGGATTTATATAAAAAAACCGCAGGCGTTTGATGAGCGTCTGCGGTTTCGTTTATATTTCGTTGCGATTTTCGAGAGCTTTGTAAAGCGTGATCTCGTCGGCATATTCTAGGATTCCGCCGACGGGCAGTCCGAAAGCCAGCCGTGTGACCTTTACGCCGAGCGGCTTGATGAGCTTCGAGATGTACATCGCCGTCGCCTCGCCCTCAACTGTCGGGTTCGTCGCCATGATGACCTCTGAAACGTCGCCGTTCATGCGCGCCAACAGCTCTTTGATCTTTAGCTTGTCTGGCGTAACGTTGTCGATCGGCGAAATCAGCCCGTGCAGAACGTGGTAAACGCCCTTGTACTCGCGGGTGCGCTCGAAAGCGGAAATGTCTTTCGGCGTTTCCACCACGCAAATAGTCGACTTATCGCGCGCGGGGTCGGAACATATGTAACAAAGTTCGTTTTCAGTAAGGTTCTGGCATATCGCACAGGTGTGCACCTTAGTGTGAGCGTTGACGAGCGCTTCGGCAAATTCGTGCACCTGCTTGTCGCTCATGCTCATGACGTGGTAAGCCAGCCTTTCGGCAGATTTCCTGCCGATGCCTGGGAGTTTTGCAAACTGCTCAGCCAGCAAGACCAGCGGCAGCGCATTGCTGTTATCCATATTTTAGAAAAGGCCGGGGAAGGAAACGCCGCCGGTAAGCTCGCTCATCTCAGCGTCGCTGACTTCGTCGAGGTTGTGAACAGCTTCGTTGAAAGCGCTCATGATGAGATCCTGAAGCATTTCAACATCTTCGGGGTCAACTACTTCGGGCTTGATTTTGAGCGAGAGCACCTCGCGCTTGCCGTTGATCTTGATCTCTACTGCGCCGCCGCCTACGGAAGCGGTAAATTCTCTCTGCTCGAGGTCAGCCTGAAGCGCGGTGATCTTATCCTGCATCTGCTGTGCCTGCTTGAGCATCTGGTTCATATTTCCTGCGGGGCCTTTGCCCATACCCTGTGGTAATCTTGCTTTCATTTTAAAAAACTCCTTGTTATTTTTTTATTTCAACTTCTACATCCATGCTCTCGGCGCGCTTTAAAAGCTCGCTTATCGGGTTTTCCTTGTCGGCAATATCGACATTTTTGGAAGAATAAAGCATGAAGCCGAAGTCTTTGCCATAATAGTCATGCACAACCTGTTTCAGCAGTGCTTTGTCGTCGGATGCTTTGAATTTCTTGAGGAAAAAGTCGCTCGAAACTACCACGCAGAAGGTGTCGCCCTCTATGCAGGCGAGCGAATTTTTCAAAAATGCCCAAAGCGCAGGCGCACGCTCCTTGATTATCTCGAGAATGTCCTGCCATTCTTTCAGCGGCGTAAAATTGTTCGGGTCGAACTTTTTCAGCGGCGCGGCGGGCTTCTTCGGCTGTTTCGGCGGCTGTACCGCGTTCGGCACTATCTTCGCACCCTCGGCGAGCGCCTTCGTCAGCGCATTTACCTGCGCGCGCAGCTCGTTCAGTTCCTGCTGATCGGCGGCGGGGGCGGTGTTCTGCACGGCGCGCTTTTTCGGAGCGGCAGAGCAGAGGCGCACCATGCACATCTCTAGCTCTATGCGCTTATCCGCGGCGCGCGCGAACCTCTCGGAGGACTGCTGGAGCAGCGTTATGCACTCAAATATCCTGTCGAGCGTGACAGTTTTCGCGATCTTTTCGAGCCGCTCGTACTCTTCGGGCAGGCAGGCGATAAGCTCGCGGCTGTTGTCCGAAGATTTTATCAGCATGAGATTTCGCATCATCATGAGCAGCTCGGAGCAGAGAACTTTTAGGTCTTTAGCCTTGCCGTGCAGTTCGTCAACGGCTTTAACAGCGCCCGCGGTGTCGCACTCGGCGATCTTTTCCAGCAGATCGAGCAGATAATCTCGTCCCGCGATGCCCGCCGCGCCTGAAACTACTTCGAGCGTGATGTCGTCCGAAAAAGCGGAGCATCTGTCTAGAAGCGAGAGCGCGTCGCGCATACCGCCGTCGGAAAGCCGCGCTATCATGGCGGCGGCGTCCTCGTGAAGTGTAAATTCCTCGTGTTCGGAAATGTACATTATGCGCGAAACTATGTCTTCGCTGCGTATGCGGTTGAAATCGAAATGCTGGCAGCGCGAAACTATCGTTTCGGGAACTTTGTGTATCTCGGTGGTCGCGAGAATGAACTTGACGTGCGGGGGCGGCTCTTCCATAGTTTTTAGCAGCGCATTGAAAGCGCCGGGGGAGAGCATATGCACTTCGTCGATGATGTAGATCTTGTACTTGCACAGCTCTGGGGTGTAGATAACGCCCTCACGCAGCTCGCGAATGTCGTCCACGCGCGAGTTTGAAGCCGCGTCGATCTCGATGATGTCGGCGAGCGAGCCGTTTTCCGCCGCGCGGCAAATGTCGCATTCTAAGCATGGTTCGCCGTCGTGCGAATTTGGGCAGTTGATAGCCTTCGCAAAAATACGCGCGCAGGTGGTCTTGCCGGTTCCGCGTGAGCCCGTAAAAAGGTAGGCGTGGGCGGTGCGGCCGCCGGCGATCTGATTTTTCAGTGTGGCGGTTATCTGCGGCTGCGAAACCACGTCGTCGAAAGATTTCGGACGCCATTTACGATACAAAGCCTGATACAAACTGCCACCTCCAATAAAAAATCAATCCGACATACAGGCGTGCAGGCGTAACTGCGTCACACGAAACAAACTGCTTAATGCTGCTCGGTTCCCCGCCTGACATGGTTCACAGTGTTTCATTGCGCAGGACCCGCACACCTGTATCTCGGATTGATCTGAAAAAACATATAGATCTACCGCGGCAGCGCAAGCCGCCTTAGTACTACATTATTATAACACAACTCACGAAAAAATGCAAGCCCTTTTTGAAATTTTTTTCGCAATTTATAAAGAGTAAGCGCGGGGCTTGACAAACGGGGAAAAATGTGATAAAATAATAAAAGCGAGTCGGCTATGCGGCAGCGGCGCGGCTATACGCGCTGAGGAAAGTCCGAGCATCATAGAGCAGGGTAGTTGATAACGTCAACCGAGGGTGACCTCCGAGCTAGTGCAACAGAAATATACCGCCGCTTTCGGGCGGCAAGGGTGGAAAGGCGAGGTAAGAGCTCACCGGGGCAGTCGTGAGGCTGCCGCCATGTAAACCTTACCCGATGCAACGCCAATGGCAGCAAGCAGACCAATGGCTGCTCGTCAGGGCTGCGGCTGTAGGCGGCTGGAGGCGTATGGCAACATGCGTCCAAGATAGATTGCCGCACACGACAAAACTCGGCTTACAGGTCGGCTCGCGCTTTTTTGCGCATATGGCTGCCGCAGAAAACGGCAGCGCGTTTGCGGCAGCTTTTTGATAATTGTAAATCGTTTTTGTTAAATGCGCCGTATGAATTGCGATATTTGTTACAATCGGGTATCATAATGCACAATCTTTTCGGCGATTTAACTAAAACACTTGCATTTTTATCTTTAGTGTGGTATAATGTAAAAGAAATAAAAAATATATTATTTCTGAATAGGAAATAGATGGAGGGATAACTAATGAAAATGTTAAAGACAATTTCCGCGATCGCGGCAGCAACCGTTGCAGCTTCTGCTTTGGCAGTATCCGCATCTGCTACAACATATAAGGACGCAGTACAGGCAGCTAAGGACGCAGGCGTACAGGCTACCAACGTACAGGAGCTTTCCAACTTTTTAGAGCCCAACGCGGATTATTTTTCGTCTGACGATTATGATTACATGATCAGCGTGCTCAACAACGTTCGCGATACTTATGTTGCTCCTAAGGCACAGGAACTTTTTGGCAAGACCCCTGCTGAGCTTACCGAAGATGAAAAGGTAGAGGTAGGCAAGAGCTGGTCTGCTGAGGACAGAGCCGCTATAAAGAGCACTCTCGTAGACCTCGGCGCTAAGTACGATGTAGAAGTTGACATCGACAAGCTCAGTCAGGAAGACTTCACTGTAGAAGCTAAGATCAAGCCTAAGGACAGCAGCAGCTCTGACAGCAATTCCAGCAGCAGTGGCTCCAGCTCCAGCAATGGCGGCGGAACGCAGACTGTTATCACCGACCCCGTAGCTCCCACCGGCGGAGAAGTTGAGGGTGGCGTAAGCGCAGGCGTTGTTGCTGGCGCAGGTCTTGCAGTTGTACTTGCAGCTACCGGAATCATCGTAGTTGCTAGAAAGAACAAGGAATAATTCCTTGACAAAAGAGAATATTTCGGAGTGTTGAGTAATGAAAAAACGCAGTCTTGATGCTGAGAGATCAGCAGAAAAGCGCGGCAGAGGCACTTCGTCGAACAGGGTGCTGAGGACGATTACTTTTGTTCTCACACCTTTTTTGATGTCTGCGCTGCTTTTCGGCGTTGTCGCGCTGGCAGCCGCGAAGCCTTTTGCCGCCGCGAAACCGTATGTCAACATCGTTTTTAATAACGATGACAACAGCATAAAAAATGCCAGAACTATAAATAAATACCGCGACGATAACGCACCTGTTCAGAAAAAAGAGGTCGAGGACGGCGCTACGGGCGAGATGCACACTATGGTTTATCCATATTATGGTGACAAATATGCCACGCTGAACTGCGAAGCGGCGGGTATGAACGATATTCCCGTTTACAGCGGCACTACAAACGACATTCTTGCCGAAGGCGCGGGCTGGTACAACGGCTCAGTCTATATCGGCCACGTCGGAAATGTCGTGTTGGCGGGTCATAACCACACATATTTTTACAATCTGCCTAAATGCAAGAAGGGCGACGAGGTAACGCTGGAAACGTCTTATGTCAAACAGACCTACATGGTCACCGACATCGAGATTTTCCACGAGGACGACCAGACCTACGTTCGCCCGACCGACGATGACAGGCTGACGATGTACACCTGCTGGAACAACGGTATGCTCGGAATGTCGGAGTACAGAATTGCCGTGATCTGCGAGTTGACCGACCGTGAATGGAAAGAGGTGGAGGAATGAAAAGACTTTACCACTACCCCGCGATGATCGTGTTGGCGCTGTTTGCGGCGCTTTTTGCCGTGATCTTTGAGGTCTGCACTTTTTTCTCTTTGGTGCTGATGAAGCCCGAGATCTATTCTGAGGCGATGGGCAGCAAGGGCGTTTCTGACGCGATCTACGAGGACTTGAACACATATTTCGAGCACTACGCCGCGCCGACGGGCATACCGAAAGAGGTATTTACCAAAAGCCTTGATAAAAGTGAACTTTCTAAAGCGGCTTACCAGCTTCTTTCCGACTCGCTGGCGTATTTATCTGACCCAAACGCTGTGAAACCAGAGCCGCAGTACGATTTCACGCAGCTTGATAAGGATATTACCGACTACATCGAGGCAAACACCGATCACGATAAGGTCGAGGACAAGGACGAGTACAATAAGCTGGTCGAGAATACCATATCTACCGCTGAGGGGCAAATAAAGAGCAGACTGGATGTAATGATGCTCTACACCCTCTCAAAAACAGGCTTCGCGGCGAAAGTTCACACCTGCGCGGGCTACATCAGATTTGGCGCGTTCGCGAGCGCCGCAGCTGCCGTGATCTTCCTCGCGGCAATGGTGATAGTTGACCGCCGCCACCCGCGCGATCTGCCTTACTGGTTCGGCTGCACGATATTCTCGGCTTCGACCTTGGTACTGGTGCCAAGCCTTTATCTGCAAAAAGTGCATTTCTTTGACAGATTTTTCGTAAAGAGCGACTATATTTATCGCACGGTAACGGGACTTTGCGACACCGCGCTTGACCACATCATCACCGCGCAGACAATAGCGCTGATGGTCGGCATTTTGCTGATACTGCTGACTCTCGTTATCCACGCTATATACCTAAAATACCTGCGCAGACGTTCGCGCAGCAGCTGATACAAAACCCGCGCGCCGCAGACCTTTATCTGCGGCGTTTTTGCATTTTTAGCCGCCAATAAATTCACAGCAGTTTTCTGCACTGTCAAATTCATTGTAAAAACTGCATAATACGCGCCGACTTGCAGATGATATACTGTTTAATGTGATGATTTTCTGCAAGTTCACAAAAAATACTTGCAAAATCAGCACGGCGGGAGTATAATATAATGTAGATCAATTGATGTTTGTATGGAGGTTTTTTGTGATGAAACTTACGGATATGAGCGCGCAGGAACTTGCCGCTTTTAAGCAGGACGTTCAGAAGGAATATGAAGCTTACAAGGCGCTGGGTCTTAAACTCAACATGGCGCGCGGTAAGCCGGGCGCTGAGCAGCTCGCGCTTTCTATGCCCATGCTCGACTGTCTTACTTCTAAGGACGCGGCGGAGCTTTCGGGCGATTATTTCAACTACGGCGGACTTGACGGCATTGCCGAGGCTAAGGAGCTTTTTGCGCCGATGCTGGGCGTTGACCCCAAAAACGTCATCGTTTTCGGCAACTCGAGCCTTAATATAATGTACGATACCGTTTCGCGCTGCTATAATTTCGGCGCTTCCAAAGATTCTAAGCCTTGGAAAGACTGCGGCAAGATCAAGTGGCTCTGCCCCGTTCCCGGTTACGACAGACATTTCGCGATAACCGAGCTTTTCGGTATCGAGATGATAAATATTCCCATGACCGCCGAAGGCCCCGACATGGATATGATCGAGAAACTGGTGGCTGAGGACGAGAGCATAAAGGGTATGTGGTGCGTGCCGATGTATGCTAACCCGACAGGCATAACCTACTCGGACGACACCGTTCGCCGCATTGCCGCTCTTGACCCCGCGGCCGGCGATTTCCGCATTTTCTGGGACAATGCTTACTGCATACACCATCTCACCGACACCCCCGATACCCTGCTCAACCTTTTCGACGAGCTGAAAAAGAACGGCAAGGAGGACATGGTGTATATGTTCGCTTCGACCTCTAAGGTAACTTTCCCCGGAAGCGGCGTTGCTATAATGGCGGCTTCGGAAGCGAACCTTGCTCATATAAGATCTACCATGACTATCCAGACCATCGGTCACGATAAACTGAATATGCTGCGCCATGTGAAGTTCTTCGGCAACTTCGAGAACGTAAAGGCGCATATGCAGAAGCACCGCGCGATACTCGAGCCGCGCTTTAACGCAGTTATCGAGGCTCTTGAAACTGAGATCGCGCCGCTCGGCATCGGCAGCTGGGTAAAGCCTAACGGCGGCTACTTTATCAGCTTCGACAGCGTTCCCGGCTGCGCTAAGAGGATAGTTGAGCTTTGCAAAGAGGCGGGCGTTGTGCTCACGGGCGCAGGCGCTACCTACCCCTATGGCAAAGACCCCGAGGACAAGAATATTCGCATAGCCCCCACCTACCCCAGTACCGAAGAGCTGAAAAAGGCTATGGAAATATTCGTATCGGCAGTAAAGCTTGCTACCGCCGAAAAGCTTTCAAAATAAAGCATTTTAGATATTTGAACACGCAAATACATTAAAATATGAAACATTACAAGCGGCGATATTCTTCGCCGTTTTGTTTTGTGAAAAGTGCTTTTTTTCATGCGCAATAATTGTGGATAAACACTATTGACAAACGCGCGGAAATGTGTGATAATTATAGTATGGATAAGTGGGCGAAGTGTGCCCGCAAGTTTGCAAAGAAAGGAAATTTTGATATGAAGATACTTAAAAGATCTCTCGCGGCTCTCTCGGCAGCGGCAGTAGCGGCAGGCGTATGCGGCTCTGTTTCGGCTTCCGCAGCAAGCGCTAAAGAGATGACTATGGCTGATATAATCAAAGACATGGGCGTAGGCATAAACCTCGGAAACACTTTCGAGTCCTGCGGCGTTGAAACAGGAATAGGAAGCTGGACATACAAGGCGGCTTTTGAAACAGGCTGGGGCAGTCCTAAGGTAACTCAGGCAATGATACAGGGCATGGCTGACGAGGGCTTCGGCTCGGTCAGAATACCCGTGGCTTGGTCTAATACATTTAAAAAGGGCGACACTACTTACACTATCGATCAGGACGCTCTCGACAGAGTTAAGGAAGTTGCTCAGTGGGCGGTAGACGCCGATATGTACGTTATCGTAAATATCCACTGGGACGGCGGCTGGTGGGCTAAGGCCTTCGGCACCGATAAGGACGAGGCTATGAAGCGCTATACCAGAATGTGGGAACAGATAGCTGACGAATTCAAGGACTTCGACCAGCACCTTATTTTCGAGTCGCTCAACGAAGAGGGCGGCAGCTGGGAAGAATATGTTTCGAAGGACGAGTCTTACAAGATACTCAACGAAGTAAACCAGACTTTCACCGACCTTGTAAGAAATTCCGGCGGAAATAACGCCGACAGACCTCTGCTCATCGCGGGTTACAACACCGACATCGCGAAGACCTGCGACGAAAGATTTGAAATGCCTAAGGACGACAAGAACCTCAGCGCGGTTTCCGTACACTACTACTCGCCGCAGCCTTTCGCTCTTGTTACCGACCCTGTAAGCTGGTGCCCGACCCCCCGCAAAGACTGGGGTACTGAGGAGGACTACATTGACCTCAACAACAGCATGGACACTCTGAAAAAGAGATTTGTTGACAACGGCGTGCCCGTTATCATGGGCGAGTGCGGCATGGGCTCTGAGATAATCACCAAGAACGAGGGCGATGCTACCAAGCTTATTCTCGCTGAGATCGAAGCTATGCGCACCAGAGGAATTGCCCCCGTACTTTGGGACATCAACTACACCGAGCCCAACAAGCAGGGCAACATTATCTACAACAGAAATACCTGCAAGCTTACCGACCCTGACATTAAGGCAGGCATCGCGGCACTTACTGACCTCGACCTCAAGAAAGACACCGTTATCTCGGGCGACACCGAGGCTGAGCTGACATACAAGGGCGACTCGAAGAAGCTTACCCTCACCGCTGACAGCGGCGCGGAAGTTAAGTACCTCTCGGGCAACGAGGACGTAGTTACAGTTGCGGCTGACGGCACTATCACCCCTGTTGCTGTCGGAACTACCGTTATAAAGGTATACACCGAAGCTACCGACGAATACCTGCCCGGCTACACCGAAGTTACCGTAAAGGTAGTAGCAGCCGAGAACCCGCCCGTAGTGCCCGACAGCAAAATGACTGTTGATAATTCTGTAAAGAATACTTCGCAGATCAAGCTGCCCGAAGGCTGGAAGTGGGTAAAGAACGTTGCTCTCGCAGAGGGTGAGACCACTACCGCTAAGGCTATCTACTCTAACAAAAACTACAAGAACCGTACAGTAGAGGTAGAAATATACAGACAGAAGGTCGGAGAGACTGACAGCAGCTCTGACAGCGACACTTCAAGCACCGAAGATACTTCTTCAAACAGCAGCTCCGCTTCTTCGAGCAGCTCTTCAAGCAGTTCGTCTGCAAGCTCCGGCTCTTCGTCAAGCACAAGCAGCGCGGCGTCTTCGTCCGGCTCTTCGGCTGTAAACAACGATAAGAATGCGGCGACCGGTATCGGCGGCGGCATTGCAGGCTTCGCTATCCTCGGCGCGGCTGCTATGGTAGTTGCTAAGAAAAAGGGCGAATAAGTCTGAAACCAACTGAATAAAACAAAAATCGGACGTTTAGCGGCGTCCGATTTTTTTGTGCATATTTGATCTTGCCGATCACAAAGACGGGAAGTGCCCCAGCCCCGCAAGCTCGGAATTGTTGAAGCGTCTATCGCCCGTGACGTCTTTCACAAGCTCGATCTGCGGCGGCAGGTCTACGCGCGCGGAAATGTCGGGCAGCTCGATCTCCAGCGTGGCAAATTCCCGCGAAAATGGGTATATGTCAAGCTCAAAGACTTGCCCGCGCCAGCGGAAAACCACGCGCTCTTTCTCTATCGGCGAGCGATTCGGCGCAGCTTCGGCACGCAGCCGCTCAAATTCCTCCTCGCTTATCTCGCGTTCCTCCTCGGTGCGCACGCCGAACGATACGTCGCTTTTCTCGGTGTATGTGCAGACGTAACCGCGCTCGGGCGTGCCGCGGCGGCGTATCCTGCGGCGCACGCCGTCCTGCTTTATCACAAGGTAGATCTGGAGTATCTCGGTGCGCTCGCACTCGGGCAGCTCCGCCAGCAGCTTTTCGCCCGGCATTTTGATAAGATATTTCCGCTCGATCTCAAGCGGCTTGCCTGTTTCTGACATATTTATCCCTCACAAACTTATCTTTTCGCCGTCCGCGCTCACCACTACGCTTTCGCATATGCGCGACAGCTCTTTCTTGAAATTCTGCGGGTACTTCTCCGCGGGGCTGTAATGTGTCAGCCAAAGCCGCTTTGCGCCTGCGCTTTTCGCGAGTCGGCAAGCGTCCTGCATCAGCATATGCCCCTTTTTGTTCATGCTCTGCTTTTTGTCAAGCTCGCCGTACATACCCTCGCAGATGAAGAGGTCAGCATTTTCGGCGAATTTCGCTATCCCGTTGAAAGGCAGCGTATCGGTGACGTAGCAGAGCTTCACGGCGGGGCGGCTCTCGCCCGTTACCATCTCGGCGGTGATATTCTCGCCGCTTTCGAGTGTTACGCTTCCGCCTGCGTGCAGTTTGCGCCATTCTCTGACGGGCACGCCGAGCGCTTTTGCCTTTTCGGGCAGGAAAACAGGCTTGCGGCGGAAGGTCAGCGAGTAGCCAAGACAGCGGGTGCTGTGGCGCAGGGGCAGTGTGCATATCTCGAGCATCGGGTCGATCTTTTCGGCGATGAAGCTTGTCGGCTCGGCAATCGGCAGCTCGTGGAAAAATATCTCAAACGGCAGTCTGTCGCAAATGCCCAACAGCCCGCGAACAGCCGTCAGCGTGCCCTGCGGCAGGTAAATATCCAGCGGCTCGGTGCGCGAGGCGTTGCCTAACGAGAGCAGAAAGCCGGGCAGACCCGAGATGTGGTCGGCGTGTATGTGCGTGATGAGCAGTATGTCGATGCGGCTGATCTTGCAGTCGGCGCAGGTCAGCGCTATCTGCGTGCCCTCGCCGCAGTCGATGAGCACCGCTTTTCCCTCGTGCTCGATGTAGCAGGAGGTCAGCCAGCGCTCTTTCAGCGGCATCATTCCTCCAGTTCCAATAAGGCAAATGTCAGTCATTTTCCCGCTCCTTTCGCTTTTTGTCACTAAAATGCAGAGCCGCCGCGCCTACCGCCCATGCCAGCGCCAGCCCGCAGAGCGCCCCGCAGCTGTCTATCAAAACGTCGCGTACCTGCGCGCTTCGTCCCGCCACGAAAAGCTGATGAAATTCGTCGCTCGCGGCGTAGGCGGTCGTGAATATCCATGCCGCGGCGTAGGCTTTTAACGGCTTGCGAGCGCCCTCATTCGCGAGCTTTTTGAACGTCACGAAAAATTGCGACGAGATCACCGCAAGCACAAGATATGCCGTGAAATGCGCGCATTTGCGCACGATGAATTGCAGGTTCTCGACAAATTCCGCGCGCCCAGCCCCGCTGAATCCGGAAAAATCGGGCACTATCAGTTCGCAGAAAAAGTTTATAAATCCGCCGCTCGTCCGGCTCGACTCGTCGCCCGGCTGTGAGGAGAGGTAGAATATCAGCCCGCACCATGCCGCCGAAAGCACAGCAAAAATCAGCCTTTTCAGCGTTCGGCGGTCGATGTATCTCAGAAATCCAAAACTGCTCATTCGTCCGCGCACCCGCTTTCAGCCGCGCAGTTTTCGCGGATAAATCCCAGCAGTGCGCCGCGCTCGTTCGGCACGCGCTCTTCCACCACGGCGGCGAGGGTCTGCTTCAGCGCGTCGCCGATAGCCTTGCCTTTCAGCCCAAGCGCCGCTGCGTCGCGCCCGTTTATCGCGAGGTCGCTGAGCTTCAGGCAGGCGTTCTCTTCCTCAAGCTGTATCGCTATCTTCGCCATTTCGTCCAGCGCCGCCAGCTTCTCCGCGCGTTTGTAGTTCGACTGCGCGAGGGTGTCGGCGCGGCGTATCTCGAGGTAGTCCATGAAAAACTGCATATCGTACTTCGAGATGAATTTCGCGACGTTTTTCCGCTTGGGCGGGAAACGCGTGTCATGCTCGGCGATGAGGGCACAGGCGTGCTCACGCGTGTAGTTGTCCGATCTCATGCGGCGCAGTATCTCGTCAGCGTACTCCGCGCTCTTGAATTGGTGCTTTTTGAAGTGCGCCATGCCGCTCTCGTCGGTGAAAAACATATCCGGTTTGCCGATGTCGTGCAGAAGCATAACCAGCCTCAGCAGCGGGTCAGGGCGTATATTATCGACGCTGTGTGTGATGTGTTCCCACACGTCGCAGCAGTGATGCGGGTTGTTCTGCGGAAAATCGAAGCAGGGGCGCACCTCGGGTATCACCTGCGCGATTATCTCGCGAAAGCGTCGCAAGACCTCGCCCGCGTGGGGCTGTACCAGCAGCGACCTCAGCTCGGCGTAAATGCGCTCCGCCGAAACGCCGTCCAGCAGACCGCGCATCTCCATAGCGGCGTGCGCCGTGTTTTCCTCGACCTCGAAGCCCGTTTTAGCCGCGAACCGCACCGCCCGAAGTATGCGCAGAGCGTCCTCGTCGAAGCGCTTTTTCGGGTCGCCGACGCACCTCAGCACACCGCGCCGAATGTCCTCCTCGCCGCCAAACGGGTCGAAAAGCTCGCCGCGCAGGCTCAGGCACATCGCGTTTATCGTGAAATCACGCCGCTCGAGGTCGCTTCTGATGTCGCGCACGAACTGCACGCTTTCGGGGCGGCGGTGGTCCAGGTAGTCGCCGTCGGTGCGGTAAGTGGTTATCTCTACCTGCTCGCCGTCGATGATGACGGTCACCGTGCCGTGTTTCAGCCCCGTTGGTATCGTCCGCAGACCGTCAAACACCGCGAGGGTCTGCTCGGGCAGGGCGCTTGTGCAGATGTCCCAGTCGTGCACCTGCGCTCCGCGTATCGAGTCGCGCACGCACCCGCCCACGCACCACGCTTCAAAGCCAGCGTTTTCAAGCATTTTCAGCGCCTGCGCGGCATATTTCGGTATTTTTATATCCAAAATTTTCATTCTATCATTCCTTTTAATTTTGCCCTTGTTTGGAAATAATATCGTAATAACGATCAGAAAGGGCGGCAAGACAATGGCAGTTGCAGAGAATTTTACAAACATATATCGCGAACGCCGCCGTTTTTTCGCACTTCTGTTGAAGCTTGGCTGGGGCGTTTTTGCTGGGCTGCTCGAAAGCCGCGGTCTGCCGAAAATTTTCTGTCTTATCTCGATGCTGCCGATCTTCAGCGCGATGGAGTGCCGCACCCGCCGCGTGCTCGTGCTGAAGATCCTGCCGTTCCTAGCCTCCTACTGCATCACGAAAAGCTCGTTTTTGCTGACTATCCGCGATATTTCGGGTCTGCCGTTCGGCAAATATTCAGGCGCGTTCGCGCTGCTGGCGGTGCTCGCGACGGCGGGGATAATGCTGCTCCCGCTCGCCGCTGCGCTCAGCTTTTACGTCGGCGTGCGCCCCTCAGATGTCGGCAAACTGCGCGGCGCGGCGTACCTCTCGGCGCTCTGGGCGGGCGGGGAGTACCTCAGCGGGTGTCTTGGTTTTTTCTCGTTCCCGTGGCTGGGCGTGTGGGCGCAGGCGGATGGCGCGCTGCCGCTCACCCTCACCGCGAACCTGCTCGGCTGCCGATTTACCAGCTTTATCATCATGTATTTTAATGGCTTGGTGTACATTTTCTGCCGCTCGGTAAAGCTGCGCCGCCGGAAGCCTATGGTGAAGTGCGTGGCGGCTTTCATCGCGGTCGGCGGGCTGGTCGGCATCTATGGCAATTCTGAGATCTCGGCGCTGAAAGCTGAGTCTGCCGATTGCGAAAAGCTTACCGCCGCCGCTTTGCAGCTCGACTGCGAGGGCAGGGAAAAGTCCGCGATGAAGCCCGCGCAGTCGGCGCGCGAGTATATGCGCCTTGCCGAAAAGTTCACCTCCGCCGATGTGATATTCCTGCCCGAAACCGCTGTAAACGCCACTTTTTCCGCCACCCACGCCGCATTTTCTCAGCTAGTCGAGTTCGCCGAAAAAAGCGGCAAAACGGTCGTGACGGGCTGCTTTTATAAGGACGAAACGCGCGGCGAAAAGTACAACGCCGTTATCGCCGTAACGCCTGACGGCGCGGCGGACAGCCGCTATTGCAAGAGCCGCCTTGTGCCTTTCGGCGAGTTCGTGCCGTTTGCGAAAAACAGCCTTGCCGCCTGCACCGCGCCATGTAAGCCGATAGATGTCGGCGGGGTGCGGATAGCCTGCGGCGTCTGCGTCGAGTCGATATACGGCGATATTTTTCGCGGGCAGGTGCGTCAGGCCGCGCAGCTTATTTTTATCCCGACCAACGATTCGTGGTTCGGCAGCTCGTTCGCGCGGCGGGCGCACTACGTTCACGCCAAAATGCGCGCGGTGGAAAACTCGCGTTACACCGTTCGCGCGGGCAACTGCGGTATATCTGCGATAATAACGCCGTGGGGCGAGGAAGCCGCCGCCGACCGCAGCCGCGAAAAGGGCGGTGTGTGCGCCGAAACGGCTTTGCTCAGCTCGAAAAGTTTGTACACCACCCTAGGCGATGTTTTCATGCTGCTGCCGCTCACCCTTGCGGTGATGAGCGGTGCGGCGAGCGCGAAAGCGCGGTTCAGTCGGCGAATGTGATCTTGAAAAGCCTTGCCGTGCAGGGTTTTCTGAGCTGTACTGCCAGCTTGCCGCTCTCTTTGTGCCACTCGAAACGCTCTTCGTTGAAGCTCGGGTAGACGCAGCTTACCTCGGCGTTTTTGCCCGCGAGGAATTTTATCGGCAGTTCGGCAACGTCCTCCGCCGACTCTCTGCGCCATACCGCTATGTACGCGCACTTTTCGCAGCGCAGACCCAGCGATACCCATTCATCCGAAAAGCTTGATGTGCCCAAGCTCCAGAAGGGCAGGGCGGTCTTGATGTTGCGGCGTATCTTTTTGTAAACGGCTATGCCCTCTTTCACCAGCGCGCCGCTCTGCTCGTCGATGTTGGCAAGGTGGCCGCTCTGGTGTATGCGCAGCAGCATCGCGTTTATCATGTTGAATACCGTCTGCTCGCGGTCGCCGCCGTACATCGGGTAGCTCCATACCGCAGCCTGCTCGGGGGTGAGCGCCAGGGGCGCGTTTGCCGCTATCGTGCAGTATTTTCTATAATCGTCCTGATCTGAGGTGGACTGTATCGAGTAGCGCGAGAGCATCGCGTAATCCATACGCAGCCCGCCGCTCGAGCAGTTTTCGATGATGAGGTCGGGGTAGCGCGCGAAAACGCCGTCGAGCCACGCGGTGTACGCACGCTCGTGCCCCAGCAGACCATCGCCCGCATTTTCCGCGTTCTGTTCAGTGCCTATTCCCGGCTCTATGTTATAATCCATTTTGATATAGCCCACGCCGTAGTCTTTTACAAGTCGGTCGATGACCGAATCTGCGTATGCGCGCACCTTTTCGCTGCGGAAGTCGAGCTGATAGCGCGAGCGGTCGAAAACGCGCTTGCCGTGCCGCATGAAGAACCAGCTGTCGTCGGCGGTGTCCTTCAGCAGCGGGCAGTGTATGCCCATTACTTCTATCTCAAGCCACACGCCGGGTATCATTCCGCGCTCGCGTATGCGGTCGGTTATCTCTTTCAGTCCGTTCGGGAAGCGGCGGCGGCTCTCGCGCCATTCGCCTACTTCGTCCCACCAGCCGCCGTCGGCGTACCAGCCTGCGTCGATGCAGAAATATCCGCAGCCCGCCTTAGCCGCCGCGTCGATGAGCGGAAACTCTTTTTCGGCGGTGGGGTCGCCCCAAAGGCAGTTCATGTAGTCGTTAAAAATCACGGGCAGATTTTCGTTGTCGCGGTTTCTGCGGCGTATAGCGCGGCGGTATTTCGTCAGCTCGCCCACCGCTTCGTCAAAGCCCTCGCTGCTCACGCATACCGCGCATGGCACGCTCGTAAAGCTCTCGCCCACCGCCAGCGTCTTGCTCCAGTGCGATTCTATCTCGCTCGGCCCTGAAAGCTGCAAGTAGAGGTGACCCTCGCGGTCTGAGATTTCCCAGTGCCACGAGCCGTTGTGCTCTATCTGCCATAGCATAACGCTGCCGACCTCGGTGTTTTCAAGGCAGCCCATAGGTATGTACTCCTTAGCCGACCAGTTGCCGACATTCGTGCAGGCGAATACTTTTGAGGAGTGCTGATAGTCGAGCGGCTGAGCCATTTCAAGACCTACCTGCGGCAGGGTGTATGTTTTCCATTGAAGCTCGCGCTGCCAAGAGTTGTGGCAAACGCCTATGCGCATCTTCTCGTCCTGCGTGCGCAGACCCTCTTTCTCTATGCCCGTCAGACAGAATGAAGATACATATTCAAGCGTCTGCGGCTCGCTGCCCTGATTTTCTACCACCGTCCAGCAGCGCACGGCGGATATGCCATTGTAGAACTGAAAGTGCGAAGTGACGAGCGTGCCCGTGCCTTCGTCGAACTGCGCTATCTCGAGCTTTCTGCCCGTCTGATTGCAGGTGTCGGTGAAGTCTTTGAATTTCAGCGTGTATCCCGGCGCGGTTACGATGTACTTGTTGCCGTGGCGCTCGCCCGCGCGGTCGATGCCCGACATCTGCACTTCGCAGAGGTTAAAGCCGTAAGTCCCGCTGCGCGAAGTCAGCGTTTTTTCGTCAAATGGCAGCGCCGAAAAATGCAGCAGCCGTGCGCGGTTTTCATCGTCTATCTCCAGCACGAAATATATGCCGTTTTCAAAAATCTCTATCCTCTTCATGTTATTTTCCTCTCATTTCCATAAGCCGGTCAAGTATCATATCCGCCGCCTGCAATTTGCTCATCTTTTCAAGCTCTTCTGTGCCGTCGGCAGTGATGAGCGTGAGCACGTTGGTATCAGTGCCGAAGCCTGCTCCCTCGGTGCGCAGCGAGTTCGCGCATATCATATCGCAGTTTTTCGCTTTCAGCTTGCGGCTCGAGTTTTCAAGCAGATCGCGCGTTTCCATCGAAAATCCGCAGATAAGCTGACCAGCGCGCTTGTTCTCGCCCAGCGCTTTGAGAATATCTTTGGTGCGGCGCAGCGGTATAGCCATCTCGCCGTCTGATTTTTTTATCTTGTCCTCAGCCGTGTGCTCGGGGGTGTAGTCGGCTACTGCCGCGGCTTTTACTATAATGTCCTGCTCGGGTGCGCGGGCTGTCACCTCGCGGTACATATCCTCGGCGGTGCGCACGTTCACTATCTCGGCAAAAGGCGGCATCTCGGCGGTGCAGCTTCCCGCGACCAGCGTAACGTCAGCGCCGCGCAGCGAAGCCGCCCGCGCTATGGCAGCGCCCATCTTGCCCGTAGAGTGGTTTGTGATAAAGCGCACGGGGTCGATAGGCTCGCAGGTAGCGCCCGCGGTAACAAGCAGCTTCACGCCCGCCATGTCCTTCGGCTTTGCTATCTCCTGCAATACCCGGTCGATGAGTATTTTCACGTCCGGCAGCTTGCCGTCGCCGATGTCGCGGTTGGCGAGCATACCGCGTGCCGGCTCGATTATTCCGTAGCCATAGCGGCGCAGTTTTTCTATATTCTCCTGCACTATCGGGTTGTGCAGCATATTGTGGTTCATGGCGGGGGCTACCAGCTTTTTGCAGGTGCACGCCATAACGGTAGTGGTCAGCATATCGTCTGCGATGCCGCAGGCTATCTTGCCGATGACGTTTGCCGAAGCGGGGGCTATCAGCACTACGTCGGCAGCCTTAGCGAGGGCGACGTGCTCTACGCTGTACTGAAAATTGCGGTCGAATGTATCTATAAGGCACTTATGCTGAGTGAGCGTTTCAAAGGTTATGGGGTTTATAAACTGCGTGGCGTTCTGAGTCATGAGAACGTGCACATCTGCGTGGAGCTTTGTAAGCTCGCGCGCGCAGTCTGCCATTTTGTAGGCGGCGATGCTGCCCGTAACGGCTATAACTACGGTCTTTCCTGTTAGCATGGCTATTTCCTCCATCTAAAATCATCTATAATAAAGTATACACTATTATTATAACACATTTTCGCCGCGAATGGTAGGGGTAAGCGCAAACTTTTTTTCAAAAGTAAAAATAAAGTAATTGCGCGCTGAAAATCTTGACTATTACGATAAAATGAAGTATAATAAAGGAAAGCGTTTGGCTTTTTGCTTTTTTAAAGAAAGGACAGATAGTTTATGAGAAAGACAAAAATAGTATGTACCGTAGGCCCTGCTACCGAGGACGAAAACACCCTGCGCGAGCTTATGAGATCGGGTATGGACGTAGCGCGCTTCAACTTTTCGCACTGCAATTATGAGATGGACGAAAAGCGCTTTCATATGGTGCGCAAGCTTTCTGACGAGCTGGGTCTGCACGTTGCTACCATGCTGGATACAAAAGGTCCTGAGATACGCCTGAAAGAGTTTGAAGAGCATAAGCCAGTGATGCTCGCAGACGGTGATACTTTTACCCTTACCACCCGCGAGGTAGTCGGCAATAAGGATATATGCTCGGTGAGCTTTGAGGGTCTGCCGAAAGACGTTTCCGCGGGCACGCGCATTCTCATAAACGACGGACTTATAGAAATGTCGGTAGAGTCGGTGACAAAGACCGACGTTGTATGTAAGGTAGTTCACGGCGGCGAGGTAAAAGACCACAAGGGCATAAACGTCCCCGGCGTAAAGCTTTCCATGCCCTACATCTCCGACGCCGATATGAGCGACCTGCAGTTCGGCGCTAAGCTGGGCTTTGACTTTATCGCGGCTTCGTTCGTGCGCTCGGGCGCTGACGTTATCTACCTGCGCAAGTTCACTCAGGCGTTGGGCTGGAACCATGTACGCATTATCGCGAAGATAGAAAACAGCGACGGAGTAGAGAATATCGACGAGATACTCGAGGCGGCTGACGGCATTATGGTAGCGCGCGGCGATATGGGCGTAGAGATACCCTTTGAGCAGATACCCGCTATACAGAAAGAGCTGATACATAAGGCTTACAACGCCGGCAAACAGGTAATAACCGCTACCCAGATGCTTGAGTCGATGATACTAAACCCCCGTCCCACCCGCGCTGAGATAACCGACGTTGCCAACGCTATCTACGACGGCACATCGGCGATAATGCTTTCGGGTGAAACTGCCGCGGGCAAGTATCCGATAGATGCTGTAAAGACAATGGCGCTGATAGCGGAAACTACCGAGAAGAACACCAACTACAAGAAGCTTTTTGAGATACATTCTGAAAACGACGAGTATTTCTGCCACGAAGTTACCGAGGCTATATCGCACGCTACCGTTACCACCGCCCACGACCTTGACGCGGCGGCGATAATCACCGTTACTAAGGGCGGCACTACCGCGCGCAGGCTCTCGAAATTCCGTCCGGAGTGCCCGATAATCGCGCTGACCACCAGCGAGCTTACCGCCCGCCAGATGAATATGTCTTGGGGTCTTGTTCCCGGGATAGTAGAGGAAGAGTCGGACACTGATAAGCTGATCGAAGTCGCTATCAAGAAGTCGGTAAATATGGGTCTGCTGAAGCACGGCGACCTAGTGGTAGTTACCGCAGGCGTGCCGCTCGGCGTAAGCGGAAACACCAATATGATGAGAGTAGAAACAGTTGACTAATATCATATGGCATAAAGCGAGCGGCAGACTTTTGGCAGGCGGGAAGTCCTGCGCGGGGGTCTGCCGCTTTTGTATTACGTTTCGTGGAAAGGCAGGTTTTGAAATATCATGCAGCAGATACTTGAACGCAGCGTGGTGTATGTGAAAGGGGTAGGGCCAAAGCGCGCCGAGCTTTTTGAAAAGGTGGGAGTATCCACCGTTTACGACCTGCTGCAATATTGCCCGCGCGACTATATCGACTTATCAGCGCCGTGCGAGATAAAAAACGCGCAGGGCGAAGACCCGCTTGTGATACGCGCGCGTGTTGTGAAAAAAATGCCGCCCGCCCGCATACGCAAGGGGCTGACGGTCTGCAAAGCCGTATTTACCGACGATACTGATGATATTACCGTCACCCTCTATAATCAGGAGTACCTTTTTGCGAGCCTGAAAGAGGGCGAGGACTACATACTTTACGGCAAGGTGGCGGGCAATATGGTGCGCCGCGAGATGAATTCGCCGATGGTGTTTTCCGCTGCATCTCCCGACCTTATCCTGCCCGTTTACCCGCTTACCGAGGGGCTTTCGCAGAACATTATCCGCAAAGCAGTCCGCGGCGCGCTCGATCTGGTGCTAGGCGAGGTGGAGGACATAATGCCGCAGTATGTGCGCGACAGCTGCCGTATGTGCAGCTTAGCCTGCGCTTGGGAAAACATACATTTTCCGAAAAGCCTTTACGGTGCTCACGAAGCCCGCAGGCGGCTGATATTTGACGAACTGCTGATACATTCGCTGGCGATAGCCTATCAGCGGCAGAACGAAGATTCTGACTCGAATTACATTATGCAGGCTCAGCCGCTGGAGGAATTTACCTCGGCGCTGCCTTTCACGCTTACAAAAACGCAGCTTCGCTCGCTTAACGACTGCACGGTGGCTATGCGCGGCGCTCATCGCATGAACAGGCTGATACAGGGCGACGTAGGCTGCGGAAAGACGGTAGTAGCGGCGGGCGCGGCGTGGTTCGCTTACAAAAACGGCTACCAGTCATGCGTTATGGCGCCTACCGAGATACTCGCGGCGCAGCATTACAAGACTTTTAAGAGCCTGCTGGAGCCGCTCGGCGTAAGGGTGGCGCTGCTGACAGGTTCGCTTACGCCGAAAAATAAGCGCGTGCTGAAAGAGCAGATAGCCGCGGGCGAATTTGACGTGATAGTCGGCACACACGCGCTTTTCTCCGAGAGCACCCATTTCAGCGATCTAGCGCTTGTCATCACCGACGAGCAGCACCGCTTCGGCGTGGAACAGCGCGCGGCGCTTTCGGCTAAGGGGCGCAATCCCCACCGCCTTGTAATGAGCGCTACGCCTATACCCCGCACCCTCGCGCTGATACTTTACGGCGACCTCGATATTTCCGTGATAAACGAGCTGCCCGCGGGCAGAAAGCCTATCTCGACCTACGCCGTTACGGGCAAAATGCGCGAGCGGGCTTTCGGCTTCGTAAAAAAACAGCTGGAGATGGGGCGGCAGGGCTACGTCGTATGCCCGATGATAGACGAGAGCGAGAGCGACTTGAACGACGTTACAAGCTATTCGCAAAAGCTCGCGCAGGGGGCGTTCGCTGATTACAAAGTCGGCTTGCTGCACGGCAGGATGTCGGCGGCGGAGAAGGAAGAGGTAATGAACGGCTTTAAGCGCGGCGAGATAGACCTGCTTGTCGCAACTACGGTGGTAGAGGTAGGCGTAGACGTGCCAAATGCTGCCGTTATGGTGATAGAGAACGCCGATAGGTTCGGGCTTTCGCAGCTTCACCAGCTTCGCGGCAGAGTCGGCAGAGGCGAGTGGGAGTCTTTCTGCATACTGATAACCGACAACACCTCGCCAGAATGTGTGCAGCGAATGAAAATAATCAGCAGGACCTCAGACGGCTTTAAGATAGCTGAAGAGGACTTGAAGCTGCGCGGCCCCGGCGACTTTTTCGGCACTCACCAGCACGGTCTGCCCGCATTCAAGCTCGCCGACCTAACGCGCGATATGCAGCTTCTTCAGACCGCTCAGCAGATGTCGAAGAGCATAATCGAGAGCGACCCGCAGCTAAAGCGCGCCGACCACCGCATAATGCGCGAACTTACTCAGCGGCTGATGCAGCGCGGCGCAGAGATGACCTAATGACCTGATGATCTGACGATATAAATTACAGCACAAAAAAGCGCATGGCTTGCGAAAAAGTCATGCGCTTTAGTTATTTTTATCAGTCGAGCTTTATAGCTTTGAGTATCTCTATCAGCGAATTGCTGCGCAGGTCTACGCCGGTAAGCGGCTTCTGCTCGGCGGTGTAGCCCGCCTTGCCGCCGTCGGTGAACACTACTAGACACTCGGCGTTTGAAAACATATGCTCTATATGGTCGATGTCGCTCTTGGCTTCAAACATGAATATAGGGTACTGCTGGCTGCGCACAGTTTCGGTCTTGTAGTCGAAAACAAGTTTCTGCGCCGCTTTGTCCACCCACGGCGGGGCGTAAAGTATAGCGGCTATCGCGCCCGTTTCAGCCATTTCGTCCACCGCGCTGCCGGAGAGTATTTGGTTGAGATTATTTGGGCCGTACTCGTAATGCAGGCAGGTTATGCAGCCCGCCGCGCGCATCTCCGCTACCTTTTCGCGGCTGAGGTCGGTGCTGGGGTCGAAGCGTACAGAGGTAACAAGATTGTTCAGCTCACTGGTGCGGCTTATCACTTCTCGCGTAAGGCGGCGGGGGTTGACGAAGTACACGAATGCGCACTCGCTGAACTGCTCCGCCATATCAAGCAGGTCGGGGTAATTATCGCTCGAGCATATCAGAACGTAGATGTATATGCCCAGCTCCATGCCCTGACGAATGGTCTTTGAGATGTCCTCTACCGTCAGCGCGTCGGGCGCGGAACTTACGTTGAAAGCGAGGAGGAAAGGTATATGGCAACCCAGCCGCGCTTGATTTTCGCGGATCTTGCGTGCGCCGTATGTGCAGCCGTTATAGCCGAAATCTATACCGTAAGCGGCGAGCTTTTCGTGGTCTATCTCGTTGACTATATTTTCAGCCAAGCGGAAATAGGCGCTGTTGTCGCTTGAAAGATACGACTGGGTTATCTGCAAAAAATACTGCTGATTGCTGCCGTCGGCAAAATTCAGCCCCAGATCTACCAGATTTCTAACGCTGCGCTTAGGGTCGCGCTGAACGTCTGCCAGCGCTTTTTTTATAGTTGTTCGTATAAGAGCTTTTGTTATCTTATCATTATTAAAGCCAAATTCCACGGTTCGGATACCTCCTGAAAAAACGGAACGGTTTTTTTATCGCTTACATTTATTATAACAGATATTCACCGTCAATGCAAATCACACTTGACGGTTTTTGTCCGAAAACACTTTATTCATAATACCACACATATCACATTATGTCAACAATGATACGACATTTTTTTCGCTCGGGGCATTATATAATTAAATTACCAAGCTTTGTTTCACAAGTTACAGTATTTTAATTCTAAGGAAGTGTAAGGTCATGCTCAAATTCAAGTCAAAACAAGCGGCTGTCTGCGACGATGCAGCGCCGCGCTCCGCCCGCTCTTTCCTGCTGAGGTGCGCCGCCGCGGCAGGGGTCTGCTTTCTCGCCTCGTTCGGAAATATGGTGGGCTTTCCAAGCTTTATGAATGTCGCCTGCGCCGTTATCGCGGGCAGGTTCAGCCCCGCGGCATTCATTGGCGCGCTGCTCTCATACTCCGTGCAGGGCAGGCTTGCGGAGTCGGCTATACAGATAGCCGCGATAGCCGTGTGCTCCGCCGTAAATTTCTTTTTCCCCGCCTACTCTAAAAACGGCGACCCGATACGCCTTTCGCTCTTCACCGCCGCCGTAACGCTTTTGCTCAGCGGGGTAAGCAGCGCCGTCAGCCCCGATGGTTTCCTCGTTTCCATGCGTATTATCAGCTCGCTGATGTGCGCCTGCGTGGTGTACGCCGCGGCTTTCGTTATCGAGCGTGCGCGCAGCGGCGAACCTGTGCGCCTTTGCGGGCTGACCGCCGTCTACTGCGCCATGCTCTACATAGCCGCGATAGCCACCCTCTCTTCATGTCAGATAGGTATTTTCAACATTGGCAGAGTGTGCGCCTGCGCAGCCATACCCGCCGCGGCGAAAAAGCGCAGGGCTGCGGGCGGTGCGGTTATGGGCGCGCTCACCGCCGTTTCGGTAACGCTTTGCAGCTCTGCGCTTTCGGTGAACACTATGCTGCTCGCCGCCGCAGGGCTTATCTGCTCGGCTTTCTGCGAACTCGGCTGCGTTGCCGCCGCGCTCTCGTTCATGATCTCCGCAAGTGCCGCCCTTGCCGCCGCGGGGCTGAACAGCGATACTTTCCATATGCTCGCCGATATAATCGCAGGCTCGGTGATATTCGCCGCTATGCCGCGCTCGCTGCCGTACACGCTTATGTCGCGCTTTGTTATATTGAACAGCCCGTCTGACACGGCGGGACAGACCGCTTCATCGCGGCTGGCTTTTGCCTCTATGACGATAAACGATATTCGGGACAAGCTCGCGGCGGTATCGCATACGGTGGAGAACCGCTCGGAAAGCATAACGCTGGAAGACCGCGTTGCCGAAGCCGCCTGCCGCCGCTGCCGGCTTTGCGACGAGTGCCGCAGGAACGGCTGCATGAACAATATGCTGAGTTACTGCCGCGGAGAACTGCCCGAAGCGGTGGGTTGTGTGCGCGCCGCCGAGCTTCCCGAAATCATTACACGCTGCCGCGAAGAGCAGCTTGCCGACCGTGCCGAGGCGGTTCGGCTGAAAGAGATGCGCGGATTTTTGCAGGAGCAGTTAGGCTCTATGACCGATATTCTCGGCGACCTCTCATGCCGTCTGTCCCGCCGCCGCGAGGTGGACGCGCGCCTTTCCGCCGCGGCGAAGAGCTATTTCGAACGGCAGGGATTTAAGGGCGTGCGCGCCTGCGTTTACACTGATGAGAACTGCTGCCGCCACGCCGAGATATACCTCACAGGAAAATTTGAGAAAGACGCTTTGCAGATAACGGCGGGACTTTGCCGCGCGCTCGACTGTGATCTTGACCTGCCCGGCGTGACTTCTGCCGATAGGATAACCAAGCTGGAGTTTGACGAAACGCCGCCTTTCAAGGCTGAATTCGGCTGCTATACGGCGCTCGGCAGCGGCTCATGCTGTTCGGGCGATACGCTCGAAACGGTGGATTGCTCGGCGGGGGAGCGGTATGTGCTGCTTTCAGACGGCATGGGCTCGGGCAAGCGCGCGCGGCTCGATTCGGCGATGTCAGTGAACTTAGCGGCGCATATGCTGCGCTCGGGGCTTTCAATGTCCACTGCCCAGCGCATGATAAATTCCGTGATGCGGGTAAAAGATTGGGAAGAGAGCTTTGCCACGCTCGATTTCCTGCGGCTCGACCTCTTTTCGGGCAGGGCTGAGTTTCTCAAATCGGGCGCAGCGCCCGCATACCTCTGCCGCGACGGCAGCATGGTGAAGATCGACTGCGACTCTTTCCCCGCGGGCATACTGCCTAGCTGCGACCCGAACGTTTCGTCATGCAAGCTTTTCGACGGCGATGTACTTCTGCTGGCGTCAGACGGCGCGCCCGAAAAAACGCTCATGCGCTTCAGCGAGCTGGCTGAGGATACCCGCACCGAAGCCGACGACCTCGCTTACAGCATAGGCTCGCTCTGCACGGCGGCTTCCTGCGGGGTAAAAAGCGACGATATAACAGTCGCGGTCGTAAAGATCTCGTATAAAAAAGAAAGGGTTTGTATGTGAAATTCACATTCCATAAATATTGTGTAAAAAAATTCGTCAACTTGCACAACGGCGAGGGTTGAAATATGTACGAAACTGAAAAGTATAACTAAAACTATTGCTTTTTTGTTTAAAATCGGTTAAAATATACATAGGGCAATTCATACGCGCGACCAGCATGACCGCACCGCCGCAGCAAATGGATTCGTCCCGACTTGATATATAAAAGGAGGATCGGATCAAATGGCTCTGAATATACCTAAGGAATACGAGCTGCCGCTGTATCTTTTTCACGAAGGCTCGCTGCATACCGCTTACGATTTCTTCGGTTCGCACCCCTGCAAGAGGGAAGGCGCAGAAGGAAGAGTTTTCAGAGTATGGGCGGCTAAGGCTCAGGGCGTTTCGCTGGTGGGCGATTTCAATAACTGGAACGCTGAGGCGAATCGAATGGAGCAGCTGGGCGATACGGGCGTATGGGAAGTATTCGTTACAGGTCTGAAAACTTTTGATTCTTACAAATACGCAGTTACAGGCTGCGACGGAGTTACCAGAATGAAAGCCGACCCCTACGGCACGCATATGGGCGTAGCGCCCGAAACGGTGTCGAAGGTGTTTGATATAGATGACTACCTCTGGAGCGATAAGAAATATCTCGCCGAGAAGAAAAAGAAAGATATTTACAACAGTCCCATGAATATCTACGAGGTGCACCTCAATTCATGGAAGACCTGCGAAACCGGCAAGTATTACAGCTACACAGATTTTGCACGCGAGATAATACCGTATATGCTGGATATGGGCTATACGCATATAGAGTTCATGCCGCTGGCGGAATATCCTTTCGACGGCTCCTGGGGCTATCAGGGAATAGGCTACTACGCCCCGACCTCGCGCTTCGGCACGCCTAAGGATTTCATGATGATGGTAGACCTCTTCCACGCGGCGGGCATAGCAGTTATACTCGACTGGGTGCCTGCGCATTTCCCGCGCGACGAGGCAGGCCTTTTTGAATTTGACGGCTCGGCTTCATACGAGTACGCCGACCCGAAAAAACGCGACCACTTAGCATGGGGCACGCGCGTTTTCGATTACGGCAGACCCGAAGTGCGCAGCTTCCTTATTTCTAACGCGCTGTACTGGCTCGAAAAATACCATATCGACGGTCTTAGAGTAGACGCTGTGGCTTCTATGCTGTATCTCGATTACGACAGACGCGACGGCGAGTGGACGCCTAACGAATTCGGCGGTCATGAGAATCTCGAAGCGATAGAATTTTTCCACAAGCTGAACGAAGCGGTCTTCGCAAAAGACCCGCACACGCTGATGATAGCTGAGGAATCTACCGCATGGCCGATGGTGACCAAGCCTGTTTCGGACGGCGGACTGGGCTTTAACTTCAAGTGGAACATGGGCTGGATGAACGATATGCTGAAATATATGCAGCTCGACCCGATACACAGAGCGTTTCACCACGATATGCTTACGTTCTCGTTCTTCTACGCATTCTCTGAAAATTACATACTGCCTATCTCGCACGACGAGGTAGTTCACGGCAAGGCTTCACTGATAAACAAAATGTTCGGCGGAGATGCCGATATGAAGTTCGCGCAGGCGCGCCTTTTCATGGCTTACATGATGGCGCACCCCGGAAAGAAGCTGCTTTTCATGGGCAGCGAGTTCGCGCAGTTCAGAGAGTGGGATTACGAAAACGGTCTGGAATGGTTCATGATAGAGGAATATGACAGCCATAGGAATTATCAGAAATATATCCGCAGGCTGAATAATTTCTACAAAGACACTCCTGCGCTTTGGGAGCGCGACTTCACATGGGAGGGCTTCTCGTGGATCTCTAACGACGATTACCGCCAGAGCATAATAATCTTCCGCAGATTTGATAAGAGCGGAAACGAGGTAATAATCGTCTGCAACTTCGTGCCCGTAGCGCGCACAAGCTACTGCTTCGGCGTGCCCTACGACGGCGAATACACTGAGGTGCTCAACTGTACCTCTGAGGACGGCGCGCCGCTTACCAACGGCACGGTACATTCAAAGCCCGTACCTATGCACGGTCTGGAACATTCTATATGTATAGATATTCCCGCATACGGCTGCTTGTACTTTACCGTGAAGAAGGACGAGCCGAAGAAGAAAAAGTCGGCGGCTAAGCCTAAGACCGCTAAAACTGCGAAGAGCACAAAGACGGCTAAGACGACCAAGACTGCTAAGGCTGAGAAATCTGCGGCTAAGACGACTAAGACCTCTAAAACGGCTAAAAGCACAAAGCCCGCAGCGAAAAAGAGCGCGGCGGATAAAAAATAAGACATCAGCGGCAGACAAAACTGCCATTGATAGATAGATGAACAATATTTAAGAAATTGGTGGGTGAATTATTATGTTCAACAAAAAAGAATGCGTAGCAATGCTGCTCGCAGGCGGACAGGGAAGCCGCTTGTACGCACTGACGCAGACCGTGGCTAAGCCCGCGGTGCCTTTCGGTGCAAAGTATCGTATAATCGACTTTCCGCTTTCAAACTGCATCAACTCGGGCATAGATACCGTAGGCGTGCTTACTCAGTACCAGCCCCTTGTGCTCAACGAGTACATCGGAAACGGCCAGCCTTGGGACCTCGATAGGATCCACGGCGGAGTACACGTTCTGCCCCCGTACCAGAAGGCTTCGGGCGCAGACTGGTATTCGGGCACTGCTAACGCTATTTATCAGAATATCGGCTTCATCGAAAGATACGACCCTGAGTACGTTATAATCCTCTCGGGCGACCATATCTACAAGATGGATTACAACAAGATGCTCTCTTTCCACAAGGAAAAGGGCGCGGACGCCACCATCGCGGTACTCGACGTGCCTAAGGAAGAGGCTTCGCGCTTCGGCATCATGATAACCGACGATGAGGACAACATCATAGACTTTGAGGAAAAGCCGAAGAACCCGCGCTCTACCCTCGCTTCTATGGGTATCTACATATTCACATGGAAAAAGCTGCGCGCTTACCTCATCGCAAACGAAAACGATAAGGAAGCCAGCAAGGACTTCGGAAAGAACATAATCCCCGATATGAGAGAAGCAGGCGAAAAGCTGGTAGCTTACCGCTTCGACGGCTACTGGAAGGACGTAGGAACTATCGACTCTCTTTGGGAAGCCAACATGGATCTTATCAACCCCAATATCCCCATCGACCTTTACGACCAGAGCTGGAAGATCTACTCGAGAAACCCCGTGCTGCCTCCGCAGAGCATCGGCAAAAACGCCAGCGTGCAGAACTCTATGGTGACCGAGGGCTGCGTGATCGACGGCTCGGTAGAATTTTCGATGATCTCTGAGGGCGTTACCGTAGAAGAGGGCGCAGTTATCTACGACTCTATACTGATGCCCGGCTGCGTAGTAAAGAAGGGCGCGCACGTAGAGTACGCGATAGTAGGTGAAGACTCCGTTATAGGCGAGAACGCGCAGATAGGCGCAAGACCTGAAACGATAGAGGATAAGGACACCTGGGGCGTAGCAGTAGTAGGCCATAAGCTGAACATCTCAGACGGCGCTGCCGTAGCACCCAAGGCTATCATTTACGAAGATATGTAAGGAAGGAAGATCTGCAATGAGTGTAAATATGGGTAATGTCCTCGGTCTTGTTTTCGCCAATATGCACGATATGACCGTAGGAGATCTGACTAAAAACAGAACTATGGGATCTGTACTTTTCGGAGGCAGATACCGCTTGATCGATTTTCCGCTTTCCAATATGGTAAACAGCGGTATAAACGCAGTAGGCGTAATCACTAAGGATAACTACCAGTCGCTGCTCGACCACCTCGGCTCGGCAAGAGAGTGGGATCTCGCGCGCAAAAAGGGCGGTCTTTACATACTCCCGCCTTTCGGCAACGCAGGCGCTTCGCTCTACACGGGCAGAATTGAGGCGCTCAACGGCGCTATGAGCTTCATTCGCCACTCTATGTGCGAATACGTCGTAATGTCTGACTGCGACGTAGTTACCAACATCGACTACAAGCCGATAGTAGAGCGACATGCAGAGAGCGGCGCTGATATAACCATCGTGGCTCACACCGGTCAGTATTCAAATGATGATATAAAGATGTCCACCGTGCTCAATACCGATGAAAACGGCAAGGTACAGAGCGTGCTCATTCGCCCCGACATCAGCGGCACCTGCACCACCAGCCTTAACGTTTTCGTGATGAAGAAAGACTTCCTCATCGAGTTGGTAACAGACCTTATCGCGCGCGGACAGGTAAGCTTTGAGACCGACGTGCTTCAGGCTAAGTGCGGCGAGCTGAACATTCAGGCTTACGAGTACAACAACTACTTCTCTAAGATAACCAGCGTGAACTCTTACTTCAAGGCAAATATGGAGCTGCTCGACCCCGCGAACGCTTCGCAGCTTTACCTGCCTAAGCGCTCTATCTACACCAAGGTAAGCGACAACGCTCCCGCTAAGTACGACCTCAACTGCTCGGTAAAGAACTCCCTTATCGCAGACGGCTGCATAATCGAGGGCGAAGTTGAGAACTCTGTTATCTTCCGCGGAGTAAAGATAGGCAAGAACGCAAGAGTAAGAAACTGCATACTGATGCAGGGCACGGTAGTAGGCGACGGAGCTGAGTGCAACTACCTTATCACCGATAAGAACGTTACCATCGGCAGCGGCCACATACTCACCAGCGCGCCTACATACCCGATGTACGTTGCAAAGGGCGCAGGCGTTTAAAAAACCTTTTCAGCCACATAACGAAAGAAGGTACGAAACATTGAATATTTTATATACAGCCAGCGAGGCTCTGCCCTTTATAGCTTCGGGCGGACTTGCAGACGTAGCAGGCTCGCTGCCCCGCGCTATCAATGAAGAGGGCAACGACTGCCGCGTGGTAATACCCTACTACGGACAAATAAAGCAGGAGCTGAAAGATAAGTGCAGCTACCTCACCAATTTCACCGTGCCTGTTGCATGGAGAAACCAGTACTGCGGCGTATTCACCGCGGTGGTAAACGGCGTTACATATTACCTGCTTGATAACGAATACTACTTCGCAAGAAACGGTCTTTACGGCTTTTACGACGACGCTGAGAGATACATATTCTTCTCGCGCGCGGTACTCGAGCTGCTGAGATACATCGACTTCAAGCCGCAGGTGATCAACGCTAACGACTGGCAGACAGCCCTCGTTCCCGTTTACTACGATATTTTCTACCGCTATCAGGGCGGCTATGAGGATATCAAGACGGTATTTACCATTCACAATATACAGTATCAGGGCAGATACGGTCTGGAGATCATAAACGACCTCATGGGCATACCCCTATACCACACCGACCTGCTGGAGTACGACGGCGACGTAAACTTTATGAAGGCGGCTATCGAGTGCGCCGACAAGGTGACCACCGTTTCGCCCAGCTACGCTTGGGAGATACTCGACCCCTGGTATTCCTACGGTCTGGACAGGATACTTGTGAAGAAGCAGTACAAGCTCTGCGGATTCCTCAACGGTATAGATCAGGACGTTTACAATCCTGAGACCGACCCGAACATTCCCGTACACTACTCCTACATGAACCGCGGCGGCAAGAAGATCTGCAAGGAAAAGCTGCTGGAGGAGTTTGGTCTGGCAAAGGGCGACGAGCCTGTAATAGGCATAGTTACCAGATTTGTAAGCCACAAGGGTCTTGACCTCGTGAAATACGTTTTTGAGGACATGGTACGCCTCGGCTGTAAGTTCACCATACTCGGCTCGGGCGAGAAGATCTACGAAGATTTCTTCCGCGAGATGGCTTACCGCTATCCCGACAGAGTAGGCGTTACCATCGGCTTCGTGCCCCCGCTCTCGAAGCGCATTTATGCGGGCGCGGATATGTTCCTCATGCCCTCTCAGAGCGAGCCTTGCGGACTTGCACAGATGATCTCGCTGAGATACGGCACTATACCGATAGTAAGAGAAACCGGCGGTCTGCGCGACTCTATCAAGGACGCGGGCGGCGAGAACGGCAACGGCTTTACATTCAAGACCTATAATGCCAACGATATGCTCGACGCAGTAACGCGCGCAAGAGTAGCATACGACAACAAGGAAAGATGGAACGCGCTGGTAGGACACGCTATGCGCGAGGACTTTAGCTGGAAGCGTTCGGCCAAGCTCTACATCGGACTTTACAAAGATATTCACTGATTTATTTCATCTATCAGAAAACTGGCGGCGCCGGGCATTTTCGCTTCGGCACCGCCTTTTTCATTTGCGCAAAATGACCGAAATTGCTGCAAAACTCTTGACACTCATTTGGCGATATGGTATAATAAAATTAACTGAAATTAAATGCGACATATTAAAATTGTTGCATATTCAATTTAGAATACTTGAACGAAAGGATATGATATTTCAGATGGCTATTTTTAAACTAGAGCCTGCATTTAAGGACTATATATGGGGCGGCACAAGACTTCGCGACGAGTACGGCAAAAAGTGCGATTACGATAAGGTGGCTGAGAGCTGGGAGCTTTCCTGCCATAAAGACGGCGCTTCTACCGTGGCGGACGGCGAGGACAAAGGCCTTACCCTCGAGCAGTACATCGAAAAGCACGGCAAAAAGGTGCTGGGCAGCGACTGCGAAAAGTTTGAGAATTTTCCGATACTGATAAAGCTCATCGACGCTAAGGATAATCTTTCAGTGCAGGTGCACCCCGATAACGAGTACGCTATGCGCGTAGAGGGCGAGTACGGCAAGACAGAGATGTGGTACGTTGTAGACGCAGACCCCGGCGCTACCCTGCTTTACGGCTTTAAGCACGAGATAAGCAAGGACGAATTTGCAAGACGCATCGCCGATAACACCCTGCTGGAAGTTACCAACGCTGTTCCCGTAAAGAAGGGCGACGTTTTCTTCATTCAGGCGGGCACTCTTCACGCTATCGGCAAGGGCATACTCATAGCCGAGATACAGCAGAATTCCAACACCACCTACCGTATTTACGATTACGGCAGAGTGGGCAAAGACGGCAAGCCCAGAGAGCTGCACGTTGAAAAGGCTAAGGACGTTACTAAGCTCGCGCCCGCGCAGCAGTATCCCGATACGCCTGTTGAAAAATTCGAGGGCTACACCGGCAAGCTGCTCGCTTCCTGCGATTACTTCACTACATACGCGCTCGACATCAACGGCAGCGCTAAGCTAAACGCGGACGAAAAGTCTTTCAACAGCATTCTTGTGCTCGAGGGCGAGTGCACGATAGGCGGCGTGAAAGCTGCTAAGGGCGACAGCGTTTTCGTAAGCGCAGGTACGGGAGAATATGCGGTAGAGGGCTGCTGCAAAGCGGTGCTCACCAAAGTTTGATAAAGGGGTATAAACATGAAATATTATATAGGTATAGATCTCGGCGGTACTAACATAAAGGCAGGCGTGGTATCTGAGGATTTTGAGATAGTTTCAAAGGCGACCTGCAAGACAAACCTGCCCCGCCCCGCGGAAGAGATATGCGCGGACATGGCAAAGGTAGCGCTCGAGGCGGTAGAAAAGGCAGGCCTTACCCTCGAAAACATCGAGAGCGTAGGCATCGGCACGCCGGGTACTGCGAACTCTGAGAGCGGCGTTATAGAGTATTCAAACAATCTGGGCTTTTTGAATTTCCCCGTAGTGAAGCTCATGCGCACTCATATAGATAAGCCCTGTTTCGTGGAAAACGACGCTAACGCTGCGGCTTACGGTGAATTTGTCGCAGGCGCGGCTAAGGGCGCGAATGACGCGGTATGTATCACACTCGGCACGGGCGTAGGCGGCGGAATAATCATCAACGGCAAGATCTACTCGGGCTTCAACTTCGCGGGCGCTGAGATAGGTCACACTGTGGTAGACCCCAACGGTCCTGAGTGCACCTGCGGCAGAAAGGGCTGCTTCGAGGTATTCTCTTCGGCAACGGGTCTGGTAAGAATGACTAAGGAAGCCATGCTCGCCGACAAGAGCTCGATAATGTGGAAGATGAACGAAGATGACGGCAAGGTATCTGCCAGAACCGCTTTCAACGCTATGCGCGCGGGCGATAAGGCTGGCAAGGAAGTAGTTGAAAAGTACATCAAGTACCTGGCGCTCGGCATCACGAACACCATCAACATTTTCCAGCCCGACATACTCTGCATAGGCGGAGGCGTTTGCAACGAGGGCGACCCGCTGCTGCTGCCGCTGAAAGAGCTTGTGGCTAAGGAAGTTTATACCAAAAACTCGGCTAAGAACACCGAGATAGTTATAGCTAAGCTCGGCAACGACGCGGGCATAATCGGCGCGGCTTTCTTGGGTCTGAACAAAAACTAAAACGCAGTTTATAAGGAGAACAGCAATGGGGTTATTTGATAAAATATTAAAAGAAGCGGCAAAAGCTATCGACAACGCGATAGTGAATAACGGCGGCTCTACCGCGAACGGCAACAGCTTTGCCGAAGCGGTGGATAAGGCTATGGGCGTAAAGCATGAAGCTACCCACGTTTCAGCGCCATCGCCAGCACCTGCGAGCATCTCAAACGCGCCTTGCACGCCGCCCGAGGTACTGGCAAGCGGCAGTGAGCCGACAGCGCCTTACAAGATCGTGAAAAACGAATATTACGAGCCGATCTCGAGCTTTGAGCTGCCTGAGGATTTCACCGAATTCAGAAGCCACGCCGAGCCTATGATGTGCCATCTTTACAAGTATGATGAAAAAGATGACGCCGATATAGACCTCAACAAGCCCTGTATCAGCCTTGACTGCGCTAACTTCATCTACAAGGCAGTAGTGAGCTACCTTAGCAGCGGCACAGTGAGCGGGCTTTCGCAGTTTCAGCCGATAGACCGCGGCCATATACTTTTCAAGGCGAAAAACGTAAACTATTACGGCAAGATAGTCGCTTTTTACGGGCTGTACCTCGGCGATAGATCTGAGAAGAATTACTGGGGACTCTGCATGACTTACTGTCGCGACGCAGTAGGCACGCCGCTCGAGAAAAAGCTGACGGCTATACTCGACCACGCTGCCGAAACTTACAACGAAGAATAAATTTTATTCATATATGCAAAAGAGGTAATCTAAAATGTCAGAATGTAAAGAATGTAACTTTTTCTGCGAAGGCTCGGACAAAGCTCCGCAGCGCTCGCTCTTCAACGCACTGGGTATGACCGAAGAGGAAATGAGAAGACCGCTGGTAGGTATAGTTTCCTCATATAACGAGATCGTACCGGGCCATATGAACATCGACAAGATAGTAGAGGCTGTAAAGCTGGGAGTAGCTATGAACGGCGGTACGCCGGTAGTTTTCCCCGCGATAGCCGTTTGCGACGGTATAGCTATGGGTCATCAGGGCATGAAGTACTCGCTCGTTACCCGCGACCTTATCGCCGACAGCACCGAGTGCATGGCGCTCGCACATCATTTCGACGCGCTGGTAATGGTGCCTAACTGCGATAAGAACGTGCCCGGTCTGCTGATGGCGGCGGCAAGAGTAAACGTGCCGACGATATTCGTTTCGGGCGGTCCTATGCTCGCAGGCCATGTTCAGGGCAAAAAGACCTCGCTTTCAAGTATGTTTGAGGCGGTAGGCTCTTTCGCGGCAGGCAAGCTCGATCAGGAAGGCCTTGACGAATTTGAGAACAAGGCTTGCCCTACCTGCGGAAGCTGCTCGGGTATGTACACAGCAAACTCTATGAACTGCCTTACCGAGGTACTGGGCATGGGTCTGCGCGGAAACGGCACTATCCCCGCCGTTTACTCCGAGAGAATAAAGCTCGCTAAGAAAGCGGGTATGCAGGTAATGGAGCTTTACAGAAAGAATATCCGCCCGCGCGACATCATGACCGAAAAGGCTTTCATGAACGCCCTCACGGTAGATATGGCTCTCGGCTGCTCCACAAACTCTATGCTCCACCTGCCCGCCATCGCGCACGAGTGCGGCATAGACCTCAACCTTGATATAGCGAATCACATCTCCGCCAAGACCCCGAACCTCTGCCACCTCGCACCCGCAGGAAAGACCTATATGGAAGACCTCAACGAGGCGGGCGGCGTATACGCGGTAATGAAAGAGCTGACCAAGAAAGACCTGCTCAATACCGATATAATCACCTGCACCGGCAAGACGGTAGGCGAAAACATAGCGCCCGCCGTAAACAAGAACCCCGAGATAATCAGACCTATCGACAACCCGTACTCCGTAACCGGCGGCATCGCGGTACTGAGGGGCAACCTTGCGCCCGACAGCTGCGTAGTAAAGAGAAGCGCGGTAGCTCCCGAAATGCTCGTTCACGAAGGCCCTGCCAAGTGCTTTGACTGCGAAGAGGACGCCATCGACGCTATAAAGGGCGGCAAGATCAGCGAGGGCGACGTAGTAGTTATCCGCTACGAAGGTCCTAAGGGCGGCCCCGGAATGAGAGAGATGCTCAACCCGACCTCCGCTATAATGGGCATGGGTCTCGGCTCGTCGGTAGCGCTCATCACCGACGGACGTTTCAGCGGTGCTACACGCGGTGCGGCTATCGGCCATGTTTCCCCCGAAGCGGCGGTAGGCGGCCCTATCGGACTCGTTAAGGACGGCGACATGATCTCGATAAACATTCCCGAAAATACCATAAACGTAAAGCTCAGCGACGAAGAGCTCGCCGCAAGAAAGTCGCAGTGGCAGCCGAGAGAGCCTAAGATAACTACCGGCTACCTCGCAAGATACGCTTCGCTCGTAACTTCGGGCAACACCGGCGCTATACTCAAAAACAACTAACGTTAACGACATAAAAGGAAGGTCATTCTTATGAAAGCACTAAAGATCATCGGACGCATTTTCCTTACGATATTTTTTATCGTACTCATTTTCTGCATCGTACTTGTAATGACATACACGCTGGGTCAGCCTGAACGTGTGGGCGTTTCGCGCCAGATAATCACCGGTCCGTGGGTAGAGCGCGGCGACGGCGATATGACGTTCACCTTCGACCAAGAGGGCAGATTTACCATCAAAAAGGGCAGCACACAGCTCGCAGAAGGCTACTTCAAGCTCAACGAGGACGCTAAGAAGATAAAGCTGCTCATGATACCCGGTCACTATACCAAGGAGTTTGAAAAGTATGTAAAGCTCAAGGTTTTCGCCGAAGTATCTTTCGATAACATCGATTTTCCCGAACCTGAAAATAAGGAAGACGAGATAGACGTGGAAAATCCGCCTACGATAACTTTTCTTATCCGTGCGAACGACGGCAGCGGCGCGCAGACATATAAGTGCAAGTGCCCTGAAGCCACCATCGACCTCTACGGTTCTGAACACGACCTTACTAAGGATTGATAAGAACGGAGAAATACATGGATCTTATCTTAAAAAACGTACACGCCGCAGACCCGCAGACAGGGCTTGACTGCGTTACTGACATAGCCGTTAAAGACGGTAAGATAGTGAAGATAGGCGATTGCGGCGGGTCTGCCGAGCGGGTGATAGACTGCACGGGGCTTTACGCCGTGCCGGGGCTTTTCGATATGCACGTTCATTTCCGCGACCCCGGACTTACCTATAAGGAAGATATTTTCACGGGGGCTGCCGCGGCGAAAGCGGGCGGCGTTACGGGCGTGCTGCTTATGCCGAACTCAAAGCCTGCCTGCGATACCCCAAAAACTGTAAAATATATCCTCGATAAAGGCGCGCAGACGGGCATAAACGTCTACACCTCAGCCTGCATAACCGAGGGTATGAGCGGCGGCGGACTTTGCGATTACGAAGCGCTGAAAAATGCGGGAGTTTTCGCGATAACCGACGACGGCAGACCCGTTGAGAACGCCGAGCTTATGCGTCAGGCGCTGGAGCTTTCGGTGACTAACGGCATGACCGTCCTCTCGCACTGCGAAGATCTGAAGATCATCAACGGCGGCATAATCAACAAGGGTGAAGTGTCGAAAGCGCTGGGCGTTAAGGGCATGGACAGAGCGAGCGAGGACTACATCACCGCGCGCGAGACAGCGCTGGCGGCTTCCTGCGGCGCGCACATACATATCTGCCATGTTTCTACATACGGCTCGGTGAACATAATTCGCGCGGCTAAGCGCGACGGCGTGAACGTCACCTGCGAAACTGCGCCGCACTACTTCACTTACACCGATGAAAAGCTCTATTCGCGTGACGCCGATTACAGAATGTCGCCGCCGCTGCGCACCGAAAAGGACAGGGCTGCGATAGAAGAAGCGCTGCTCGACGGCACTATCGACTGCATAATCACCGACCATGCCCCGCACGCCGCGGAGGAAAAGGCAGACTTTCTCAAAGCGCCGAACGGCGTAGTAGGTCTGGAAACTTCGCTTGCAGCAACGCTCACGAAGCTTTACCACGGCGGAAAATGCGGCATCGGCAAGATAGCAGAGCTTATGAGCGTCAACCCGCGCAGAGTGCTGGGTCTGCCGCCCGTGAAGATAGAAGAGGGCGCGGAGTGCGAGCTTTGCATTTTCGACCCCGAAGCCGAGTGGACGGTAGAGCCTGAAAAGCTGCACTCGAAATCGAAAAACACTGTTTTCAAGGGCGAAACGTTCAAGGGCAGGGCGGTGTACACCATCTGCCGCGGAAAGATAGTTTTTGACCGAAAGGAAGATGAAAATGTCACTTGACAGACTGATAGAAAATATTGTAAAAACGCAAAACCCCTCGGTAGTAGGCTTAGACCCCAAGCTGGAGTACGTTCCGCAGTACATCGTTGAAAAAAAGATAGCGAAGTACGGCGCTAACTGCAAGGCGGCGGCTAAGGCTGTTTTGGAATTCAACAAGGCGATAATCGACGAGATACACGACATTTGCCCCGCGATAAAGCCGCAGGCGGCGTACTACGAAATGTACGGCTACGAGGGCGTAAAGACCCTTTACAAAACTATCCGCTACGCACAGGAAAAGGGTATGTTCGTGATCACTGACGGCAAGCGCAACGACATCGGCGCTACTATGGAAGCATATGCGGCGGCGCATCTCGGCAGCGTTACCATTGGTGGAGTAGAGGACATTGCCCCATTCGGCGCGGACGCGCTCACTGTAAACGGCTACCTCGGCACAGACGGCATAGCGCCGCTGATAAAGGTATGCACCGAAAAGGACGCGGGCATTTTTGTGCTGGTAAAGACCTCTAACAAATCTTCGGGCGAGCTTCAGGACTTAAAGCTCGAGTCGGGCAAAACGGTATACGCCACAATGGGCGATATGTGCGAAAAGTGGGGCGAAGAGCTTCCCGGCAAGTACGGTTACAGCGGAGTAGGCGCGGTAGTTGGCGCTACATATCCCGAGCAGCTTGCTGAGATGAGAGCCGCTCTTCCGCACACATTCTTCCTCGTACCCGGCTATGGCGCTCAGGGCGGCGGAGCTGAGGGCGTATCGAAGGGCTTTGACAAAAACGGCCTGGGCGCTATCGTAAACTCCTCCCGCGGCGTAATGTGCGCTTACAAAAAGGAAGAGAACTGCGACGAGCACGATTTTGCAAAAGCGGCAAGGCGCGAAGTTATCCGCATGAAAGAGGACATAATCTCTTACCTGCCTAAGATAAGCCTTGATATTTGATAGCTTTTAAGGCAACGCCGCACAACTACCGCCTAGCGGCTTTGTGCACATCTTGCTTGCGTTTTTGCGAAGCCAAAACAATTTTCCGTCATATCACCCAAAACCTCCTAGCTTAACGCGAGTTAAGCGTCGTCGGCTTTAGGCAATCTGACGAAAAATCTGACGACGCAATCTGCACACAATAGTTGTGCGGTATTGCCTTAATTTACACATCACGCAGGCGGATACTGCTCCGCCTGTGTTTTTGCATAGTAATAGACCCCGAAAGGATTGAGAAAATGTACAGACAGGGCAAGTACCCCGTAGTCGCGAAAAAGGCGATAGCTAAGGGTATTTTTGACATAACGGTTTACTGTCCGCACATCGCGAAGCTCGCGAAAGCGGGGCAGTTCGCGCAGGTGGCGGCAGAGGGCTACTTCCTCCGCAGACCAATATCCATCTGCGATATAGACAAGGAAAACGGCACGCTGAGAATGGTTTTTGAGGTGCGCGGCAAGGGCACAGAAAAGATAGCCGAGCTGAACGTAGGTTCGCTTATAGATATTATCGCGCCGCTGGGCAACGGCTTTACCGTGCTTGAGGGCAAAAAGGCTGTGTGCGTAGGCGGCGGCATCGGCACGCCCCCAATGCTCGGCATAGCTAAGCAGTACGGCGAAAACGCGCAGGTGATAAGCGGCTTCCGCACGGCGGGCATAGCTATACTGCAAGATGACTTCAAAGCGGCGGGCTGTGAGGCTACTCTTTGCACCGACGACGGCACTGCGGGCATACACGGCTTTGTTACCGAGCCGCTGAAAGCGCGCCTTGAAAGCGATAAGCCCGACATCATCTACGCCTGCGGTCCTGCGCCCATGCTGAAAAACATAGTAGCGCTGGCTAAGGAATACGGCGTTAAGTCGGAAGTTTCGCTGGAGCAGAGAATGGCCTGCGGCGTAGGCGCTTGTCTGGTCTGCGTCTGCAAAACGGTCAAGGACGGCGAGCAGTTTCTTTCGCACGTCTGCAAGGACGGCCCTGTATTTGACGGAGAGGAGGTCGATTTCTCGTGAGCGAACGCTTAAAAGTAAACGTCTGCGGCGTGGAATTTAAAAACCCCGTTATCCCCGCCAGCGGCACATACGGCTACGGCAGAGAGTACGAGTGCCTTTACCCCCTCTCGAAACTTGGCGGAATTTCCGTAAAGGGCACTACGCTGAAACCGCGTCAGGGCAACCAAGGCCCGCGCGTAGCGGAGACCCCCGCGGGAATGCTAAACTCGGTAGGTCTGCAAAACGGCGGCGCGGAGAAGTTCCTAAATTACGAGCTGCCTAACCTGCTGACTAAGGACACGCGCATAATCGCGAACATCGCGGGCGCTTCGATAGAAGAGTGCGCCGAGCTGGCTTCGCTTATAAACCCCTCGGCCGTTGATATGGTAGAGCTGAACATCAGTTGCCCGAACGTAAAGCAGGGCGGAGCGGCTTTCGGCACGGACTGTAACGTAGCGGCGGCGGTAACTGCGGCTGTGAAAAAAGAGCTGCCCGATAAACCGCTGATGGTGAAGCTTTCGCCAAACGTTACCAGCATCACCGACATCGCTAAGGCGGTAGAGGCTGCCGGCGCGGACGCGCTCTCGCTCATCAATACGCTGCTGGGTATGCGCATCGACATAAAGACCCGCCGCCCAATACTGAGAAACAACGTCGGCGGACTTTCCGGCCCTGCGGTATTCCCCGTGGCGGTGAGAATGGTTTGGCAGACTGCCAACGCGGTAAAGATACCCGTTGTCGGCATGGGCGGTATATCCACCTGGGAGGACGCGGTAGAGATGATGATGGCGGGCGCTTCCGCAGTGCAGGTAGGCGCGGCGATATTTGCCGACCCCTACGCTCCCGTGAAGATGATCGACGGGCTGGAGAAATATTGCGAGGATAACGGAATTGCCAATATCTCTGAGATAGTGGGCACTGTGCAGCCTTGGTAAAATATACAGATATTGCGGCGTATGCTTCGGCGTGCGCCGTTTTTGTATATAAAAATAGAAATCATCATAGACTATCAAGCAACAGCCCTGCCAAGATCAGCGCAGACTAGACAAAGCAGAAACTCTGTAATTCGGAGAGAAATACTTCATCTGCTGATATGTGCAATAAAAAAGTCCGAGGATCTGTAAAAAGATCTTCGGACTTTTGCTGTGTCTGAAAGTTTTAGTACTCGGCGGGAACGTCGGGTATTACGGGATCTGTAACAGGATCCGTGATTATCGGATCGGTGATAGTGGGGTCTGTTACGGGGTCGGTAACGGGATCGGTAACAGGGTCGGTCACGGGGTCGGTCACAGGGTCGGTGTATGTCGGCTCGGTAGCCTTGGTCTTTTTAGTGCTTGCCGATGTTTCAGAGGTCGCCGAGCTGCCTGTCGTAGACCACGGCTTGGTCGTCGTGGTGGTAGAGGTGGTGGTCATCGTTATGCCTTCCTCTTCCTCAGCCGCGCCGAATCTGATAACGCCCCATTTGCCGCCGCTGCACACCCAGGCTTTGCCGTTGTGCACGGGGCGCGCCTGCTCAAATTCGTTGGTCTTTACCATGCAGCTTCCGTCGATATTGTAGTAGCCGAACGAGTAATTCATGCTCACAGCCACAAATTCCTCAGAGAAGAGGTAGGGGTGACCCGACTCTTGCGAATCAGCAAGCTCGCCGTTGTAGGAACTGAATATCTCATCGCACTTGAATGAAACTATCTCATCTCCGCCGGAGTTTACATAGCCCCACTTGCCGTCCTTTTTCAGCGCGATGCCCGTGATGCCTGCGCCGACGTAGGCGGGCGCGTAGTAATCGTCGTACTGGAAGTCGAGGACTATCTCGTCCTGCTTTACCACGCCGTATTTCGGGGTTTCGGGAACTACTGCGTCATACTCGCCGTTGCCGAGCGAATCTACCGTAGCTTCGGCGGCTACCACCGTTTTCTTATCGGTGTATTCGTGCACCGCCCACTCTTCCGCTTCGCGAGCGTAATATATCTTTCCGTCGTCGTAATAATACTCTATCTTCGAGCTTTCATGCTCGTTGACGTAGTCTACCACCGTGCCGTCATCGTCCAGCGTGCAGTACTCGCGGGTATCGTTTTTCTGGTCGGTGATGTTGTAAAGCACTATCTGTCCGCATGAGCAGATGTAGTAATACTTGTACTGCGGCTGTACCACTATGTTGCCCTTGTAGTCGATAAAGCCGTAAAGACCGTTTTGGCAAAGCACCGCGATGGTCTGGTACATGGTGTTCACATCGCCGTCGGTATTTACCTGGCTGCCATCGAAAACTATGATATTTTCCGCAGAAATGCTGGGCTCTATGACCCAGTGATAATTTACTTTTTCCTCAACGTCAGTAACTTCCGCATCTGCGTATGAATCGCTTGGGGCGAAATCATCGTCCTGCTGCTGCTCGCCCGGAAGTGAACAGCCGCCCAGCGCAAGCGCCGCGGCGAAAGCCGTGATGAGAGCAAGATACCTTTTCATAAAGGCCCTCCTTAAAAAATACATTTTCTGTCTGATGTATGCGCCTATATGTTTTTCGGCGCGCAGTTCTACAATACAATATTATACTACAATTTTCGATGTAAGTCAATGTTTATTTAGATGAATTTAAGGTTTGTAACCATTACATTTTAGTAATAATTCTAATAATAAATGCAGGGAAACCGCTTCATTTACTATTATACTATCTTTCCGCCGATACATTCCATTATTATGGTAAAAGGTCCGTCGTTGAGCAGGTCTACTTTCATATCCGCGCCGAAAATTCCCGCCTGCACATTGCCCTCGAGCTTTGCGGCGAGCTGCGCTTTGAAATACTCGTAAAGCTGCTCGGCGCGCTTCGGCTCGCCCGCGTTTATAAAGCTGGGGCGGTTGCCGTGCGAACAGTCGGCGTACAGCGTGAACTGCGAGACCGCCAGTATGTCGCCGTGAACGTCGTTTACCGAAAGATTTGTTTTGTCGTTTTCGTCGGAGAATATGCGCAGCTTCACTATCTTGTCAGCCAGCTTTTCGCAGTCCGCCTCGGTGTCGTCAGCGCCCGCGCCCATCAGCACGAGCAGTCCGCCGCCTATCTTACCGACGCTCTCGCCGTCTACTTTGACTTCTGCGCGGGTGACTCTTTGAATTACAGCTCTCATTTGTTATATCTTTCCAATCTCGATAAAATATTTGTAGATGTATGCCGATTCGGGCGAAAGCTTTATAGCGTGAGGCTTTTCCTCAATGTTTGCGTACTCGTCGTCCGCGTATGCAGGCACGCTCGTCCAAGGTTCCAGGCAGATGAACTGCGCCGCGGGGTCGGCAGCCGTCCATACGGCTATGCACTCGCTGTTCGGGAAGCTGAGCTTTACATATCCGCCGTCCTCTTTTTTCAGCGTTATAGCCTTAGAAGCTGGGTGGTCTTTCATGATAACGTCGTACTTGAACATCTCGCGGGTGAGGTGCAGGGTGGTCTTGCCGTCAAGCACGGTGCGTTCGCCTTCGGGGATGGGCTGGATTATGGTTTCAGGTTTTTCGTAAACGGCAACGCTCTCACCGCCCTCGATGTCGCAGATGAAAGCGGGGTGTCCGCCGAGATAGAAGTACATATCTTCCTTGCCGGTATTCTGCACGGTGCTGCGTACTTCGAGCACGCCGTTATTTATGATGTAGCTCACCAGCAGCTTGAAATCATAAGGATACCATTCTTTGGTAGCTGCCGAAGATTCCAGACAGAAGGTCGCCGAGCTTTCAGAGTCGCCGACAAGCTTGAATTTGCTGTCGCGCGCGAAGCCGTGGTTGCCGGGCATAGTGTATTCCTTGCCGCCCGCGCGGTAAGTTCTGTCCTTAGGCGAGCATATGAAAGGGAAGAGAACGGGTGCGTAGCGCTTCCAAGCATCTCCGCACTGCCAGAGAAATTCCTCTCCCTTATATTTCAGCGAGTGAAGCTCAGCGCCGTTTTCATCAGCCGCAAAGCTCAAATTTCCTACTTTCTTTTCTATCAGCATTTTTATTTGCTCCTTTCGGGTAAAATGAGTCTGTATGAAAATGGCAGAGTGTGCAATAATTAGCTTCTCTGCCGATAGTCAGTTTGTCAGTTTTATTATTCTTTTGCCGATGAAGAATATTCGTAGCCGTAACTGTAGCCGTAACCGTACTTGTAGCCGTACTTATAGCTGTATCTGCCCTTGCCGCTCTTGCCGGTGGATACGGGGCAGCAGGTTATTACCGAGCCGAGCACGCTGCCGTGCGCGAAGTTGATTGCGTCAAGCGCGAGCTGGTAGGACTCGTATGTGGTAACGCCGGACATCGCCGCAAGCACTACGCCCGCGATGCTGTCGAGCAGCGAGATTGTGTCGCTGACTATGTTTACCGGCGGCGTGTCGATGATTATGTAATCGTAGTAATCAGCCAGCTCTTTTATAAGCTGCTTCATGTTGTCTGAAGCGAGCATTTCCGAGGGGTTGGGCGGTATGGGGCCGCTCACCAGCACGTCTAATCCGGGGATAACGTTTTCGCAGACAACGTCCTTGAAAGCCGTCATGCCCGCCAGCAGGGTAGAAAGCCCCGCCTTGTTCTTTTGCTTGAACATCTTGTGCTGTACAGGCTTGCGCAGGTCGGCGTCGATGACGAGCACCTTAGCTTCCATCTGCGCGAACGTTATAGCAAGGTTTGCCGCCACGGTGGATTTTCCCTCGTGCTGCATAGCGCTCGTAACGGCAAACACCTTGTTGGGTCTTGTGGAAAGGCTGAATATCAGGTTCGCTCTCAGCGATTTAAAAGCCTCGGTAGTCTGAAACGGGAATTCTCTGTCAAGCAGGGTAACGTATTTTCTCAAGCTTTTCTTGCGTTTCTTTTCGTTGCTCATTACTTTTTACCTCCCTTATCAAGATTGTAAACATCGGGTATCTCTGCCAAAACGGGCACATCAGGAAATCTCTTCTTGAAATCTTCGCCAATGTTGATCCTGTTGTCGATAAGGTGTGCGATTATAACAGCAGCCGCCGCGATGACGAAGCCCGCCAACATTCCGATGAGCGTAATCTTCTTCACGTTCGGCGAAGAGGGCGCGCTTGGAACTTTAGCGTTGCCGATAGATTCTACCGAACCTGCGTGGGTGGTGCGGGTGAGCAGGTCGGGCGCGATGTTGGCTATGTATGTGCATATATCGGCGGAAAGCTGGGGGTTCTGCGTGGTCGCCGAGATGGATATTACTTCCGTTTCGTTTACCGAAGCGATTGTTACGAGCGACTTTATCTGGCTCGCCGAGATGTAAGGCTCGCCGTTTTCATACGAAACGTTGAAGACCTTTTGCAGGTCTGAGATCTCGTAATCCTGCACCAGCAGTTCTGAGACCTTGTCGTAAACGATATCGTCCTCAAGAATGACGATGTATGTGGCGGCGAGGCTTTTCGCCGCGGTAAGGTCGGCGTTGTCCGCTTTGCCATCGGTAGTGTTTTGGTTTTCGCCCGCTGCGTTTACAAATATCGAGATTGACGAGGTGTACTTTACAGGCAGCACAAATTTAGCAATGGCGAAAGCGCAGAGCGCGCCGAATACCGCCACAAGTATTATAATGTGCAGCTTTGAGAGCAAGACGTAAAACAGCTCTCTGAGGTCGATTTCCTGTTCCTGATTTTCCATTCAAATTCTCCTATAATTGATATTTAAACCATTGTTCTGTTCCAAAGCTTATTATACAACATTTTTTGCGGGTTGTCAATTGACATTTATTACATCTCGGCGTTATTCCATGTTAAGATGCAGCAGCCGCGCGGCGTTTTTACCCATTATCGCTTCGCGCTCGGCGTCGCCGAGGTCTAGGCGCAGCAGCTTTTCTATCATCTTCTGCGTGCTCTCCCACGGGCAGTCACTCGCGAGAAGTATGCGCTCAGCGCCGTGCTTCCTGATTATTTTCAGCATCAGCTCGTCGGGGCAGTTCGCCGTGAACGATGTGTCGAAATACACCTCGCCGTCAGTACCCGCGAGCAGATCGTAAACGTCATGCCAGTATTCGTTTGCGCCTAAGTGCGCGAGGATGACTTTCATCTTCGGGTGGCGTTTCAGCATATTAGCCGAGCGCTCGGGCGGGCAGTGTATCAGCTCGGGCGACATACAGTCGTACCCTGCGTGGAATATCACGGGCAGCTCCGCTTCCGTAATGCACTCGTATATCTCGTCGAGCCGCGGGTCGTCCACCATGAAATTTTGGTAGTCGGGGTGCAGCTTTATGCCGTAAAGTCCCAGTTCTTTTATGCGCTGTATCTCGTCCGGCGCGTCCTCCGAGTCGGGGTGCACGCTGCCGAAGGCGAGTATGCGGCTGTTAGTATCGTTTATCTCAGCCGCCCAGTCGTTTATCACCTGCTGCTGGGTAGGTTTTGTGGCGATGGAGAGCATTACGCCTGCGTCCACGCCCCATTCGTCAAAGCGGTTTATCAGCCCGTCTACCGAGCCGCGGGTGTACGCTTTCAGCCCGCTTATCTTCTCAAGCTTTTCGATAGCCCTTTCGGCGACCTTTGGGTTAAAGGCGTGAGTATGAAAATCTATTATCATAAATCAAGTGTTCATCTCCGTATGAAAAGTGCGAGTTCGCTGGGTCTCGGCAGCTTTTTGCCGCAAAGACCCACACAAAATATTATATCACAATTTTCGTCAATTTTCAATAGTTTGTTTATAGTTTATTGAATTTTTGTATTATTACACAAATGCGCGCTGTTTGGCGGGCGGGTTTTGATACAAAAAAAGCCGACTGCGGCTAAAAACTCCGCAGTCGGTTGATTATTATCAAATCAGCTTATTTCGTACAGCAGGTCTTGATAAAGTCCGTTGTAGTCGGTCTTGTGCTCTTTGATGAAAGCTATCGCCGCTCTCGGGTGGCGGTTGAGCGCGCCTGTCAGCATATAGGGTACGTCGTAGCCCCATACCGAGCCTTTCTCGCGCTCTTCAGCGATGTACTTTTCGATGAATTTCAGCGTCGGGTCAAGCTTGTAATTCGGGTTTCTGAGGAAGCTGAGCATCTGCTCCATAAAGCAGTTTCCCGCGCCTCTGCCCATGCCGCTCATAGTAGCGTCGGCAAGGCTTGCGCCGTGTGCGATGCCCTCTATCGTATTTGCGAAAGCTAGCTGCTGATTGTTGTGCATATGCACGCCCACCTTTTTGCCGACCGCTTCGGCAGCGTCGCAGTAGCGCTGAGTAAGCTCGCGCACCTGCTCCGGGTAGAGCGAGCCGTAGCTGTCTACCAGATAGATAGCGTCTACGGGGCTTTCACAGACGAGCTTGAGCGCCATTTCGATATCATCTTCCGGGCTGGCGGATATTGCCATGATGTTTACGGTAGTTTCGTAGCCGAGGTCGTGGCAGTGCTTTATCATCTCGAGCGCCGCGGGCATCTGGTGGGTGTATGTCGCTATGCGTATCATGTCGATAACGCTCTCGCTCTTCGGCAGAATGTCCTTTTTGTAGTCGCATCTGCCTACGTCAGCCATTACGGAGATCTTCAGCGGGCTGTCGTTTTCGCCGACTATCACGCGTATGTCGGCCTCGTCGCAGAACTTCCATTTGCCGAAAGCGTTTACGTCGAAAAGCTCTTTAGAAGCCTTGTAGCCGAATTCCATATATTCCACGCCCGACTTGATATTGGTGCGGTAAAGCTCTTTTACGAATTCGTCGGAAAAACGAAAATCGTTTACGAGTCCGCCATCTCTGATAGTAGCGTCGAGCAGCTTGATGTCAGGTCTGTATGAGATAAGATCTCCTCTTTTTGGTGCCATTTTTACTTTACTTCCTTTCACAAACAGTTACATGTACTTTAGCAATTTTATGATTTTAAGCTTTAATGTTTTTATGCTTTTAAGCTTTTACTTACTAAAGCGATGTTACTATTATAGCACCATAAAAGAGCTTTGTCAAGTATTTTGAGGGCATTTATGAAAACTTTTTATGAACGCTGCCGCCTGTGTTTAACAAAAAAAGCCCGCCGCAGCATACGCAGATAAACTGCGCGGGGCGCTGCGGCGGACTAAAAGGGGAAGTGTATTGAGGCAATCTATTATTTTATTGCCGTGTTTTTTGCTTGCCTTATCTCTTTAGGCGTATCTCCTTTCGCGTGATGATTTTGTCGATATATGAATTTACTGTATCTATATTATACACCGCGCGGGCGGGGAAGTCTACAAATCGGGGGTTGCTTTTGCGCAACGGTGGGTTGCATACGGTGCGATTTATTGATGAAAAATTTCTAAATCATGAATTGCTGATTACTAAAAGCCCTCAACTCCCTTTTTCACAAAATTTACATTGACATCTTTTCAAAATATGTTATAATAAATATAGCCGTACTGCTTCGCAAAAGCGGCGGCTGTATCGCAGGGAACAAGGGGGTTCACGGAGAATGGCGGATTCGAACGTTACAAAGCGCGCGCTTGCCGAGGGGCTGAAACAGCTTATGGAGCGCCGTCCTTTCGCAAAGATAAGCGTAGGCGACATCTGCGAAAGCTGCAATATGAACCGCAAGAGCTTTTACTACCATTTCCGCGATAAGTACGACCTTGTAAACTGGATATTCTATACAGAATTTGTACACACACTCAATTATGTGCCGGGCGACGACGGCTGGCAGCATCTGCTTTCGGTCTGCCGATATTTTTACGATAACAAAAAGTTTTACTCAAAGGCGCTGCAAATAGAGGGGCAAAATTCTTTCCGCGATTATTTTCACGATATTCTCGAGTCGATATTGCTGGAGTATTTCAAACAGTATTTCAAGGCGGATAAAGAGAGCACCTTTGCGGCGGAGTTTTATTCCGACGCGCTGATATGCTCGCTGGTGCGCTGGCTGGTGTCGAAAAATTCCGCATCGCCCGAAGAGTATACCGAGGGTCTGCGAAGCTGCATAAAGCTTATGCGCCAGCAGTTTTGATGTAAGTATAACAAAGGGGACGCGCTTCTTTGCGGAGCACGTCCCTGTTTTTATGCGTATAGATTTTTCAGATCACGAAAGACCTTTCGCTTTTTTCAGCGTTATGCCGTTTTTGCCGAGCGAGATCTCGTGGTCAAGTCCTACGAATTTGCCGTCCTCCTGCCAGAGAACTTTCTTGACGAATTTGTATTTTTCTTCGTCCCATGTGGTGAAGTCATCGAGCACAAGTCCGCCCGTGTCGCCCGAATTTGCGTTGTAGCACCAGAATGTGTGGTGCAGGTGGTACTTCTCGATTAGTGTGCGCATATGCGTCATCCAGGTGAGGTTCGGCTCGGTCATAAAGCCGCCCCATTCGCCTATCAGCAGCGGCGCGGTGTTTTCCTCGTAGATGTAGAACCAGTTGTCGTGCCAGCAGTCTTTCATCAGCGAATCGTAATTATAGCTGCCCTTGAACCACGGCTGTTCGTAAACGGTAGGGCCGTAATCGTGCGGCGAATACACCAGTTTATCCTGATATTTGCCGAGGTCTATCGGGTGATCCTTTACGCCGCGCAGATTTCCGCCCCACCAGTTGAAGTAAAAATCATCGCTGTTGGTCGAGTCGGCGCTGCCATTTTTCTTGGGGTAAACTTCCGTGCCCTCTACCATTATGAGCACATTCGGGTTTTTCGCGAGCACCTTGCCCGCCGCCGTTTCGGCAACGTATTTCCAGTTGTTCTCGTCCTTTGAGTTATCCCATTTCGCGGCGGACTTGCCCTCGTTCGGCTTGCCGTGCGGCTCGTTTTTGAGGTCGTAGGCGATTATCGTGTCGTTATCCTTGTAGCGCTCAGCCATCCACTCCAGCGCCGCGTAATAATCTTTGGTCTTGACTTTATCGGTGTACCAGAGGTTCACGGTGTGGCCCGAGGCGTTTGTTTCGGCGCAGTGTATGTCTATCATCACTTTCAGACCGTTCTCCTCAGCCAGCTTTAAGAAATAGTCGAATATTTGCAGGCTGTTCATCGAGTTCATCTCGGGATTATAGGCGTTGTTGTAATTCGCCTGCGGGTACTCGCCTGCCGCCCACTGGTTTATCAGCTCGGCGGAGAAGGGCACGCGGATAAGGTTAAAGCCGTGGTCGGCTATGCCCTTTACCGAGTCGGTCATAACGCTGTTCCAAAGTCCATCGAAAGTGTTCGTACCCGTGTTGTAGCCGAACCAGTTCACGCCCGTTATCCACACCTCTTTGCCGTTTTTATCATATATCTTGTTGCCGTCGGTGTGCAGCCAATCGTCGCCCTGCTTGGCTTTAGACGTGCGTTTCAGCAGCTTGTCGACGTCAACGCTTTCGCCCGAATTTGCGTTCTGCGAATTATTGTTATTATTGTTGTTCGCTTTCGGAACGCTGCCTTTTTTTACGGTGCAGTCTTTGCCGTTGAGCTTAGCCGATTTGACGTTCAGCGGGCCCTTTGTGCCAATGTTGCAGCCCAGCTCTACAGTGCCGCCCGCAGCGACCTCCTTATTATAGTCGGCGGGGGTGATGGTGAGGGTGTCGCCCTTGCATTTGTATGTGCCGTTCCAGCCGTCGCAGCGGTCAAGTCCCTCTACCTCAAGGGTCAGCTTCCAGTCGGAAAGCGCCTCGCCGCCGTTTTTGAAAGACATCTCTATGCCCGTCATGGTAACGCCGCTGTCCTCCCATGTATTGCTGCCGTTGTAATAAAATACATAACCTTCGGCGGCTTCATCGTCTTTAGTATCTTCCTCAGCCTGCGAGTCCTCCGCTTCGCTTTCCTCAGCCTCGCTCTCGTCCTGCGGCTCTTCCTCAGAGCTTTCGTCGGCAGGGGAGTCCTCAGCTTCGCTCACGGCAGACTCGGCGGCGCTGCTCACGGCGGAGCTTTCGGCGCTGCTTTCGTCCTTATCCCGACCCGAAGCCAGCACCGCAACGGCTATCACCAGCGCGATTATCACCGCCGCCATAGCCGCAAACGCCGCGATTATCTTCTTTGAAACGCGCGGCTCAGCCTTAGCTGTGGTGTCGTCCGTTTTCTTTGAATTGGTATCTTCTGACATAGCTTCCTCCTATAGAATTATTTTATACATATAATTATACATTAAAATTTTCACAATTGCAATAGTTTTTATAAAAAAAGCAGACGAAAATTTTCTTTCGCCTGCCAATGTGCACGATGTTCAAATATCTAAATTGCGTTACTCCTCCGCTTCCTGCTCTCGGTCATCATCGTCTGAGGTGAGCACGTTCACGCCGTAGGTCAGCGTCAGCAGGCTGTCGCCGAGATGGACGTTTTCTACAATTATGTCATCGTAGCCTATCGAGAGATCGTAGTGGGAAAAGTTCCAGAAAGCTTTCAGCCCCATGCCGACTAGCGTGTCAGCTATCTGCTGGGTCGCGGCTTTCGGTATGCAGAGCACCGCGACTATCGGGTGATTTTCGCGGCAGAAGTTTTCCAGTGTTTTGATGTTCATAATTTTAAGGTTGCCGACCGTTTTGCCGGTAAGCTGCTCGTTGCTGTCGAAAATGCCTATCAGTTCGCAGCCGCGCGTGTCGAAATTTATGTGCGTCGCTATGGCTCTGCCGAGGTTGCCCGCGCCGATGAGTATGGTGCGAAACTGCTTGTCCACGCCGAGTATCTTGCCGATCTCCGCGCGCAGCTCGTCAACGTGGTAGCCGTAGCCCTGCTGACCGAAGCCGCCGAAGCAGTTGAGATCCTGCCGTATCTGCGAGGCGGTGAGTTTTATTCTCTGCGAAAGCTCGCGCGAGGAGATGCGGTCTACCCCCTGCTTGCTCAGCTCGCCGAGAAATCTGTAATACCGCGGCAGACGTTTAATTACTGACGCCGATATTGAACCGTTTTTAGACATATTTACATCTTCTTTCTGATTTTTACAGCTTGATAAATTCCGCACGGCGCGCCTTAAAGTAGGCGGTGTACCTAAATCCCGCCTGCCGCGCTATCTCCGCGCCCTGCGCTATGCCCTTGCCGAGGTCGGCGGAGCAGTGCGCGTCTGAGCCGAGGGTTATAATCTCGCCGCCAAGCTCGCGGTAAAGCTTTACAAAGCCGAGGTCGGGCAGCGCCCTGCCGTACTTCTGCCGCAGTCCAGAGGTGTTTATCTCTATGCCCATGCCCCCGCCGATGAGTGTGCGGAATATCTCGGCGATGATGTCGTCGAAGCGGCGCAGGTCTATCTGAATGCCGTATTCGCCGCAAATGTAGCGCAGCGGGTAAGTGAGGTGGCCCAGCACGTCGAAACCGCCGCGGCGGCACATCTCGTACATCTGCGTGAAGTAGTCCTCAAGCAGCGCGGAGATCTCATAACTGTCCAATTTATCGTACTCTATCCAGTAGAAATCGTCCTGCCCCGCGTTTTGGTGGTGCGAGCCTATTATGAAGTCGAGCCGCTTGTCAGCCATTATCTGCTCGGCTTTTTCTATGTTTTGCAGCGGCTGTCCCAGCTCTATTCCGCAGAGCAGATCCAGCCTGCCGGCGTACTTTTCTTTAAGCGCGGTCTGCGCGGCGATGCTTGCGGGCGCGTACTTGCCGCTGCCGTACATATCGAAATCTCGCACGCCGTCGCCCTCTGCGCGCTCCCAAAAATTCACGTCGCAGTGGTCGGTGATGGCGTATTTTGCCAAACCAAGCTCTATCGCGCGCTCGCACATTTCCTCGGGCGCAGACTTCGCGTCGGGCGAAAAATTCGTGTGCGTGTGCAGGTCGCAAAGCCCGCGTATGCTGTTCTGCTCCATAAATATCCTCCGTCAAAAGAAAAGGGCGGGTAAATATCCGCCCCTTGTCATATCAGATCTTGAACTCAAAGCCCGCTTCGCTGCCCGCGTAATCGTAAGCGCAGTCGGTATCGGTCTGCGCCCTCAGCCAAAGCTCTGCGTCGCCCTCAGACCAGCCCTCTTCCAGTGTTCTTTCCACCGTGGACTTCGCAGTTTCGCCCGCGTTTATCTTAGTGCCCTGATATTCGGCGGTGAAAGCGAAGATGGTGTCGGGGTCGGTGAGGTCGGTGTAAACTTTCAGGCGCGGACGTATATCTAGCACAGCCGTTTCGCCCGAATTGTTGGTAACGCTTTCGGTAACTGTAAGCGTGCTTCTGTCCGCAGAAAGCTCGGCTTCATACGAAATGGTGAATTTGCCGTCGGCAGTGGTGATCTCGTTATCGGCGGTGCGCTCGAAGCTTATCGTTTCCCTCTCGCCGTTCGCCGTATCTTCGATGATCGGCTGCGTTTCCTGCTCGGTCTTAGCGCTCTGCGTGGTGGCAGCGCTCTGCTTTTCCTCAGCGTTTTTGGGCGCTTCGGTACTGCCGCATGAGGTCATTGCCGCGAATAGAGCCGCCGCCGAGATGACGGCTGTTGTCTTTTTGATTTTTCTGATTTTTTTCATGATAGATCGCTCCTTTCTGATCTTTTGTTCTGTAATAATTATACAATATTTCCTTGCATAAGTCAACAGAAACTCAGCAGAATAAAGCAATTCTACATATTATCCAAATCCGCGAGCCGCGCTTTGGTCAGTTTTTCAGCGAGTGCAGGGGAGCGGGTATCTGACCGCCGCGGTTGATGAATTTCGAGGGCGATTCCTTGTGAAGCGGCATTACAGGGCCTTTTCCGAAAAGTCCGCCCCAGTCGAGAACTTCGCCGACCTTTTTGCCGATAGCAGGGATAACTCTTACCGCCGTGGTCTTTGTATTTACCATGCCGATAGCGGCTTCGTCCGCGATGATAGCGGCTATGGTGTCGGGCTCGGTGTCGCCGGGAACTACTATCATGTCAAGACCTACCGAGCATACGGCCGTCATAGCTTCGAGCTTCTCGATGGTGAGCGTGCCCGCTACCGCCGCGTCGATCATGCCCGCGTCCTCAGATACGGGGATGAATGCGCCCGAAAGTCCGCCGATGCGCGAGCATGCCATTACGCCGCCCTTCTTAACAGCGTCGTTGAGCATAGCGAGGCAGGCGGTAGTGCCGTGAGTACCGCAGCGCTCAAGGCCTATCTCTTCCAGAATGTGCGCTACCGAGTCGCCTACCGCGGGGGTCGGCGCGAGCGAGAGGTCTACTATGCCGAAAGGCACGCCTAATCTCTTAGAAGCGGTAACGCCTACCAGCTGACCTATCCTAGTTATCTTGTACGAGATCTCTTTTATAACGTCAGAGATCTTGGTGATGTCGGCGTCGGGGTACTTGCGCAGAGCGGCGCGTACAACTCCGGGGCCGGAAACGCCTACGTTTATCATGCAGTCAGGCTCGCCTACGCCGTGGTATGCGCCCGCCATAAAGGGGTTATCCTCTACCGAGTTGCAGAAAACTACCAGCTTTGCAGCACCGAAGCAGGCGCTGTCAACCGTCTTTTCCGCGCACTCTTTTACTATCCTGCCCATAAGTCCGCAGGCGTCAAGGTTTATACCAGTCTTTGTAGAGCCTATGTTTACGGAAGAGCAAACTCTTTCGGTAGAAGCCAGCGCTTCTGGTATCGACTCGATAAGCTCACGGTCGCCCTCAGAGAAGCCCTTTTGTACCAGCGCGGTGTATCCGCCGATGAGGTTTACGCCCACCGCCTTAGCCGCTTCGTCCATAGCCTTAGCGAAAGGCACTGGCGAGCACTTGCAGGCTGCCGATATTATTGCTATCGGCGTTACGGATATACGCTTGTTGATTATCGGTATGCCGTATTCTTTCTCTATCTGCTCGCCTACTTTTACCAGGTCGCGGGCTTTCAGAGTTATTTTATCGTAAACTTTCTTGCAGGCTTTGTCGATGTCGGGGTCGATGCAGTCGAGCAGCGAAATTCCCATGGTTATAGTGCGTATGTCAAGACAATCGTCCTGTATCATGCGTATGGTCTCGAGTATATCATACTGATTTATCATTATGCTTTCTTACCTTTCTCAAAAAATGCAGAATATCAGATGTGGTGCATACAATTAAAGATGTCCTCGTGCATAGCCAGCACTTTCAGACCCCACTCGTTCTCGCCCTTAGCGGCAAGCTTTTCAGCCATCTCGGCGAAGTCAATGTTGAGCTTGGAAATATCTACCAGCATTATCATAGCAAAGAGATCCTCGATGACCGACTGTGTAACTTCGATAACGTTAGCGTTATAATTTGCGCACTCGGTGCTTACTTTTGCGAGTATTCCTACTGCGTCCTTTCCAATTACGGTAACTATTGCTCTCATGTTTATATACCATCCTTTCAGAATTTTGCTTGTTATTTGTTTGTCAAAAAAACTACAAAGTTATTATAACACACATTTGCCGAAATTGCAAGCGATTTTGCCGCCGCCGCCAAAAGATAAATTAACAAATTGTAAAATATCCCGCGCGTATATACGCCCGCAATTGCTCTAAACCCCTTTTTTTGCTGACTTTGCGCGGTGTAAAGAACTTGAAAAGGGCGCGTTAAATTTTGAAAAAGCTATTGACATCGGCGCGCGGGCGTGATAAAATAAAGAAAATTGCAATAGGCGATGTTTCAGAAAGTCATCGTACAGCAAATTTATTGACCACTTCGCCGCAGGGCGGAGAGTTGTGGAAACGGACAGCCCGGTCAAATGCCGAACGCTGCTTTTGGATAAAAGCGGCTGGCAACTTCTGTTGCCTTATTGAAATTCATTTTATAAGTACGCCATATTATCGGCGGTCTTGAAAAAAAGCCCGCCCTTACTTGTGAAACGGTCAATAAGAGTAGTAAAAGTGTTTGCTATATAGACTCTTCTGAAAACCAATATGCAGAAAAATAACAGGCTTTCGCTTGTGCGCTTCGGGAGTATACAAAAAGCGGCGGGCGGGGGGCTTCATGCACGCAGGTAAAAAAAGCAATGTGGCTTTTTACCTGCTTTTTTTATTTTTACAAGGGGTGACGATAAGATCATGGAAAATAAGCTAAAGCTTTACGGCTTCAACAACCTTACAAAATCGCTCAGCTTCAATATCTACGATGTCTGTTACGCCAAAACTCAGCGCGAACAGCATAAGTACATCGAGTATATCGACGAGCAGTATAATTCCGAGCGAATTACCGATATAATGACCCACCTTACCGAAATGATAGGCGCGCAGGTGCTGAGCGTATCGAAGCAGGATTACGATCCGCAGGGGGCTTCGGCTACTTTCCTGATAGCGGACGACACCATGATACCCGCGGGCGGCAACGAGATAGCGGCGCACTTAGATAAAAGCCACGTTACCGTGCACACCTACCCCGAGTTTCACCCGCACAACAGCATAGCTACCTTTCGCGTAGATATTGACGTGGCTACCTGCGGCAAGATAACGCCGCTTACCGCGCTGGATTATCTTATAGGCAGCTTCGAATCTGACATTATAACGATGGATTACCGCGTGCGCGGCTTTACCCGCAACATCGACGGCGAGAAAATATTCATCGACCACAATATAACGTCTATACAGGATTACATCGACGAGGAAACTTTGCAGCGGTACGACGCGCTGGATATAAACGTGTATCAGGCGAATATCTTTCACACAAAGATGCTGATAAAAGATCTGTACCTGCAAAATTATCTTTTCAATATCGACGCCGACGAGCTGCCGCCGCGCACACGGCTGGAAATAAGCGACGCGCTGCGCCGCGAGATGATAGAGATATTCAGCGGAAGGAACGTGTATTAAAAGATGAAAGATCAAAACACCGCGCCGCTTTACGAGGCGCTGCAAAAATTTAGACGTATGCGCGTAGTGCCTTTTGACGTGCCGGGGCATAAGCGCGGCAGGGGAAATGCTGAGCTTTGCGAGTTTTTAGGGCAGAAGTGCATGGACGCCGACGTGAACTCTATGAAGCCGCTGGATAATCTCTGCCACCCCGTTTCGGTGATACGCGAGGCGGAAGACACCGCGGCTGAGGCTTTCGGCGCGGCGCACGCTTTCTTCATGGTGGGCGGCACTACCTCCGCCGTACAGAGCATGATAATGTACGCCTGCAAGAGCGGCGATAAGATAATACTTCCGCGAAACGTGCACCGAAGCGCTATAAATTCGCTGATACTCTGCGACGCCGTGCCCGTGTACGTCAATCCAGAAGTGAACGATAAGCTGGGCATAGCGCTGGGCATGAGCGTGGCGCAGGTGGAAAAAGCCATAGAGGAAAACCCAGACGCCAAAGCTGTACTCGTCAACAACCCCACCTACTACGGCGTATGTTCAGACCTAAAGCGGATCACCGAGCTGGCGCACTCTAAGGGTATGCTGGTGCTGGTGGACGAGGCGCACGGTACGCACTTTTACTTCGGCGAGAATTTCCCCATATCGGCAATGGCGGCTGGCGCGGATGCGGCTTCGGTAAGTATGCACAAATCGGGCGGCAGCCTTACGCAAAGCTCGTTTTTGCTGATGGGCAAGGCTATAAACAGCGACTATATGCGGCAGATAGTAAATCTTACGCAGACCACGAGCGCCTCATACCTGCTGCTTTCGAGCCTCGATATATCGCGCAAAAGGCTCGCACTGCACGGCAAAGAGATATTCGCGAAAACGGTAGAGCTTGCCGAATACGCGCGCAGCGAGATAAACGATATAGGCGGCTACTACGCATTTTCAAAAGAGCTGATAAACGGCGACAGCGTTTTTGACTTCGATATTTCAAAGCTTTCCGTACACACCCTCTCGGTAGGGCTGGCGGGCATAGAGGTCTACGACCTGCTGCGCGACGAGTACGATATACAGATAGAATTCGGCGATATAGGCAACATACTCGCTTACCTCTCGGTAGGCGACAGAAAGCAGGACGTAGAGCGGCTGATAAGCGCGCTGGCAGAGATACGCCGCCGCTTCGGCAAGTCTGGCGCGGGAATGCTCTCGCACGAGTACATAAACCCCACCGTGGCGCTAAGCCCACGCCGAGCATTTTACGCAGAAAAAGAATCGCTGCCGCTGGAGCAGACCTGCGGCAGGATATGCAGCGAATTTGTAATGTGCTATCCGCCCGGGATCCCCATACTCGCCCCCGGCGAGCTTATCACGGCGGAGATAATAGAATACATAAAGTACGCAAAGGAAAAGGGCTGCTCGATGACGGGAACTGAGGATATAAATATCGAGCGGCTGAATGTTCTGAAAGGAGTGTAACGGAAAATGGAATTATGGTTTACCGAGCGGCACACGCCGAACGTTAAGTTTTCCATCAAGGTAGACAGGCAGCTTTACAGCGGGTTCAGCGAATTTCAGCGTATCGACATCTTCGACTCGAAAGAATTCGGCAGATTTTTAACGCTCGACGGCTACATGATGCTTACAGAAAAGGACGAATTTATCTACCACGAGATGATAACTCACACGCCCATGGCGGTGCACCCTAACCCGAAGAACATACTCGTCATCGGCGCGGGCGACGGCGGCGTAGTGCGCGAGCTTACACGCTACCCCGCGGTAGAGCGCATAGATTTGGTTGAGATAGACGAGCTGGTGGTAGAGGTATGCAAGCAGTACCTGCCGACCACCGCCTGCCGCTTCGACGACCCGCGCGTACACATCTACTACGAGGACGGCGTGAAGTTCATACGCCGCTGCGAAGACCTTTACGACGTTATAATAGTAGACTCAACCGACCCGTTCGGGCCGGGCGAGGGTCTTTTTACCAAAGAATTTTACGGAAGCTGCTTTAAGGCTCTGCATGAGGACGGCATAATGGTCAATCAGCACGAAAGCCCGTTTTACGCCGAGGACGCGGCGGCTATGCAGCGTTCGCACAAGCGCATAGTAGAAAGCTTCCCGATAAGCAAAGTGTATCAGGCGCATATACCCACATACCCCTCGGGACACTGGCTCTTCGGCTTCGCTTCAAAGAAATACCACCCCACCAACGATTACAACGGCACACGCTGGAGCATGCTGGGTCTGAAAACGCGCTACTACAACCCCCGTCTGCACGCAGGAGCGTTCGCGCTGCCTAATTATGTAGAGGAGCTGCTGAGAGATGTTGAGTAAAAATATTAGCACATTCATAGCCTGCGACTGCGAATATGAGGACGCGCAGACGGTGCTTTTCGGCGCGCCTTTCGACGGCACTACAAGCTTTCGCCCCGGAACGCGCTTCGCTTCCTCAGCCATGCGCAGCGAGAGCTTCGGAATAGAAACATACTCGCCGTATCAGGATAAAGACTTAGAGGACATCTGCGTTTTCGACAGCGGCGACCTAGAGCTGCCTTTCGGCAGCCCCGAGCGCGCGCTCGAGATGATAGAAGAGCGGGCGGCGGAGATACTGGCAGACGGAAAGCGCCCCTGCATGATAGGCGGCGAGCACCTCGTTACGCTGGGCGCGGTGAGGGCTGCGGCTAAAAAGTACCCAGATCTGCACATTATCCATTTTGACGCTCACGCCGACCTGCGCGACGATTACCTGGGCGAGCAGCTTTCGCACGCCTGCGTACTGCACCGCTGCTGGGACATACTCGGCGACGGCAGGATATATCAGTTCGGCATACGCAGCGGCGAGCGGGCGGAGTTCCGCTTTGCGGCTGAGCACACATACATGAACAAATTCAACTTCGACGGCATAGATAAAGCTGTACGGAAAATCGGACAGCAGCCCGTATACTTCACCCTAGACCTCGACGTTATAGACCCCTCGGAATTTCCCGGCACGGGCACTCCCGAAGCGGGCGGAGTAAGCTTTAAAGAGCTGATGGGCGCGATAAAAGAGGTCGCTAAGCTGAATATCGTGGGATTTGACGTCAACGAGCTTTCGCCCGTGTACGATCAAACGGGGCGCTCTACGGCGCTCGCCTGCAAGCTGCTGAGAGAGATACTGCTGTATTTCAACAAGTAAAGAGGGGCTATTATGGGGCTGTTTGATTTTTTCAAGAAGAAAGACGAAGCCGCGGCTGATACGGCGGCTGACACATCGGCTGAAACTTCGGAACGCGAAGCCGAGCTGAGAGCCGCGCGGGAAGCTTTGAAAGAGCTGGAGAAAAATACTTTGACGGACTGCGCTAGGCTTGAACTGACCGAAACGAAGCCCGCGATATTTGAGAGCAAAGCCGGCGGGACGGGCTATGTTCCGCACGAGGGCGATATACCGCAGGACAAAAACGGCAGACAGCTAAGGCTTTTGGCGCAGATAGACTGCTCGCAGGTAAAGCTGAAAGATCTCCCCGAAAGCGGGCTTTTGCAGTTTTGGATACTGAACGATGACCTATGGGGGCTTTCGTTCGAGGACAACACCCGTCAGGATACTTTTCGGGTGATCTATCACAAAGACGTTGACAAAAGCGTTACCGAGGACGAGGTAAAGGCTAAGTTTAAAAAGAACGAATTTGACGATAAAAACATTATGCCCGTGAAAGGCGAATACGGCTTGAAATTTACTTTGGAAAGCAACGCTATGAGCTCGTATGACGCGCGGTTCGAGAAGATCTTCTGCGAATATTATAACGCCGCTCAGCCGCCGAAGCAGATAGGCTCTTTCGCAGATCTGGATATAGACCCGTACGAGATAGCGGGATATGAAAAGCTTTGCGAGGAAGCTTTTGGCCACAAGATCGGCGGATACCCCGCGTTTACGCAGGAAGACCCCCGCGAAGCGGACACCGACCATGACTTTCTGCTTTTGCAGCTCGACAGCGACTACGGCAATGGCGGCGAAAAGATAATGTGGGGAGATTCGGGCATCTGCGGATTTTTCATAAACAGAGAAAAGCTCAAAGAGCTTGATTTTAGTGATGTTATTTACAACTGGGATTGTTATTAAAAATCGTATAAATCTTATAGATCGTATGATCGGAAAGGAATGATCGAAAATGTCAAAAGCATTGATAATCGGCTGCGGCGGCGTTGCCTCGGTAGCTATCCACAAGTGCTGTCAGAACAGCGAGGTATTTGAGGGGATAATGATAGCCAGCCGCACGAGATCGAAGTGCGACGCGCTGAAAGAAAAGCTCGCCCCCACCACCAAGACCGTTATAGAAACGGCGCAGGTGAACGCGGACAACGTTGACGAGCTGATAGCGCTGATAGAGAGCTACAAGCCCGCGGTAGTGCTCAACCTCGCCCTGCCGTATCAGGATCTCACGATAATGGACGCCTGCCTTGCTACCAAGACCCACTACGTCGATACCGCGAATTACGAGCCTGAGGACACCGCCAAGTTTGAGTACAAGTGGCAGTGGGCTTACCGCGAGAAGTTTGAAAAAGCGGGCATCACAGCGCTGCTGGGAAGCGGCTTTGACCCCGGCGTTACGGGCGTTTTCTCGGCATACGCCATGAAGCACCAGTTCGACGAGATAAACTACATCGACATTCTCGACTGCAACGGCGGCGACCACGGCTATCCATTCGCGACCAACTTCAACCCCGAGATAAACATACGCGAAGTTTCGGCAAAGGGCAGCTACATCGAGGACGGCAAGTGGGTAGAGACCGAGCCGATGGAGATAAAGCGCGTTTACAACTTCAAGGGCGTGGGCGAAAAGGATATGTACCTGCTGCACCACGAAGAGCTGGAGTCGCTGGCGCTCAACATCAAGGGCATAAAGCGCATACGCTTTTTCATGACTTTCGGTCAGAGCTACCTCAACCATCTGAAATGCCTCGAGGACGTAGGCATGACCTCTATCGAGCCGATAATGTACGAGGGCAGACCGATAGTGCCCCTCCAGTTCCTCAAAGCCGTATTGCCCGACCCTGCGTCGCTCGGTCCGCGCACCGTCGGCAAGACGAACATCGGCTGCATTTTCCGCGGCAAAAAGGACGGCAAGGATAAGAATTACTATCTTTACAATATCTGCGACCATCAGGAATGCTACCGCGAGGTAGGTTCGCAGGCGGTGTCTTACACAACGGGCGTGCCCGCGATGATCGGCGCTATGATGATAATGACGGGCAAGTGGTCTAAGCCGGGCGTTTACAACATCGAGGAGTTTGACCCGGATCCTTTCATGGAAGCGCTGAACCAGTGGGGTCTGCCATGGGAAGAGGACTTCGACCCCGTGTTGGTGGACTAAAACATGGCGGAAATATCAAATTCAGTCAGCAAGATACTTGCGGAAAGCGGCTTGAAAACGCCCTGCTACATCATCGACGAAGCGGCGCTTATCCGCAATTTGGAGATACTGGCGGGCGTTGAGAAGCGCACCGGATGCAAGATATTGCTGGCACAGAAAGCTTTTTCCTGCTACTCGCTCTACCCGCTGATAGGCAAATACGTCAGCGGAACGGCTTGCAGCGGGCTGTTTGAAGCGCGGCTGGGCGCGGAGGAGATGGGCAAGGAGAACCACGTTTTTTCCGCCGCCTACCGCGAAAGCGAGATCGACGAGATAATCGCGAACTGCGGGCACATCATCTTCAATTCGTTCACCCAGCTCGACAGATACCGCGGCAGGGTGCTCGCGGCGGGGAAGAAGATAGGTCTGCGCGTGAACCCCGAGATTTCCACGCAGGAGGGGCACGAGATCTACGACCCATGCTCGGCGCGCTCACGGCTGGGCATACGTCTGCGCGATTTTCGTGCGGAGGATCTGGACGGCGTTTCGGGACTGCATTTTCACACCCTCTGCGAACAAAATTCCGACGACTTAGAGCGCACGATTGCGGCTTTTGAGCAGAAATTCGGCGTTTATCTAAAAGGCATGGAGTGGGTGAATTTCGGCGGCGGACACCATATCACGCGCGAAGATTACGATATTCCGCGGCTGGAACGGTGCATTTTGCATATGCAGGAAAAATACGGCGTGCAGGTCTATCTCGAGCCGGGCGAAGCTTTCGCGCTCAATGCGGGCTGGCTGGCGACTGAGGTGCTCGACATCGTGAACTGCGATATGCCGACGGCGATACTCGACACCTCTGCGGCCTGCCATATGCCCGACGTGCTCGAAATGCCATACCGTCCGCCGCTTGCGGGCGCGGGCGAACTGCATGAAAAGGCGCACGACTACCGCCTAGGCTCGCAGACATGCCTTTCGGGCGACTTCATAGGCGAATACTCGTTTGACGAGCCGATTGCGGTCGGCAGCAGGCTGGTTTTCGGCGATATGGCGATATACTCAATGGTAAAAAACAACACATTCAACGGTATGCCGCTGCCCGATATTCTGCTTATGAAAACGGACGGCAGCTTTGAAACGCTAAAAACTTTCGGCTACGAAAATTTCAAATGCAGGCTATAAATTATACGGCGCGGCTTCGGCTGCGCTGTTTTTTTGCAGATTTTTCCGTTAATCAAAATCAGCACGATGGCGAATAATAAGCGTAACACCATCGAAAGGAATGATAAAATATGAAACAGAAGATCTGCTTGCTCATGACAGCTGCGGCGATGCTCGCAGCGGGCTGTGCGGCGGCCGATAACGATACCGCCGACCGCAGCGGCAACACGGCGGAGAGCACCTATGCCGCGAAAAAAACTGCCCGCACGACTATGGACAGCACGGCGGTAGAGCCAGTGCAGGGCGGCGCGCTCTCGACCGAAAAACACGGCTACGGTCAGGGCGTTCAGCTGGACGATAAAAATCGCCCGACGGGTGCGCTGGATTTCAACGCAAACTACGGAAAATACGGGGCTGAGGCACTGCGCGAGGACAAGAAAAATATACTGCTTACATTCGACCAAGGGTACGAAAACGGCTATACCGCGCAGATACTCGACACGCTGAAAGAGAAGAAAGTAAAGGCGGTATTTTTCCTGCTGCAAGACTACGCCGAGCGCAACCCTGAGTTGGTACAGCGCATGATAGACGAGGGGCACATCGTCGGCAATCATTCGGTAAGCCACTACTCTATGCCCGACTTGTCGGCAGAGGAATGTCGGCAGGAGATAGAGGGATTACAGGAATATATGAAACAGAATTTCGGTGTTACGATGAAGCTTTTCCGCCCGCCGATGGGCGAGTTTTCGGAGCAGTCGCTCAGCGTGACGAAAGACTGCGGGCTGAGCACGATGCTCTGGAGCTTTGCCTACGCCGACTGGGACGTGAACGCCCAGCCGGACCCTGCGCAGGCTAAGGAAAAGCTGATAGGCGCGGCGCACGAGGGCGCTGTTTACCTCCTGCATTCGGTATCGCAGACCAACGCCGAGGTGCTGAGCGAGGTCATCGACGGCATACGCGACGAGGGCTTTGAATTTGAGAAATTGAAGTGAGCGAATATCCCGTGCTGCGTTCGGCGGCGCGGGATATTTTTTGATTACAGTTTGGTAAAAGCGGCGGTTTGCGCGCAAAAACGCTTGACAAACTCGGGAAAGTGTGGTATATTTAAAATGGTAGATTGTATGAACTCTTTTTGTCGATATTTTTACTGTTTTGGTGAACGTTCGTGCAGTCTGTCAGACCTCAAAGATAATAACAGGAACAAAAGTATATAACTTCATTTAAGGAGGACACTTACTATGATGAAAAAATCTTTTCTTACCCCCGTGCTTTCAGGCGTTCTTGCGCTTACGGTAGTAGGCTCGGGCGCGGCATATTATTTTGAATTTGTAAAGGACAGCGGCGACGGCAAGGCAAAGACGGCTGACGAAAGCAGCCAGTCGGGCGCAGTTACCATCGACGAAGCGGCTAAGAATATCGAAGCCCAGCTCAATAAGGCTCAGCAGCTCGCAAAGGGCGAGTACAACGGCGCTTACACCGCACAGGTGACCTACAAGCCCTCACAGAGCGTCAGCGATACCGTAGGCCTCAGCACCCCGCTTTCCGATGTTTCCGTTTCGGTAGAGGCTAAGCAGAAGGACAAAATGACTTCCGTAAACTACGGCTTCAACTATGGCGCAAATTCCGTTATCTCGGCTAATATGGTCATCGACAACGCCAACGAAACTGCTTATTTCCAGATCCCTGAGTTCTCCGACGCTTACCTTACGGGCAATGCTGACGACCTCGCGGCGCTGGTGCAGGAGTACGCTTCTGCGGCGGGCACTGGTACGGTTTTTGACGAAGATTACAGCAGCTATGATTTTGACGATTACGATTCCGACGATTCTTACGAGGCTTCGTCTTACACTGCCGACATGATGGCTTCTCCCGCGGCGGGTCTTTCAGACCTGAACGTAGACGCGCTTTCGGATATAGATTTCGACGCGCTGCTCACCGACCTCGAAACTTACGGCGACACCATCAAGGAAAACGCTCCCGAAGCGACCGACGGAGCTGATAAGACCGGCGAGATCGACGGAAAATCTTACACACTTACTACTAAGACCTACACCATCACCAAAGAGGACGGCAAGAAGATAGCGCAGGCGGTGGCTGACAAGGCTAAGGCTGACGAAACGCTCAAGGGTGCTATGACAAGCGCGGGTCTTTCCGAGGACGACTACAATTCGATGTGGGATGGGCTGCTGACAAGCATCGACGAGGGCGACGACAGCGCTCTTACTTTCGACGTTTACTACAACGGCGACGAAGTTCAAGGCTTTAAAGCCGAGGGCGGCGACGACAGCTATCAGATAGTTAATTACTCGACTGATAAGCAGATGATACTCGACTGGAAGTTCACTTCCGACGGCACAGACGAATTCGTTGCGGCGGGCGCAGTTGACATCGACGGCGATACCATCAACGGCTCTGTAAAGATGACCATGAACGATTCGGACGAAACTACTAACGTTACCGCTACATATGATAACCTCACCGCCGGCGAAGATTCGCTGACAGGTAAAATTACCATAAATGTGACCGATTCCAGCGACAATATCAGCATGGTATACGACTTCAACAACAGCGGCACGAACATCGACACCAACATTGCTCTGAGCGCTAACGATACCGACCTCGGCACTATCGCGATCACCGCGCAGGAGACCGACGCTTCGGACATCACGGTTCCGAGCGGCACGATGTACAACATCAGCGACAACGACCAGCTCGACCAGTACGTTTCTTCGATGAATGGCGACGCATGGCTCGAATCGCTAAAGACTACTCTCGGCGAAGAGCTTTACAACCTTATTTTCAACGCTCAGATAGCAGGCACTGACAACAGCGACTTTTCGGCAACTGCTTCTGCTTCCCCCGCAAACAGCTACCTTGACGCTTGATGATCGACAATTGAAAATTTCTTAAAGGGCGGCGCTTTGCCGCTCTTTTTTTGCGCATTTTTATCCGCCCAGCCCTTGCAATCGCGGCGAATATGTGCTATAATTATATTGTATAATTTTTTGAAAGGAAGAAAATATCATGGAATTTAAGTTTTCAGAAAAAGTATCTCACTTACAGGCTTCCGCTATAAGAGAGATATTGAAATATTCGGCAGACCCGCAGGTGATTTCCTTTGCCGCAGGTTCGCCTGCACCCGAGGCTCTGCCCGCTAAGGAACTGGAAGAACTTTCTAAAGAGCTGCTCGCAGAAGAGCCTTCCGTAGCTTTTCAGTACGGTCTTACCGAGGGCTACACCCCTCTGCGCGACGAGGTAAAGAAGATACTCAAAGACCGCGGCGTTTTTAACCCCGAGTACGATGAAGTTATCATAACAAGCGGCGCGCAGCAGGCCAACGAGCTTTCCGCCAAAGTGCTCTGCAACGAGGGCGACGTTATTTTGGCTGAGAAGCCCAGTTTCATCGGCTCGCTCAACGCTTTCAAATCTTACCGCGTATACCTCAAGGGCGTTACCCTTGAAACCGACGGCGTGAACATTGCCGAACTGGAGGAAAAGCTGAAAGAGGGCGGCGTAAAGCTGGTTTACCTTATCCCGAACTTCCAGAACCCGACAGGAAACACCATGTCTTGGGAAAAGCGCAAGGCAGCTTTTGAGCTTTGCAAGAAGTACGGCGCTGTTATCCTCGAGGACAACCCCTACGGCGATCTCCGCTTCGCGGGCGAGGACGTTAAGAGCATAAAGACCCTCGATACCGAAGGCAGCGTTATCTACTCGGGCACTTTCTCTAAGATACTCTCGCCCGGAATTAGAGTAGGCTACGTTTGCGCGCACAAGGACATTGTTCAGAAGATAGTAGTCTGCAAGCAGGTAGCCGACGTTCACTCGACTATGTGGTCGCAGATGCTGGCTTACCGCTTCCTCAAAAAATACGACCTCGATGAGCATCTGGCTAAGCTGCGCCGCGTTTACGAGCACAAGACCAACCTTATGCTCAGCGAGATAGATAAGAATTTCTCTTCCAAGATCACCCATACTAACCCGCAGGGCGGACTCTTCATCTGGTGCACTCTTCCCGAGGGCGTTACTACTCAGCAGATGGTAGATTTCTGCACCACCGCGGTAAAGGACTACAAGGTGGCGATAGTTCCCGGCACGGCTTTCAATATCAATGACGATGACGAGAGCCGCTCGTTCAGAATGAACTTCTCTACGCCTACCGATGAGAACATCATAAAGGGCTGCGAGATACTCGGCAAGCTCTCAAAAGAGATGTTCGGCGAATAACGCGCTTTTATGACGGCGCTTTTTAAAGACGCGCTGCGCGAGATAAGGCGTTCGTTCGGCAGATTTATGTCGGTATTCCTTATAATCGCGCTTGGCTGCGGCTTTTTTACGGGCATAAAAGCCTCCTGCCCCGATATGATACTCACCGCCTCAAACTACTTTGAGCAGAGCAGGCTTATGGATCTGCGCCTGCGCTCAAACATCGGCGTCAAGTCGAAAGACATAGCGGCGGTGCGCTCGGCGGAGGGGGTAGAGGGCGCGTGCGCGGGGTACTCTAAGGAATTTTATTACAATTACGATCAGCGCAACGTTGTCCTCAAAGCTATCTCGATAAATTCAAACGTCGAGAGCGGAGGCGTGAACGACCTGAACGTGCCCGTTTTGCAGGAGGGCAGACTGCCGACTGCGAAGAACGAGTGTGCGGTTGAAGTGAAGATCGGCGCGCCAGATACGTTTAAAATAGGCGAAAAGATAACGCTGAAAGCCCCAAACAGCTCGGAAAAGGTGACCGATACGCTGGCTTGCGACACTTTCGAGATAGTCGGCGTGGTTATCTCGCCGCTGTACATCGGCTTTGAGCGAGACCATGCGTCCATCGGCAGTGGCAGCGTAAACAGCAATATTTTCCTGCCGGAAGAGAGCTTTGTGTGCGATTATTACACCGATCTGTACGTTCGGCTGGAGGGCATGAGCGGGTACGAACCATTTTCAGAGGAGTACAAAAAGCAGACGGAAAAGCGCGGAGCGGCGGCAGAAAAAGCTTTTGAAGAGAGCGTTTCGCAGCGGTACGAGAGCATGAAAAACTCGGCTCAGCAAAAGATCGACTATGCGCAGGGCGAGATAGAAACGCTGGAAAGCGTGCTCTCCACCGACGTGGACAGCCTTTCGGCGCTGCATGAAAAGGCGCTCGCGGCGGCCGCTGAGCTGCAAAAAAAATACGCTCAGCAGGAGAAGAGCTTTCAGAAAGTGCTGATAAAATCGCAGCTCATGCAGACCAACGAAAAGGCGGATATGCTGGCGGCGCTTATCGGCGATACAGACGGCAGCGTGCGCGAAGGCTATTCTGAGCAGCTGGAGCAGGCGAAAATCGAGCTTGCGGCGGCGAAAGAGCAGCTTGAAAATGCGTCGGAGCTGAAATTTTACAACCAAACGCGTTTTGACCTCAGCGATTACGAAGGCTACCGCGACGACGCCGAAAAGATAAACAACGTTTCCAAAGTATTCCCGATGTTCTTCATACTGATAGCAGCGCTGGTCTGTCTAACGACCATGACGCGAATGGTGGAGGAACAGCGGACGGTCATAGGCGTTTACAAGGCGCTGGGATATGGCGAGATACATATTCTGGCAAAATACATGATATACGGCGCACTGGCTTCGCTGACGGGAAGCTGTATCGGCGCGGCGGCTGGGCTTCAGATATTTCCAAGACTGATAATCCGCACCTACCGCATAATGTACAATATCCCCGGTGCGGCAACGCCTTTCCGACCTGCGTATATGCTGGCGGCGGCGTGCGTTTCGGTGCTGCTGACCTGCGCGGCGGCGGTGTATTCATGCCGCAGAGAACTGCGTGCGCAGCCCGCTGAGATAATGCGCCCGAAAGCCCCCGCGGCAGGCAGGCGAGTGCTGCTGGAAAGAGCGCCCGCAATCTGGAACAAATTGAGCTTTCTTATGAAAGTAACGGTGCGAAATCTGCTGAGGTATAAAAAGCGCTTTTTCATGACGGTGATAGGCGTGGCGGGGTGCACGGCGCTGATAATCACAGGCTTCGGCTTGAAAAATTCGGTATCGGCGATAATCGACAAGCAGTTTGGCGAGATATTCCGCTATTCGGCAATAGTGGCGCTGAATACGGATTTTGACAACGCATACAAGGCTGTGGAGGACTGCAATGGTGTGAAATACAGCAAAGCTGCGTTTTCCATGGCGGTAGAAGCGGACGGCGGCGACGGTTACTCGGCGACGATAATCGCGGCGGACGGTCTGAAAGACAGATATGTGCAGATGAAGCGCCCCGACGGCAGCGACATCGACCCAGAAAATGGCGTTGCGATAACGCAAAAACTGGCAGATATGTGCGACCTTTCCGAGGGCGACAGCATAAGCTTTACCGACCCAGACGGCGACAGATACGAAGCGGAGATCGGCGGGATAATGCAGAATTACGCGCTGAATTACATATTTATGACAGACGCGCAGTACGAAAAGACGTTTGGCAAAAAGCCGCAGGATAACATTGCACTGCTGAATACGGATAATTCTGCAAGCAACGAGAGCGTGAAAAGCGAGCTGATCTCAGACGAACGGGTACTGGGCGTGACTTTCAAGGACGACTCGGTGAAAAGCTTTATGCGCTCGATCAAAAGCATGAACGCGATAGTGCTGCTGCTGATAGTCTGCGCGGCGTTCCTCGCGGCGACGGTACTGTACAATCTGGCAAACATTAACATTACAGAGCGCATGCGCGAGCTGGCAACGGTGAAGGTGTTGGGCTTTTACGACGGCGAAACGGCGGCGTACATCTACCGCGAAAGCGTTATCTCGACGGCGATCGGCATAATCATCGGGCTGGGGCTGGGCAAACTCCTGCACTATTTCGTGGTCGTGACGGTGGAGGTCGAGGCGGTGATGTTCATTCGCGAACTGAACGCGGCTTCGTACATCATCGGCGCGCTGCTGACGGCGGGTTTTGCCTGCATAGTGAATGGAGCGCTGTATTTCAGGCTGCGGAATATTGACATGGCGCAGTCTTTAAAATCCATAGAATGAAATAACTGTATAATACAGCAACAATAAATAAGTTTATAGGATGAAATTACCATGGAAAAATTTGAAATGATTACCGCAAAACTGAGCGAAAACATCGGAACGATCAAGAAAAAACTGGATACTTTTGTATCTAAGGACGAGGCATTTTGGATGTCGATCTCGATGTTCCTTTTCGGCGTGATCGTCGGAATGCTCATCTCGCCGCGCAAGAACAAGACCACGACCATCGGCAGCAACAATGTCAGCTACGAGGGCGAGGACTATCTTGACGACTGCTGCGACGATGAGTGCGAATGCTGCGAATGTGAATAATTTACAAAAAAAGCGTGCGAAGGCGGCGTGTGACCGCCTTTGCGTTTTTTTGAAAGGAAGATATAAATGAAATTAGGAATGGTAGGTCTGCCGAATGTTGGCAAATCGACACTTTTTAACGCGCTTACTAACGCCGGTGCTGAGAGCGCAAACTACCCTTTTTGCACAATTGAACCAAATGTTGGCATAGTTAGCGTGCCAGATGTCCGCCTGGAAAAGCTGCGTGATATGTATGATCCCGAGAAGTTTACCCCTGCTACGCTGGAATTTGTTGATATTGCGGGACTGGTAAAGGGCGCTTCAAAGGGCGAGGGACTTGGCAACAAGTTTTTGGCAAATATCCGCGAAGTAGACGCTATCGTGCACGTTGTCCGCTGCTTTGAAAATGACAATATTATCCACGTTGACGGCAGCATAAACCCCCGCCGCGACATTGAAACCATCGACCTCGAGTTGATATTCTCAGACGTTGAGCTGATCGAGCGCAAGCTTGACCGCACGAAAAAGGCTATGAAGGGCGACAAATCGCTCGCGCCGCAGGTGGAATTTCTCGAGGAGTTAAAAGCTTTCATGGAGGAGGGCAAGGCGGCGCGCGCTTTCGAGATGACCGACGAGCAGCGCGAATGGCTGAAAGAGACCCCGCTGCTCTCGCTGAAACCCGTGATCTACGCGGCGAATCTTTCGGACGAGGATTTCACAAACGGTGTTGAGAAAAACGAGCACTACAACGAGGTGTGCGAGATCGCAAAGGCGGAAGGCTCGGCGGTTTTCCCGATATGTGCGCAGCTCGAAGCGGAAATTTCTGACATGACTGACGAAGAAAAGGAGATATTCCTCTCCGATCTCGGTCTGGAGCAGTCGGGTCTTGACAGGATCATCAAGGCTGGCTACTCGTTGCTGGGACTTATTTCCTATCTCACCGCCGGTCAGCCCGAAGTTAGGGCTTGGACGATCAAAAAGGGCACGAAAGCTCCGCAGGCGGCGGGCAAGATACACTCTGATTTCGAGAAGGGCTTTATCCGCGCGGAAGTTGTGTCCTTCGACGACTTGATGGCTTGCGGCTCGATGACGGCAGCTAAGGAAAAGGGTCTGGTGCGCTCTGAGGGCAAGGAGTACGTTATGCAGGATGGCGACATAGTTCTGTTCCGTTTCAACGTCTGAAAATATAAAAATATGAAACTGAAAATATAGAGAAGTAAAAGGCGAGGAAGATAAACAAATAGGAAAATTTGTTTATGAATGGATTGATTATTTTATGCAAAAAACAAAACTGACTGCCGCATTATGCGCTCTCTGTTTTGCTGCTTCCGCGCTGACGGGAGGGGTATCGGCGGAGTCCTCAAAGACGGAAAACGTCGTACCTAGCGGCGTTTTTGAAGTCACGATCGACGGCAGCACCTGCGACACGGCGAAAAATGACGCTTACCGCGGTTTCGGCTGCATATCGGCGAACAATTCTTCGCGGCTGCTGCTGGACTACATGGACGAGCAGCCCGAGGCGTATCAAAAGCTGCTGAACTGGTTGTTCGACCCGAATGGAGCTGTCAGAATGACCCATTTAAAGATCGAAATGGGCGCAGATGTCAACTCTTCTAGCGGTACTGAGCCGTCCACGATGCGTTCTGAGGAAGATGCTGTCAATGTTAGGCGCGGCGCGGGCTTTAGACTGGCGGCGGACGTTAAGGCTATCAACCCCGACGTTACGCTAGAACTGCTCTCTTGGGGTGCACCTGCTTTTATAAAAAATGGCAAAGGCGTTGACGGCGTTCGTGAGCTGAGGTACAAGTGGTTCAAGCAGACGCTTAACTCAGCTTACGAAACTTACGGGCTGGAATTTGACTACGTTGCACCGAATTTTAACGAAAAATCTATCGACGCGGGGTGGATAAAATACTTCGCGAACACGCTTCATTCGGAAAAGGATACGCCGTATGAATATAAGAATATTAAGATAGTTGCCGCCGACCAAGATGCGCGCTACGACCTCGCTTCGATGATGCTGGAGGACAAAGATCTGATGGACGCGGTCGACGTCATCGGCATCCACTACACCTCGACGGCGGACGAAAACACGCTGAAATGCCGCGACAAGTACGGCAAGGAGCTTTGGTACAGCGAGGGTCTGCCGCCCGCGGGCGAGGCAAAATATGCCGCTACTGCCGACGGCTCGGGCATTTCCGGCGTGAACAGTATGCTCGATGTGGCGGGGTGCATCATAAATATGTACCCCAACGGCGGCTACACGATGTACGAGTTTCAGCCGCCTGTCGCCGCCTATTACAGCGGCGCGACCTACTATCCGAAGCAGCTTATTACAGCAAATCAGCCGTGGTCGGGCGCTTTGGAGGCGGGCGCGGGAATGTACCTCTGCGAGCATTTCAGTCTGTTCACCGAAAAGGGCTGGCAGTTTGTGAAGAGCGCTTGCGCGGGCGATGGTAAAGAGGAAAACCATGTGCTTTCCGAAACGACGAACAACATCGTGACCCTCGCTGATCCGGAAACCGGCGACTACTCGGCGGTACTGGCGAACAACACGTCCACCGAGCGAAACTATACTTTTACGGTGAAAAATCTTGATCATGCTGCTTCCGCAGTGCAGGTATGGGAAACGCGCGGGCCGGACGATGGCGCTTATAACGAGAATTATCTAAAGAATATCATGGCGATAGAGCCTGAAAAATCCTCTGATGGCTATTCATACCAGTTATCCGTCAAGCCGTATTCGCTGGTTACTATCTCGACGCTGGAAGTCCAGCCCGTTGACCTCACTGACGATACCCCGCAGGAGCGGCTGGCTCTGCCATATTCGGACGATTTTGAGTATGCAGACAAGGCTGAGGATTATTTGGAAGATCGCGGAAATGCGCCGCGCTACACTACCGACATGGGAGGGGCTTTCGAGGTCGAGCAGACGGACGAGGGCAACGTGCTGACTCAGCAGATCACTGACGATCTGCGCGGGATCGAGTGGGGCATGACTCCCGAGCCGGTCACCACGCTCGGCGACGACACTTGGGCGAATTACACCGTCAGCGCGAAGGTGAAGCTTGACGAAAACGGCGACAAGGAGTGCTACGCGGGCGTTGGTCTGCGGTACATCAACGCTTCGGCGAAGCTTTCACGCAGCGGCTATCGGCTGGAACTTGTGCGCACGGGCGACTGGCGGTTTTGCAGCAATTCCGAAACGCTCGCGGAGGGCAAGCTGGACAAATTTGATCCCGCGCTTTGGCATACTCTGACAGTTACGGCGCAGGGCGATGTTCTAACGGCGGCGGCCGACGGGGTGCAGGTGGCTTCGGTACCGCTGGAAAATGCGGCGGTCTTCTCGGGCAGAGCGGCGCTTTTCAGCTCCTACGACCGCAACAGTTTCGACGATCTAGCGGTGCTGCCAGCCGACATGACGAACTACGTTGTTCGCTGCGATGAGCTGGACGGCAGTGTGAAATTTGACGGCGATTGGGAACACAATACGATGGATAGTTTTACCAATCACAACCGCACCGCTTCATACGCTTCTGACGGAAGCATGGCGGAGTTTGAATTTGATGGCGACAGCGCTGCGCTAATCGGTACGGCGAGCGAGGCGGTCATCACCGTTGAGCTTGACGGCAAGGTGGTCGCGGATAAGATCAAGGTCAACAGCGGCTCGAAGCAGGCGTTTTGGCGGCGCTACGGGCTGGGGATGGGCGACCATAAGCTGAAATTTACGGTTCATTCCGGCACGCTCGGCTTCGACGCTTACGAGTACGGCAGTATGACCGTCCTGCAAAACGGCGATCCAGACGGAGGAATGTTGAACGACAGCGGCATGGAAAAGTCGGCGATCTCAAATGAAAAGCAGACCGCGAACAGCCGCTCAACTGCGGCGATAGCGGCGGTTGTAGGTGCGGCGGCGCTTGCGGCGATAATTATCAGCGTGAGAAAAAAGCGTAAAAACAAGGTATAACTGAGAAACGGACTTGCGAAAACAAGTCCGTTTTTTTGTACATATGTGAATTTAACCGCGGCTGAAAAACGTGTATTTTACTATCGCGAACCACTCGCGAACCCAGTAGGTCGGGGCGTAGCGCGGCTCGGTCTTGGAGGAAACGGCGTAGAGCGAAAGCCCGAGCCGCCTGCCGAGCATCGCGGCACGGTACTGGTGAAAGCTGTCGGTCGCGGCGGCAACGGTCTGCGGCAGGTCGGCGGCCTTGATGATCTCGAGCGAAAAGCGCAGGTTCTGCATCGTGTCGCGCGAACTGTCTTCCATAAAAATTCGCGAGGGTTCAAGCCCGAGTTCGACGAGGTAGTCGCGCATCGCCTGCGCCTCGCTGATCTGCTCGTCCGCGCCTTGTCCGCCCGAAACTATGCAGACGGCGCGCGGGTTTTCGCGCAGGTAATCGTAGGCGGCGGCGAGTCGGCGGCGAAGCATTCGCGTGGGGCGCGTGCCTTTTACGCGGCAGCCGAGCACGATAACGGTGCAGGGCAGGGAAGTCGGCGGTCGGCGGCGCTGAGCAACATACATTTTTATGCTGAGTTTGGTAAAATAGACTATCGCGATCAGCATGAGCGTGCAGATCAGGACTACCAGCGCGAACTGCGGCGCGCCTTTTTGCGCAAATCGGCAGACGGCGGCGTTCACGTTTTGGAAATATACGGTATATATAAACAGCAGCACACCGCCGAAAATGCCTGCTGCATTGCCCGAGCACACGCGCGGAAGCGGCACACAGAAAATTGATATGATGTATCCTGCAAGCATTATCGCTATATTTTGCAAATTTTAAAACTCCTTTTTGTGGTCATATACGCTATTATACCACAGTTTCGCACGATTTACAAGGTATAAATCTCGGCGGTAAGGGAAAAATATGCTGAAAAGAGAGGAGTTTTAGCGATGAATGATTACAAAGATCTATCCGAATTACTTGAATCTGACAGCAGGGCGATGCGTTTTTACAATTCGCTGCCGCTGAGTTTACAGCAGAAAATGCACCGCGGCGGGGTGGGGGCGTTTGCGGAACTTTACAGCGCGGCGGGCGGCGGCATACCGAAGCACCGCGAAACGCTTGACCCTGCCGCTTCAGCGAACGAGTGTACGGGGCTGATTGCCGCGGGCGGCGAGCTTGGCGAGGACGAATGGGCGAAATACAATAATTTAGAGATTTTCGGCACTGGTGAAAATAATAGCCTTAACTAAATTAAACTGACTTTTTGACGCTGAACTTTCTGCAAGAAATTTCGGCGCTTGGCTGCGATAATTAGATCATTTCCGAGGGCAGCGACCATCACTATCACCACGATAAACGTTGACTCACAGCATATGGCGTAAATCTCCGTATCTGCGATGATAGACAGCCTTGACGACACTCCGCGCGCCGCAGGCGCATACTTTACAACAAAAGGCATTTTTTCATAGGAATAGTCATCTGCATAATACCTACACTGGTGATATTCCTGTTCCTGCAAAAATACATTTACAGCGGTTTGATATCGGGCGCTGTAAAAGAGTAACTCACGGCAATTCTGAAAGGTTTATCAGCGGCAAGTCTTAGCTTTTTCAACCATATAGCTTCCTGATCCGGTAAATGACAGATGTTCGCGCTCACTTTAACAGAATTGCAGGTCGGCAGAGCGGCTGTCGGCAAAGGCTCGGCGAGATACGTCGGGCTTTTTTGCGTTTATGCCGTCAAACCGCCGCGAACGCTTGATTTTTTGTGTATAATATACATTGCAATTTATAAGAATATGTAGTATAATTAAAATGATATGTTTAGTTTAAAGGAGGTCTGCAAAATGGCTGAATTGCCGCAGTACACGGTTTCGATGTCGGTATACTCGGGCGAAAAGGCGGAGTTTCTCCGCGCCAGCTTAGAGAGTATGTTTTCGCAGACCCACCCCTGCCGCAGGCTGATACTGGTCTGCGACGGCGAGCTCGGCAAGGCGCTCGAGGGCGTGGTAGCCGAGTTTGAAAAGCGCTGCCCTCAGCAGCTTTGCGTGCTGAAAATGGATAAAAACAGCGGCGTAGGCGCGTGCGCGAATGCCGCGCTAAAAGCTGCCGATACCGAGTACATCGTGAAGATGGATTCTGACGACATCGCCCTGCCGCAGCGCTGCGAACGTCAGCTGCGGCTGATGGCGGAGCACCCTGAGCTTGATATGTGCGGCGCGTACATCGAGGAATTTGACTCCGAAACGGGCGAGCCCATCGCCGTGAAGAGCACCCCCGAAAGCAACGACGAGATACGCGTTTACGCCCGCCGCCGCAATCCTTTTAATAATCAGACGCTGGTCTACAAAAAGTCGGCTGCTGAAAAAGCGGGCGGCTACTCGGAAGTGCGCCGCTGCGAGGACTACGATTTCGTGGTGAAAATGCTGGCTTCGGGGGCAGTAGGTGCGAACATACCCGAGGTGCTGGTGCGCTACCGCGTTACACGCGCAAACCTCAGCCGCCGCCGCAATTGGCGCAACACGCGCTCTTTTATATCGGTGCGCTGGCGGATATTCCGCTCGGGCTACTCGCGGCTGAGCGATTTCATAATTCCCTGCGCGGCGCAGCTTGCGCTTTTCGTGCTGCCGCAGTCGCTGACGGGCAAGATCTACAAGAAATTCTTGAGGAAATAGTTAAAATATGTCAACTAAAAAGAGCGCGCTGAAACAATATCTGAAATACATTTTGCAGAAAACGCTGCTGCCGATTTGGTATAATTCCTGCCGAAGCAAGCCGATAGAGGAAAAACTGGTGCTTTTTGCCGACTTGAACGGCGACCGCCCGCCCGAAAGTATGCTGCCGCTGATGGCGGAACTGGAGAAGCGCGGGTACAGGTGCGAGGCGTGGTGCTGCGATTTCTCGGCGGCGGGCTTTGGCGGAATGCTCAAATTTATGCGCGCTTTCATGAAGCGGTACGCCGTGGCGCGCGGGCTGGTGATCTGCAACTATTTCGTGCCAGCGCATGCCTGCCGAAAGCGCTCCGAAACGCTGGCGGTGCAGCTCTGGCATTCCTGCGGCGCGCTGAAAAAATTCGGCTACTCCACGCCGGACGACATCCCGCCGAGCTACAAGGGCAGTGTTTCGCGCAACATCGACCTCGTTACCGTAAGCTCGCCCGCGTGCGTGCCGGTTTTTGAGGAGGCTTTTCGGCTGAAAAAAGGCGTGGCGCAGGCGCTGGGCGTTTGCCGTACAGACGTTTTTTTCGACGGCGAATATGCTGAAAAATGCCGCAAAAAGCTGCACGCCGCCGCTCCCAAAACGGTCGGAAAAAAAATTCTGCTCTACCTGCCGACTTTCCGCGGCGACGCTTCGCACGCTTACACAGTTGGCGTTGAGGAGGTCGAGGGGCTGAAAAAGGCGCTTGGCGAGGGCTGGCAGGTGGTCATCCGCGAGCACCCGCGCGTGAAAAACGGCGTTTGCGATCTGCCGCTGCTTTCGACAAACGAGCTGCTGCCGTGCGCCGATATGCTCATCACCGACTATTCTTCCGTGATATTTGAGTTTTCGCTGCTGGATAAACCAATGTTGCTTTGGTGCAAAGACTTGGAAGAATATCTCAGTGATCGCGATTTTTATCTCGATTTCAAGCGCGATATGCCGTGCCCTGTGATTACCGACGGCGAAAAGCTGGCGGCGGCAGTTACGGACGAGCTTGCGCACTTTGATAAGGGGCGTTACGCGGAATTTGTTAAGAAATATATGTCTGCCTGCGACGGACACTCGACCGAGTGCGTGGCGGACGTTTTTGATAAATGAAAGGAAATTTGTTAGATATGGCTGAAAATACCAATTCAGAATATTTTTATACAACAAAAGGCGAAGAGAAAAGCGGACTTTCGATAATTTTCCGCGAGCACAAAGGGCAGGCGAAAAAGATCTTCCTGCTCTCGGTCAGCCACCTGAAAAAGACGTACAGCGGCTCGCTGCTCGGCCCGCTTTGGGCGGTTATAAAGCCGACTTTCACGCTCTTCATACTGTGGTTCGCTTTCGCGGTGGGTCTGCGTCATTCCAATATAGTGGCTGGTTACCCAAGATTTTACTTCATGCTGGTCGGCTATGTGCCGTGGTTCTACATCAGCGAGGCGATACTCGGCGGCGCGCGCTCAATACGCAAAAACAAGCAGTATGTCACGAAACTCAGCTTCCCGATGTCGAACATAATGACTTTCACAAACCTTTCGGCGCTGTATATCCATATTTTGCTGGCTGTGCTGATGTTCATCGTGCTCTGCGTGAGAGGTTACGCGCCGATGATCTACAATCTGCAATTTTTTTACTACTGCCCGCTGATGTTCCTTTTCTTCCTGATACTTACATGGACAACTGCGCCGATGTCGGCATTCAGCAAGGATTTTGAGAACCTTATCAGCTCGATAATGACGGGACTTTTCTGGCTGTCCGGAATTTTTTGGAGCACATACGACATTGAGAACCCTTTCATCAAAAAGCTGATGTATCTCAATCCTATCAATTATTTCATAAACGGATATAGGAAGTCATTTTTGTATGGAATATCCATATTTGATGCAAATTACACGACAGAAACGGTGGTATTTTATGCCGAGATGCTGCTGTTGATACTGATGGGCAGCCACTATTACAAGAAGCTGCGCCGCTTGATACCCGACGTGCTGTAAAGGAGTTGACATATTGCAAATGGAAATCGAGGAAAATGTTGTAATAGAGGAAGCTCCCGAGGTCGAAACTCCGAGAGTTATCGACCGCAGCGGCGAGCCTGTTATAGAATTTGAAAACGTTGTAAAAAATTACTATCTCTACAAGAGCGGCAGAGAGCGTTTTAAGGCAATGTTCACGGGTAATAGGGGAGTGCGCCAGCACCCCGCGCTCGGCGGCGTTTCGTTCAAGATCTACGCGGGCGAATCTGTCGGCTTCATCGGCAGGAACGGCGCAGGAAAATCTACTATTTTGAAGATGATAACGGGCGTAAGCTACCCCACCAGCGGCGATGTTACCGTGCGCGGAAAGGTCGCGGCGCTGCTCGAGCTGACGGCGGGCTTTTCGCCCGAGATGACGGGCAGGGAGAACATCACGATGAAAGGCTACCTGCTGGGGCTGACCGATGACGACATCGCCGAGATAGAGGACGACATCATTAATTTTGCCGACCTCGGCGAGTACATCGACCAGCCGGTGCTGACCTACTCGAGCGGCATGAAAATGCGCTTGGGCTTCGCAATAAACATCAATATCCACCCCGACATTCTTGTGGTAGACGAGGCGCTGAGCGTTGGCGACTCCAGATTTAGAAAAAAATGCCGCAAGGCTATCAAGGCGCTGATCGACACGGGCGTTACCGTGCTTTTCGTTTCACATTCGGCGGATGCGCTTAAATCGACCTGCGACCGCGCTATTTATCTGAAAGACGGCGGCGTGGAATTTGACGGCACGGTGGACGACGCGCTGGAGCGTTACAACGCCGACATCGAGGAGATACGCCGCGTGCGCCGTGAGAAAAAGGAAGCGCGCCGCCAGCGTGTACTGGAAAAGCGCGCAAAAAAACAGGCGAAGCTTGCCGCTCAGCAGGCGGAGCAGTCGGGCGAGGTGACTGAAAATGACGTTTGAAAAGCTTGAGATACTGCGTTCGGAGATGACGGACGAGGACATCGTGCGCGCCGATGAACTGACCGCGCTGCTCGAGATCGCCGCCGAAAAGCACCCGCACAAACGTCTGCCGCGCTCGTTTAGATTTATCGGGGCGGGGTTGGGCTGTATAGAGGTGCTCTGCATCGCGGGCGTTTACCGCATTTTCCGAAACGACGGCAGCGAACCGATGGAAATTCTGCAATGCAAAGATATGCACGAATCATTCGTGAAACTTGCGCAGCTCATGTATGCGGGCATCGCCGAGCCGAACAGCGCCGAGGACTTTTTCGCCGAAGCGCAGAGCGCATTTTTGGAGGAGTAATTTGCAAAAATTGCGCCGCAGCTATTGATTTTTTGTGAAAATTAGTGTATAATGATATAGTACATGATTTCAAATTGAAAGGATGGTCAAAAAATGCTTAATAGCGAAAAGAAAATGGACAAAATTGTCGCGCTTTGTAAAAATCGCGGTTTTGTTTACCCGGGAAGCGAAATTTACGGCGGACTTGCCAATACATGGGATTACGGTCCTTACGGCGTTGAGCTGAAAAACAACATCAAGAAAGCTTGGTGGAAAAAGTTTGTTCAGGAAACTCCTTACAACGTAGGACTTGACTCGGCTATACTGATGAACCCCGAAACTTGGGTGGCTTCGGGACACCTCGGCGGATTTTCTGACCCGCTGATGGACTGCAAGGCTTGCAAGACCCGTCACCGCGCCGATAACCTCATCGAGGATTTCGACGGCACAAACCCCGCAGGCTGGACTAACGAGCAGATGATGGACTACATACGCGAAAAGGGAATCACCTGCCCCGAGTGCGGCAAGAGCGATTTTACCGATATTCGCCAGTTCAACCTGATGTTTAAAACTTTCCAGGGCGTTACCGAGGACTCTAAGGCTGAGCTTTATCTGCGTCCCGAAACCGCGCAGGGTATATTTGTAAACTTTGCCAGCATTCAGAGAACATCGCGGAAGAAAGTACCTTTCGGCGTTGGTCAGATAGGCAAATCTTTCAGAAACGAGATCACCCCCGGCAACTTCATTTTCCGCGTTCGTGAGTTTGAGCAGATGGAGCTTGAATTCTTCTGCAAGCCCGGTACCGACCTCGAGTGGTTCCAGTACTGGAGAAGCTACTGCAAAAACTTCCTGCTCAGCCTAGGCATCAAGGAAGAGAACCTGCGCCTGCGCGACCATGATGCCGAGGAGCTTTGCTTCTATTCCAAGGCGACGACTGACTTCGAGTACCTCTTCCCCTTCGGCTGGGGCGAGCTTTGGGGCATAGCGGACAGAACCGACTACGACCTTACTCAGCACCAGAACCACAGCGGCAAGAGCCTTGAATATTTCGACCCCGATGACAACACCAAGTACATTCCTTACGTTATCGAGCCTTCGCTCGGCGTAGAAAGACTTTTCCTCTCCATCGTTACCGAAGCTTACGATGAAGAGCTTATCGACGCGGAGAAGAACGACGTTCGCACCGTAATGCACATTCACCCCGCGCTCGCGCCTGTAAAGGCTTGCATTCTGCCGCTGGTGAAGAAGCTGAAAGAGCCTGCTGGCGAGCTTTACGCGCAGCTTGCTAAGAAATTCGTGGTAGAATATGACGAAGCAGGAGCGATCGGTAAGCGTTACCGCCGTCAGGACGAGATCGGTACTCCGTTCTGCATCACCTATGATTTCGACACTCTGGAGGACGGCTGCGTTACCGTTCGCGACAGAGATACCATGCAGCAGGAAAGAGTTGCCATCGCTGATCTTGAGAAGTACCTCGAAGAAAAGCTGGCATTCTGATAAATTTGCTAAATATCAATTATTCCCGAGAGGTCAAGCACCTTTCGGGGATTTTTTTGCAAAAAAAGAGCAGCCGTAAAAGCTGCTCAGTATTTTTTATGAATTTGAACTTTTCAGCACGATGCCGACTGTTTTGAGGATTATCGCCGCGTCAGTTATCAGCGAGCGGTCCATTATGTACTTCCTGTCGTAGTAGTCCGACATTTCAGCCGAAAGCGCGTTTTTGCCGTTGATCTGCCAGTAGCAGGAAAGTCCCGGCTTCACAAGCAGACGGTCGCTCGTCATGCGCTCCTGCTCGTCGGGCACGAAAGGCCGCGGGCCGATTATCGACATATCGCCCTTGAGGATATTCACAAGCTGCGGCAACTCGTCTATCGAACTCTTGCGTATGAAATTGCCGACTTTTCCAAGTATGCGGGGGTCGTTGCGTATTTTGAAAACCGCGCCGTTGCATTCGTTGCTCTCGATAAGCTCTGCCTTGTGCGCCTCAGCGTCTTTATACATTGACCTAAGCTTGTATATTTTGAAAAACTTGCCGTTTTTGCCGACTCTGTCCTGCTCGAAAAACGGGTTTCCGGGGTCTTTTATAAATATCGCCGCGATGCAGACGAGCAGTACGGGCGAAAGCACGATAAGCGCGAAAGCCGAAAGCAGAATGTCGAAAATGCGCTTGAAAAAGCTGTACACGGGTTTTTCACGGTATTTGAAATCAAGGTGCGGGGGAAGCTCTATCTGCTTGGCTCGCGTTTCGGTCACAAGCATTTCGCCCTCACTTTCAAACGTTAATGCTGCTGTATCATTCACATTTTCCAGCCCCTTTCCTAAAATCTGGGCGTATACGTCTATTTCATTTCACCTATTTTACACTTTTATATTACCATTATAACACAAATTTCGCAGTCTGTCAACGCAGTTTCATTACATTGTGGAATTTTTATTAAGAGAACCTAAATACAAAGAAAATTGGCTTTGTATATTAAGCATAATATACAAAACCAATTGTTAAACCAATTTACATTTGCATTATGGCAGACATTACACAAACGCCGTCAGCGCCTGCATTTAGCGCCATTTCGGCGTTGTCCGCGTTTATCCCGCCTATGGCGTAAACGGGCACGTTCGCCCTTTCGCACATATCGCGCAGAAAATCCAATCCGCGCGGCGGCAGCCCCTTTTTGCAATTTGTAACGAAAATATGCCCCGCCGTGACGTACTTCGCGCCGAGCCGCTCCGCCTGCGCCAACTGCTCCGCGCTATGTACCGAGCTGCCTACTGTTTCAAACTCGGCGCAAAGTTCCGCTGTCAGCATCGGCAGCGGCATATGCAGGCGGTCTATCCCCAGCTCGCGCGCAGCGTTCGGAAAATTATGTATCGTCAGTTCCATGCCGCACCGCTCGCATGATCTCAGCACACGCTCCGCCAGCCGCAGATAATCCTCTTCGGCGAGGTCTTTTTCGCGCAGTATCAGCCTGCTGATGCCGTTCTCTGCGATGCGGTACACCTGTTCTTCCAGCGGGCGGGGGCAGATATGCCGCTGGCTGACGGCGATGACCTTATTCAGGAATGTAAACATAGTCGTTCAGCACCGGCTGCAAACCCTTCGCACGGATAGCAGCGCAAACTTCATCGAGCGAGCGGTCGTCGCTTATCTCAAACTGGTTGTCGCCCTTCGACTCCTCCTCGGTGTGGCTGCCGATGCCGGTGCTTACGCCTGCAGAGATCTTTGTCGCGCACATTCCTACCACGTTGTCGCGGAAGCCTGCGCGCTCGCGTGTAGAAATGGTCAGTCCCGCAAACGGCATGAAAATTCTGTAAGCGCACATTACCTGCAAAAGCTGCCGCTCGTGAACGTCCTTCGGGTTGATCTTGTCGTTGTTGATGATGGGGCGCAGGCGCGGGCATGAAAACGAGATCTCGGCGTGCGGGTACTTGCGCTGAAGCAGGTAGGCGTGCGTGCCGACAGCGTATGCGTCCTTGCGGAAATCGTCCAGACCCAGCAGCGCCGCGAACGCTACTCCGCGCATTCCGCCGCGTATCGCGCGTTCCTGAGCGTTCAGGCGGTAGGGGAATATGCGCTTGTGGCCCGCGAGGTGCAGCGTTTCGTACTTATCGCTGTTATAAGTTTCCTGAAATACCGTTACATAGTCAGCGCCGCACTTGTGCAGATAGGCGTACTCGTCAGTATTCATCGGGTAGACCTCTATGCCGACATTCTTGAAATACTCGTGCGCTATCTCGCACGCTTTACCGATGTACTCAACGTCGCTCATCTTGCGGCTTTCGCCAGTCAGAATAAGTATCTCCTCCATGCCGGTCTTTGCAATTGCTTCCATTTCGCGGCGTATGCCGTCGTAGTCGAGCTTGGCGCGGCGTATCTTGTTGTGGCAGTTGAAACCGCAGTAAATGCAGTAGTTTTCGCAGTAGTTCGCGATGTAGAGCGGTGTGAAAAGGCAAACGCTGCTGCCGAAATGCTTGCCCGTTTCAATAGTCGCGCGGCGCGCCATCTGCTCTAGGAATGGCTCGGCGGCGGGGGAGAGCAGCGCTCCGAAATCCTCGGTGCTGAGGTACTCTGCCTCCAGCGCGCGCTTTACGTCGTCCGCCGTGTATTTGTTGTAATCGTAAGCCTTCATGCGGCTGACTACCTGCTCGCCGATGTCTGAATCTTCCAATATCTCCATATCGGGCAGGTATTTCATGTGGTCAATTCTCTGCTGTTCCATTTCACTCGCCCCCTTTAGTCCTGAATGAATCCTGTCAGCGGCGAGGAAGCCGAAGCGCGGTCGAGAACTCTGCCCGTGCCCGCGAGGTAAGCCGTTCTGCCCGCGATGATAGCGTGCTTGAAAGCCTTCGCCATGTCAACGATGTTGCCCGCCGTTGCGATAGCCGTGTTCGCCATTACCGCCGCTGCGCCCATCTCCATAGCTTCGCACGCCTGCGAGGGCTTGCCTATTCCCGCGTCAACGATTATCGGCAGGTCTATCTCCTCGATGAGTATGCGTATGAACTGCTTTGTCGCAAGACCTTGATTTGAGCCGATAGGCGCTGCAAGGGGCATTATGGCAGCCGCGCCCGCATTCACCATGTCGCGCGCCGCGTAGAGGTCGGGATACATATACGGCAGCGGGATAAAGCCCTCGTTAGCCAGCATTTCGCAGGCTTTCGCGGTCTCGTAGTTGTCGGGCAGCAGATATTTTGAGTCGTGGATAACTTCTATCTTTATAAACTCGCCGCAGCCCGCCGCTCTCGCCAAGCGCGCTATCTTTACCGCTTCCTCGGCGTTGCGCGCGCCCGAAGTATTCGGCAGCAGCGTAATGCCCTGCGGGATGTGGTCGAGAATATTGCCGTTAAAGCTGTTTACGCGGCGCAGCGCCAGCGTGATTATCTCAGCACCCGCGTGCTCGACTGCCGCGTTTATGAGGTCGAGGTCGAATTTTCCCGAGCCTAAAATGAAGCGGGAGCTGAACTCTCTGCCTGCCAGTACAAATTTATCTTCCATGATATTACACACCTTTCAAAATTATCTCGATTATCTTGCTTGCCTGATGCCCCGCGCATATCGTCACGCGCGCCGCCGTCAGCCCGTCGCCGTCCGCAACGTCGGTAACGCCGTCGCCGCAGATGAAAAAGCGGTCGGTTATCCTGCGGGTGGTTATCTCGTTCGCTCTGCCGCGCCCCGCCATGCCGCTGCCGCAGACCAAATATTTCTGCGGGTACTTCTCCAGTACCGCGTTTACCAGCATAGCTTTCTGCTCGGCGACATCGAAAGCTTCGCAAATTATGTCGCAATCGCCGAAAAGCTCGCCGATGTTGTCCGCCGTCACCCTAATATCGTGCGCCTCAAAGTCGCAGAAAGGGTTTATCTCGGCGATTATCTGCGCCATAGCCTCCGCTTTTTTCATGCCGATGTGCCGCAGCGTGTACATCTGGCGGTTTATGTTTGAAAGCTCTACTGCGTCGAAGTCGGCGGCTGCTATCCTGCCTACGCCCGCGCGCGCCAGCGCCGCCGCTATGTTTGAGCCAAGCCCGCCCAGCCCCGCGATGCCTACCCGCGCCCGCTTCATAATGTCGTAAACAGGCACGCTGCTGCGCGAGTCGAGTGCTTCGGCAAATTCGCGCTCGCTGAGATCAAGCTGCGCCATCAGCCGCCCCCCACGAAGCCGACTATCTCTACCGTGTCGCCGTCAGTCAGCACGCGCTCGGCGTACTCGCTTTTCGGCAGTATCTCGCCGTTTACCATTACCGCCACGCGCTCTGGCAGCAGCCCCTCGCTTTTCAGATGCTCGGTAAGCGGCAGATTATCCGTATCAAAACTCTCGCCGTTTATAACTATCATGAGATTCACCTCTGTGTAAATATTTACCACAAACAAAAAAGACCGTGCCGGGAGTCTGTACCGATGGTGGTACACCCCTGAGCACGGTCTATCGTGATTATTTTTATTATACCATATCCCGCGGCGCTTGTCAATTGCTAAAATATGAACACTCGCTGCGGTACAAAAAAAAGCGGCTCATAGCGAACCGCTTTTTGTTATATCGAATTTATCAGCCGAGAACTACTACTACTTCGTTCTGCTCCTTCATCTTGTCAGCGCTGATGAAGTTGCCCTCGAGCTTTTCGCCGTTGATGGTGATGCTCTTTACACCGCTCTCAACGTGGTCGGGGTTCTGAATGTCGATGGAAAGGTGCTTGCCGCGGAAGTTCTTTTCGATCTGGAAGCCGTCCCACTCGTGAGGAATGGAGGGGCTGATGACAAGTCCGTCAGCGTTCGGGCGCATACCGCAGATACCCTCTACGCAGCCTACCATTACGGTAGAGCCTGTACCTGTCAGCCAGTGAACGTGCGAACGTCCTGCGAAAGGCGAGCGGGTAGACTCGGTAAACTGACCGTGAACGTACGGCTCGAGCACGCGTATCTCAGCCTTGTCATTCAGGGTAGCGGGCGAGGATTCGAGGAAGTACTCGAAAGCTCTGTCGCCGTGACCCAGCAGAGATTCTGCCAGTATAGCCCAGCCCTGAGTCTGCGAGAAGATACCGCCGTTTTCCTTAGTGTCGGGGTTGAAGATGTGCATGAGCGCACCGTCGAAATAGTGGTCAACGTAAGGAGGCTCGAGAAGCTTTACGCCGTAAGGAGTGTTAAGTATTCTGTGTACGCTCTCCATTGCGGTGTCAGCCTGCTCTTTGCTTGCAAAGCCCGAGATCACCGACCAAGACTGCGGGTTGAGCCACATATTAGCCTCGGGGTCTTTCTTAGCGCCTACTACAACGCCGTCCTCGCGGATACCGCGGATAAATCTGTCCTCGTCCCAGCAAGCAGTAAGGCTCTCGCCCAGCTCAGCCTGTACCTTTTCTATGTATGCAACATATTCGCTGTCGTTTCTCTCAGCAGCCATGTCCTTGATAACGCTCATAGCGTAGTAGAGCTGGAATGCTACGAAGGTGGATTCACCCTTCTTGCCCATTCTCAGGCAGTCATTCCAGTCTGCGTGCAGACCTGCGGGCATCTTGTGGTCGCCAAGACGCTCCATAGAGAAGCGGATAGCGTTCTTCAGATGGTCGTAAACAGTGTCCTCGCCGCCGTTTGCGTATACGATAACTTCGTCGAGGAACGCCTTGTTGCCGGTCTCACCGATGTACTTAACGATGGTCGGGAAGAGCCAAAGCGCGTCGTCAGCTCTGTAAGAGGGGTGACCCGTTTCCTTAGCGTATACCGAGTTTTCGTCGTTCTCATCGGGGCAGGTCTCGTGGCCCGCGTTGTGGTCGAACTTAACGAGGGGCAGACCGCCGCCGTTGTCAACCTGCGCAGAGATCATGAAGCGGATCTTCTCAGCAGCCAGCTCAGGATTGATGTGGATGATACCCTGAATATCCTGAACGGTATCGCGGTAGCCGTAGCCGTTTCTCAGACCGCAGTAGATGAAGGAAGCAGCTCTCGACCAAATAAAGGTAATGAAGCACTGGTATGCGTTCCATACGCTTACCATGTTGTTGAATTCTTCAGAAGGTGTGGTTACCTGGAAGTTGTTCAGCTGACCGTGCCAGTAGTCTACCAGCTCCTTGATCTCAGCGTCGCACTTGCCGGGCTCTTCATATGCAGCGAGTATAGCGTCAGCCTCAGTGGGGTTCTTCTGACCGAGAACATAGATGATCTCAGCGGTCTCGCCGGGGTCGAGCATTATTTCGGACTGAAGTGCGCCGCAGGCGTTGCCGTTGTAGTTGCACTTATTGTCGCAGAATCCGCGCTCTACCGCAATGGGGTCGCCGTAGGTTCTGTAAGGTCCGATAAAGCTGTCGAGGTTGCCGTTGTAAGCGGAAACGCGCGCGCCCGCTACGCCGAAGAATCTCTCTCTCCAGTTAGAGCCGTTAGCGTCCTTGCCGCTGTTTTCGTTGATGTGCTGTACTATCTTGTTGCCCTCGAAAGATGTTCTGGTGATGAAGAGGGTGTACTGTAAGTTTACCTGATCCTGCTCGTAGTTGTTTTCGTTGGTGAACTCGATGAAGCCGAAGAGCGAGAGGTTTCTTACTTTGTCAGAAGTATTGGTGACCTTAGTTCTCCAAACCTCGTAGGTCTTGTTAAGGGGAACGTAGTAGGTAACTTCCGAGTGGATGTCGGCGTAATCAGCCTCGAGGCGGGTGTAAGCGGTGCCGTGGTGGCATACCGACTTGTATTCGTCGAGGGGCTTGCCAACGGGCTGCCAGGAAGCAGACCAGTAGTCGTAGGTATCGTTATCACGAATGTAAACATATCTGCCGGGGAGGGAGATATTGGTGTTGAAACGGTATCTCGCGATTCTTCCGTTAGCGCCGCTCTTTACAAAGCTGTAACCGCCTGCGTTGTTGGAAATAATAGCACCGTATTCGGGAGAGCCGAGGTAATTAGCCCAAGGCGCCGGGGTATCCGGGCGGGTAATCACGTACTCTTTGTTTTTCAGGTCAAAATAACCGTACTTCATAGAAATAAATACTCCTTTAAAATAATATTCGCAAGGATATTTTATCCGCGTCCGTTACACCGCGGTAAGTTTTGCAGTACGCATAAAAAAGCGCAGTTCTGCCTTTAAGGCAATACCGCACAAAGCCGCTAGGCGGTAGTTGTGCGGTGTTGCCTTAATAATGATAACATAAAATCACCCGCTTTTCAAGGGGGTACGCGATATTTTTTCTATAAATTTATTATCTTATGAGAAATTTTGCAGATACACAGCGAAAATCATTTTGCCATCTACTGTAATATATGTCTGCATATGGCGCAATTTGTGATAAAATAGGTCTATTTTCCGCCTTTTTGCGCTTTGTATCTTGAAAATACTTGATTATTTTTTCAAAATGTGCTATACTTAATTTCAAGACATTTTTGGCAGCATATTTGAAAGGTTAGGTCGGATAAATGAAAAATAAAGAACAGTTCAAAAGACTGCTTACGTTTCTGGCTTCTTTTATAATAATCGGCGCATTCGCCTACGCGTTTTCTAAAATGTGGTACACGCAGTATAACCGCGAAATGCGCGACCCCTATTGGTTTAACGGCAATATACTCATGGTGATACTATATATAATAGTATACGTCATCAGCGCCAACTGTTTCAGCGCTTTTCGCCTTGGCTATTTCAAGACGGGCAGCCTTATCGGCTCGCAAGTGCTGGGTATACTAATGACCAACGCCATCACATTTTTAGAGATAAGCCTTATCGGCAGAGGCAGGCTCTCGGTAGTGCCTATGCTTTGGCTTACCCTCGGCGAACTTATCGGCGCGGCTGTTTGGTGCATACTGTTTACCAAAATTTTTTCCAGCATATACCCGCCGCGCAAAATGCTCATAATCTATGGCAATTCCAGCGCCAGCGCGCTAGTGAAAAAAATGAGCACACGCGTAGATAAGTACATCATAAACGATTCGGTAAGCTGCGACGATGACATCGACATTATAAAAGAGAAAATTCTCGCGCACGACGCTGTGATAATCTGCGATATTCCCAGCATAATGAAAAACCAGCTCGTGAAATTCACGTTCGCAAATAATATCCGCACATATATCAACCCGAAGCTTTCTGACATCATAATCCGCTCGGCTGACGAGTGCAATCTTTTCGATACCCCGCTGCTGCTTTGCCGCAACGAGGGCACGCCTTTCGAGCAGCAGATAATAAAGCGCGCGGCGGATATACTTTTCTCGCTGATAGCGCTGGTGATAGCTTCGCCATTCATGCTGATAACGGCGGCGGCTATAAAGATTTACGATGGCGGCCCGGTTCTCTATTCGCAGGAGCGCCTTACGCTGAACGGCAAGAAATTCAAGGTGCATAAGTTCCGCAGCATGATAGTAAACGCCGAAAAGCACGGCGCGCAGCTTGCGGGCAAAAACGACGACCGTATAACGCCGATAGGAAAGCTTATCCGCAAGATACGTTTCGACGAGCTGCCGCAGCTTATAAATATTTTAAAGGGCGATATGTCATTCGTAGGCCCGCGCCCCGAGCGACCTGAGCTTGCGGCGGAGTACGAAAAGGATATGCCCGAGTTCCACTACCGCCTGAAAGTAAAGGCGGGTCTTACAGGATACGCGCAGGTAATGGGCAAGTACAACACCACGCCGTATGACAAGCTCAAGCTCGACCTCATGTACATAGAGCGTCAGTCGCTTGCGCTTGATATAAAGCTGATACTTATGACGATAAAAATATGCTTCGTGCCCGACGCCACCGAGGGCGTGGACGGCGAGATGGTAACTACCAAGCGCGAAGAGCACAGCGGCCACACTTCGGAAGAGCTGGAAAAGCTCAACCGCTGACTTGCTGAATTATACAAAAATAATAAAAGCGCATGGCTTTCAGATTTGAAGTCATGCGCTTGATTTTTTTGTTTTATTTTTAGCCTTCTGACAAGAACCAGATATTATTATACTCGTCAAAACCAATATTGAAGTTGATAATATGAGCACTTTCCAGTGAGTTGTGAAGTTCTCTAATTTCATATCGATTCCGGAGTGCACAATCTATTATGTGTTGTGATGTGTACCTACATTCTTTTACAAAGTTGTAAGCACCTTGCTCGCCACCTTCACGATAAGCTTCTTTTAAAAGCACATCAAGTCCGTCATATTGATCGTGCGCGTCCATATGGGCGTTTTCTTCTACGTCCGTCAGATCACGCCGTATGATCATCTCCAGCGGGTGCGGATAGGAAATATCCCATGTGCTGCCGTAGCCATCGCTCAAGTGCAGATTTTTTTGCCCGTTGAATTTCATGGCGTAGTCAAGAATATCATTTCTGATCAGTTCCTGTTCTTCGCTGGTCGGCCTTTTGCCTTCACACATTGACTTATATGCAAGCATTGTTTTCGACCATGTGACAGCGCTTTTGGTCGATTGTGATCTTGTGTTACCGGAAGCATACTGTCTGGTCAGGTCTAAATCTCTGGCATACGCTTTGATCTTGAACGAATACTCTGTGTCAGGCTGCAGGTTTTTGATTTCGAATGAAGATACGTTCATATCTTTGATGTCCGTGATTTTCGTGTACTTGCTGTCTTTTTTCTGATACAGTGTATATCCGCTGCATTTCACAGGGTTCCAGTTGAGCGTGATCGATGTTTTTGTCACAGAGCTTTTGCTGAATTTTGCGGCAGACGGTTTGGTCGTTGTGTTCTTCGCAGTGCTTGCACTGCCCCATACAGCTTTGCCGTTTACGCGTTTGTAGGCTTTGATCTTATACTTGTACTTCGTAGCAGGGGATAACCCGCTGTCTCTGTACTCTGTTGTACTTGATCTGCCTATCGTTTTGATCGTCTTCCATTTCTTTGTTGACGAATCATAGCGATATACGCGGTAACCCGAAACGCCTTTTATTTTCGCCCATTTTAAGCGAACTGCGCCGGTCGAAGCGCTGTAAGCGTTTTCCACCTGCGGGGCAGCAGGCTTTGATACTGCCGCCGAAGCGGGCAGAGCGCTCGCGCTCGCAAGCATTATCACCGAGGCGGAAAGCGCGGCTAAAAGCTTTTTCATATCATATTACTCCCTTGTCAGATTTTTTATTCTTTTCCGTTCCAGCAGTAAGTGCAAAGACAGCAGGGGTCTATGCCGATGGATTCCAGCATATCGTCCAGACGGTGGTATCTCAGCGAAGTGAATTTAAGCTGTTTTCTTATCTCCTCTATCATCTCGCAGTAGTTCTTGCTCTCGGGGTCGGCGTAGTCCTGAAGCACCTCTTCGCTTACGTTGTCGCCCTCGCGCTCGGCTATGACTCTGCGCGTTATCAAATCCATCTCGGAATTTGAGCGCGAGAAATTCAGATATTTGCAGCCGTATAGCAGCGGCGGACAGGCAGGGCGGATATGTACTTCGCGCGCGCCGCTGTTAAAGAGATACTCTGTAGTTTCGCGAAGCTGAGTTCCGCGTACTATAGAGTCGTCGATGAGCAGCAGGCTTTTGTCTTTTATAAGGCTCTCTACCGGCAGCAGCTTCATCTTAGCTATGCGGTTTCTCATCGACTGGTTCGGCGGCATAAAGGAGCGCGGCCAGGTGGGGGTGTATTTGATGAAAGGTCTTGCAAAAGGTATCTTTGAGTAATTTGAGTAGCCAACGGCGTGCGCTATTCCCGAGTCGGGTACGCCTGCAACTAAGTCGGGCTGTGCGTCGTCACGCTGCGCCAGCAGCCTGCCGCAGTTGTAGCGCATCTCCTCTACTCCTACGCCCTCGTATGACGAAGCGGGGTAGCCGTAGTATACCCAGAGGAACGAGCATATCTTCATCTTTTTCTGCGGAGCGCTCAGCGTTTCAACACCTTCGGGCGTTATCAGCGCTATCTCGGCAGGCCCAAGCTCGCGGTAGTGCGAGTAGCCGAGGTTCAGGTACGAAAAGCTCTCGAAAGCCGCGCAGTAGCCGTCCTCGCGCTTGCCGATGGAGATAGGCGTTCTGCCCAGTCTGTCGCGGGCGGCGTATATGCCATCTTTCGTCAGCAGCAGCATTGTCATAGAGCCGTCTATAAGCTCCTGCGCGTACTTTATGCCCTCCAGCAGGCTGTCTTTTTGATTGATTATCGCCGCTACCAGCTCGGTCGCGTTGACCTCGCCGCCGCTCATCTCAAAGAAATGCAGGTGGCTGTTTGAGAATACTTTTTCCAGTATCTCTTCCTCGTTATTTATCTTTCCTACGGTGGTTATGCCGTATGTGCCCAGTTTCGAGCGTATCAGCAGCGGCTGCGCCTCGTAGTCTGATATACAGCCTATTCCCATGCTGCCGACCATTGTGTTTACGTCGTCGGCGAACTTGGTGCGGAAAGGCGAGTTTTGAATGTTGTGAATAGAGCGCTGAAAGCCCTTTTCGCCATCGTATATTACCATGCCCGCGCGGCGCGTGCCGAGATGTGAATGATAATCAGTACCGTAGAAAACATCGAATACGCAGTTTTCTTTGGTAACTGCCCCGAAAAATCCACCCATAAATCCATTGACCTCCTGAAAAATTGTCAGATCTTGTATGCGGCGCGTTTGAGCCGCCATACTTTAATTATATAATAAACGCCTGCTTATTGCAATAGCCGTTAGTTTATTTTAATGATTTGTTTATACTTCGGCAAATATTTATTTCGTTCGCAGCACCCCTACCACCTCGGTGATAAGCTCCGCCGTGGTTTTTTTGGCGCTCAGGTCTATCGAAAAGCCGGGTTTATCGCCCTGTATGAATTTCAGCCGCGAGCCGTATTTGTCGTAAAGCCGCGGAGCGCACTCGGGCGAAAGGCTCTTCATGTAGAATATCGCCTTTTCGCCGCGCTGAGTTATCTCGCGTATGCCCAGCGCCGCCGCCGAATTTCTCACCAGCGCGATGTTTACCAGACCCATCACGGGTTTTGGCGGGTCGCCGTAGCGGTCGATAAATTCGTCCACCACGTCGCGCGAATCCTCCTCCGTCTGTATCGAGGCTATCTTGCGGTATGCGTCGATGCGCAGGGAAGAGCTTTCGATATACGTTTCGGGAATGTAGGCGTCCGCCATGATGTCGATAAGGCAGTCCTCGGGCGAGGGCGGGGGAGTTTCGCCCTTTTGCTCGGCGATGGCCTCGTTCAGCATTTGCAGGTACAGGTCGTAGCCGACTGCCTCCATGTGGCCGTGCTGCCTGCCGCTGAGGATAGACCCCGCGCCGCGTATCTCAAGGTCGCGCATGGCGATATGGAAGCCCGAGCCGAATTTGGTGAATTCCTTTATAGCCTCCAGCCGCTTTGAAGCCGTTTCCGAAAGCACCTTGCCGCGGCGGAATGTGAAGTATGCGTATGCGCGCCTGCTGGATCTGCCGACGCGTCCTCTGAGCTGATAAAGCTGCGAAAGCCCCAGTCTGTCGGCGTCCTCGATTATGAGCGTGTTCACGTTTGAAACGTCTACGCCCGTTTCGATAAGCGTTGTGCAGACCAGCACGTCTATCTCGCCCTCTATAAGCTGCCGCCATATCTCGCTGAGCTCTTGCTCGGTTATCTTGCCGTGCGCCACGCCTATGCGCGCTTCGGGTACGAGTTTCGCCAGCTTCTGCGCGCAGGTGTATATCGTGTCTATTCGGTTGTGGATATAGTATACCTGCCCGCCGCGTCGCAGCTCTTTGCTTATAGCCTGCGCGATAACGCCCTCGTTGTGCTCTATGACGTAGGTCTGTATAGGCCGTCTGTCCTGCGGGGCTTCCTCTATTACCGACATATCGCGTATTCCAGAAAGCGCCATGTTCAGCGTGCGGGGGATTGGCGTAGCCGAAAGGGTGAGCACGTCTACGCCTTTAAAGAGGTCTTTCAGCCGCTCTTTCGCCGCCACGCCGAAGCGCTGTTCTTCGTCTACGATAACAAGCCCGAGGTCTTTGAAGTCAACGTCTTTCTGCACAAGCCTGTGCGTGCCGATAACTATGTCAGCCGTGCCGCGCTTCAGCTCGCGTATAGCCGCCTGCTGCTGCGCCGCCGTTCTGAATCGCGAGAGCAGCTCTATTTTCACGGGAAAATGCTCAAAGCGCTTTATAGCCGTCTGATAATGCTGCCATGCGAGCACAGTGGTCGGCACGAGTATAGCCACCTGCTTTGAATCCAGCACGCATTTGAATGCCGCGCGCAGGGCTACCTCCGTTTTGCCAAAGCCTACGTCGCCGCAGAGCAGCCTGTCCATCGGCGAGGGCTTCATCATGTCCTCTTTTATCTCGCTTATGCAGCGCAATTGGTCGTCAGTTTCCTGATAGTCGAAGCGCTCTTCAAAGTCGTTCTGCCAGTCGTTATCGGGCGAGAATGCAAAGCCTTTTGCCTGCTGTCGCTCGGCGTAAAGCTTGGTCAGTTCCTCTGCCATATCCCTTACGGCGCGGCGGACGCGTGTGCGCGTTTTCTGCCATTCTGCCGAGCCGAGCTTATGCAGCTTTATATTTGAATCGTCCGAGCCGCCGACGTAGCGCGATACGAGGTCTAGCTGCGTAACGGGCACATACAGCACGTCAGTACCCGCGTATTTTATCGTGATGTAATCCTTTTTTACTCCGTTTGTTTCCAAACTGCGTATGCCTACGAATTTGCCTATGCCGTGCATTGCGTGTACTACGGGGTCCCCGGGCTTTAGGTCTGAAAGGGTGCGTATCTCCTCGCCCTTTTTGTGCTTCGGCTTCTTTCGCTTCGCCGTCATCGCTTTCATCTGCGTTATCAGCGCGCAGCAGGCTTCGGGGTAGTCGAATCCGCCCGAGAGCGAGCCTGTGTGGACGTATATCTTGCCCGCCGCCAGCGGCGCTTCCTGCTCGCCGCCATCTATCAGCTCTTCCGCGTCAAATCCGTCGGAGCGCAGGTCGCTGACTATTATCGGCAGTGTTTTTTCAGAGCCTGCCAGCAGCACTACCGTGTATCCGCCGTCTATATATTCACGCAGCTCTTCGCCGAGCGCCACCATTCCGCCGCCCCAGCCCGAGGTCTGGCGGCAGTCGGTATTTATCAGCTTTTTAAAGCGCACGCCCTCGTTCTGCCGCATGAATGTGTCGAGAAAAACGCATGGCAGGGCGGTCGCGCGCGCCGCTATCTCAGCGCCCTCGAGGTAAAAACCGTCCAGCTTTTTAAACATTACTCCCGACTCGTAAAGCAGTTTCAAGTCCTCCGAAAGCTGCGAGATGAAAGAGCGCATATTCTCGTTCACCGCCGAGTATTCCGATACCGCGCATATGCCCTCGCCAAAATAATCGAAAACGTAAGCGGGCTTTTCGTATGCCAGCTTGTAATATTTATCCAGATTTGAAAGGCTCAGACCCGCTTCGGCGTACTCGCGGTCGGTGTATATCAGCGCGCGAATTTTGTCGGTAAGCTTTCCGCGCACGCCTGCCGCCAGCTTATCCAGCCGCTCGCAAAGCTCTTCGCGCGAGCTGAATATCACCTCTAGCGCCGGGAATATCTCCGCTTCGTCCAGCGGCTCGGTGCGGCGCTGACTTTCGGTGTCGAAGCGCGCGATGCTGTCTACCTCGTCGCCCCAAAGCTCTATTCTTACGGGCGCTTGCTCGGAAACGGGGAAAATATCCACTACCGAGCCGCGCACGGAAAACTGCGCCGCACCCTCTACCAGTTCGCACCGTGTGTAGCCGCCCGCCGTCAGCCGCGCCGAAAGCTCTTCTAGCGAGATCTCGTCACCCATAGATATTCTGAATGAATATTTTTCCAGAATGTCGGGCGGTACGGTAGCCTGCGCCGCTGCCGCCGCCGATGCGCAAAGCACACGCCTTTTTCCGCGCGCGATGAGCGAGAGCGCCTCTATGCGCTTGTGCTCGTAGTCGTGCGAAACGCCCTCCATAGCGGCAAAAACGTACTCTTTTTCGGGAAAAAGGCAAGCCGCCGCGCCGCCTGCAAATGTGTTTATATCCTGCACGGCGCGGGTAGCCGCGGCTTCGTCGGCGCATATTAGCAACAGGGGAGCGTGCTGAGAAAGGCAATACGCCGTGTGCGCCTTGTGCACGCCCGAAACGCCCGTTACCGATATGGGATAATACCCGCCGAGCAGCGTCTTTTCCAGATCTTGATAAAAAGGCTCGGCTTGTAGTATGCGTTTGAAAATATCGTTCATATGCTGCACCTTATTTGTTGTACTTGTTCATAGCTTCGTCAGTTTTGCCGCTAACTATCAGCTCGGCGGCGGAGCATACGTCGTCCATGCGGCTCATGAAAAGCTTGCTCTGCTCTTCGTTGAATTTGCCGAGTACCCAGTCCGCAAGGTCGTAATCGGGGCGGGGCTTTTTGCCTACACCTATTTTTATGCGCGGAAAATCCTCGCCGCCGCAGAGGGCTATTATGCTCTTTATGCCGTTGTGCCCGCCCGCCGAGCCGCGTCTGCGTATGCGCAAATGCCCCGGCTCCAGCGAAATGTCATCGTAGATGACGAGCACGTTTTCAAGCGGTATTTTGTAAAAAGCGCGCGCCTGCTCTATCGCCTCGCCGCTGTTGTTCATGAAAGTTTCGGGCTTCATGATAAGGCAGCTTTTGCCGCCTATCTGCGCTGTGGTCACGAGCGCTTTGTACTTGTGGTTCTGCACGGCGAAACCGTACTTTTCCTCCATCGCCGCTATCGCCATAAAGCCCGCGTTGTGGCGGGTGCGCTCGTACTGTATGCCGGGGTTGCCCAGCCCCGCTATGATAAATTCGGGCTTCTGCGAGCCGCCTTTTTCAGCAGATATTTTGTCAAATACGTCCCATATGCTCATTCTTTTCCATATCCTTTCCGTTCGTACAATTTCATCAGTTTCGTATATTTTTCGGCAGTATGCGCATATTTTGCATAACGCCGAAACGGACGAATACCGCGGTGGGGCAGTGTTCGTCCTGTAAATTTCAGCTTGTGTGATGTATTTTTACCTGCAAAGCCTTGCGATGGCGTTTGCATACATATTCAGATTTATTTTCAGCGTTTCTATCGAGATGTGCTCGTCAGCGCCGTGCATATTGTTGTTTTCCCATGGAAATTCCGCGCCGAAAGCCACGCCGCCCTCAGTGTTGTGCACATAGGTTATGCCGCCCTCGGCTATCGGCTCGCCTTTTTCGCCCTTTACGTCGGCGTATACCGCAAGAAGCGTCTGCACCAGCGGGGTGTCGGCGGAAACGTAGTGCGGCTCCATGCCCGAACACTCGTCTATCTCAAAGCCGTTCTCTTTCAGCACATTCGTGATAATGCCGCTGACTTCGGCGTAATTTCTGTCGATGGGGTAGCGTATGTCGATGCCGCCGCAAAGCCTGCCGCCGCGCGTGTTGAGCATAGTCAGCGCGCAGGTCATGCTGCCCGTAAGCTCGTCGGAAAAGCCCATCTTGCATGAAGCGCCGTCGTATTCGCCGACGGGAAAGAGCTTCGCCAGCGCTTTCAGCAGCGTGTTTTCGTCCTTGTAGTCCGCCAAGAATCTTACAGCCGCGTTGTCGCCGTTTTCGGGACGCGAGCCGTGCGCCGATTTGCCGCAGTAAAGCTTCTCAGCCCCGCCCGCGGTAACTCTGCACTTGTCGGGTATCGCGTTTATAACGCTTCCGCAGGCAATCTCGCTTATCTCATCGTTGGCGAAAGGCGCGGAAAACGTAAGGTGCACCATGCCCTTTTCGCAGTTGAGCACTGGGAATGAGCCGTCGGGCGTGAAGACCATCGGCGGGAAAGCCTCCAGCTTTTCGTAATGCTCAATGTCTTCGCAGCCGCCCTCTTCGTTGCCGCCGAATATCACGCGGAAGCCTTTGCTCAGCGGCACGTTCAGTTCCTGCAAAGCCTTTATCGCCCAAAGCACCGCCACCGAAGGGCCTTTGTCGTCGATAGCGCCCCTGCCGTATATCACGCCGTCCTTCACGGTCGCGGCGTGCGGCTCAAAGCTCCAGCCCTCTCCCGCGGGAACTACGTCTAAGTGGCTGAGTATGCCCAGCACGGGGTCATCGCCGTATGTCATAGAAACGGCGTAGTTATCGAAATTTTTCACTTTCAGCCCCAGCTTTTCGCCCTGCGCCGCGCCCCATGCGAGCGCCGCCGCCGAACCCTCGCCGAAAGGCTTGCCCTCGGCGGGCTGAGAGTATGCTGAATCTATCGACATGATCTCGTTCATGTCGGCTATCACGTCGCCGATGTGCTCGTCGAAATACGCCGCGAGCTTTTCGGCGAGGTCTTTATTGCTTAGAGTCATTGCTGCTGTGCCTCCTTAAAATGCACATTGATACCATCTCAGGATTATTTATCCTAAGTTTGCCGAGTCCCGCGGAAACTTCCATTACAGATTTTCCAGAGTCGGTCTCGCAGAGGTAAAGCCCCTTGGTGTATTTCGGGAAAAATTTGCGTTCGGGCGAAAGCAGACCTATACCGCCCGGCAGACGTATCATACCGCCGTGGCAGTGGCCGGACATGGTGAAATCAGCGCCCCAGTTTGCGTACTCTGCGAAAGGCATAGGCGTGTGCGCCAGCAGTACGTTGAAATTGGCGGGGTCAGGCTCGCCGAGCAGCTCGCGAAGCATATCCTGCGTTACTGGGGTGAGGTCTTTGTAGCCGCCCTCCGCATTTTTGTAGCAGCTCTCGTCAAGCTCTAGGCCGTAAAGCTCTATAAAGCTTTCGCCGCTGTAAATGCGCACTTTTTCGTTGCGCAGTATGGTTATGCCCTCTTCGCTGAGGCGGCTGTTCATTAGGCGAGCTTTGTCGGGCACGTCCGCCTCGTGGTTGCCCCATACATAGTAGAGCGGGGCGAGCTGGTTGAGCTTTTTCATCATCGGCACTTTGCGCTTTATGGTGAATATGTTCTCGCTGCGGCTGAAAAGGTCGCCCGTGAAAACTATAATGTCGGGATTGAACTCCTCGCAGGCCTCTACCAGATATTCGCCGTCGTTTCCGTAGCTTTTTGAGTGCAGGTCGGAAAGATGCAGTATGCGAAAGCCCTCGAAAGCTTCGGGTATTTTAGAATTTACTATCTCGTAGTGATAAAATCTCAGTTCGTTCTTGCGCTTTATGAGATACGCGCCCAGCGCGCCCGCGATAACGGCAGCGCCTGCGCCCTTGGATTTTACAGACATGGTCGAAGATCATTCCTTTCAGATATGTGTTGTTTTATTTGACTAAATTATTTGCTCAGATATTTTTGCAGGCTCTCTGCCGCCCACTGCGCGTGGCGGTAGCCGTGATCGTACAACCGCATAAGCTTTGCGGGGTCGTTTTCGGTGCGGTGTATCAAAAGCTCTTTTTTGGGGTAGAATACGAAAGCTTTTCCGCTCGCGCGAAGCTGTTCCAGCTTTTCGGCGTCTTTATTATAACGTTCAGCACGGCTCTCCATCATCTCACAAAACTGCGTATATTTGCCGTAGGCCATTTTTATGAGCTTCTGCGCAGGCTCGGGCTTTTTGCGGTAGCCGCGTTCGCGCGTTGAGATAATTATCAGCTTGTCGCAGCCGTCTGCAATGGCTCTTTCAAAAGGCAGCGAGTCGGCAATGCCGCCGTCCATATACTTCCTGCCGTTTATCTCGATAGGCGGGAAGAGCAGCGGCAGGGCGCAGCTTGCGCGCAGGTATGTGAAGTTTATATCGTCGCGCGGGGTGTCGGGGTAGCAGGCTTCGCCCGTTTCGAGGTCGGTCATTACCGAAATGCACTTGCCCTTGAAATTCGCGAAAGCATCAAAGTCAAAAGGCAGCAGCTTCTGCGGAACTTCGCCGTAAACGTAATCGAGGTTGTAGAAGCTTTTGTTATTTCTATCCAGCATATGCCGCACGCCCGAATATTTGGGTGTCCACATATATTTGCTGATAAGCTCGCGGTTTCTGCCCTCTTGCAGCGAGCAGTATGATACTCCGAAAGCTATGCCTGCCGAAACGCCGATGAAGTAATCGGCAACAACGCCTTGGTTCAGCAGCGCGTCGAGCACGCCCGCCGAGTAAACTGTACGGCTCGCACCGCCCTCGGCAATTATACCTAACATACAGATATTTCCTGCCTTTCTTGTTAAACTACATTAAAAATATTATAACACATTTCTGTACAAAATGCAATAATGAATTTAATTTATTTTACACGCTTTTCGCAATTTGTCAAAAAAGTTCGCGCGGCGGGGGAATGTGGAGCAAATGTCGAAAAAAATTGCCGCCAGCTACTTGATTTACTTAGTAAAATGTGTTATGATAGTGTATGAATAATGTATTCACGGCTATAATTCGATGAAAAATACAAATAATACTTTTACAAAAGAATTTGAAAGATGCATTTGAAAGGATTGATAATTATATGCAGCCCGAAAAGACAAGGATAAGGCAGAAGCGTTTGCAGATACAGCAGGGGGTCATCTCGATAGCGTGTCTGGCGCTGATAGTTTTCGTTTTCTCATGGCTCATAAATACCGCAGTCACCGGCAGAAAGCACGGTCTGCTGCCCGCTTCGGCAGGCAAAAACTCTTCTTCGCAGGCTGAGGTGACAATGAAGAAAAAGAACACCTCTTCCGCGGCTTCAAGCTCGGCGGCTGAGAGCAAGGCTGATACCTCCTCGCAGGATAACTCTTCGGCGGACGACAGCGCGGCTGTTTACGACGGCGCCGCTATGAAAGATGATTTCTCCGACGCCTGCTTCATCGGCGACTCGCGCACGCTGGGTCTTGGGCTGAACTGCGATAAGGCAAAGGCTGATTTCTACGCCTCACAAGGTCTGAACATCAGCTCGGCGCTCACCGATCAGGTGATAGAGCTGCAAAACGGCAACATGGGCACGGTGCTCGAAGCCGTAGCGCAGAAAGAATATAAGCGCATATTCGTTATGTTCGGCATAAACGAGCTAGGCTGGCCTTACCCCGAAAACTTCGTTGAAAAGTACGAGGAGCTTATCGAGGGCATAAAGGCGGCTCAGCCGAACGCCTCGATATACGTTCAGTCGATACTGCCCGTGGCGGCTTCGGCTGTAAATAACGACGCGGTATTTACAAACGAAAACATCAACGCTTTCAACGCGTATGTTGAGCAGGCGGCAAACGAAACGGGCGTGAATTACCTAGATATAAACGGCTATTTCAAGGACGACAGCGGTATGCTGCCCGAGGACGCCGCGGCTGACGGTATACATTTCGTAAGAGCTTACTGCCTGAAGTGGATAGACCTGCTGGCATACCTCGTTCCCCAGCCTGCTAACGGTTAAGTCAATCATCAAACGCATATAACGCATACAGAGAAAGGAAAAGTATCATGAAATTCAGAAAAAGTATCTGCATATTCGCGGCTGCCGTAATGGCGGCTTCAATGCTTACCGCCTGCGGCGGCGACGATAAGGACAGCGGCAGCAAGAGCGCTGATTCAGCAGCGGCCGTACAGGCTGACCCCGCTGCTTCTGCCGAGGACTTTGCGGCTAATCTGCGCAGCGGCATAACCTACGTTGACGACCTCAACACCATCTCGGCTGATATGATAGAAAAGCTTTACGGCATTTCGGCGGACAAGTATTCCAGCGCCGCAGTTTATGTCGGCGGAGTTTCTACCGCTGAGGAGATCGCCTGCTTCGACGCAGTTGACGAAAGCGCCGCTTCCGACATCCTCGCCGCCTGCGAAAAGCGCATAGAGGATCTCAAAACGCAGGTAGAAAGCTATAATCCCGACGAGCTGCCGAAGCTCAATACGCCCGTTCTGCTCACTAAAGGCAACAGCGTTTATATGTGCCTGAGCAATGATAACGACAAGGCGGAAGAGATAATCGGCTGATAAAATTTAAGCCTTAAAACGCACGCGCGCCCGCTATGGCAGTTTACGCGTGCGTATTTATGTATAGGAGTATAGGAGAAACTCAAATATGGTATTTTCTAGTATGGTATTTCTCTTCGCCTTTCTCCCCGCTGTGCTGGTGCTGTATTTCATAGCGCCGAAAAAACTGAAAAACACCGTGCTTTTTGTAACGAGCCTGTTTTTCTATGCGTGGGGAGAGCCGAAGTATATACTGCTGATGCTCGCTTCGATAACGGCGGCTTACGTCACGGGAATTTTCGCCGATAAGCAGAAATACGGCAAGAGCAAGGCTTTCGCTGCCACCCTCGCGGCGGTGATCTGGAACATCGGTCTGCTCGCGATATTCAAGTATTCCGACTTTTTCGTAACCAACGTAAACTCGCTCTTCGGTGCGCAGATAAAGCTGCCGGGGCTGGCGCTGCCGATAGGCATTTCGTTTTACAGCTTCCAGTCGCTCTCTTACGTTATCGACGTTTACCGCGGCGAGGTAAAGCCGCAGAAGAATTTCATCACGCTGGGCACATACGTCGCGCTGTTCCCGCAGCTTGTCGCAGGCCCTATCGTGCGGTATATCGACATCGAGAAACAGCTCGGCGAGCGCAGCTTTTCGGCAGACCAGTTCGCGGCGGGCGTAAAGCGTTTTGCCGTAGGTCTTGCGAAAAAGGCGCTGCTTGCGAACAACATCTACGCGCTATTTAACGAGATAGCGGCGGCGGACAGCTCGCAGCTTAGCGTTGCGGCGGCTTGGATTAGCGCGCTGGCTTACACTTTCCAGATCTATTTCGACTTCTCGGGCTACTCGGATATGGCGATAGGTCTCGGAAAAATGTTCGGCTTCGACTTCCTCGAAAACTTTAATTACCCGTATATCTCAAAGTCGATAACCGAGTTTTGGCGGCGCTGGCATATGTCGCTCTCGGGCTGGTTCCGCGACTACGTTTATATCCCGCTGGGCGGCAACCGCAAAGGCAGGGTGCGTCAGTGCGTTAATATCATGATAGTTTGGTGCTTGACGGGCTTTTGGCACGGCGCTAACTGGAACTTTATCCTTTGGGGACTGTATTTCGGCGTGCTGCTGCTGATAGAAAAGCTGCTGCTGAAAAAGGTGCTCGATAAGCTGCCCGCGGCGGTGAGCCATATCTACGCACTGCTGCTGATAGTTATAGGCTGGGGAATTTTCGCATACGAAGATACCGCGCAGCTAACGGCTAATTTCAAGAATATGTTCGGCTTCGGCGGACTTCCGCTATGGAGCGCGCAGACGGGTATGTGGCTGATGCAGTACCTGCCGCTCATCGCGGTGCTGGTGCTCGGCTCTACGCCCGTGATAAAACAGCTCGGCGCTTACCTCAACGAAAAGTGCCCGCGCGTGTACCAGCTCGCGCTAGAGCCTGTAAGCGTGGCGGCTATGCTGATAGCTTCCACAGCGTACCTCGCTTCCGGCTCGTTCAATCCGTTTCTGTATTTCAGATTTTAAGCAGGGAGGAGTTTTAAGCTATGAAAAATAAAGAAAACAAGCGCTCAAAAGCCTCCTGCATACTGCTCTCGGCAATATTCATCGGCTACGTCGCGGCGTACACGCTGGGAACTTTTCTCATAAAAGACCGCGATTTTTCCGAGATGGAGAACCGCACGCTTGCGCAGAAGCCCGAGCTTACCACCGAAAAGGTTTTTTCGGGCGAGTTTGAGAGCGGTTTTGAGAGCTATATGTCTGACCAAATATTTGTAAAAGACGCAATGATGTCGTTAAAGACCTGCTGCGATTATTTCTCGGGCAAGACTTATCAAAACGGCGTTTACTTCGGCAAAGACGGCTTTATGCTCCAGCGTTATACGCAGAACACCGCGCAGGTGGAGAAAAATATCTCGTATATCAATACTTTTGCCGATAAGCTGGGCAAGCCCGTGGACTTTATCCTAGCGCCGAACGCCATCGACCTCAACGCCGATAAGCTGCCCGCAGGCGCTGTTACCGACGATCAGGACGAAACAATCGCGCTGGTGCAGAGCAAGCTTTCGCAAAACGTTACGCTTTTCAGCGCCCGCGATACGCTCGCTGACCTGCAAAAGCAGGGCGTTCAGGCATACTACCGCACCGACCACCACTGGACTTCCTCGGCGGCGCGCGCGGTCTGCGACGCTTGGCTGAACACCATCGGCTACGCGGGTACGGGCGATGAGTACGAGTACCGCGCAGTGCCCGATTTTTACGGCACACTCTACTCGAAAGCCCCCGCCTCGTTCGTAAAGCCCGATACTTTCGGCTACTTCACGAACAAGTCGGCGAAATACACCGTGAAATATGAGAAGGAAAACAAATTCGCCTACGATATTACAGATACGAGCTATCTTACCAAAAAGGATAAGTACGCTTCCTACCTCGGCGGAAATTTCGCCCAGCTCAAGATAACTTCTGACTCGGCGGAGCGCGGAAAAGAGAAAATACTGGTTCTCAAGGACTCTTACGCCAACTCGATGGTGCAGTATCTCGCCGATAAATTCGACGAGGTGTACATGGTCGATCTGCGCTACTCGCACTTCGACGCGGTGAGCGAGATGGTCGAGAAGTACGGCATAGACCGCGTTCTGCTGGTCTACAACGTCGATTTCATCAACGAGGACACAAATTTCATTTGGCTGGAGTAATTCTGACGGACGATATTTGAACAAAATAACGCAAATTTATCCCCCGTGCGGCGGTTTTTCAGACCTGCGCGGGGGATTTTTTACGCGTTTTTATGCTGATCTATGACTTGGAAGATATTTCGAGCGTGGAACTATCTGCAAATTTCGTTTACCCTGCCGATTGACATTTTGTGCCGCGCAAAGTATGATTAAAGTTGGGGAAAGCCCCGTTTCAGACTGCATTTCGCGCGGTACGGCTTAGCCGCGTTGGCAGAAAAACAGGGAGATGAATATACTGATAATGACAAAATTCGGCAGAAAGGCGGGCGGAAAATGCTTATGCCAAGCGAAGTCATAATAGCGCTGCTGAGCCTTTGCGGCACGTTTCTCGGCACATTTTCAGGAATACGGCTGATGAGCTACCGCATCGAGCAGCTTGAAAAGCGCGTGAATGAGTACAACAACACAAAACTGAGAATGTACGAAACTGAGAAAAAACAGGCAATAGATGAGAATCGTCTCGCCGTGTGCGAGCGCAGGCTCGATACTCTCGAGCACGATAAGGAGTGTGAGCATTGAAGCAGAAATTAGCAAAACTGGTAGACGTAAAATCGCTGGTAACACTCGCGCTGACGGGTGTTTTCTGCACGCTTGCATGGCGCGGAACGGTTTCGGCGGCGCAGTTCGTTACGATATTCACCACGGTGATCGCGTTCTATTTCGGCACGCAGCACACAAAATCGCAGAGAGGGGAGGGCGGCGATGAAAAGGGGCATTGACATATCATACTGCCAAGGCTCGCCCGACTTCGCGAAAGTGCGCGGCGCGGTCGATTTTGTGATAATGCAGATCGGCTACGGGCGTTACGCGGGGCAGATAGACAAGACTTTCGCGCGCAATTACAGCGAGT
>NZ_JAJCLZ010000060.1 GCF_020559915.1 Ruminococcus sp. 210702-SL.1.03
CGATAATCGTTGCGCTGATAACGGCGGCTTCGGCGGTGGTCTGCCAGCTTCTCATCGCCGCGAACAGCCGAAAATCCATGCGGCAGGCGCAGTTCGACAGCCAAAAACTCATTGAGTATAAAATAGACAAGCTCTCCGAGCGCGTGGATAAGCACAACAGCGTTGTAGAGCGCACATACAAGCTGGAGCAGGATTACGCGGTGGTCGCCGAGCAGATAAAGGTTGCGAACCATCGCTTGACAGATCTGGAGGTAGAAAATGAAAAAAGGCATTGACATATCATACTGCCAAGGCTCGCCCGACTTCGCGAAGGTGCGCGGCGCGGTCGATTTTGTGATAATGCAGATAGGCTACGGGTGGTACGCGGGGCAGATAGACAAGACTTTCGCGCGCAACTATTCAGAGTGCAAAAAGCACGGCATACCCTGCGGCGGCTACTGGTTCAGCTATGCGACCACCGCCGACGAGGCGCGGCAGGAGGCGAAGCGCTGCCTTGCTGCGATAAAGGGCAAGCAGTTTGAGTACCCGATATATTTCGATGTCGAGGGCAAGTCGCTAGTCGGCAAGACGGGCGTGTCCGCGATGTGCAGGGCGTTCTGCGAGGAGCTCGAAAAGGCGGGATATTTCGCGGGAATTTACATGAGCCGCAGCCCAGCGCAGACTATGCTGACGGCAGAGGTCGCTAAGCGTTACGCCCTCTGGCTCGCGGAGTACGGCGGCAGGCTCAATTGGTCGGGCGAGGTCGGAATGTGGCAGTACACGGACGGCGGCGCGGTCGCGGGTATCAGCACGGCGGTGGACTGCAACTACTGCTATGTGGACTACCCCGCGAAGATAAAGTCGGCGGGATTAAACGGCTTCACCGCTCCGGAAGCCTTGAAAACGCTGGACAGCGAGGGCTTCAAGCGCGGCGACAAGGGCGTGGGCGTGTACGCGTATAAACAGCTTATCAAAGCAGCTTGTAAGAAAAAAGGCATATCTGTTACTCTTGCAGACGACGGCGGCTTCGGCGGCGGTACGGAAAACGCAGTAAGCAGTTTGCTTGCAGAACTTGGCTATAAACCGAACGGTATAGCCGGCGAAAAGCTTGCAAAACAGCTTGCTAAGATCATATCGGGGTGATACTAATGGAGAAAAATGCAGTTTCATATATTGCAAAGACCACATCTGCGCGGCTGAATTACAGAACGCGTTGTGAGATCTGTTCAGAAACGCTCGCAGGCGTTTTGGAGAAAAATGCGGTTGTAAAAGCCGTTGATGGGTGGGAGCGGCGCGCCTGCGGACACGTTTGGAACAAGATAAAAATAGGGCGCAGGCATTATTTTGTCTGCGCTGAATGGCTTGAATAAAAGACGGGCGCTGAGATGCGCCCTTTTTTATAATGATATAATGGAAGGTGATAAAAATGAAAAGTCCGATACCATGGATAGGCGGGAAAAGCCTGCTTAAAAACAAAGTAATTGATTCTTTCCCACCACAAGACAGCTACAACCGATATATAGATGTTTTCGGTGGAGGCGGATCTATACTTTTTGCCAAAGACAAACACGCAGATCTGGAGGTCTATAACGATGCAAACAGCGATCTGGTCAACTTTTTCAGATGTTTAAAATACCATTCTAATGAGCTTAAAAAGGAAGTACGATACTATTTAAACAGCCGCGAAATGTTCATCAATTGCCGCGAACGTATATCTGCAACAGGATTCACGGATATTCAGCGGGCTGCTATGTTTTATGTGTTAGTCAAGACTGGATTTGGAGCAAGCCTGAGGACGTTTGGCTGCAACAAAAAGCGGCTGAATACAGATTGTTTTGAGGATATAGAAGCACGTCTTGACGGAGTAGTTATCGAGAACAAAGATTTTGAAGATATCATCAAAGTATATGACCGTGACAAGGCGCTATTTTACTGCGATCCGCCGTATCACAAGACGGAAAAGTATTACGATGTAAAGTTTGCAAATGGAGATCATGAAAGGCTTTGCAAGGTTCTCAGTAAGATAAAGGGCAAGTTCATATTGTCATACAACGACGATGATTATATCCGCGATTTATACAAAGATTTTAATATAATGGCAGTCACGAGGAGCAACAGTTTGTCATCGGGAGATTTTAAAGAGGTCATAATCAAAAATTTCTAGTATTTTTTTTAGAGGACATATAACGAAAAGCGTTATGGATTGTAAAAAGGATACAGGAGGTCACGATGATAAAGATCCGATTAAAACAGATAATAGCGGCAAAAGGAATGACGCAAGCGGAGCTGGCTGAGAAAACGAGTATACGTCCGTCTACGATCTCAGCATTATGCACAGGCGCAGCTATCAGTTTAAAATTTTCACAACTTGAAGTGATCTGCAAGGTGTTGAAATGCGATGTAAGCGATATTATAACAGTATTAAAGTAGCCTTGTAAAAGCAGTTTTTAAAAATCTCATACATGATAAAAGCGGTGAGGTGCTTCGGATAAATGAAACATTTCACCGCTTTTTTTGTATTTTGAGTGTAATTTTTTTGGGTTTTGCTTGAGAAATAACAAGCGCGACGTTAAGCTCATGCTTTACATAAAATTTTATATAGAATTTCAACTCACGCGCTCACGTGGAGCGCGACAGCTTTGAAAGCGGTTGTACTTTAGGTTTCGATCATTTCAACTCACGCGCTCACGTGGAGCGCGACGTTATTCGCGTTGCTGAACTGTTTGCGCTTATTATTTCAACTCACGCGCTCACGTGGAGCGCGACAAACACCGCGAAGCAAACCCAAATCCAAAATATTCATTTCAACTCACGCGCTCACGTGGAGCGCGACATGACATACGAAAACAAAAACGGTCAAGCCCAGAAATTTCAACTCACGCGCTCACGTGGAGCGCGACGTAAACGCAAATGGAACGCATGATAATTAACTAATTTCAACTCACGCGCTCACGTGGAGCGCGACTTGTGTCGCGCTTCACGAAACGGTCGTCCATGAGATTTCAACTCACGCGCTCACGTGGAGCGCGACAGGCGGCGGAGCAGGAAGCGAAAGCATTTCTAAATTTCAACTCACGCGCTCACGTGGAGCGCGACAAAAAGAAAGGAATTATAATGTGAAATTCAGAAGATTTCAACTCACGCGCTCACGTGGAGCGCGACGGGTAAGTATTACATTGATAAACCCATATGGCATATTTCAACTCACGCGCTCACGTGGAGCGCGACAAAGCATATGAACACCAGCGGCATGACGAAAGCAATTTCAACTCACGCGCTCACGTGGAGCGCGACGGTCGTCGCTATTACTTCGATATGTCAACTGTAAATTTCAACTCACGCGCTCACGTGGAGCGCGACGCAGGGCTAAACGGCTATAAAAAACCAAAAAAAATTTCAACTCACGCGCTCACGTGGAGCGCGACGTGGTGTGTCTGCTGTGCGGTAATATCAGCCTTGATTTCAACTCACGCGCTCACGTGGAGCGCGACAAGGTGCATTTGAGTTACACAGTTTACATTTTTATTTCAACTCACGCGCTCACGTGGAGCGCGACTGTAACTGGTAAATCTTCGTCTTCTGGAATTCCGATTTCAACTCACGCGCTCACGTGGAGCGCGACTTGGGGGCGAACGAGTTACTCAGTTTACAATTTTATTTCAACTCACGCGCTCACGTGGAGCGCGACGATTTGGTACGGACTTGATAACTATACTGTAGCAGATTTCAACTCACGCGCTCACGTGGAGCGCGACTTGAACATCTAATAGATTTCCAGGAGCAGAAGTTGCCGATTTCAACTCACGCGCTCACGTGGAGCGCGACTATTTCGATAGTGCGCAAAGCGCAGGAACTCAAAATTTCAACTCACGCGCTCACGTGGAGCGCGACCGGATTCGCTATCCGTCTTTTCAAGAAATACTGCATTTCAACTCACGCGCTCACGTGGAGCGCGACATTTGCCACCAGATGATCGAAAA
>NZ_JAJCLZ010000061.1 GCF_020559915.1 Ruminococcus sp. 210702-SL.1.03
AATCTGATAATTTACCTTTCTGATAATATTCTTTGTTAAAGGTATGGATGACGATCTGATGTGAATAAACCTCTATATATAAAATATCGACTGTAAGAAGTTCCTTTTCAATACCATCGTCAATGACTTTTATGTATTTTTTATTTCTATAATACTCTTGGATTGTATCGCTGAGCTGTTTAAAATAAATAGGTTCAGGTTGATTTTTTAATATATATCTAAACGCCTTAACTTCATAGCCTTGATAAACGAATTTGTCATAACCGGTCATAAAAATAAGGATCACATTTTTATCAATTTGCCTTAAAAACTCAGCCGTCTGCAAACCATTCAAATCTTTCATCTCAATATCAAGAATAACTAAATCATATTTATCTTTTGAAAATTGTTCAATAAATGATTCTCCGCTTTCGAATTCTGAAAATTCGAATTCGTTTTCATGAGTCTGCAGCGAATTAATGTCATTTTTTATCTTCTCAATATAAGTTCTTTCATCGTCGCAAATAGCAATTCTCATAAAATCACTCCTTTATTTTATTTTAACACAAAATCCCAACTTTTTCAATATAAATCGAAATCATTAATATAAAATAAACAAAATTTACTGATTTAATGTTTTCGATTATTATTTGCATAAATCTGTATTTATGTGAAAAAGCACGGTCTATGAAACAATTTATCCATAGCTGTGCTTTTTTGGGGAGGCGATTGACTTTTATTTATCCGAATACCACAATCCGTTGCTTTATCAATTTTTCTTCCAGCTCTTTTTGAATTTAAGCATATTTTTTATTTTTCTACAACGGTTAATATATTTATTTCAAAAAATCAATCCAAGCTCTGTGTGAAATTCTCTTTAATTCCCATATCCTGCTTTTTCAACCTTATCATCCTCCGCAGCCTGCTGTCGACTGTTCGTCTGACCGATTTATACTTCTGTGTATAATCATCTTCAATGCACCTACTTAAATTCACAAACAATCCCATAACAGTATTTCTAAGTAGCATATTTTCAAAATGCCCCATATCGTCAAGCATATTCTGAGCGTACTCATTACCGTCGTTTGCGGACTTTGTAAGCCATTGGGCAGCCTTTTCCTTATCTTTTTCAACTCCCTCTGCCCCGAAAAGATAAAGCCTGCCGAGCTGATAAGTTGACCACATATTTTCAGCGGATTTTTCAAAATATTCGATGGCTTTAGGAATATCAATCTCCGTTCCAAGTCCCTTTTTGTACATAGCACCCAGTTTGTAATATAGATTATCGTCAGCCTGACCCTTGCTTTCAAGTTCAAGAAAACCGGATAATGCGACCTTGTAATATCTTTGTGCGGTTTCTTCACTTTGACTTACATATTCGCCTTTATCGTACATTTGAGCAACAGCGTATGGGGCATAAGGCTGTCCCTGTTCAGATGATTTGCGATACCACAAAAACGCCTGCGACAAGTCTTTTTCCACACCGTTGCCGTAGTAATATAAATTGGCGAGACTGTATTGTGCGAATTTGTTGCCCTCCTGAGCTGACTTCAAAAACCATTCAAATGCCTTTTCATAATCTTGTTCCGTTCCCAGACCATAGCAATGCATTTTTCCGATTCTATACCAAACGTAAGAACGCATATCCACGGGTTTCATGACCTGCCCTTTGTATTTTGGTTCATATGGAAACATAAAATCTGAGTCCGGCTCGATCTCCATAAAACCCTGAAATGCTTCTTCGTAGAATGAAAAAGACTTTTTTTCATCTTTTTCGCCGAGTTTATCAGTAGAATAGAGTTTGCCCAGATCTTGAATAGCAAGAACATTACCTGCCCCTGATTCGTTAAGCAAAAGCTGCTCCGCTTTTTGAAAATCTTCAAGCTTTGATCGCTTGTTATAAATCAGCTTGCAGGCTTCTTTGTAGGAACTACTCCACTTGAGGTAATATTTGCTTTTCGGAGCGTCATCAACATCGACTGTTACCGCATTTTCACCACTCCAAATGAAATCTTCGGCTGTCAGATCATCGTTATTTGAAAATGTCACTTTATCATTTTCGGATTGCTCAGATTCATCGAACTGTGGAGAAATATCAACATAAAAGTCATCATTCTCAAATTGTTCTGTTGGATCGGGTTCTTCAATTTCTACATCAATGACAGGATAATTCATGTCAAGCACAGTTCTGATTATCATATTCCGCACAGGCTGAAAAACTTTGTTATCAACCAATGGCGGCAGTTCTTTTTCCTTTTGCGTATAGCTCTTGTATTTCAAGCTCTCCAAACTGCACCATTTTTCATAAAGCTGACGGATATTATTGTCTTTTGCAAGTTCTGAAAAAATACTGTTGACCGTTTCTTTGACATCAGGCGGAAGGTACCCATATACTTTTTTGCCTTTAACATTCTGTAACTGAGAATATAGTTTGCGGATAAGATTTTCAAGCTGCGGATTTTCAAAACCGCCTTGCTGAACTTTTCTGACAATACTTTTAAACTCCGTTTTTGATACAGCTTTCAATTCGTCACGGCTTAACGTCTGCTCCTGATATATGGACTGCAAATCGTCCTTAAATATATCGTTTGCAAAAGCTGAACGAATCTTATTAATTCCCTCGTTTGTTAAGAATCCTTCCTTTGTATTTTCGGAATAAACAAGCAGATGAATATGCGGATGATGAGTAGTGTCATGAAATGCGGCGTACCATTTTAAATTGCATAATGAAATTTTCTGATTTTTTGCAATATCTGAAATGTGACGCATAACAAGCTGCCGCCACGCTTCCGAATTATCGTAACCAAGTCTAATTGCATCTTCACGACGAAGTGAAATTACGTGGGACCAGACATTGCCTTTGTGATTTGCTATTTCGTTAGCTACCCTGTCAAGAATTATCGGTTCATCTTTTTCATTGAAAAGACCATGAGAACCTCTTTTCTGAACTCCCGGACGCATAGCCATGTAACCGACAAAATTCTGACGATTACCAATGACGTCAGCGTTACGCTCAATGATCGTACTGATTAGTTCCGAAGCGTTTTCTACAGTAGGGTTCACAGTGTAGTCCTCATATTCCAAATATTTTTTAGCTTCGGGAAAATCTGAAAGCAGATCGTTTAAAAGCTGTTCTTGATTCTTTGTAGCGTTATCATTTCTATCCATAATGTTTTGGTCACGGACTTCAACTGTTTCACGGGTTGCGATGTACTTTGTGTAGTTTCTGCGCTTGTTTTTACTTTTCTGTGTACCGCTTTTTAGGTAGCGGCTTGTTACGATAATTTGAGATAAAGTCATAACATATCACCCCCATTTTTATGTGATTTAATCTAACCGTTGATACCTCACAGCCTTCTCAAAATTAATAACACCGTTAATGCGTTTAACCTCATCTATACACATAGCCCTCAGTTTAATCATAGTATCATTATCAATCTCATGTACCGCCGCAAGCATATGAGTAACCGCACCAAGTTCAACTGCAATTTTAAATAAGGCACGGGACAACCTCTGTTCCGTGCCTTTGACTATTCCTTCCGCCATTGCCGTTAGCTGCGGGGCAATAAATTCCGTTGCCGTATGCTCCTTGTTCAAAAGATACCCGCAATAAAAACGCACAGCCTTTTCAATAAATTCCGAGCGTGATTTACAATTATCGTGCTTAAAAAGAGTGTCCACTATTTCCAAAGTTTCGGGAAAAATCTTAAGTCCAAATCTTTGCTTTTTATCCTCAGATGCGACCTCGCAAACCTCTGTTTTTTCGGCTTTTTCTTCTGTATTTTTAATTTTATCCGACTGCAATTTGCAAAACCTCCATTCTATGCGACTGCACGTCAAAGTTCTCAAAACTCCGCAAATTCGGCGAGCTTTGCTCGACGATGTGTCTGTTTGGTCGCTTCAAGCGACCAAACTTTAACCTGCAATATAATATTTAAGCCAATCCTATTGGCTTTGCCCTCATAAACCCACCCGA
>NZ_JAJCLZ010000062.1 GCF_020559915.1 Ruminococcus sp. 210702-SL.1.03
CTTTCTATTTTACTTCTTTGAGGTTGGAGTGTCAAGTTTTATTATACTATATCATAGACGATAGTCTGCTGAGTCTCATAGTCAAGACTGCGGAGCGTTTCGGTGGTGATACCCGTGGACTTTGCGACTTCACTCAGCTCAATGTAGATAGAGCCTTTCTGCCATAGATTGTCGAGGGCTTCAAAGACAGCCTTTTTGTCCTCATCGTTTTTGACGGCGACCTGTTCAAAGACCGCTGTCATACTGTTCTTGATCTCATCGTCCATAGCGGAAATACTGTCCTCGGAGACACCGAGGATCTTTGCGACTTCCGCAAGCTGTTTGTTATCCATTCTTGTTACCCCTTTCTGTTTTCCACTGATAGTACATCTTGCCGTTATACGGATTCTCCACGATCTCAGGGCGGACGATCGTCTTTTTGCCCTTAGATGTGTAGCTTGTGGACTTGCCGTCAAGAAGTCCCTTGACCTGGGTATCGGAAAGCTCCACGCCGTACACCTTTGCGATATTCATACCGCACTTGCCCTTGCAGTAGTAACCGAATTTACCCTTGACCACCTCAGCACCGCACTTCGGGCATTTGCCGACAGGCTCATTACCGCCGTCAGAAAGAGAAACAGACTTATCCACAGAGCCGTATTTACTGCACATCTCAGTGATAAACTGTTGAATACCCGACATAAAGACCGCTTCGGGCAGGCTGCCGTGTTCGATCTGCTGGAGCTTGGACTCCCATTCTGCGGTCAACTTTGCGGACTTCACTTCATCGGGAACAACAGTCACAAGCTCCTTGCCCTTATCCGTTGCCCTGAGCTGTTTGCCGACACGCTCCATATAGCCATTCTTTACAAGTGCTTCGATAGTCGCAGCTCTTGTGGCAGGAGTGCCGAGTCCCTTCTTTTCGATGTCCTCGTCGTAGTCCTCATTTCCGGCTCTCTCCATAGCGGAGAGAAGTGTGTCCTCGGTATACGGCTTCGGAGGAGAAGTGAAGTGTTCGCCCTTGCTTGCAGCAACCGTGAAGGTCTGTCCCTCAGATACCGCAGGCAGAGACTTTTCCTCATTCTTTTTGTCGGACTGCTTGGCATAGGCTTTCCAACCCATTTCAAGCACCGTGCGGCCCGTTGCCATGAACTCCGTACCATTGCAGATACCTGTGAGCTTAACAGCTTCATACTTGTGCGCCGGAGCCGTTGCACAGATCAGCTTTGTTGCGATCAGCGTGAGGATATTTCTCTCGCCGGACGGCAGAGAAGAAAGGTCAGCCGTTGCGATACCGCTTGTGGGGATAATTGCATGATGCCCCGAAACCTTAGCATTGTTGATGACCTTTGAAATATCAGGTGTATGCGAGATACCGAACCCGAAATAGGTATCACAGAGCTTTGCCACATCAAGTGCCGTCTGCGCCATATCATCGGACAGGAATTGACTATCTGTGCGAGGATATGTAACGAGCTTGCCCTCATAGAGCGACTGCGTATAGTCGAGCGTCTGCTGTGCCGTATAGCCGAAAGCCTTGTTTGCTTCTCTTTGGAGCGTGGTCAGGTCATATAGCTTCGGCGCTTTGTCGGTCTTGACCTCACGCTTGACCGAGCTGATTGTGACTGTGTTGCCGTCACAGGCAGAAACAAGTGATTCAGCGACATTTTCATCGTCAATTCTTGCAGAAGAAAGAATGAACTTACCGCAGTTCAGGTCTGCCGTGTAATACTTCTGCTTGATAAACCCATTGACCTCAGCATCACGCTGAACGATCATTGCGAGCGTCGGTGTCTGCACTCTGCCAATGTTGAGCTTACCGCCGTAACGAACGGAAAACAGACGAGAACTGTTCATTCCCACAAGCCAGTCAGCCCTTGCACGGGCATAGCCTGCATTGAACAGATTATCGTATGCGGACATAGGCTTCATCGTTGTGAGAGCCTTGCGGATAGCCGACTCTTCAAGGCTTGATACCCACAACCGCTTCACAGGCTTTTTGCAGTTCGCCATGTTATACACATAGCGGAAAATACACTCGCCCTCACGGTCAGCGTCCGTTGCACAGATGATCTCCGAAACATCGACTCTGTTCATAAGTTTTTTCAGCAGCTCATACTGTGCCTTTGTGCTGTCAGTCACACGGAACTGCCACTTTTCGGGGAGCATCGGAAGCTGTGAAAAGCTCCACCTCTGGTCCCAGCCGTTGCCGTATTCGTTCGGGAACTTCAAACCGACAAGGTGTCCGACACACCACGAAACCACATAGCCGTTACCCTCGGTGTAGCCTTTGTGTGCAGATGAAGCACCGACCACCGCACTGATCGCACGGGAAACGCTGGGCTTTTCGCCCACGATCAGAATACTCACTTGCGATCACCTCTGATAAGGGAAAAATAGTCAGAGATAGTCAGGCGGACGGGAATACGCTTGCCAGTCTCCGAAGCGATGTAGCCGGCATGATACAGAACCGACAGCACCTCAGCCGCCTTGTCGGTATCAACATCGAGGTACTCTCTGATCGCCTTGTTGGAGATGTACTTTCTTGCAGAGATCTGATAGAGCAGAGACAGGAAGTCACTCTCCGAAATGCCGTTCACCTGAACAGAGGAGAAAGGTGCAAATGTGTCCTTATCCGCAGAACAACACTTGCTGTCCTCATACTTCTCAGCAGGTGCATCGTTCATCTTGCCGAAGTCAATGGGAGCGATGCAGCCATCGTCAGGCTCATCGTAATTGTCGTAGAACCTGTAATCATCGTCCTCCTCGACCTCAATGTCCTCATCGTCCTCATCTCCGTTCTCAGTCATACGGCGGTGAATCTCGTTAAATCTTCCGTCGGATTCACCGAGCTTATAAGCTGCGTAGGCAACGCCACCGATTGCACCGAGTCCGATAATACCCTTGATGATCTTCTTTACGTTCATAATAGTAACCTCCAAATTTAGTAGTCTACGGGTTCACCGTAGTTGATCTTCTTGATTGATTTGATGTTTGCTCCGAGGTCAAGACCGTTCCAGTTGTAATAACCCCAAGAGCCTGAGAAAGCCACGCAGGACGGTAAATTATAATCATCGTAGATAAACTCCACGATACACTTACCGCTGCCGCCGAAGTTGTGATACTTGCCATCGCCATCGTCGGCATAGCCTTTGCTGTCGCAGATTTTCGTAGTGAACTGAGTGCCATTCTCAAGCTCGATTAAAAATCTGTCATTGCAGTAGCCATACCATACGCCCATAGCACAGCAGTAATCACCATAATCATCACGGCGAATGCCCGTGCCTGTTATGGTATCGACCTTTGAGCCATATATTGCTCCTGAGCTTGGCATTGCCGTCAAGCCCGAAGCTCGTTCTCCTGCAAAACAGTTTGTCCAACCGTCCTCATAGGGGAACTCATAAATGACCTCTACCGTTTCCGTCTTGCCGTCAGCACTTGCGTAAACTGCGGTATAACCGTCCTTTTCATCATCTGAAAGAATAGGCTCGACCGTTACCGTGTACTCCGTACCCTCACGCAGACCTGTTATGTAACAAAGCTCATTGGACTTGAACTCAAAATACATATTATCCGCATAAGCATAATCATCATCGTGAGCCGTGCAGCTCACATAATAATCACGGTCAGGCTCACCATTCCAAGCCACTTTCAGGCAGGAAACAGAGATCGTTGATATAGTATAATAAAACTTGACACTCCAACCTCAAAGAAGTAAAATAGAAAG
>NZ_JAJCLZ010000063.1 GCF_020559915.1 Ruminococcus sp. 210702-SL.1.03
CTTGTACTCATTTTCATATTGTTTATTTTCTGACATTTCTTTACCTCCATTTTTTTCTCTTTTTATTTTACTTCTTGAGGTTGGGGTGTCAAGTTTTATTATACAGGATCAGAACGGCTGCGTTGAAATATTGGCAGTTTTGAAGCTTACATAGAATAAAAAAAGCCCGCCGTAAAGCGAGCTTTTTTCTGTTGTCTTGCTGATACCAAATGGATGCTCAGTTCAAACATCCAATTTTACGCTGCCAATCAATCTTCGTTATACTCATCTATCATTCTGCAGTACTCTTTTTCCTCGCAGTCAATATAATCCTTAGCGAACTGCTCCGCTTCTTCGAGACTGTTTTCCAGCAGTTCAAAATCCACAGTAGCCGAAAAAATATCTATCTCAAGCTGTTCGGACTCATCTGCAAAAACTTCAATAGTAAAACCCTCACAACGGACATCATTTCCATCCTTATCCTCCCGAAGCAGATCACTGTCGGGAGTTATTTTTACATGAAACCCTTTGTATTTCAAACCGCAAACCTCCTTAAAATTTCATCTGAAAATCATCAATGTCGTAATATCCATCATAATCTTCCGCACAATATTCTTCGTCAAATTCATCATTTACCATATGTTCAATCTGCAGTGAATTTTCCAAAGCTGTCTGAAGATAACTTTTATCTAAACCGTTTTCTCTATACCCCTGCAAAATCGTATTGTAATACTGTCTACTCGGAGGAGCGATCTCTCCTTGGTTCATCAGATACGCCATACCCTCAACTTCTTTGCCGTCCAGCTCAAAAGACATTTTTTCTTGCCTGTAAAGTCTCGGATAACCCTCATAGCGATTTAAAGCTGGCAAATCTCTGTCGTCAAGCTCCCAGATCAGAACAGGAACGCTTGCTCCTTTTTTCGGAACAATAGTCGCAACGCCTCTGAATTCCAACTCAAAATCCTTAATCTCAGATGTTCCCGCAACCCTTGAATGCGGACATCTGTATGCCATCTGTTGCAAATTAATGTTGCTGCCGTATGCAATATATAACTGTTTGTTTTTCATCTTCGACCTCCGATCTACATAGCCATTTCTATGTCTAAATCTTGATCTTCTTCAAAGCCCTCACATTCGCTCTCTGTCGGCTCAGAAATCTCATCGGGTACATTTTCGTTTAACTCCCGAATCTCGCTTACAGGCTCAACACGCTGCTCACGGGCGGCGATACGCTCCTGTCTGAGCCTTTCTCGCTGAGCTATGGCTTGCTCGGGATTTTTCCAAGCAATATTGCCCTCAAGATGAGAAAGCAAGTGTTTGCGGCAGTTCTTGAATTCCTGTCCGTTCAGTCCTATCCGGATAAGCCATGTTCTGAACGTATAACGAGGATTTTCACTTTGCGTTACCCGTGGGCTTGCAGATTTCTGCGTTAACGCCTGATTGCTGACCGCCAGAACCAGCGAAATATACGCCCTGAGCACGCCTGCATTCAGGCAGCTGTTGAAAGCTCTCACTTCAATATTGTTATCCGTAAAGACGGGATGTAAATTTAAACACCTGTACCGTGACGGATCGTAATGTGAGTGATAATCGGCGTCATCTCCGTACCAAAGCCGTTTTATGGTCTGTAAACTCGTCGGCTTTCTTCTGTTCAATTCTTCAAGAAAGTGCTTATCTACCTTTTTGCAATAATTCCGTTCACGGTTTGAATCTACCTGTAAAGCCTGATACAGCATATCCTCCTTGCTTGCAAAAATATTTACAAGATTTCTAAGCTTTTGCGCGTCATACGGAGAAAAATCAATGTGAATATGAATTCCTGTGGACTCGTTGCAAATGCCTCCGCTTCGGCGAATAGAACGAACGACCTCCTGAAGCGTCGGCATATCCTCGTATTCCAGAATCGGAGTTACAAGCTCCACAGAATACAGCTTTGAAGCCGAAGAGCCGTTCTTCGTTGTACATCGTATACTTGCGTCGGACATGATCTTCCATGTTCTGTTTTTACTGTCTTTAACATCATATCTGTCATAACTGCCGCCGTAATGCTCCGGCGAACCGCCCAAAACCTTTGCCACCGCCTTTGCCGCTGACGATCTTGTTAAGCCGGTGCATTCAATTTCAACTCCGTAACGTTGGTTTTTTATTCCCTCAAAATTTTTCGCCATTTAATTTTCACCTCGTTTCCGAAAAAAACAGCCTGCAGATTTCTCCGCAAGCTGTTTTCACATTATTCAATTTCCGTTCTGACTTCATACCCGCCCTTGAAGATCACCAGTATTTCGGTTTTACTTAAGACTTTTACACATTCGATGAGCTTTCTGATCAACACATTATCAAAGGTTTCCAACTCGAATTTTTCATGCTCTATCATGTCCGTGATCTTATCAAGCTTTTGCTGAGTTTCGGCAGAAGTTTTATTCTGCGATTTGAGCATTTCCAATCGTTCGCTTAACTCTTGTTCCTCGGCATAAAGCTTTGCAAACTCACTGTCAAGCTTGTCCTCGTCACAGCCGCCGGAAACTATCAGTCCGACCAGATCCGTTCTTGCTTGGTCGATCTCTTTCAGTCGCTTTTCAATCGAAAGTATTTCCTCCTGCCCCTGGCACTCCAACACCGATCCGATATTAGCTTTTAATATCCGAACAATATCGTCACGGCAGGAATAGTAGTTATTTATCGAACGAATAATTCCACGGTGCAGGTTTTCTTCCTTGATCGTAGGCGAATCGGGGCAGTATTTTTTACCGTGTTCCAGACGGCTGATACACCGCCAGACCACTTGCTTTTTCCCGTTTTTTGTCCATATTCTGCGCCTGTACGGAGTTCCGCAATTTCCGCATATCAACAATTCGGACAATGCATATTTTCCACTGTATTTTCCTTGCTCTGTTTTGGTATGATCGGATATTTTTCTTTTTGAACTTCGCCTTGCAATTTCCTGCTGTACTCGGTTAAAGGTATCACGATCGATTATGGGAGTATGATGATCTGTAATAAGATACATCGGGCGCTCTCCGTTATTTTTCACAACTTTGTGTGTAATGCAATCGACCGTGAAAGTTTTTTGCAAAAGTGCATCTCCCACATACTTCTCATTTTTCAGAATTCTCTGAATTTCACCCTTAGACCACTCACTTTTACCAGTTGCGGTAATTCTTTTTTGATTCATTAAGGTCTGAGCGATGTTATGTAAGGTATATCCGTCAAGATAAAGACTGAAGATCAACCGTACAGTTTCAGCCTCATTGGGAACTATCTCCGGCTTGCCGTCTGCACCTTTTTTGTAACCCAGCAGATATTTATACTGAAAGGACACCTTGCCCTCACGGTAGGCTTTTTCCTTTCCCCATGAAACATTTTTGCTTATGGATTCACTTTCAGCCTGTGCGAATGAACCGTACAAAGCAATCATAAACTCGCTTGTCATTGTCAGCGTGTTTATGTTTTCCTTTTCAAAAATCACGCCAATACCCAAGTCTTTAAGCTGTCGAACATATTCAAGGCAATCCACCGTATTTCGGGCAAATCTTGAAATTGATTTCGTTATCACAAGGTCGATCTTTTTGTTTTTGCACATTCTTATCATTCGGTTAAACTCTGTCCTTTTCTTTGTCTGAGTTCCGCTGATCCCTTCGTCGGCAAAAACTCCGGCAAGCGTCCATTCCTTTTTTCGGTTGATCAA
>NZ_JAJCLZ010000064.1 GCF_020559915.1 Ruminococcus sp. 210702-SL.1.03
GCTTAACTTCAAATCCTTGCGGTCAATGTGTCAAGTTTTATTGACAAAATCATAGTCAAGCCCTCTGGTCTTGCACAGGTACGCAAACACACGCCTTGCATTGTCAGCTTCGGCAAGGGAAAGCTCCCTTGCCGTTACTGTTTTCGGCTTCTGTTCGTATGTGCGGGACGGAGTATAGATGCGGTCAATGTGTTCGCCTGTGAGGGCTTCGACCGCATCAACAAAGGACATTCCCATGTATTCACGCAGGAATCCGATGTTATCGCCGCCCTTGTCCTCGCTGAAACGAAACCACGCACCACGCTCACCTGGACCGTTATCCTTGATGTGCAGGCTATCGTGATTCTTCCACACATACTCTCTGCCGACTTTTTTCAGGTCAAAGCCGTGAGCCATGAGGAACTGAGGAAGATTGACAAATGCCGCCCTTTCTTTCTGTTCGTCAGTAATTCTCATCTATTATTCAAGCCCCTGATTCTTTCTCTTTTTGGGTGTCTGTTCTCTCTGCTGAGGCTTCTGCTGTCCTCGACCGCTGATACGCTGTGCGTCACGCTGCATCCTGCCACGGGAGAAGAAAGCCCTCTGTGAGTCCTTCTTTGCAACTGTGACAGCGGACTTTTCACCGCCGAACACCGCAGAATGTTCCACGCCCTTTGCGGTCAGCTCTGCCGACTTTTTCCGAGCCTGCCCCTCGTCCATACGCTGCGTAAAACGCTCCTGCTTTGGAAGTGACTTGAAAAAGTCGGGATTGACATACTCCACGGCTCTTTCGCCCTTGACAGCACTCTCAATCTGCTTGTAGGCTTCGGCATTCGCCTTAGAGACTGTGACCGCCACCGTGTCATTCTTGCGGACTACCGCTGAATACGGGATATTCTGCTTTTGCAGCTCTGCCACGATCTTCCGTGCAGTTCCGATAGGCTCAACACGGGTGTGCTTATCGTCCTTGCCGAGCGATGCATAGTATTCGGGATTGATCGTCTGATACTTGCCCTTTTCGCCCTTACCGCCGTTTTCCTTTGCGGCTTCTGTATGGGCGATCTTGCCGATAGAAGCGTACATCACATCATTCAGGGCAGGAACATCAGCTTTAGAAACAGTAATGCCGACCTTATCCTCACCCTTAGTAGCAGCGGAATATGCCACGCCTGCGGCAGTCAATGCGGACATGACCTCGACCGCCTGAATTTCCGTCATAGTCTCCACATGACGATCATTTCTCGGCAACTCCTTGTAATAATCGGGGTTGACCTTGAAACCGCCGTCATCGGTGAGGACTGCATCGCCATTCTCGATCATAGCTGAGAGCCAGCTATCCACCTGGACTTCATCGGCACTGTCAAGCAGTTCAAGCTGTTTCTTCATTTTTGCAAGCTCATCAGCCGCAGAAGCACGGACTTCCTCAGAAACGAAAGGATTGTCTGCAAGGCTTTCCATAGACTTGATACCCTCTGCAAGCTCTGCCTTTGCCTTGTCAATATCCTCTTTGCTGCCGTTGTTGATGATACCGTCAATCATGTTGTAATCATCTTCCATCTGCATTTCTGCATTGGCAAGCGGCTGGATACCAAGCTGGTCGGCAAGTTCAGCAACCTTTGACCTGTCGAGCGTTTCAACTTCCTGTGCCGCCTGCACAGCACCCTCAGCAAGAGAAGGCATATCCATTGTGCCGTTCTGCACCATTTCACCGAGCTTTTCTCCAGTGAGAACCATAGAAGCATCGAGCTGGTCATTGGTCTGCTCCTCGTAGTGCGCTTCGGGACGGGCGAGCTTCATGATCTTGCTTTCCAGTGCGCCGATACGCTCATTCACGCCCTTGAGCTGTTCACCAAGTTTGAGCTTGTCAACGGCACTTGTTTCAGGAGCGTTATAAGTGTCAAGAATATCCTGTCTTTTCGCTTCAAGCGTTGCTTTCTTGTCGCTCAGGCAGTCCACGGTCGAGCTGTTCAGCCTTGTCATTGCATCGGCAAAGGCTTCACGGCGCTCCTTGTTGAAGTGGATACCGAAGCTCTTGATCGTGTCATTGAGAGCGATCACACGGTTCAGCTTGTGTTCGATACGGTCACGCTTTGCGGTCAGGGTGTCGATTTTCTTCCAACCCTGATCTATCTTCTCCTGCCGCTTCGGAATTTTCACCTCACGGATAGCCTGAATACGCTTCTCGTTGTTAGCGATGAGAGTGCGGATACCTGGCAGATTGCCGATAGTGGCTTTCAGCATACGGTTCGTATCTTCGAGCTTGTCAGCTTTTGCAGACAATGCTTCGATCTTCGCCTTGTTGCGGTCGATCCTGTCCGTCTGATTGGCAATCTTTTCGTCAATAGAGTCGATACGGCTCTGATGATGCTCCGCCTTTGCGTTCAGAAAAGGAAGAAGTTTTCCCGACTTCTGAGCGCCGGACTCCTCCTGCTGCTGTTCCTGCGCCTGCGCCTGTTTTCTTCTCAGTTCTTCCTCCGCATCGACCGCAGGCTGGTCGGCGGTTCTCTTATCGTCATTGTCCTGTACGGGCATAGGCTACCTCACTTTCTCTTTCTCACGATGATGATAACCGCTGTGGTCACAGCCGTAACAACGGCACTTCCGATGATGATAAACTTCTTCATGGTCTGTTCTTCCTTTCTCTTTCTTCTGTCTGAATGATACGCTCCTGTTCGTCACGCTGTCTGCGTCGGGCGATCTCAGCCAGATGTTTATGGGCTTCTCTTGTAAAGTGGTCATTGACATGACGGCGCTGATAAGCATCATAAAGCTCCTCAAATGTGGGAACTTTGTCTGCCGTCTGCACAGGTTCGGCAGGAGTTTTCTCCTGAACCTTTTTTCGTTCATACTCCGAAATATCCGAGAGCGTTCTGCCGTTGACCGTGATAATACGGTCAAGCTCACGCTGAAGTGTAGCCTTGTCGCAGAGCCACAGGTCAACATAGAACTTACAGAGCAATAGCTGAACTTCATCGGGACGGGACTGCAAAAAGCTCACAGTTGTGTTCAGAAGCTCCGCTACTTCACCGAGCAGCCGATAATAGCCGTCAGGCACTCCGTAAACTTGCAGCTCACGGAGCAATGCTTCATAGTCGCCGGACTGTGCCTTTGCGATGATCTCCTCGACCTGTTCCTTGTAGCTGCCGTCATAGGTCAGCACCATTTCGGCATCACCGAATCGGGCAGAAAAAGGAATATTGCTCTTGTCGAGAGCCACCACGATAGCCTGCGCCTTGTCCGTTTCAATGCGGATAAACTCACGGTTCTGGATAGCGGAGACTTCGATACCGCCGATATACGGGAAATCTGTCACGGTGCGATCATCTCCCTGATCGTGTCGATAAGGTCAGTATTGGTGCTGTCGGCATCGTACTCCATTGCATACGCACCGCATACATTCTCCTGAATACGGCGAGGGAGCGACCTCAGCTCACGAACGGGAGTGCCAATGAGCTTCGCCACATTCGGGAGGTCAGCGACCGCAAGTGACTTGTTCACAAGGTCATAGAAACGGGCGGTCTGCGAACTGTCCATCATGAACTCATAGATGATTTTGTCAATAAAACTTGACACATTGACCGCAAGGATTTGAAGTTAAGCAG
>NZ_JAJCLZ010000065.1 GCF_020559915.1 Ruminococcus sp. 210702-SL.1.03
TTATAATCATATTGTGGGTAATGTTGCTCCACCTCATGTTGAATTTAAAGCCGTATTGCCAACAGGTTGGGAAACTATTAACCTAGTCAATGTGTTAGATCCTAATAATGGAGCAAAATCAGATAATGATGATTTAACCGACTGGGAAGAAGTTGACACTGAAAGTGGGCTTATTACATGGGATAACGATGGCAATATTCAGTTGCCTACCTTTGAACAGTGTTTGAATAAAGTTCATGATCAGGGTTTTTCTTATGTGTTGAATGAATACAGTGATTCGATTCCAAGTTATATGCATCGATATTTTTATGGCGTTGAGATTCTTCCAATTAAGTCAAATCCCTGTGAGGAGGATTCGGATGGGGATGGATTAAATGATGGTTACGATCCTAATTCACTTTCAGCAAATAATTATAGTTCACAGATGATTGCTCTTGACAATACTGAAACTGTTACAATTATTCAAAAATGCCTTGAGTATTTGGGATATCTTGATATGCAAAATCAGGCTTACGGTACTTTTGGTGGTTTGTCAATTGCTGCTACACAACTTTTCCAATTAAATCATCGTACATTTTCAGATGGTATTTCGTTTAAAAAAGATTCAAATGATTCATATTTTATTGATCTTAATACATATTATGCTATTTTATTAGAAGCAAAAAATAACGGATTCACAGATTTAGTTGAAGACATAGTATGGTTTAATGAAAATTACACTCCAAAGACAATGCCGTTGGAAGAATTTAATGCAAGTTTAAATCCTAATAATCCAGTGTTTATATCATCTGTTAAACGGAGTGATTTTGATAAGGATAATGTATATAACGATAAGGTGGATATTTATGTATATGATTATACGCCAATATTAAATGGAATTCTCAGATATGGAGCACAGGAATTTCACTTCCATTATTATTCGTGTAATCCTTCACCCGTAGAAAGTCTTAATTATCCTTGTCAAAAATATGATAACACATCCAATAAATGTGCTCGTTTAACAGGAGATTATTCCTGGATGATTAGTCAAGTGAAAAATAATGCTCCATATGATGTAAAAACAAGCGGAAGTTGGAATAATTTCATGAAAACTGTTAATGCGAATATTCGTTTTTCGACCAGTTCATTTCCATTTTTATATTCTGACATAATTATAAATGCTGAGATATTCGGAAACATTCTCTTCGGATATGCAGGACATGCTGGTGGCTTTACGAAAAAAGAATTAGAGAGTGGTGGTAGCTTATATTCATTCGTGACAACGGGAGAATTTGATAATACAGAGGATTCAACATACGTAAGATACGGATATGATCTTTACAATAATGTGATTAAAGATTATGATTACATTCATATTTCACAGTAAGATATATCCGGGGTAATTACTATGAAAAAAAAATATATTATTGTGCTGATAGTATTAATTCCTGCTTTGTTTTTCATAATTAGTTTTATTTACAAGGAAAAAGTACATCAAGAGTATGTTAAAAACTGTTATAAGAATAACAAACAATATATGGAATCCATTGTTGATTATTTTGAAAAATATAAATATGATTCAATCCCTATGATTATATATTCACAAGATGACCATATAATCGAGAAGTGTTTAGGGAAAAATAGTGAATATATTGATTGTGGAGAAGAAACTTTTGATAAATATTTCACTTATATGCGGAATAAATACCAAAAAGACAGCCCTTATAATGTGTTTTCCTTTATTCGTGTAAACTATGATAATCAAGGAAATATGCTGATGTACTTTATAGTAAAAAACAGAAAAATTGAGAATGATAAGATACGAAATTATTACCTCGTGTATATTGATAATGAGTATAATGGACATGGTTCAGATTTAGCTATCGACAATTCCACAATCAAAAGCAAACCATTTTCAGGAAATTGGTATCTATGGTCTAAAGATGTTTTAAACGGATAATTTCAGTAATTTATTATTGCAATTAAAAAAAATAATTGCTTAATTATATTCAAAACCAAACAAGTTAAAATCGCCACTATATCTCATATCACAATAGGCACACTCTAACTGTTTAACAGGCTCTCAAAAAAACGATTTGGGAGCCTGCTTTTTAGAGTGATTGTATTTCCCTCATAATCATTGAGAACAGCTCTCTAAGGGCTTCTCCGCTTCTCTGACGGCTATAGTTAAGCAGAAGTCGGCTTGCAATGCCGTTGCGGATTTCATATACACAAAGGCAAATATTCCTTTTTAAGCGATGGATGGTTGATTTTTCGGAAACGATGTGGTATAAGTTTAATGAATTCGAAGAATATAATAGTTATACAACCCAAAATGGAAAATATACTATTTCATTAAGAAATTGCAGTGAAGCAGGTTTATCAGGTTCAATAAGATTAAATGTGTATTTGGTGCATAATGACAATGGATCAATCGAATATATTTGGAAAAAACGTCTTGATTATTACGATGATTTCACTCCATATATTAAATTTGCGGAACTCAATAATGAGGTAATTGTAAAATTTCATAAAAATATTTAACCAGCGAATTAGAAATCAAATAAATCAGAAAGAATCTATATATGAACAAATTATAAAAATAGATGAGCTTTAACGTCAAGAAATGTCATTTGACGTAAAACTATTGAAAAAAATAACTTAAACACGCTATACTAAAAGCGAGGTGATGAAAAATGATTTCAAAACTCGCAAAAGGTACGGCGTGTTTTTTTGTCGACAATAAAATAATAGAAGTGGAAGATTCTGAAGTTTATGCTTATGGAATAGAATTATTGTTATCTACAATCTTCAACTTAATTATAGCTATTATTATTGCTTTAATTTCCAATGAATTTATTCCTTGTGTTATTAATTTGACAGCGTTTGTAACTATAAGAATGTATGCCGGAGGATACCATGCTGATACGCATTGGGGATGTATGCTGACACTTGTGTGTGTACTTTCTGCTTTTATTTTAATAATAAAGACTTTTAGTACAGCTACGATAAGGTTTTTATCTCCGATTCTATGGGTTTTATCAGTATTAATTTTATATAAATTTGCACCGGTTGAACATCCAAACAAACCTATATCAGAGAAAAAGAAGATGAAGTTAAGAAAAAAATCTTTGATTTCATTTTTTATATGGACAATATTCTGCATTATTTTCTATTTTGTTAAAACAGAAGTATGCTTTTATGCAGTAACAGGAATATTTACATTAACTTGTGCAATGGTTGCAGAAAAAATAAAACTACTCATAAAATCATATTCATAACGTTGATTTTCAGTGCGGTCTACGGCATAACGGCAATAGTAACGGGACAAGCCTGCAGTATAACATATTGTCAGCCGAAAGAGCCTGAGAATTTGCATA
>NZ_JAJCLZ010000066.1 GCF_020559915.1 Ruminococcus sp. 210702-SL.1.03
ATCACCCTTCATCAGCGTAAGTTAGAAACGCTCCAAAAAATGAAGAAATCTCTGCTCCAAAAGATGTTTGTATAAAGGCGGTGAATACCTATGGCAGAACTTGAAAAGACAATAGAAGATAAGCTGATAGAACAGCTCACAGAAGGCAAAAGCCAGTGGACTTACCGCCCCGACCTGCATACCGAGGAGGAGTTATGGGCAAATCTGCGCTCTATCCTTGAGCGTGGCAATAAAGCCGTACTTGACGGCAAGCCCCTGACCGATCAGGAATTTGAACAGGTCAAGAACCAGCTTTCCTTTGCGACCTTCTACGATGCCGCCAAGTGGATCGCAGGAGAAAACGGTATCGCTCATGTTTATGTTCAGAGGGACACGGAGACAGTGCAGCTCACAGCTCTGAAACGTGACGATATTGCAGGCGGTTCAAGCGTTTATGAAGTGATAAATCAGTACAGAGCCTTAAAGGACGATGAGGAGGATATTCACAGCCAAAACCGCCGTTTTGATGTATCTCTGCTGATAAACGGTATTCCGCTTATCCATATCGAACTGAAAAACCGTCAGCATTCCTATCTTGACGGTTTCCGTCAGATACGCAAGTATATCCGTGAGGGCAAGTTTACGGGCATTTTCTCCGCAGTTCAGATGTTTGTAGTTTCCAATGCGGTCGATACAAAATATTTCGCCGCTGCCGAGGAAGAAGAACTCAACGAGAAGTTCCTTTCCGGCTGGGAGGACTTTGCAAACAACCCTGTTACCGACTATCTGAAATTTGCTGAGAACGTGCTGAAAATACCCGAAGCACACCAAATGGTGATGAAGTATGCTGTTCTCGACCAAGAAGCAAGAAAGATACTTCTGCTCCGTCCGTATCAGATACACGCTATCGAAGCAGTCAGAACGGCATCAAGACAGGGCAAATCGGGCTATATCTGGCATACAACAGGCTCAGGCAAGACCATGACGAGCTATAAGGCTGCGAGAAATCTGCTGATCGACATTCCGAGCATCGAAAAGACCATCTTCCTTATCGACCGTAAAGACCTCGACACGCAGACTACACAGGCATTTCAGTCCTATGCGAATAACGATGTGGTAGACGTTGATGAAACCGACAATGTGGGCGATCTGATCGACAAGCTGAAAAATAATAATCAGCAAGTTGTTGTCACTACCATTCAGAAGCTATCCATTGCCGTGAAAAAGCGTCTAAAGGAAGGCACTCCTGCGTATAACCGCATCAAAAATCTCCGTGTTGCTTTCATCGTGGACGAGTGCCACAGAGCCGTAACACCGAGAACACAGCGCCTTCTGGCACAGTTCTTTGTAAACTCCCTTTGGTATGGCTTTACGGGAACACCACGTTTTTCTGTAAACGCTTATCCTGCCGAGGGTGATCTTCCGAGAACTACCGACGAGCTGTACAGCAACGAGGAATTCCGCCGTGATCCTGATTATCAGGCTAAGGTGGAGCGCCGTGAACTGCCGTTCTGCTTACATCGCTATACTGTAAAAGAAGCTATCCGTGATGAAGCTGTTTTAGGCTTCCAGACCGAGCATCTCGGCGCACAGAAGCTGAAAGACGATGACAGCAACGAGGACTTGTCCGTTTATGAGACAGAAGCACATATGCTGAAAGTCCTTGATACCATCATAAATAAGTCTCAGGAGAAACTCGGCTTTAAGCATGGCAGAGGAAAGACCTATGAAGCGATACTGACCGTTAATTCGATCAAGAGGGCGCAGGCGTATTATGATCTCCTGAAACGAGTTGTAAATGGGGAAACCTCTGTCACGATCAGCGAAGAAACAAGGCGAGTATTGCCAGATTTCCCGAAATTTGCGATCACATACTCTGTTTCTAATGATGAAGATAATGAAAGCGCAGATCTGAACGTGCCTAAGATGAAGGAATCGCTTGATGATTATAACGCTATGTTCGGCACTTCCTTCGGAATTGGTGAGATCAAGGGCTATAATACAAATCTGAATGACCGCCTTGCAAGAAAGAAATCCAAATTCAAGAGCCGTGACGAACAGCTTGACCTTGTAATCGTAGTAAACAGGCTGCTTACGGGCTTTGATGCTCCTTGTCTGTCTACCGTATTTATGGACAGACAGCCGATGCACCCCCACGATATTATTCAGGCGTTTTCAAGAACAAACCGTCTGTTCGATAAGAGCAAGACCAGTGGTCAGATAGTAACTTTCCAGTCACCGCACATCTTCAAAGATGCTGTTGACGAAGCACTTATCCTTTATTCCGCAGGCGGAAAAGCCTCCGTACTGGCTCCTGATTGGGATACAGTATATGCAGACTTTACGAAAGCACTTGCTTATCTGCGTGTTACTGCGGAAACGCCTTCTGTTGTTCCAGCTCTATCAAAAGAGGGTAAAAAGCGCTTTGCTAAGGCATTTCAGGAGTTTGATAAGGTCTACACAAGTCTGAAATCATTTATCAGGTATGCTGATAACCCTCCGGAATCCTACGGAATAACGCAGGCAGAATATGACGATTACGCAGCACATTACTTAAATGTTATCCAAGAATTAAAACCCGGTCCCGGTCCTGAACCCGGTCCGGAGCCTGGACCTGAACCGCCTATCGACTTTGAATACGAACTGAAAGCATACAGCAAGGAAAAGATAGACTATGATTACATTGTCAGCCTGATTCAGTCCGTTGTATCTGCTACCGACGAGGAGCGTCAGGAACAGCACTATCAGAATCTTGTTATAGAGATCACGAAGTATATCGAGGAATTGCTGTCCTCCAATCCGAAACTCGGAGCGCTTATGCAGCAGTTGTGGGAGAAGGTACAGGAAAATCCCGATGAATTCAAGGGTAAACGAGTATCTTATGTTCTTGCTGAAATGCGAAAAGAAGCAATAGACAGCGTTCTTCGTGGATTTGCCGAGGAATGGTGCGTATCGCTCGATGCTGTCTCTTATGCGGCAGACCGCTATCAGGTCGGAGATACCGACTTGCCGGGACTAAATAACCTGAAAAAATCCGCTGATTTCGACAGCTATTCCGCAAAGCACGAAGGCATTTCCAAGTTCAAATATCATCAGTCGGTCAAAAAGGCACTGCTGACCTTGCTGAATGAAGATGTAATACCACTTCGGGACGATGATTATAGAATTGATGATACAGCATTACTTAACAAGTCCTAACATCAAAAACATCATAAAATCACGAAAAATCGCCTATTTGGGAGCTAAGTTTTTCTTAGCTCCCTGTTTTTTTATGCTTGTTTGTGCTTTTTCCTGGGAACAGCGTAAGCTGTC
>NZ_JAJCLZ010000067.1 GCF_020559915.1 Ruminococcus sp. 210702-SL.1.03
GGACAAGCCTGCAGTATAACATATTGTCAGCCGAAAGAGCCTGAGAATTTGCATAAATTTTTTAAAAAGGAAAGGCGGTGAAAAATATGAAGGCAATTAAAAAGCTCATGTTGAAATATGGTTCATCATTGGCGGCACTTGCACTGATGATAGGCGTCAGTTCCAGTTCTCAGGCTTGCTGGTGGTGGTACAATCAGCCAAAAGAGCCTGAAGGTATGAAGAAATTTGTAAAAGAAGACTAATAAAAAAGCGGTAATGGAGCGCTTCGGCGCTCCGATACTGCGGAACGGAGGAGAAGTTATGCAAGGAAAAAACAACTTCAAACGAATACTTTCCGGCATAATGAGTGTAGCTATGGCAGCAACTCTTTTGCCGAGTTTGCCTGCAGTTGCAGAGGATGCAGCAGAAAAGTATCCCTATACAATGTTTGCCGCTTCTGATACAGAAGGAGCTATCACCATTAATGCTAATAATTTCTGTGTGAATGGAAATATAGCGACAAACGGCACAATTGTTTCAAGCGGAAATATGAATGTCAACGGTACGAAAACTGAGAATGCTGACGAAGAAATGATCTACATTCTCAAAAAACTGAACTACTCGTATTTCAGTGGCGATAACGTTGAAACATATGCTGACGATTACAGCTTTGAGGACCTGAACATCAACATTAATAATCCCATGGATGTTAACGGCACTCTAGAACTTACGGGAAATATTAATCTCAATTCAGGAATTAAAGCTGTTGAAGATGTTACCATCAATGGAGAGGTTAAGAATACGAACAATTCTGTTATTTGCTCCGAAACAGGAGATATCAATATCGAAACAAGCAACGTTAATTTCAGCGGCTTGATTTATGCTCCTTACGGAGATATCAACATCGATACAGATAACCTTAACCTCAACAATGTTATCATTATCGGACAAACTATCACCATCGACTGTCCTAGCATTAATGCTAATTACAGCAACAGTATGGCTGAACTTGTCGGAACAGAATCTGACATTGAGGTTGAGCTTTATGCTTTCGGAGAGTATAACAGCGATGCGAACAGCATAGATATGGAGTGGTACACCAATTACAAAAACAGCAGCTATGAGATATGGAGTTCAGATGATAATGTCAACTATACATCCGTAGCTGTCGTTTCGGATGCAACTACCTATCAGTACCCGATCACCGATGACTTTGAAACAAAATACTTCAAGGTTTCCCTTATCACCAATTACGGCGAGAGAATTGAATCAGTACCTTTTGTTGTAACAAAAACAGAAGATGGCTATTCTGTTGATTTTCTTGACAGCGACGGTGACGGGCTTCCGGACATTTATGAGAATATGATCGGTACAGATTTGAATAATCCCGATACTGATGGCGATGGACTGACCGATTATCAGGAAGTATACATAACAGGAACAGATCCTACAAAGTACGATTCAGTAACCGAGGGTGTTTCGGACGCTGATGCAGATTCTGACAGTGACGGATTGACCAATGCCCAGGAAATAGAGCTTGGAACTGATCCAAGAAATGATGATACGGACAATGACGGACTTTCAGATTACGATGAAATTAATATTTACGGAACTGATCCTCTCGTTCCGGACACAGACGGTGATGGCTTAAAAGATGGCGATGAGCCGTATATTGGACTTGACCCGACAAATCCTGAAACATTTGACGTTCCCGATGCGGAATATGTAAGCAATCAGACTATTGCCGAGAACAGCGAGGCTCTTAGGGAGATCAATACTGACGATAGTCCTTACAAAATGTCTATTGAAATTGAATCGACAGGTTATGTTGAGGGTAATTTAAAAGCAAAGGAAACAAGCTACTCAAAAGCAATAAGAAATGACGCCATTCTTGGCATTGCACCGGAGTTAACTTGTGGCAACTCTTGCAATATCAGCAAGGTTGTGTTAAAATTTAATATAGCTGATGAATCCGTAGACAATGAACTTAATCTATTCCCTGATGAGCCGGATTTACAAGGATTAAAACGTCTTACAATCTTCAAATACTTTGAAGATATGAATATGCTTCTGCCCATTGAAACAAAGTATGACCTTGAAAACAATACAATTTACACGGAGGTTGACGAACTTGGCACATACTGTATAATGGACATGGAGAAATGGCTTGCCAACCTTGGAATCGGCATTAACGAAGCTGAACCTATGTTGATGTCCTTTGAGGCTGAAGCGGTAGAAGATATAGCTGCTGAATTCAATGAAGAGTCTACACGTGTAGAATTTTCTGAAGAAACACTCGCTGAAATAAATGACGAGGAAGATACTCTTACTGAAGAAACTTTTGCTCCTGCAATGTTTGCTGCTGCTCAGACCAGAGGCGCTGTTACCGTTCAGACACCCGTTGATATTGCGTTCCTTATTCAGACTTCCGGTCAGCTTGAGGATACATTTAATTCACAATGCGAAATGATTGGTAATTTGATGGATTCCCTAATTGCTCAATACGGGAATGGTAATGTACGTTTCTGTCTTATTACTTATAATTTGAATGGAGCACAAGCTCTGAAATTTACATCTGACGGAAATATATGGTTTACCAACAGTGTGGCTGTTAAAATGGCTCTTAGCGCACAGCAATATGTGTACACTTCAGGTTATACTGATAGAGGTAATGCGTTTAAACTATTACAAAATAATGTTACTTTTAAAGAAACATCGGCAAAATTTATTTTTCAGGTAATGAATGGTTCTACGAATGTTGGTTCAATGTATTTTGATCAAATAAATACATGTGCGAAATTAGGCATAAATTATTCCGAGTTAATGCCGGCAGGTTACAGTTACATTGATCCTTCTTATGGACAGCAGGTAGATAATGCGATAAAGAGTACTGGCGGACTTAATCTAACATATGGTACAAATTCAGAGAGTAGTGTTTATAATCATATTGTGGGTAATGTTGCTCCACCTCATGTTGAATTTAAAGCCGTA
>NZ_JAJCLZ010000068.1 GCF_020559915.1 Ruminococcus sp. 210702-SL.1.03
AGCATTCCGATGATGTTCTTTTTTCCTTCGCTCATTGGTTCTCTTTTTCTTCTTCTCATAAAAAATCAGCCTCCTGTGTTATTTTTATTATACCACAGTTGACTGACTTTTTACAGACTTTTTTTCAGAGGGTCCAATAAGAATTTTGACTTGTTAATGCAATATTCCCCAAAAATCAAAGTAGCCATACTGAATGAGGATAAGGAAGTAATAAGTGTTTCTGATGTCGGAACAATAAAAAAAGCTAAGGGTTATTTGACTGGAGGTATTATTTATAACATTAGCAGCAATAATCTAAAAATTGATTACTATACTCCTAATAATAACACGTTTGGTATTATCGTTTTCGTCTTTATATGTGCTACTATAATTATATTTATCACACTTATAATTAAAAACATTGTAAAGCGAAGAAAGAGTATAATGTACCCTAGAAACTGAACACAAAATTGCCAAAACATCGTGACAGTGGTATAATAAAAGAAAGAAACAGGAGGACACGATAATGGCGAAGAGGAACACATACACACCAGAGTACAAGGCAAAAATCGTAATAGAAATACTGGAGGGAGAGCAGACGATCAGCGAGATAGCAAGTCGTGAAGGAATCAACGTCAATCAGCTGAAAAATTGGAAAAAGGAATTTCTTGAGAATGCATCCCGTGCCTTTAATGGTTCAAAATCAGAAAAGGAAGCAAAAAGAGCAGCTGAGAACTCAAAAAAGCGGGAAGAAAAGCTTATGCAGAAAATCGGTCACCTGACAGTTCAGGTGGACTGGCTCAAAAAAAAATCTGAAGAAGTGCTCGGACCTGACTGGAAGGAAAAGTCTGGTTATGAAGAATGATAGGCTGAACATTAAGGAACAGTGTGAACTGCTTGAAATCAACCGCACTTCGATGTACTATCAGCCTGTTGAACCGGCAGAAAAAGCCTTGGAGCGTGAGGAATACATCAAATCACGTATTGACTACTGGCACACAAAATTCTGCTACATTGGTCATCGGAAAATCAAAGAAAAGCTTGTACAGGAAGACGGGATTGCAATCGGCAGAAAGCTTGTCAGACGTTATATGGCGGAAATGAATATCTGTCCGGTTTATCCGAAATCCAATCTTTCAAAGCCCGGAAAGAACAGTTTAAAATTTCCGTATCTGCTGAAAAATCTAAAAATTGACCGACCAAATCAGGTATGGTCAATTGACATCACCTATATCAAAATGGGGCGCAGCCATATGTATCTGACAGCGATTATTGATTGGTACAGCGGTTTTATCGTAGGCTATGAATTGTCTGATACGCTGGATACTGCACCGGTTTTAGCAGCAGTCACAAATGCCATGGAACAATACAGCAATCCTGAAATTATCAATTCTGATCAGGGCAGCCAGTTTACAAGCAATGACTATATTGAATTTCTGAAAGCGAAGAATATCCGCCAGAGTATGGACGGAAAAGCTAGATGGGTGGATAATGTGGTAATTGAACGCTGGTTTCGCAGCTTGAAAACGGAGTTGATTTATATCAATGAATACAGCAATCCCAGAGAGCTGCGGCAGCAGATTGGTAGTTACATCAAGGATTACAACAACGAAAGACCCCATCAGGCGCTTGGCTACAAGTTGCCTGTGCAGGTTTACCAAGCCAAGTCTGTATGCAATGCTGCATAAATTTTGCTTACGTTTTTTGGATGGCTATACAAGGTTTTCGCTGTCACGATAATTTTTTTCATTTGTGTCTTGACAAGGGGGACATTATAGAGACCTTCATTCAATTATAGAACTTAATACAAAATTTGACGTGTAGCGTGGGTAAAATTACTATTTTATTAGACAATTTCAGTAGTTATTATACGTACAATGTATCATTATAAAAAATAAGAAGATATTGATAATAATCTGAAAAAACAACCAGTAAACCACTAACGCTACAGAATCTTACTATGGTAATTATACTATGTTAAATATTGTTAAGGTTTTTGGGGGTCAGGAAGCGATACCGCAATAATTGTGGTATCGCTTTATTTTTATAAACAAATAACGATTCACTTTTTATAGATTACTCAAAATTAAAAGAAGTTATAATGTTCTTATCTTGATCCTTCTGATGATATATTAACAAATTATTAAAGCAGATGAGTTTTTAAGTCAAGAAATGTCATTTGACGCAAAACTATTGAAAAAAACAATTTAGACACGCTATACTAAAAGCGAGGTGATGAGTGATGATTTCAAAACTCGCAAAAGGTATGGCGTGTTTTTTTTCCGACAATAAAATTATAGCGGCGGAAGATTCCGAAGTTTATGCATATGGAATAGAGTTACTGTTATCCACAATTTTCAATTTGGTTGTAGCTATTATTATTGCTTTAATTTCTAATGAATTTATACCCTGCTTTTTCAATTTAACAGCGTTTGTTACGATAAGAATGTATGCTGGAGGATATCATGCTGATACGCATTGGGGATGTATGCTTACACTTGTTTGTGTGCTTTCTGTTTTTATTTTATCAATAAAAACTATTAGTATAACTACTATGAGTATATTATCGCCGATCTTATGGATTTTATCAGCAATAATATTATTTAGATTTGCACCGGTTGAACATCCGAACAAACCTATTTCAGAAAAAAAGAAGATGAAGTTAAGAAAAAAATCTTTGATTTCATTTTTTGTATGGACAATATTCTGCATAATATTTTATTTTTTTAAATCAGAAATATGTTTTTATTCAGTAACGGGAATATTTACATTAAATTGTGCGATGATTGCAGAGAAAATAAGACTACATATGAAATCGTAATAATACGTTAATTCTCAGTGCGATCTATGGCATAACGACATTAGTAACAGGTCAAGCCTGCAGCATAACCTATTGTCAGCCGAAGGAGCCGGAGGATTTACATAAATTTTTGAAAAAGAAAAGGGGTGAAGAATATGAAAGCAATTAAAAAGCTT
>NZ_JAJCLZ010000069.1 GCF_020559915.1 Ruminococcus sp. 210702-SL.1.03
ATTATCGTAACGAATACGGCGAATGGGATTCCTGTTCACTTACCGATGAACAGATTGAAAAGTACAAGCAGCAGTTTGATCATATCATAGTAGATCTGCCTGGTATCGGGCTGGTTGCTGTGAGAGAAACAAAGCCGGAAGTGATCCAACCGCTTGAAGAATTTGATGAAGGACCTGAGCTAATTATATAGTATGCCAAATCTTATGCTGTGTAAATTGTCACAAAGGCAGAACTTTTGCAAAAAGGCTGGATATATACAAAAAGGTGTGATATATTGCTTGACAAGGAGCGTGATGATATGAAAAAAGCGATATATATTTCAATACTTTGCACAGTAATGCTGACTGCCTGCGGCAATGTATCGGAGTCCGTAGAAAGTGCAGAAATCTCAGCTGTGAACCAAACTACGGTCACGGTAACATCGGTAAAGGAAGAAAAGGATACAAGCGAAACCGCAACTACTACACGAAAGAGTTCGCAGACGGTATCCGAAACTTCCTTAGCTAAAACAACCACAAAAAGTATGCAACCACCGCAGGAACAAATCAAACAGCAGAGTTATCCTCAGACAGTAAAGCCGCAGGAAAACACACAGGTCAATACTACTCAAAAGCCTGCGGTAACAACTACACAGCAAAAGCAGACTACCGCAAAGCAAACCACAACAGCTCCGCCAAAGCCTGTGACCACTACGCAGAAACCGCAAACAACTACTCCGCCCGAAAGCACAGTAACATGGTCTGATACCATGAAAGCATGGAGAAAGCTGTGTGAGGGTCAAAGCCTAAGCGGTGATGAACAAAATCTCATAAGATCTGAAATACTTGAATATGCCAAAAACTTCAACGGCAAAAGAGATATCCATGTAAGCTTTGGAATAGATGAGTATGACATATCTTATGCGAATCCGATCAATATGACGGTGCGAGAGGACATGACCGACCTGTCATATGCTCACATGGACGCATATGCTGACTCAGACAGCAAGTGGCTGATAGATCATGCAGAAAATGAAGAAGAGATCTGCAGCATAGTCAGTGAAACGAGAGAAAACTGCCTGCACGTCATAGACTACGGACTGTTCAACAGGTGGGAGATATACAGCGGCAATAACGCCCTCAAATATGCAAGCGATATTGAGTTTAATGTAGGCTTTGACGGCACGGCAATATGGTTTCTTACGGAGGACTAAAAACAACTGAATAAGCAGGGAAAAGAGTCGAAAATTCGGCTCTTTTTTCTTTGCAAAAAACAAAGGAGTAATACAGATGAAGATAAGAAAAATATTAAAACGCTGCACAGCGGCAATGCTTGCGGCGGCAATAGGAATGACTACGCTGGCGGCGAATGTTTCCGCAGCCACATCGGGAGTATCCATAGGATACACTTGGAACAGCTCGGTCAATCCAACTATCAAAAACAGAAAGAACGGAGTAACAGGAGGAGTAAGCGGACAATATATCAAAGCCGGAGAACAAATATGCAGATTCAGTCCCTCATCAACTTCCGACTGGGCGTTTTGTATCGAGCCTGCAAAGTCAATGCAGGGAGCAAGCTACAAGGACTGGTATACTCAGAACGGCTTTACAAAGTATGATACCTTTGACCTCTCGGATAAAAACAAGGCGGACAGCTTTGCATATTGGAAGTCCATAGGCGGAACAGACGGACCAATGGCTAAGTATCTCGGACTTGTGCAGTATTACGGCTATTCAAGCCACAAAACAGGTGACTACTATGCCGCAACTCAGTGCCTTATCTGGGAGCTGATACTGGGTTACAGAGGTCATACGCAGGCAGGCTTCGGAAAATGTTCGGATATTCTTTGGAATGATTTCACCTATCCAAGCGGTGGCTGGTGTACAAGATCGGGAGTTGAAAAGGCGTACAACGATATTGTGTCAAATGTGAAGGATCATTACAAGCTTCCCTCTGCTATGAGATCCACCAAAGCTCAGGCAAAGGACGAACCGAACGTTATGAAATACAACGCTGAAAATCTAAGATACGAAACAAAAGTGACTGTGCCCACTTCCTATGTCACTGCGTCAAGCCTTGCACATAATTTCAGCAGCCTTGAAAGCAAGCTTGGATCGCTGATAAAGTCTAAATTCAGCGGTACTTTCGGCAAGGACTATGGCCTTGAAACAGAAATGAGCGGCACAAATACTGTTTACACCATATGGTCAAAGGAAAGGCAGTTCACTTCAAGCGGCGACAGCAGTATATATGTTACGGAAAGTATCCCGATGCAGATGAAGAACAGCCTGAAAAAGCAGGAAACTTTGTTTGCCAACAGCTACTATCAGACCTGCCTGCTTTCAACAAGGCTCGACCCCGTTGTGGGATATGTGGGACTTGCGTCATACAATGAACCGAATCTTACCGTTGAAAAGACATACACAGATTCAAGCAATAATCAGATAACGGCGGCGGAGCTGAATAACCTTCTGGGCAAGACTACGTTTGTGGTTTCATGCCTGTATGACGGCAAAAAGTATTATGTTCAGGCTGATAAAAACAGCACGGGAACGGGATATGTTTTTTCAAAGTATGTGACTTCTGTCAGCGAGGCTACAAAGTTTAAGACCATTAAAAACACAGACGCAAAGGGTACTTTCACAGTAAACGATCTGCCCACCTCAACGTCAAATGGCAGGACATATACGGTAACGGAATATACAGTACCCGATGATGAAAGGTATGAGAAACTTTCTAAATCAGTACTTCTGCCCTCTCCTACAAGTGATTTTACTGCCAATGCTGGCACAAAAACGATAAAGATTGATTTTGTCAATAAAACTTGACACATTGACCGCAAGGATTTGAAGTTAAGCA
>NZ_JAJCLZ010000007.1 GCF_020559915.1 Ruminococcus sp. 210702-SL.1.03
TAACGATTAAAATTTACGGCTTGCGGAGAAATCTGCAAGCTGTTTTTGTTGGGAGCGAGGTGAGATAAAATGTCAAAGAATTTTGACGGTATCAAAACGCAAAAGTTCGGTGTGGAAATAGAGTGTACAGGCTTAACAAGATCGGCAGCGGCAAAGGCGGTCGCAAAGGTCATAGGCGGTTCACCGGAGCATTTCGGTGGCAGTTACGACAGATACGACGTTTATGACAGTCAGGGAAGGCGTTGGAAAATTATGTCCGACGCAAGTATCAGATGTACGAATAAGAACGGAAATCCGGCTTCTAAACTTCACTCTGTCGAACTTGTAACTCCGATTCTGGAATATGAGGATATGGCGACGCTTCAGGAAGTGGTTCGTTCTATTCGGCGAAGCGGAGGCATTTGCAACGAGTCAACGGGAATCCATATTCACATTGATTTTGAGCCATATGATGCACGAACGCTTCGTAATCTTGTAAATATTTTTGCAAGCAAAGAAGATATGCTCTATCAGGCTTTACAGGTAAAGTCAGAGCGTGAGCAGCATTATTGCAGAAAGGTTGACAAGCGTTTTCTTGAAGAACTCAACCGAAGAAAGCCGACGGATTTGCAGACTATAAAAAGACTGTGGTACGGCGATGACCGTGAATACCACCCACATTATGATTCGTCACGGTATCGATGCCTAAACTTACACCCTGTGTTTACCGACAACAATATCGAGGTGAGAGCCTTCAATAGTTGTCTGAACGCAGGCGTACTCAGGGCATATATTTCTCTTGTTCTTGCAGTCAGCAATCAGGCTCTGACTCAGAAATCTGCAAGTCCTCGTGTGACTCAGAGTGAGAATCCTCGCTACACTTTCAGAACGTGGCTTATTCGAATAGGTCTGAATGGGCAAGAATTCAAAAACTGTAGAAAGCACTTGCTTTCTCATCTTGAGGGCAATATAGCGTGGCTTCATCAAGAGGACGCCATTACTCAGCGAGAACGATTAAAACAAGAGCGTATCGCCGCCCGTGAGCAGCGTGTCGAGCCTGTAAGCGAGGTTCAGGAGTTAAACGAAAATGTACCCGATGAAAATTCAGAGCCGACAGAAAGCGAATGCGGCGATTTTGTGGAGTACGAGGAAGATGAAGAAATGGGCATGGAAATGTCAATGTGATTGGAGGTAGAGAATGAAAAATAAACAGTTATATATTGCTTACGGCAGTAACATAAATTTGGAGCAGATGAAATATCGGTGTCCCCATTCAAAGGTTGTCGGGATATCGGAGATCAAAGATTATGAATTGGAGTTCAGAGGCGTTGCAACGATCGTTCCGAATAAGGGGGCAAGCGTTCCAGTTCTGATATGGGAGCTTGACAACAGAGATTTGCCAACTTTAAACCGCTATGAGGGCTATCCGAGACTTTACAGGCAGGAAAAAATGTCCTTCGAACTGGATGGAAAAGCTTGTACGGGTATGGCTTATCTGATGAATTATGGGGAGCTTTCTCCTCCAAGTCAGATGTATTACAATACGATTTTGCAAGGGTACAGAGAAAACGGTCTGGACGAGAAATATCTTCAAACTGCTCTTGAAAATTCTCAGCAGCTTGAGTATTACGTGAATGATGAATTCGATGAGGATTTTGATGAAGATTACGATCTTGACGACGATATGCAGATGAAATTTTAGGAGGTTCAGCGTAATGAGATACAAAGGATTTTATGTGAAAATAACCCCCGATACTGATTTGCATCGGGAGGATAAGGACGGAAATGATATTTGCTGTAACGGCTTTACTATAGAAGTTTTTGCAGATGAGGCCGAAAAGCTTGAAATTGATGTTTTTTCGGCGGCGGTAGATTTTGAGATTTTTGAAAACAGCTTATCTGAGGCTGAACAGTTCGCAAAAGACTATATTGACAGCGAAGAAAAAGAATACCGTAGAATGATAAATGAGTTCAATGAATATTGATCGGGAGGAATAATTTGTGATTTCTAAAAATACTTTTGTTACAATGATAGACACTATCAGCGAGGTAATTGAAGAAAGCAAGGCGATGTGCAGATGTCCGATATCGGGCATCTTTTTTGATGAAAATTCAAAATCAGAATTGCTTGCAGGCTGTGATTATCAGCAGGATTTAATAAAAATGTTGGAGGTCGTTATGCTCGACCGTTACAGCATTATTCGTGATTTTCTTTACAAGCGTGATGAGAACGGAGAACTTTTCTTTGGAATTCCACGGGCTGACGGTGTAATCGAGTTTTTTCTTATTTCAACCACTGAAGAATTATATGATTATCTGTTGGAACAAACGGTTGATATATTATTGAATTTTGTGTCAGCTTTATATGATGACTTTTAAGATGTTGGCTGTACAACTGAGTACAGCCTTTTACATATTTATTTTTCATAATTTCTCTATGTGATAAAATGAACTTGAAAAGAGACCAATATATATATGAAACTGATATGGCAAAGAGCTTAAAATAATACTTTTGAAGTATGCATCCATTTGGTCTCAGCAAGACATATCGATCCAAACTCGTACTCTAAAATGGGTGCGAGTTTTTTGTTTTACTATTGAAAACTTGGCTTTTTATGATATAATAAATGCGATAGATCGGGGTGGCTGGGTCATAGGTGACAAGCAGCGGTCATAAAAATTTCCCGTTGTTAAAACCAAACAAAATAAGCCGTTCCCCCATGCGAATAACCCGCACCAAGGAACGGCTGTCTTTTTGTTATAGAATTTTTATGTGCGGGTAAGCCTGTAACTCAACTTGTCCTCCACACAACGCATTTTTACCCAAACACACTGCACTTCTTAGCGGTCTTTTTAATGCCGTTCTCGCCGTTCACCAGCACCTCGCCCCAGTCGGGAGAGAGCACCGAGCCGTCCCATTCGTTCGCTATGTCGAGGTACTCTACCCCGCCGCTGTTGCCTTTCCAGCTCCAACCCATGTAGCCGATGCCGTTTTTCTCGCAGTATTCCATTATGTACGCTTCGTCAACGTCGCCGTCCGTGTGCGTGTAGCCAAATTCTCCCACGCATACGCATAGCCCCTGATCGGTCGCGTTCGTCAGATTTTTCTCGATGGTCTCCGCGTTCTTGCCCGCCGTGCCGTACATATGCACCGAAAACATCGTGTTGCCTTCGGGGTCTGAGTCGAAAACGGCTTTTCCGCTCTGCGCTATGCAGTCGCCAAACTGTCCCCAGCCCGCCGAATCGACCATTATTGTGTTCTTGATACCCGCTTCCCTCAGCTTCGGTATCACCGTGGTGTAGCCCTCTTCCCATACGTCCGCGTTCCAGCTTCCTACCCACTCGTTCGCGATGTTTAGGATAACGTACTGCTCGTTGCCGATGAGCGCGTCCTTCATCTCAACCCAGTAGTCCGCCGCCGCGCTGATGTCGCTAACGTTGTCGCTGCCCGTCGCGTCGTGTACTTCCAGCACCGCGATCATGTCGTTGTCGATGCTGAGCTGTATCAGCTTTTCCAGCGTTTCAAGGCTGTCTTTGCTGTACTGTCCGCCGTCGGAGCACACTATTCTTATGCAGTTCGCGCCCGTGCCTGCTATCGCGGGGAATGCCGTTCCATCAAGGTCGGCGTACCACGAGTGCGGGTGGTTTATTCCGCGCATGATAAATTCGTTGCCGTTCGCGTCAAGCAGCTTTGTGCCGTCTACCTTAAATTCGCCGCTGCTCGTGGCTTCCGAAGCACTTTCCGTATCCTGCGACGTGCTCTCAGCCGCCGATGATGTCTTTTCCGCAGAGCTGTCATCGCTAGATGTGCAGCCCGCAGCCGTCAGCATTGCGCCCGCCGTCAGCAGCAGCGCGATCTTCTTGATCTGTATTGTTCTCATAATTTTCCTCCAATTATATATTTATCAACTTTCGGTCGATTTATGAAATTTTTCATTTCGGTCTGATATGCCTTGCAATTTGCAGTGTTTTCATATATAATTATACTATACGCACCGCTGTTTTGTCAAGAGTCAAATGACTTGATCGGCGGTGCTTGTGGGGAGTGGGATAATTATGGAATTTTCAAAAAGATCGCTCATCATGACGATCAAGATCGTTTGCGGCGCACCGTATAATGTCATGGGCGGTAAGTGCGCTGTAGTGATGGTGCCTTTCGGCGGCAAGGCTTTTGGCCCGTATTTCAGCGGCGATATTATCGGCACAGGTGTAGACAGCCAGCGGATAACCCGCGGCGGCGCGCAGCTTTCGGCGCGCTATATGCTTGAGGGCGAGGACTGCGAGGGCGAAAAGTGCCGCATTTTCATAGAAAACAGCGGTACGGCAGCGGATAACTGCATGCCGTTTATCGTTACCGACAGCCGCACGCTTGCTTTTCTCGAGCAAGTTCCTCTGCGCTCAATGATCGAAACTACCGATAACGGTTTGACAGTCACCATCTATCGTACAGATGTGCAATAATATTATCTTTTGTAAACATTCTCATTCACGAATACTTTACATCTAAAAATGTAAAGTAAGCTTGACATTTTTTCGGACAGGTGCTATAATGATATTGTAAAGCAAGCTTTACATTTCGGGAGGTGCATGGCTTGAAAAACAGAATAGCTGACCTGCGCAGGGAGAACAAAATGACTCAGCAGGCGCTTGCCGAGCGGCTCGGCGTTACCCGCCAGACGATAATCTCGCTCGAAAACGGCAGGTACAACCCCTCTATCATGCTGGCTCACAATATTGCTCAGGCTTTTGGGCTGAGGATCGAGGACGTATTTATTTTTGAGGAGGAATGAGATATGTATAGCAAAAGAAAGATGATATGGTACACATTTATATTAGCGGCAGGAATAGTATTGATAGTGCTCAGCTGTATCGGCACACTTGATTCGTTCTGGTCGGGTTTCGGCGGCGGCATCGCGGCGGTCGGATTGGTGCGGCTTATCAACGGTGTAAAGTACCGCAGAGATCCCAGCCTTGCGAAGCAGATGGACGTCAGCCAAAAGGACGAGCGAGTTTCTTTCATCGCGATCCGCGCCCGCGCATGGGCGTTCCACATCTCGGCGCTCGGTTCGGCGGCCGCCGTGCTGGTGCTGAAATTCATGGGACGTGAAGAGCTTGCGATGTGCGTATCCCTCGTTTTTTGCGGAATGTTGGTCGTCTACTCGGCGGTTTTCGCGGTGCTGCAAAGAAAATATTGACGCTACTTCATGCCGTTTGCGCGGAAATGCTCGCTGCGGTACTGCTTCGGGCTTTCGCCGTAGTATTTTCGGAACGTGCGTGCAAAATGGCTGTAGCTGGAAAAGCATAAAATGTCGGAAATGTCCGTCAGCGTGTAGTCGGAGTATAGCAGCATATTTTCCGCCGCTTCCATGCGCTTTGAAATGACATATTCAGTAACGCTCATGCCGACCTCGCGCTTGAAAAGCGTCGAAAAGTACGAAACGTTCAGCCCCGCGGTTTTCGCAAGCGCGGCGGCGGTTATCCGCTCGTGCAGGTGCGTGCCGATGTACTCCACCGCGCCGACTATCTGCCGCGAGCAGATGCGCCCTTTTTTCGCGGCGGCGACGGCTTTCACGAAGTAGGCGATCATCTCGCGGTGCAGGGCGTAAAGCTCGGCGGTGGTGCGCGCGCCGTCAAATTTTCTGATGTAGAGGTCGCTGGCGTTGTAGGCTTTTTCCGCCTCCATGCCGCCGCTTATCGCAAAGCGCGTTACCAGCGTGATGTTGCATATCAGCAGATACAGAAGATTTTTCAGCGGGTCGTCTGAGAGATGCCCCATTTCGGCGGAGTGTATCATGCGCTCCGCCTCTTCTTCTGCGCGCGGGTCGCCGTCGCGGATAAGCTCGTATTGCAGCATTTCATCGCTGTAACGGTGGTGGCGAAAACTGTTTTCCCTGTTTGCAAATTCCAGATATGCAAGCTGTCTTTCAATATTTTCTTTCATAAAATCACCCAAAAATATTATAACAAATTTCAGAAATATCGTCAATAGATGTGACGAAAAAACAATAAAAGTGCTTTACTTTTCGTGTCGATTTTGCTATCATAAATACCGCAAAAAGATGGTTTTTAAAATGACAACTAAAGCGCAGGGCGCAGGAGGAAAGTGAAAGGTATGAAAAGTAAAACAGCTTCGCTCAACATGACCGAGGGCAGCATTCTGCGAAATCTGATATGGTTCGCAGTGCCTGTACTCATCGGCAATATATTTCAGCAATTATATAATGTGGCTGACACAGCGATAATAGGTAACATTCTCGGCGACACCGCGCTTGCGGCAGTCGGTGCGGCAGCCCCCGTCTACGGACTGATGATCGGCTTCGCGGGCGGATTGACGAACGGTTTCGCGGTAGTTATCGCGCGCTTTTTCGGTGCGGGCGACGAGCGCGGCATGAAAAGATCGGTTGCGCTGACCTACCTGCTTTCGGCAGGCATAGCGTTCGTGCTGACCGTCGCGAGCCTGATCGCCCTGCAACCGCTGATGGCTTCGCTCAAGACCCCGCCCGAGATAATCGGCGACACGGAAAAATATATGCGCGTTATAATGCTCTTCTCGGCGGTCACCATCGCGTACAATATGTTCGCGGGCATGATGCGCGCTCTCGGCAACAGCAAAACGCCGCTCTACTTCCTTATAGTTTCCACATTTGTAAACATCGGGCTTGATTTTCTCTTTGTCGGCGCGTTCAAGATGGGCGTTGCGGGCGCGGCTTACGCCACAGTCATTTCGCAGGGCGTTTCCGTGGCGCTTTGCATTTGGTACGTCGTGAAAAAGTGCCGCGTGCTGCTTTTCAGCCGCCGCGAACTCACCCTCGATAAGCCGCTTCTTTCAGACCTCGCCACTACGGGTATGTCGATGGGGCTGATGTACGCGATAGTTTCTGTCGGCTCGGTAATTTTGCAGGGCGCGGTCAACTCGTTCGGCACGAGCACCATCACCGCGCACACCGCCGCGCGAAAGATCGACGACATTTTCATGCTGCCGCTCGGCACGATAGCGCTGGCGTCGTCCACTTTCGCGAGCCAGAATTTCGGTGCGGGTAAGATGGATCGCGTAAAAAAAGGCATAAAATACAGCATTTTCATAGCATTGGGCTGGAGCGCTTTCTCGGTTATCGTCGCGGTGCTGTTCCGTCGCCCGATGATCCGCGCGCTAACGGGCACTTCCGACCCCGCCGTCATCGCGACCGCCTCGAAATACATCGTTTGGAACATCTCGTTCTTCTTCGTGCTCAGCTTCCTGCTCGTGCTTCGCAGCAGCCTTCAGGGCGTTGGCAGAAAGCTCGTTCCCGTGACGGGCAGCGCGGTGGAATTTGCGCTGAAGATAGTCGCCGCCGCGGTCTTTGCACCGAAACTGGGATATTTCGGCATCTGCATCTCCGAACCCGTGATCTGGATAGCCTGCGCCGCAATCGTCATCGCGGACTACATGCTCTTCACGCGCCGTATCAAGCGCCGCGAGCTTCCGCACCTAGAGCGCGCCGCAGTCTGATAAAAAATATCGCTCCCGACCGTGGGAGCGATTTTTTATGCCATGAATTGTGAGATCTTGCTGAACCCGCTTGGGTCAAATCTTTCGCTGCCGATCGTTATCTGCTCGTCTGAAAAGAATATCTCCCTCCCGCTAAACTGCATTGTCACGCTGCTGTTCAGCACATCGAATGAAAAAATATTAACGTCAAATTCACCCTCGCCCGCAACGTATTGCGCGTTATCGTAAAGACGTTTTTCGTAGCTGATCTTGTTGAAGATCGGTTCATCGTGCAAGTATATGTAAATATCTGAAACATGGTGTTCGGTCAGCACTGAGTTGACGGAATAAGCCGCCCGACCGCGCGTACTCATGTCAAATACCATACCGCAATTGCCGCTGATAAGCACTGCCGCGTAGCCTTTGTCGATGGGTATTATAACGATTTTATCCTTATCGCCGATCTTAGAGAGCGCCGCGGACGTAATGCAAAACGTCAGATAGAGAGCGCTTGTCAGCAGTGCGAAAAAGCGTTTGCGCCGTTTCGAGATAGCGGCAAAGATAAGTATACTGAGCATGAAAACGCCTGCGATCACAAGCAGTTTATGCTTGGATGTGCCGATATAGCAGACGCTTTTTGCGGAGAACACGCGGCACATTTTTATGACTATCTGCACGATCACATCTGCCGCACGGATAACGAAGTGCAGTTTACAGCCTGTTATGATATAAATAAATGAAATTACAAGAGCGATGCTGCACATCGGGAGAAGAATTATGTTCGCAATGATCCCGATTGTCGAGAACTCGGAGAAAAAGATCGCACAGAGCGGCAGAGTTGTGACGTTTATGCAAATATATGAAATCACGGTTCTGAGCTTCGGGTCTTTGACATTATCCCTGCAGACGGCTGGCGAGATCACGCCGACGGCGAACGCTGCGGCAAATGACAGAAGAAATGAAACCGATGTCAGCGCATATGGGCAGTTGAGAGTCAGCAGCATTGCCGCCAGCCCGAGCGAGGTCACGGTGTGGGAACGTCGGCGAAAAAGCGGCGCGGTAAGCGAAACGCTGGTCATGATGCAGGCACGCGTGACGGACGGTGAAAAGCCCGCGAAGAGCGCAAAACTCCAGATAAAGGCGATTTGCAGGGCGGCGCGAGCACGGACTAGCGGCAGGGGGCGCAGCAGCAGGCTAACAAACATCGCGAGAATGACAACGTGCAGGCCCGAAACGGCGAAAATGTGCCCTAATCCGCTGCGGTAAACGGCTGCTTTTTCGGCGGCGGGCAGGGCGGAGCGGTCGGCGCAGAGCATGGCGCGCAGAAATCCGCCCGCAGATGGCGAACACGCGGCGGCGAGCTTGCCCGAGAGGTCGCTGCGAAGAGATTTTGTGTAAAATGTGGCAGGACTGCGGCGCTTTTCCGTGATCCGCCAGCTCTCAACTTGTCCGCCGGTGAGGTAGATGCCGAGCGAGCGGCTGTAATTTTCGCCGTCAAAAGTGGCGGTGGAGGTCGGCTTTTTCATGCGCGCAGTCACGCTCACGCCGTCGCCCGGTGCGAGGTCATGGCGGTCGCCCGCGTAGTCGGGAAGCAGAAAAGTGAACCGCCCACGCGTGCCCTCGAGTCTGCCGCGTACGGTGACATTCGTGCCGTATTCGCTGTACGAAAGGTCGGTGACAACGCCGCTGACCTGCGCGGTCTTGCCGTCGAAAGCGGTAAGTCTGCTGTAAATATTTGTCTGATAATGCATCGCGTACAGCCCGCCGACGATCGCGAAAATGCCGATCATCACAGCTGCGCGCAGCTTGTCCGAGCGGCGGAGAAGCGTGATCGTTACGGCGAAAACAGCTGTCAACATGAGCAAGGAAACTTTGCCCAGCACGAGGAAACTTGCCAATCCAACAAGCCAGCCGAGCGCCGCCAGCGCGCCTTTAGCCGCCACAGGTCTGCATTTTCGCACCATTTCGCCGCCCCCTTTTGATGAAAAAATTATAGCATGATGGGGTGGAAAAGTCAATAGCAGGGGGTTGCAGGATTCCTCAAAATTTTTCCCCCAAATCACTTGCTTTATCGCCATTTCTGTGTTATAATAAATTATGTATTTTTATCAGCCCGCTTTTGGCGGTTTTGAAAGGATTGGTTGTTAAAATGAGGCAAAAGGGTCACGAATATGTGCTTATAATCGACTTCGGCGGTCAGTATAACCAGCTTATCGCTCGCCGCGTGCGCGAATGTAATGTTTACTGCGAGGTAAAATCATACAAAAATGTAACCATCGACGAGATAAAAGAGCTTTCTCCCGAGGGCATAATCTTTACAGGCGGCCCGCAGAGCGTTTACGGCGAGGGCGCGCCCGCTATTGATAAGGAACTCTTTGAGTTGGGTATCCCCGTGCTGGGTATCTGCTACGGCTCGCAGCTTATGGCGCATACCTTAGGCGGTGAGGTTAAGACCTGCATAACTTCCGAATACGGCAAAACTGAAACTATATATGATAAGGACTGCGTGCTTTTCGGTGCGGATATGCCAGAAAAGGCGATCTCGTGGATGAGCCATACCGACTACATCGCGAAAATTCCCGAGGGCTTCAAGATCACTGCTCACACTGCCAACTGCCCATGCGCAGCTATGGCGAACGCTGAGAAAAAGCTTTACGCGGTGCAGTTCCACCCCGAGGTGAACCACACCGAGAATGGTCTTGCGATGCTCGACAGCTTCCTTAAAAACGTCTGCGGCTGCAAGGGCGACTGGACAATGGCGAATTACGCTGAAACTGCTATCAAGGAGATACGCGAGAAGGTCGGCGACGGCAAGGTGTTACTGGCGCTTTCGGGCGGTGTGGACAGCTCGGTGCTCGCGGCGCTGCTCTCAAAAGCTGTCGGCAGCCAGCTCACCTGCATATTTGTTGACCACGGCTTCATGCGCAAGAACGAGGGCGACGAGGTAGAAGCGGCGTTTGCCGACTGGGACGTAAACTTTGTCCGCGTGAACGCAAAGGACAGATTTATGGCGAAGCTGAACGGCGTATCCGACCCCGAGACCAAGCGCAAGCTGATCGGCGAGGAGTTTATCCGCGTATTTGAGGCGGAAGCGAAGAAGATCGGCGCGGTAGATTTCTTAGCGCAGGGCACGATATACCCCGACGTTATCGAGTCCGGTTCGGGCGACGCGGCGACAATCAAATCGCACCACAACGTAGGCGGACTGCCCGACTATGTAGATTTCAAGGACATAATCGAGCCGCTGAGAATGTTATTCAAGGACGAAACGAGAAAGCTGGGCGAAGAGCTGGGGCTTTCCGACACGCTGGTATGGCGTCAGCCGTTCCCCGGCCCGGGACTTGCGATAAGGATCATGGGCGAGATAACTGACGAAAAGCTGACGATATTGCAGGACGCAGACTGGATATTCCGCGAGGAGATCGCGAAAGCGGGTCTGGACAGAAGCATAGGTCAGTATTTCGCGGTGCTGACGAACAACCGCTCGGTAGGCGTAATGGGCGATTTCCGCACCTACGACTACACGCTTGCGCTGAGGGCGGTAACGACGACCGACTTCATGACAGCAGATTTCGCGCGCATACCGTACGAAGTGTTGGAAGTATGCTCGGCGAGGATAGTAAACGAGGTAAAGAACATCAACAGGGTTGTGTATGATGTTACCACAAAGCCGCCGGCTACTATCGAGTGGGAATAATGCAAACGTTTCCTGAAAAGGCTTAATACCGTACTTTTTAAGATGCGGATAAGCTGAATGGCAACGATTTGGCAACATTTCTCTATTATCGGCAACAGTTATAAATATTCTGTCTGAAAAGATAAGAGCTATCTGATTCGTATTTGAATCGGATAGCTCTTTTTGTTATTTGTATTCATTATACAGGCTGATGAATTGGTCTAAAAATTTCCTAACAAAATCTCTGTCAATTGCTGTTGATAATGTTTCTTCATTGTTTTGAGCGTTCTTACTCCAATTATATGAACCATGCATTACATATTCAAAGTCTATGATGCAGAATTTATCGTGCAATCTATTTCGATTGTTATTACCCCAACATGGAACTCGAATAGTATCAAATTCTTTTTCAAGTTCATCAATCAGCCATTTATTTGATTCTTCATCGGATGTAATGATTCTAATATTTACTCCTGCTTCCTTTTTGGCAACTAACTCATTAAATATCTCTCTATCTGTTATCCATGCAACAGCAGCCCAGATAATATATTTTGCATCTCTTATACCCTGAATAATGGTTTCTTTTATTTCATCAAAAACTACATCATGTTCAACTGTATCATTTTCGATGTTATCAATTACTTTAGGTTTGATAAAAAAGGAATGTAAGTCATATTCCTCACTCTCAACATAAATACTCCTTGCAATTTCTTCAAGTTGATCTTTGTATTTTCTAGCATCTTTTAGCATAGGAATAGGCACTCGAAGGTTAATATTTTCCCAGAATTGATAGCTTTTTGTTGCAAAAGATCTGGTTTTATCAAATAACAACATTGAACATCTTAAAATGGTTAATAATTCATTTTTATTTTCTATGTCTTCCTCATACTTTATATACTCTATCATTGTTTTAGCTAATGCATTTGCATCCATTTTTCCACCTCATATCACTATATCCAAGTTATTCGTTTGCATTACACAAAGTTTTTTCATTTCTTTCTGCCTCCGACCTCGGATACCTATATCTCCACTGGTCGTACTCCTCACGGCTGATCTCCCCATTACGGTATTTCTGAGCCATTTCCTCCCATGGTTCGAGCAGACCTGTTATTTTTGCAAAGGTCGAGCCGTTCAGCCTGTTGATGCGGATACAGATTTCTCCGTCCAGACGGTCGATCTTGAAGCCGTATAAATCCTCTAACGCAAACAGCGTGTGCATAAGACCTGTGTAGCTGTCGATGTTCGGGACGTTCAGAGCTTCGGTCGATACATCAAGTGCGTCGGCAAGCTGCTCTACAAGGTCAGCCTTGGGTGTTCTCGACCCCGATTCATACTGAGCCATACGAATATCGGCAGTCCGTTCCGAGAAGCCGACCTGCAAGCCTAAGAACTTCTGTGTCATACCTCTGAGGTTTCTGATAAACCTGATTCTTTCACCAATCGCCATATTGTCTCCTCCATTTTCAAAAAGCATAGCACAGGATATGCCTGCGCCGCCATATTTCACAAATTAATTATAACATATATGCTTAGTGTTTGTCAAGATAGTAGAAATAAAAATGTTTAGTAATTTTATACTTGACATAACGGTATACGTTTAGTATAATAAAATCAAAACTTAACGATTTAGAGTTAAGTTAGAGAAAGGAGATACTCTAAATGACAGATAAAAATTTTATGAGAGTAGAAGATGTTGCCAGGGAACTTGATGTATCTAAATCCTATGCTTATAAGATAGTACAGAAGCTCAACAAGGAGCTTGAAGCCAAGGGATATATCACGATCTCAGGCAGAGTGAACAAACAATACTTCCTCGAAAGGACTTGCTACGGCGGTTCTGCCGAGGACAGCGAAAGGAAGTGATACGATGTCAGTCTATAAGGACGGCAGCAAGTGGCGTGTGATCTACCGCTACACCAACAGCCGTGGAGAACGCAAACAGACACAAAAGCGTGGTTTCTCCACAAAGAAAGAAGCTCAGGCGTGGGAGCGTGAGCGGATGAACAAGACGGAATCCAGCCTTGATATGACCTTTGAGAGCTTTTCGGAGATATACTTCGAGGACATGAAGAAGCGTCTGAAGGACAACACATGGCACACAAAAGAACATATTCTTCGTACTAAACTGATTCCATTCTTTGGGAAAAGAAAGATGTGCGATATTCAGCCGAAAGACGTGATAGCGTGGCAGAACGAAATGCTTGAAGGTTCTACAAAAACAGGTAAGTCTTATTCGCCCGTATATCTGAAAACACTTCATAACCAACTCAGTGCCATATTCAATTATGCAGTGAAGTTCTACGGACTGGCAAGCAATCCAGCTGCTAAAGTAGGAAATATGGGCAAGGCAAAAAGTCGTGAGATGCTGTTCTGGACGCAGGAGGAATACAAGCAGTTCGCAGAAGTGATGATGGACAAGCCTGTTTTTTTCTATGCCTTTGAAATGCTGTACTGGTGCGGTATCCGTGAGGGTGAACTTCTCGCCCTCACGCCTGCCGATTTCGACTTTGAGAAGCAGACGGTCTCGATCACAAAGTCCTATCAGCGTATCAAGGGGCAGGATATTATCACCGATCCGAAAACCGCCAGGAGCAACCGTGTTGTGAAGATGCCTGATTTTCTTTCTCAGGAGATGCAAGACTTCATCGGTCAGCTCTACGGTATCGGAGAACATGACCGTATGTTCATGATAACCAAGAGCTACCTGCATCATGAGATGGACAGAGGGGTAAAAGAAACGGGTTTGAAGCGTATCCGTATCCATGATCTGCGTCACAGCCATGTTTCGCTTCTGATCGAACTTGGGTTTTCGGCTGTTGCTATTGCAGATCGTGTGGGACATGAGAGCATTGAGATCACATACCGCTATGCACATCTGTTTCCGTCGAAACAGGCGGAAATGGCGAATAAACTCAGTGAGTTGAAGAAAGGAGATAACGCAAATGTCAGCGAAAAACCTTGACAGCAAAGGCAGATTTCGTTCCAGAACCATCGGATTTCGGGTATCTCCCGAAGAAGAAAAGCTGATAAATTCAGCAGCGGCACTTTCAGGACTGACCAAACAGGACTACATCGTAAAAAGGCTTCTCTGCCGTGATGTGGTAGTGCAGGGCAATCCGAGAGTATACAAAGCTCTGAAAAATCAGCTTGCGGAAGTGCTTTCAGAATTGCAGAGAATAGAAAATAGTTCTGTAAGTGATGAACTTCTTGAAACGATACGACTCATCAACACCACATTAAATGGAATGAAAGGAGAATCCTGATGTCAGAAGAAAAAGAAATGACCGCTCCGAACGTATCTATTGGCGTAGATACGGAGCAGTCATCCATAAAACAAACTACTAATAGTATATCAAATCGTGATGTAAATTTCAACCCCTTTGACGAATTTTTCAAGAAAATTGATCCGTCATACATGAAAACAGTCACGATGCAGGAACTGTATCAGGATATTTACAGCAAGAAACCGCCTGTTATTGAGGGCTTGCTCTATCAAGGTACTTATCTGTTTGTCGGTTCACCTAAGATCGGCAAAAGCTTCTTTATGGCACAGCTTGCCTATCATGTCAGCACAGGTACTCCGCTTTGGGACTATCCTGTGAAAAAGGGTACGGTTCTCTACCTTGCACTGGAAGATGATTACAGACGATTGCAGGAACGAATGTACCGAATGTTCGGAACGGACAGTACGGAAAACTTGTACTTTTCCGTATCGTCCAAACCGCTTGGAAATGGTCTGACCGATCAGCTGAGCGGTTTTATCCGAGAACACCCTGACACAACGCTTGTGATTATTGATACACTTCAAAAAGTCCGTGAGGTGGACAGTGATTCTTACAGCTATGCCAAAGATTACGAGATCATCAATCAGCTGAAACAGTTCTCTGACAGTTGGGGAATATGTCTGCTGTTAGTTCATCATACGAGAAAGCAAAAGTCATCTGATAACTTCGACATGATCTCAGGAACAAATGGGTTACTTGGCTGTGCAGACGGAGCATTTATGCTTTACAAGGAAAACAGGACTTCCAATAAGGCAACACTTGAAATTTCAGGCCGTGATCAGCAAGATCAGAAAATCCATCTTATTCGTGATGAAGAAAAACTCTGCTGGAATTTTGAAAAAGCAGAAACAGAGCTTTGGAAAGAACCTCCCGAACCGTTGCTGGAATGTATTGCCAATCATGTAACAGAAGAAAATCCGACCTGGCAGGGTACAGCGACTGAATTGATAGAAAAGCTTGGACTTGATATGAAGCCGAATGTGGTTTCGCTGAAACTCAATGTCAATGCAGGCAGATTGATGAATGATTATAGCATTCGATACACGAATAAGCGTAACCACAGCGGACGCATGATTTTCTTCTCTTTGTTATCAAAAGAGTAAATTTCAAGTGGTTGGCGTGTCAGTCCGTGACGGTCGTGACGATGTTTTGTGAGCGGTGTAATCATCGTCACCATCGTCACACATCGTCACGGCGTTGGCGGTTTATCCGCCGTTCAAGCCTCGCAGAGCCCCGATAGCATTTTTGATAGTCCGATCAGGCTGTCGAAAGTGCTTTGGGGTTACCGGCGGCATTCCGCAGGTAACTCGGCTCTCCGAGCCGTTCGGTTTGCCGATCTCCGTATCGTTGCAAACCGTTTCGCCCATAGGGCATTCCCTCGTCAGAGGGTCAATTTAAAAAGGAAGGGGGGTGTTTCTATGTGTCAAAAGACGATCTCAATGTGTCAGGGCAAGGGCAGCTTGTCCCACAACAACCGTGCATTTGCTGCCAAAAATATCGACAGTTCCCGAACAGCGGACAACATTACATTTGTGCATCAGAATTTGCGTGAAGCTTATGATATTCTTTTCAGCGATGCAGTAGAAAGATACAATGCCCGTCAGAAACGAAATGACCGCCGTATCCCCGACTACTTTCATCACCTGTTCAGCCGTGAACCGAGTGCATGTGTTATCACTGGGACAAATAAGCAAAAGAGTTTCTATGAAGACTTAGTCCAGATCGGGACAAAAGATGATACAGGTGTCGGTACTCCCGATTCGGAGATTGCTGTTGCCTGTTTACGGGAGTACATGGAGGGCTTTTCAGAAAGAAATCCGAATTTCTATGTGTTCAATGCTGTGATGCACCTTGATGAAGCAACTCCTCATCTGCACATCGACTATATTCCAGTGGGGCATTTCAGCAATGGTTTAGATACCCGAAATGCTATGGCGAAAGCTCTCGAAGAAATGGGACACGGCAAAGGTGCAAATGCAATCAACCGTTGGCGGTTAGCGGAATGGAAAGTCCTGCATCAGATATGTACTGCTCATGGTATCGAGATCTCAGAGCCGAAGAAGTCCAGAGGGTACAGCTACACCACCGAGGAATACGGCAAGCATCAGGATAGAATCCGGCAGCTTGAAGAAGAAAAAGCTCAGATCATTACTGAAAAAGAAGAAATCAACGCAGCACTTGAAAAGGCAGCCAAAAAGCACGTCAAGCTGAAAGAAATCGACAGCGTTGTAACAGGCAAAACGGTTTTCGGTGGAAAAATCACAGTTTCCAAGGAAGATTGGGAAAATGTAACTGCACTTGCCAAAAAAGAAGTGATTTCACAAAAACAGACGAAAAAGCTTTGCAGAGAACGAGATGAAGCCATACAGGAGCGTAATGCGTTGAAAGCAAGGCTTGATGCGGTATCTTCGGAACTGGCTGATTACAAAAAGAAAGAAGAAGATAGGCGTCATTTTTCCCGTGATAAATTAAAAGCGGAATCAAAGCGTATTAGCCGTGAGGAAGAACTTTCCCGTGAACTGAAAAAAGTCAAGGCTTTTATCTCTGCTTGTGGATTGAGTTCCGACTATCAGCAGTTCAGATACAACAGCACAATAAAAAGCAAGAATTTGGAATGAGGAGAAAAATTTTATGATTATTAGAAGCAAAGACAAAGTTCAGGTGATCGGCAAAAACAAGTCGGTCTGGGTGTTGGATACCAATGCACTTACCGTTACACACAATACAGTTGATACTGAGCCAACAGTAACAGCATTCCGTTCCGAGCAGATCAAGTATCACCTGCATTATTCTGCGGAGTACCGCAAGGACAGACTGAGAAAACTTGTAAATAACGGCGAAATTCTGAGTTATCTGACTGAACTTGATAAGGCAGTGGAAAATGCTATGGAAAGACAGGTTGAAAAGTGGAAAGCTGACGATAAGGAATATCAGCAGTCACTTGCTGTTGGTGATCTCTGCAAAGCTCAAGGTTTGGAGAATATGTTTAGGTTGTGTGCGAGAGAGGCGGTGTATGCGGATATGGTGTATGTGTGATTTAATTATGCTTCATAGGGAACAAGAGGAATAATATTTACATTTTAAGATTGGTTTCAAGTATATCCTTTGCTTGCTTTCTAATCACATAGTTTGCATCATTCACTAATTGTAGTGTAATTCTATTAATCAACTCTTTATGAATCGTATTATTCTCCTTGAAAATGTATAGAAGCTTACTTCGTATAGCTGGAGTTGGGTCAATCGACATTTCATAAATTTTTTCTTCTGCTTGTCCAGCGTATTGTGAATCAAGAATAAACCATAGACATTCACAAGCCATTGTCCTAATGAAAACATCTTGATCTTCACAACATTGAAATATGATAGATATGATTAATGCATCTACATCTGAACTAACATCGACCGAATATTGAAGATATGTCTTTATGCATTGTACTAAGGCACGTCGTTCTTTGGCATCTTTTTTACTATATGAGAAACACCATTGAATCAAAACTTGTTTTTCCAGAACTCCGACAAGTATTTTCAGTATAATAAGTCTACACCATAAACCTTCGTTACTTCTATGTGTCACTATGAAGTCAGATGAATCTTCTAAGGAGACGTTTTGAATGCAACCAATCAATGCAGAAGGAATATCAATGCCGTTTTTATGATAGTAACCAAGAGCGGTACATAAACATTCTGCACATTGATCTTTTGTATCAAAAGAACAGTTACTATTAAGCACATCTATACACAATGGGAAAAATTCTTCTGTTACGCATTTAATGATATCGTATGAAGGATTATTTTCAAACACACATGATACTATGTAGTATGGATTTACACCAAATTCGTGATAAATACCTTTTTGATTATTGGCCTCAAATTGCTGTCTGGCACTTTCTATTTCCGATTGTAACACAGCATACCAATCGCCTTTATTTGTGTTGAGAGCATAAATCAGCGCTTGTTCTCCAGAAAGTCCATTATTAGGTAGTGTTTCCAATTCAGAAAAGACATCAGGATTACCATTTACTAATGCAGCTATACATTGTGGATCACCATTTCTACTCACCATGTCAGGCAGTTTTTCCTTCAAGACTTCGCAAAGTGATTTTAATGTTTTGTTTGATACAGATTCTAGATCAAGATAACTTATTAGACGAGTTATGTGATTTGCTGTTGCGTATTTATCCTTACCTATAATAGTAATAAGAATCTTTACAACATTCTCGTTGCTTAGACGTTCACAATTATTTATAATGCAATCCGTATAATTATCTGAAATGTTCCATGGTAGATGCTCAGATAATTCTAACAAGTAACGTTCTGCTTCTGTAAACGAATTATCACTGAGATAAAGTCCTATCCTGTATAATACACCTATGCAGACCGCCTCTTTCGATCTTTCTTGTAAATTATGTGCTTGATGCCATAATCCATCAGCGTTCAAAATAAAAATATTACTGATATTATTCCATTCAAGATTGCTAAGGCGTATAAAATCTTTATATTTCCCGTCAAAAAGATACATTTTTATTGCAGTATATAGGAGTTCGGAGCTATTATATAATTTGCCAGTACGATAGAAAATAGTTGCAAATATCTTCCGAGTAATAGCCAAATGTGTATATGAACCGTATAAGAGAGATGAGAAAAGATAGTTTTCTACACCAGAAATGATATTATCAAGATTACTTCCAAAAAAGGTTGTTCCAAAAGAAGCTGTATTTCGTTTTATTTCTTCGTTTAAAAGTGCTTCATATGTGTCTTCCAAATATCGGTCAAGCACAGGAACGTGAACAATAGTATTAAGTGAATTAAGTCTATTTTGGTAAATCTCATCTTCCAGTCCAATTTTATTCTTTGGACAAAGCATTTGAAGATTACGTAAATCTATTAGAATATTTGTTACAATCCAAGCTGCAGCCTTGGTTTCTTCGGCTAACTTGAGTGCTTCTTTCTCTGAATAATAAGCTTTAACTATATCGCCTTGAATAAAGAAATCGATTGCATCCAGACGTTTTGAATACCATTCTACATTAGGGTAGATTGTAGCAACTGAACTTACAAGTTTTGATTTGACATCAGATGATAAAAATCTCTCACCGTTAAGCACCCATTTTATTGCTTGTTCACCTACAGTGTGCAAATTAGACAAAGGAATATCGGATTGTTTTTGCGATAAATTTGACATTCCAATATAGCTGTATATAGATTTATAGCTTGTCTTAAACTGAGACAAAACAGTTTTAGTCGGTATATATGAATCGTAGTCGGATTCAGTTTCAATTGGAGTACCATCTATATCTATAGGTTGCAAAAATGGTGTATAATGATGATTATAATGATAATAAAAAATGACATCCTGGATTACTGCGTTAGTTATAATCTTTTCTGCATTTGTAAAATCATTCATTTTACGATACGTGCAATAATCTCTCTTTTCTAGATCCTTACGCAAGCTTATGACCTCATCTTTTGCAGTATCGTCTCCAAAGAAAAAAACTAACATTGGCTTATTAGTTTCTCGACAACGAGTATATTCAACTTCAGTTCCTTTCCTAAATTCATTTTTAATCAACAGAACAACAATATCTGACGAATCAACATTGGCTACCATAAAATCACTGGATCTCATGGTACTTGTTCGATTCTCAATGGTAAAAGCTTGAATATAAGGACATTTATTAAGTTCATTTTGTACTGTTTCTCTAAAATCAAGCCACTTAAATGTTTCTTCTGAATCTGTATGTACTTCATCACCCATTGCAGAGCTTATGAACACTTTCAACTTTTCTTCAATATTAGGACAATTCATGAAATCCCTCCGTTTATATGTTTATTATACCATAAATAAACATATAATTCAAGATAAAAGCAAACAAGCCGAAGAATCCTATACGAGTTCTTCGGCTTTATTTTGATAACTCTACCGCAATCTTTCCTATAATCTGGTAATGTTCTGCACTCATTTTTTGGAACGTTGATATGTTCTTCTTTCTGAAAGCTTCAATAAGATTTTTAGTAATAGCGATCTGTTCTGGGTTCATACCAAAAGTGGAAATATTTGAATGCTTTTCCATTCCTGCAAGATAATCCATTGAAACGTTAAAAATAGCGGCGAATTCTTTTACCGTTTCAAAGGTTGGATTTTGCAACCCTTTTTCATATCGGCTTATGATTGAACTTTCTTTATGAATCAGACGGGCAAGCTGCTCTTGCGTAAACCCTTTTTCTTTTCGTAATTTTTGAAGAATTACTCCGAAATCGTACACTTCATCCATTTTGCACCTCAAGAATTTGTAGTATACTCAAATTATACCCCAAACCACTTGATAAATATGCGATTTTATGGTATACTACTTGATATATAATCAAGCTTGAAATAAAAAACATGATATATAATCAAATCGAAAGGCATAGTAAAATGGCAAACAAAAATGAAAATCTTTCTGCTGCGAAAAATGCAAAGAAAGATGAGTTTTATACTCAGTTAGTCGATATAGAGAACGAATTAAGGCATTATAAGGAACATTTCAAGGATAAGATTGTTTTCTGCAATTGTGATGACCCTTATGAGAGCAATTTCGTGAAGTATTTTGCAATGAATTTTAATGCTCTCGGATTGAAAAAGCTTATTGCAACTTGTTATACGACTTCTCCCGTGATGTATACGCAGCTTACATTTTTTGGCGAGGAAGAAGTAATTTCCGTTGCTTACAGCGGAAAGAAACCATATGTCATTGAAATTTCTGAAGTTACAGATGAAAATGGCGATGGTGCAGTTGATCTGACTGATTTTGAGTTGATTTTAAAGAAGAATAAGCCGAAAATATTAAAGGGGGACGGCGATTTTCGTTCTGCTGAATGTGTTGAATATTTGAAAGAAGCTGATATTGTTGTGACAAATCCCCCATTTTCCCTTTTCAGAGAATACGTTGCACAGCTTATGGAGTATGATAAAAAATTTATTATTATTGGAAATCAGAACGCAATTACATATAAGGAGGTTTTCCCACTAATCAAAGAAAATAGGTTGTGGTTAGGCTTTAAGTGCGGAGATATGGCATTTACAGTTCCGGAGTCATATGAAGCGAGAGAAACACGGTTTTGGGTTGATGAGAGTGGGCAAAAATGGAGAAGTTTTGGAAATATTTGTTGGTATACAAATCTTGACCACAGCAAAAGACATGAGGATTTAATCCTTTATAAAAGCTATTCAGAAGAGGAATATCCTTCTTATGATAATTATAATGCTATAAATGTCAATAAAACAGCAGAAATACCTTACAACTATGACGGTGCAATGGGAGTTCCTATTACTTTTCTTGATAAGTATAATCCTGAACAGTTTGAAATTTTAGATGCAAGAGAATATGCATTGTTCGATAAGCAAAAAAATAAAAATACATACTTAATAAAAGATGCAGATAGTGCAATTAATGGCAAGCCCAAATATGCAAGAATTTTGATTAGAAAGAAGGAAAAATAATGGAAATCAGACTTGAAGAACATACGATCAGAGAAATATTCGATGGGTACAAAGATAGTGCAGATAACGGAGTTATTGCATTTGGTGGAAAACTTAACGTCAGACCAGCCTTTCAGCGAGAGTTTGTTTATAAGGAAAAAGAACGCAATGCCGTCATCGATACTGTGACAAAAGGTTTTCCTTTGAATGTAATGTATTGGTGCGAAGATGATAATGGAAACTATGAACTGCTTGACGGACAGCAAAGAACGATCAGCATTTGTCAGTATTGCAGCGGAGATTTTTCAATCAATAACAGAACTTTTCATAACCTCACCAATACTGAAAGAGGACGTATTCTGGATTACAAGCTTATGATCTACATATGCAAAGGAAATGATCTTGAAAAGCTGGAGTGGTTCAAGACGATAAATATTGCAGGTGTAAAACTTGCTGATCAGGAACTGAGAAATGCGATTTATACTGGTCCATGGCTGACAGATGTCAAAAAATATTTTTCCAAGAATGGTTGTCCTGCATATAAGATCGGAAATAAATATCTCAGCGGTGAAATGATCCGTCAGGATTATCTTGAAAAGGCAATCAAGTGGATCGCTTCAAAAGAAAATAAGAGCATTGAAGAATATATGTCAGAACATCAGCATGATTCAGACGGCACTGCATTATGGCTTTATTTCCAGAACGTTATTTCATGGGTGAATACACTCTTCCCGGAATATCGAAAGGAAATGAAAGGGCTTGAATGGGGATTGTTTTATAATGTGTTTGGAAATAATTCCTATAACCCAGATATGTTAGAGAAAAGAATAACCGAACTTATGGCAGATGATGATGTAACCTCTAAAAAAGGGATTTATGAGTATCTTTTAAGCGGAAAAGAAAAAGTTCTCAGCATCAGAGCATTTACCGATAATCAGAAAGCTACTGCTTATGCCAAACAAAATGGAATCTGTCCGATTTGTCAGAAACATTTTGAACTCGACAGAATGCATGCCGATCACATCACGCCCTGGCACGCAGGCGGGAAAACGGTTCCGGAAAACTTGCAGATGCTTTGCAGGGATTGTAATTTGAAGAAGTCGGGGCAGATTTAAACATGTTTTTTGTAAGCTCTTGAAACTAAGCGAAAAATATGGTATAATGTAATTGAGGCGTTTATTTCGGTGATTTTAATTAATGTGGTATTAGAATTTCTGTGCTGACTTCAATGAAAATGTGGGGAGTAAAATTTATGAAAAATGGATTGATAAAAAAAGAAGATTATACTATTTCTGAATTAAGTACAACAAATATTAGTGCACTTTTATCTTTGCTTCATGGAAAAAATGATAGCATATGCAAATTATTTAACAAAGAGATAAAAGTAGATATTGTCAATCTTAAACAACTCAATAAAATGATGTGTGATAAACTTGAAACACATAATGTTGATGCTATAACAATTACTGTAGATATTGCCTTTCTTAACAAACAAATCCTACATTTCAAATCATGGCAAGAGTTTGAGGGCTATGATTTCCAGGCAGTTAATTCCTCTACAAAATCTGTTTTTATACAATGGGATTTTTTTATCAGAGTAGATGGTTACGAAATTCCGCAACGACATACCGTAAATATAAGAATTGCTTCCTCTCCACAACCCAGTGATATGTTCAAAGTATTATTAAGTGGAGGCTTTGATGAATCACACGACATTGATATACAAGGAAGTACGATGATTTGCAAAGTTGATTTTATTAACAATACTTTAGCGGAAGAACTAGTAAATATTGCTGCCAAATGGAATGATTTATGCGAAAGTGCAGTTCATGAAAAGGGGAGATTTCTTCAATTCTTATATCTAAACAAGTCAAAGATAGCTAATATTGCCGAAATAAGCACGATATTGCTGATCTGTTCAACGATTGCTCTTCTTACTAAATTAACTGGCGTATTCTCATTTTCAGCTAATAATATAACAGCATTTTGGCTTTTAATGTTATTTTCATTACCACTTTTTTGTGCAATTAAATATGTAAGTCGATTGTTTGGAAAACACATCTTTAACCGTCTTGGAGAGGTCATGCAAATACATATTTTTAATATATCTCATGGCGACGTAAAGTCTAACGAAAGAATAAAGAAAGATAGCAACTGCAAAAAAGAATGCATCTTATTTGTAATTGATTTACTACTTTCTATTATTATATCTGTAGTCTTTTTTGCCCTAGAAAAATGAAATGAAACCCCTTGACAACCTCCCCAACCTGCGCTATAATACCAAATAAGGAGCAAGCCACCAGGCACACATCGTCTCCATAAGTCGCACGGTGTGTTATCAAGGCGATAACAAATTGATAACGGAGCATCAGCAGTCAAGTACAATACAGAACAAAATGTATAATTGAGATACCACAGTTCAAATCCTCTAAGCAAAAATGTTTAGCTAAGAGGGCGACTTGAGGAGTGGGAGTGATCTTCCAACTCATACCGATAAAATAAATGAAGAGCTGACTGATCGTTCTGAAATCAGTCAGCTCTTTTATATGCTCTTCTCCTCTCCTTGTACTTTCCTACATACCCCAATCGTCAAAATTCTTTAACAGGTATTGAAATCTTGTCGAAATTGTGTTATAATGTTTATGAAGTTTTTTATAATGCTTTTGAAAGGAAGATACTTATGACAAAATATGTTGTAATGCTCTGCGACGGTATGGCTGATTACCCCGTTGAAGAGCTGGGCGGAAAAAGCCCTATGGAGGCCGCTTATAAGCCTACTATGGATAAGCTGGCTAAAAAAGCTACCGTTGGTCTGGTAAAGAGCGTTGCTGATGGGCTGAAACCCGGCTCGGACGTCGCTAACCTCTCGATACTCGGCTACGACCCCGCTATCTACTACTCAGGCCGCTCTCCGCTGGAGGCAGGGTCTATCGGCATTGATATGAAGCCGACCGATGTTTCTTTCCGCTGCAATCTCGTTACCCTCTCCGATGAGGAAAATTACGAGGACAAGACCATTCTGGATTACTGCGCCGACGATATTTCCACCGAGGAAGCGCGCATACTGATAGAGTTTTTGGCTCAGCATTTCAATTCCGAAGAGTTCCAGCTTTACGCCGGCGTAAGCTACCGCCATTGCCTTATTTGGAATCAGGGCACGCTCGACGTCGGCACACTTACCCCGCCGCACGACATCACTGGCAAGCCGATAAAGGAATATATCCCCAGCCACCCCAACGCCGCCAAGCTTTACGATATGATGGTAAAAAGCTACGATCTGCTGAAAGACCACCCTGTAAACAAGGCGCGCGAGGCTAAAGGCAAGCGTCCTGCAAACTCTATGTGGTTCTGGGGCGAGGGTGTGCGCAAGTCGCTCATGCCGTTCACCGAAAAGTATGGACTGAAAGGCTCGATAATCTCGGCGGTAGACCTGCTGAAGGGCATCGGCAAATTCAGCGGAATGAACGTTGTTGAGGTAGAGGGCGCTACGGGCTACATCGACACGAATTTCGAGGGCAAGGCGCAGGCGTGCATCGACGAGCTTGCCAACGGTCAGGATTTTGTATATATCCACGTTGAAGCTCCCGACGAGTGCGGTCACCGCCACGAGATCGAGAACAAGAAGCGCGCGATAGAGCTTATCGACGAGAAGATACTCACCCCCGTAGTTGCGGCGCTGGAGCAGTACGATGATTACAAGGTTCTTGTATGCCCCGACCACCCGACCCCGCTTTCGCTGAGAACGCACACCAACGACCCCATACCCTTCCTGATCTACCACAAGCAGGGCGAAGTAGAGGGCGTAGACGGCTGGAGCGAAAAGACCGCGGCAGAAACGGGACTTTTCATCAGCGAAGGACACACGCTTATGGAGAAGTTTTTGGGGGAGTGAGTCTTTAAAACTCCTGCAAAATCTGAATTAGTTTATGACGACGGTATAGTGACGCATCACCATGCCGTCGTTATTGATTTGCAAATATCACAAAGGCGGTGATAACATGACCTACATAATAAAAGAAATAACTGAAGAGGACTACGGCTGCGAGGGCGTTCCTGAGGGCGGCGAACTCATGTGCAGCGTGCTTGTGGACGGCGCAGACGGAAAAAAATGGCTGCGTATTGCCGATAGACTGCTGCGCGAGAATTCGCTCGATGTCGGCAGCGAGGTGGACGAGGCAGCTTTACGCGAATTGATGTCATGATGGCATAAATTCCTGCACTGCGGCATATGCTTCCTTTATAATGGTATTAAGAGAGGTGTATCGTCATGATCAAGCTGCTGATACAGCTTTTTTCGCAGAGATTTTTGCTCTTCGCACTGCATTTCGAGGGCGGCGGCAAGTTTCCGAAACCGCTTTCGGCTAAGGAGGAGCGCGAATGTTTTGAAAAAATGTCGCAGGGTGACCCCGCCGCGCGCGAAAAACTCATCAGCCATAACCTGCGGCTGGTCGCGCATATCGTCAAAAAATACGGCTGCCCGCCCGGCGAGAGCGACGACCTTATCTCCATCGGTACTATCGGACTGATAAAGGCGGTCGGCACTTTCGACCATACTAAAGGCTGTCGGTTCGCGACGTATGGTTCTCGATGTGTGGAAAACGAAATTCTGATGCACTTCCGCTCGGCAAAAAAACTCTCCGCTGAGGTGCATTTCGACGAGCCTGTCGATACCGATAAAAACGGCAACTGCCTTACGCTGATGGATATTATCGCGGACGACGAGATGCCGGTGGAGGATAAATGCGGGCTGAGGAGCGACCTTGCGCGGCTTGAAAACTGCCTGCGCACCGAACTTGAACAGCGCGAACGCGAGATAGTTGTGATGCGCTACGGACTGGGCAAAAGTCCGCCGCTCACTCAGCGCGAAACGGCGAAACTGCTCGGTATCTCGCGCTCTTACGTTTCGCGGATAGAGAAAAAAGCTCTGCAAAAGCTTCGCGCCGCTATGGAAACGCCATGCTGAAAAGCGCGTGAACGCTGAGTGAAATTGGGGCGGGGGTATTGCAATGCGCAGCAAAATGTGTTATAATGTAATCTGACGGCGCGGGAAATGCGCTGTATCTATAAAAATTGACAAGAGAATATCAAAATAACAGAATATGTAAAGGATGGTTTTTCATTATGACAAATTCTTACGAAAGCCCTTTCTGCACCCGCTACGCCAGCAAGGAAATGCAGTATATTTTCTCGGCGGATAAGAAATTCACTACCTGGAGAAAGCTTTGGGTGGCGCTTGCAAGAGCTGAGATGCAGCTTGGCCTGCCAGTAACTCAGGAGCAGGTAGATGAGCTTGAGGCTAATGTTGATAATATCGACTACGAGGTAGCCGCCGCGCGCGAAAAGGTAGTTCGCCACGACGTTATGGCGCACGTTTACACCTACGGCAAGGTTTGCCCTAAGGCGGCGGGAATAATCCACCTCGGCGCTACTTCCTGCTACGTTGGCGACAATACCGACGTTATCATCATGCGCGACGCTATGCAGGTGGTAAAGAGAAAGCTGGTAAAGGTGATCTCGCAGCTCGCTGAATTTGCCGATAAGTACAAGGCTATGCCCTGCCTCGCTTACACCCACCTCCAGCCCGCACAGCTTACCACAGTAGGCAAGCGCGCTACACTTTGGTGCAACGAACTGCTCACCGACCTTGAGAACCTCGATTTCCAGATCTCGAAGCTGAAACTGCTCGGCTCTAAGGGCACTACCGGCACGCAGGCTTCCTTCATGGAGCTTTTTGAGGGCGATACCGATAAGGTGAAGAAGCTGGAAAAGCTGATAGCTGATGAGATGGGCTTTGACGCAGTAGTACCCGTTTCGGGTCAGACCTACTCGCGCAAGGTGGATTACAACGTTTGCTCGGTACTCGCGGGCATAGCTCAGTCGGCTATGAAATTTGCCAACGATATAAGAATACTCCAGTCCTTCAAGGAGATTGAAGAGCCTTTTGAAAAGAACCAGATCGGTTCTTCCGCTATGGCTTACAAGCGCAATCCTATGCGCGACGAGCGTATCTGCGCGCTGGCGAGATACGTTATGTGCGATGTGCTCAACCCCGCATTCACCGCAGGTACTCAGTGGTTCGAGCGCACCCTCGATGACTCTGCAAACAAGCGTATCTCCGTAGCTGAGGCGTTCCTCGGCGTTGACTCTATACTGAATATCATGCTCAACGTCACCGACCCCGAAAACGGTCTGGTAGTATACGATAAGATAATCCGCCGCAGAGTAATGGCAGAGCTGCCCTTTATGGCTACCGAAAATATCATGATGGACGCTGTAAAGAAGGGCGGAAACCGTCAGGAGCTTCACGAGAAGATACGCGAATACTCTATGGTAGCGGGCGCGAACGTAAAGCGCGAGGGTCTTGACAACAACCTCTGCGACCTTATTCTCGCCGACCCGATGTTCATGATAACCAAGAAAGAAATGGACGCTATAATGAAGCCCGAAAACTTCATCGGCAGATGCCCTCAGCAGGTAGAAGAGTTCATAGCTGAGTGCGTAAAGCCGGTGCTCGACGAAAACGGCGTTTCCGATGATACCGCAGAGATCAACGTGTAAGTTAACGCTTGACAATTCAATAACAATCACCTCGTGCCGTGCAGGAAGCTTGAACCTGCGCGGCACGGGTTTAAGGTGAACATAATGACAGATTTTTTAGTAAAGCGCTTTGTGAAAAACAGCGGCGACGTTACCGACGCTAAAGTCCGCGAGCGCTACGGCACGCTTTCGGGCGGGGTGGGCATCGCCTGCAATATCGCTCTTTTTGTGCTGAAATACATTATCGGCACGTTTTCACATTCAATATCGGTCATCTCAGACGCTTTCAACAATCTTTCCGACTGCGCCAGCTGCGTTATGACGCTTTTCGGCTACAAAATGGCGGCGAAGCCTGCCGATAAAGACCACCCGTTCGGTCACGGCAGAATGGAGTACCTGACCTCGCTGACGATAGCCGTTGTGATACTCGCGGTGGGACTGGAGCTTATGAAAAGCTCGGTGATGAAGATCATCCACCCCGCCGATACGGTGTTTAGCCTGCCGATACTCATTTCATTGGCGATCTCGATAGGCGTGAAACTTTGGATGAGCGTTTTTAATACAAAACTGGGCAGGCGGATAAACAGCTCGGTGATGCTGGCGACGGCTAAGGACAGCCGCAGCGACGTGCTCGCGACCTCGGCAGCGGCGGCGGGCTTGATACTTTCCGCAGTAACGCCGCTGCCGATGGACGGTATAATGGGCGCGGCGGTGTCGCTCTTCGTGCTCGCTTCGGGCTTCGAGATAGTTCGCGGCACGGTAGACCTGCTTATCGGCAAGCCCGCCGACCCCGAGCTTTGCGAGAAAATACGCGCGCTGGTGCTTGAGGACGAGCGGATAATCGGCCTGCACGATATGGTGATACATGATTACGGCCCCGGCAACAAGCTCGGCTCGCTGCACGCCGAGGTGCGCAGCGACGAAGATTTTTCGCAGATACACGACCTTGTAGACTGTATCGAGCGGCGGATCTTTAGCGAGCTGAACGTGCGCATGACGATACACATGGACCCGATAGACGTTGACAACGAGCAGGTAAACGCCTGTAAAGATATGGTGCGCGGGGTGATAAAGCAGCTTGACGAGCGTCTGCATATCCACGATTTCAGGCTCGTGAGCGGCGAAACGCATACTAACGTCATCTTTGATCTGGTAGTACCTTTCGATTGCCGCTATACCGACGAGCAACTGAAGTTCTACATAGATACAGAGTTGGAAAAAGAAGATAAGAATTACTACACGGTGATAACATTCGACAGGGATTTTCAGCAAACCTAAAGGAGAAAACTGCTAAGACGAAAGGAGAAAAAATGAGAAAGGATACTATTAAAAAGATAGCCGCATTGTGCGCGGCGCTTGCGATGATGACGGCGGCGGGCTGCGGATATATCGAAGATCTGCCCGCGGATGAAGGTTCGGGCGCGGGATCTTCGCTGGCTGAAATAGTAGACAACGCCGAGGAAAGCGCGGCGGACGATACCGAAGAAAGCGCCGCTGAGGAGAATATGGAAAGCGTTGAAGATACCGAAAGCGCGGCAGATGAGAGCACGGAAAGCGCCGACGAAGCGGAAGATTCTCAGGCGGAGGAAGATGCGCAGGCGGGCAATGTTTATACCAATGAGGAGTTTGGCTTCAGCCTGCCGCTGCCCGATGGCGCGGAGTATAACGAGTACGAAGCCGAGCTTCAGCCCTCTTTCGATGACGACGCGGTGCAGTTCCGACCGCTGATGGAAACTATAATTTCGGACAACACGAACATGGCGGTACAGCTTTGGAACACGCAGAAAACGCTTGACGACCTCGTTCAGGCGCGCCGCGACTACGTTGACAGCACAAATTCGCAGGCGGAAGAGCTGAAAGCCGAGGGCACGCCGTACGATACGGCGGAGCTGCTTGAGGTTTCAGACGCGGCGGTCGGCGGAGCGGAAGCGCGCATCGTAACCGAAAGGCTCGACGGCTCAAACGGCACGTTTTACACCCTGCGCGCTTACTATTCACTTGGCGGCGGGAATTACATCTACATTCAGGGCAACTGCTGCGATGAAGCTGCGCTGGCTCAGCTAAAGACCTGCGCCGAAGGTTTTGTGATAAACTAAATTGCATAAAAAAACCGCTGTTCGGTTTGGTACGGACAGCGGTTTTTGTTTTGCGGTTGGGTGGTCTAGTCGGCAGCAACGTCGCCGCAAAGCCTGTCGGTAACGATGTCGGCGCAGCGCTCGCGGTGGGCGACGTGCAGTGGGTGATCTCTAAACGCGGCAAGCGCCTGCGCGTCGGTGAACTCCGAGTAGAAAACGAGGTCGTAGCCGCCCGCAGTGTTTGCCCCGATCTCGGCGTGGATAAGCCCCTCGATATGCCCGTTCATCGTCGCGACCGAGCGCTGTAAAAACTCGAGCGACTGCTTCTCGCTGTGCTCGGTTTTGACCTTTTCTGTAAAATTCCAGAATAAAATATGCCTTATCATAAAAAATTCTCCTAACATACGTTTTTATAAATTATACCACAAAACGAGGCATGAGTCAAATCTGAACAAATCGCGTTGCGGAACTGTTGGCACAATTGTGTATTGTGTGGTGTGACCGGCTTAAAAAGATACACAACGGCTAAAATTTGAACATAAAAAATCACCCCGCACCGCGCATTTTGCCGCACGATACGGGGTGATTTTGGGCTTTAGCCCGCTGTATTTAAAAAGGGATTATGTGGAAGGCTTATTGAATGGTTAGAAGATGTCGCCGAAAATATCGTCGAAAACGTCCTCTTCGTCGCGCTTTTCGCAGCCGAAAAATCTGCTGTGGATAAGCTCGTCCGCCGCGACTATGAGCGCTACCCCCGCGCCTGTGCAGGCAAGCGCTGCGCCCTCGCTGCCGCTGCCCATCTGCCGAAAAGCCGCCAGCCCGAAAACGATAGCCGCCGCGAACAGCGCTATCAGCACCGCCGCCGCTGCGCCGTTTACCCCGCCCGCGGTCTTTTTCGCAGGCTCGCTCGATGCGTCCGATTTGTACGAATTGTAAATTTTCATGACATTTCCTCCCTTATACGCCGCACTGTTTTGCGCGGCTCGCGTTGTTTTCTCTTTGCTATGTCTATATTATATCATGTTTGATGTATCAAAATCGGGACAATTAAAAATGCGAGCGAAATTTGTCCGAATGGTTGAAAAACGTTAAAAAATATGGTATAATATTAAAGTTAATACCGTGCACTACAATGCAAATACGGCTATCCGTTACAGGAGGGATACCATGATATATCAAAGCATAAAAAAACTGGTTACATACGCTCTGGAAAAAGGGCTGATCTCGCCGCTCGATAAGGTCTACGCGACCAACCGCCTGCTCGAGGCGCTGGCGCTGGATTCTTATGAAGAGCCTCAAGAGGAGTACGCCGAAGTTGACCTAGAGGAAACTCTTCGCGAGCTGCTTGACTACGCCTGCGAAAAGGGTCTTTGCGAAAACAGCGTGGTTTACCGCGACCTTTTTGATACAAAGCTGATGGGTCTGCTAACGCCGCGCCCGTCTTACGTCAATGAAAAATTCCGCGCTGATTACGCCGAGTCGCCCGAAAAGGCTACTGATAATTTCTACCGTTTCAGCTGCGATACCGACTATATCCGCCGCTACCGCATAGCCCGCGATATGCGCTGGAAGACCGCTACCGATTACGGCGAACTGGATATAACGATAAATCTTTCCAAGCCTGAGAAAGACCCGAAAGCCATCGCCGCCGCAAAAAACGCTCCGCAGGCAGGCTACCCTAAGTGTCAGCTTTGCCGCGAGTGCGAGGGCTACGCGGGCAGAGTCAATTATCCCGCACGCCAGAACCACCGCATAACTGCGATAGATATTCTCGGCGAACCGTGGGGCTTTCAGTATTCGCCATACGTTTACTACAACGAACACTGCATAGTTTTCAATAAAAAGCACACGCCGATGGTGATCGACAAGCAGGCTTTCCGTAAGCTTTTCGACTTTATCCGCCAGTTCCCGCATTACTTCGTAGGCTCAAACGCCGACCTGCCGATAGTTGGCGGGTCTATCCTCGCGCACGAGCATTTTCAGGGCGGCAGATACAGATTCGCGATGGAGAAAGCACCCGTTGAAACGCCCATTAGCTTCAAGGGCTTCGACGACGTGAAGGCAGGCATAGTTAAGTGGCCGATGTCCGTTATCCGTATCAGCGGCGGCGACCCCGAGCGCTTAGCCGACCTTGCCGACAAGATACTTACAGCGTGGCGCGGCTACACCGACGAGAGCGCGTTCATCTTCGCGCAGACCGACGGCGAACCGCACAACACGATAACCCCGATAGCGCGTATGCGCGACGGCAGCTACGAGCTTGATCTGGTGCTGCGCAACAACATCACCACCCCCGAGCACCCGCTGGGCGTTTACCACCCACACGCCGAGCTGCACCATATTAAAAAGGAGAACATCGGTCTGATAGAGGTAATGGGTCTTGCGGTGCTGCCCAGCCGTCTGAAAGGCGAGATGCAGCAGCTTGCCGAAGCGATAAAGGCGGGCGCTGACCTGCGCGCAGACCCCGTACTGGAAAAGCACGCCGACTGGGCGGAGGATTTCCTCAGCCGCCGCGAAGTGACCGCGGAGAATGTCGAAGCCGTTATACAGGACGAAGTGGGCGCGGTATTCGCAAAGGTGCTGGAGCACGCGGGCGTTTACAAGCGCGATGAAAACGGCAGAGCGGCTTTCCTGCGTTTTGTGGAATACGTCAATTCTTAACTAAAATATGGATAATTACAGAGAGCGGCGCAGTACCGCTCTCTTTTTTGCGCTAAAATGCCGCGTTTCGGCAATATGTGACCGTTAATGTGCACAAAAAAACGTACAGCAAATTATAAAAACCGTAAATCTTGGGTGTACAAAGTGCACAAATGAGCGGGCAAAGTATTGACAAATTGGAAAAAAGGAATTATAATGTATTACAAATCAGTAACACCATACAGGAGAAAATAATAAGTTATAGTTGGCAGAATTTGGGGATTATTGATATTAAAACGGAGCAATTAAAATGTACATAAAGTCACTAATGAAAAGATTTGCGGCAGTAGCCGCAGCAGCTGTTATCTCGCTGACGATATTCGGCGGGGTAGGTATAAATGAACAGCCGCTGAAGAATTCGGCGGTGATAAGCGGCTCGGCGGACGATGGCGAGGACTACGATAAGCAGCTCTCAGACCTCGAAAGCAAAAAGGCTGAGCTGGATAAAAAAATCGCCGACGCGGGCAGCGACATCAGCGGACAGAAGAAAAAGCTGGAGGCTGTAAACGAAAAGGCAAAGACCATCGAAAAAAAGATCACTAAGCTGAACGACCGCACGGCTAAGCTGGAGGACGAAATGGCGCAGCTCGACTCAGATATGCGCGATACCCAGTATCAGCTAGAGCAGGCGGAGGACGATATAGCGGTAGGTATAGATGAATTTAAGGAGCGTCTGCGCGCAATGTATATCGCGGGCAACGACTCTTACTCGGAAGTGCTGATAAACGCTGATAATTTCTACGATGTGCTTATGCGCGTAGAGCTTGTGAAGCGCGTTGCGGCGCACGATAACGAAGTGATAGACGATCTGCTTGAGCAGAAAGCGAAGATAGAAAAGTATAAGGCTGAACTTGACGAGCAGAGCGCTGCGCTGAAAGAAAAGAGCGCAGATTACGCCAGCAAGCAGGCTGACCTTGCAAAACAGCAGAAAGAGCTGCTGGATATGCAGAAGGAATACGGCGATTCTATCGAGGCGCTGAGCGGCGACCTTTCGGCTTACCGGTCGCAGGCTGACCAGCTCTCGGCAGAGTATAATAAGGTATCTGAGGCGGCTAAGACCACCACTACTACCACCGCCGCCGCTCCTGAAGATAATAAAGACTCTAAGGACGATTCGAGCAAGGGTGAGAGCACAAAGAAGGATCCCTCTAAGCCCGATAAGACTACTAAGGACGACGACAGCAAGCCCGATACTACAAAGGCTACTGAAGAACCGAAAAAGACCGAGCCTACTCAGACAGAAGCGCCTAAAACCACTACGCCAAAGACTACTACTCCCGCGCCCGAGCCTGAACCAGAGCCGGAGCCTGACCCGACTCCCAGCAACCGCGATCAGCAGATAAGCACCGTGGTAAATTACGCTAAGAGCATGGTGGGCGGCAGATATGTATGGGGCGGCAGCCAGTTCGGCGCTACCGATTGCTCGGGACTTGTGATGCTTTCCTACGCGCAGATAGGCATTTCGCTGCCGCATCTCGCTTCCGCGCAGGCAGGCTACGGCACAAGCGTTTCGTACAGCAATATACAGCCCGGCGACCTCGTATTCTACGGCGGCTCGAGCTACTCCTCGATATACCATGTGGCGATGTACATCGGCGATGGCAAGATAGTTCACGCTGAGTCCTCGGCTACGGGCATAGTTATCTCCTACTACGATTCGGTAGCGAGGTACAATAACGTCACCTGCATAAAGCGGCTGATATAGCTCATAACAGAAATTTTTCGATGCAGACTTCGCAATTGCGCGGGGTCTGTATTTTTTTATGCGAAAATGAAAACAATATGTTAAAATGAGCGAAAGCTTGTTGACAAATACCCTACTGGGGTATATAATAAATATACCCATAGGGGGTATATTGGAGGTGCATTATTTGGAAGATATAAAAGATATAAAGACGGATAACGCTGAGAGCGCTTGCTGCGCAGAAGAAGCCCCGCAGAACTGCTGCGAGTGCTGCCGACATAAGCACACGCCGCGCGGCGAGCAGGAGATGAAGCAGCTTCGCAACCGCATAAACCGCATCATCGGGCAGATGAACGGCATACAGAAAATGCTGGACGAAAACCGCTACTGCGGAGATGTTCTGACGCAGATAGCTGCGGCGGAGAGCGCTTTGCAGGGGCTGGGCTACCTCGTTTTGCAGGAGCATTTAAAGACCTGCGTATGCGAAGAGGTCGCGAACGGAAACGTCGGCATCATGGACGAAGCGGTAGAGCTTATCAAAAAGCTGAAATGACGTTTTTAGTGATCGGAAAGCTGGTGGACATTTATGGAAAAGAAAAAATTTGACGTTACGGGAATGAGCTGCGCCGCCTGCCAAGGGCACGTTGAAAAAGCGGTGAAAAAGCTGGAGGGCGTTAAAAGCGTGAACGTGAACCTGCTGCAAAATTCGATGCAGGTAGAGTACGACGAAAGCTGCGTTTCGCCCGCGGATATGATAGCGGCTGTTGAAAAGGCGGGCTACGGCGCTTCGGAAAAAGCGGCAGGCGGCGCGCAGACGGGCGGCGAAAGCGGCGCGTCAAAATCTAACGCCGCGGAAAAGGCGCTGAAAAATATGAAGCGGCGGCTGATAAGCTCGGTGGTGTTCCTAGTGCCGCTGTTTTACATCTGCATGGGTCACATGGCGGGATTCCCGCTGCCTGCGATACTCAAAGGCCACGAGAACATGATGATCTTTGCGCTGACTCAGCTTCTGCTGACCGTGCCGATAATCGCGCTGAATTTTCACTATTTCAGCAACGGCTTTAAAAATCTGATACACCGCACGCCTAATATGGACAGCCTTATCGCGCTGGGCGCTGCCGCGGCGTTTGTTTACAGCCTTTACGGCACATATGCCGCCGCTTACTACATGGGCAGGGGCGACCTTTCCGCCGCGCACGGCCACGTTATGGATCTCTACTACGAGTCCTGCGGAATGATACTCACGCTGATAACCGTCGGCAAATATCTCGAGGCGCGCAGCAAGCGCAGGACTTCTGACGCAATATCCAAACTGGTAGACCTCGCGCCGAAAACGGCGGTAGTTGTCCGCGACGGCAAAGAGCAGGAGATACCCGCTTCGCAGGTGGCGGTGGGCGATATTTTCCTGCTGCGCGCGGGCAAGAGCGTGCCCTGCGACGGCGTAGTCATAGAGGGAAGCTGCACGGCAGACCAGTCGGCGCTGACGGGCGAGAGCATACCCGTAGAGAAAAACGTAGGCGACAGAGTCATGAGCGCGAGCATCTCTGCGGGCGGATTTGTAAAGTGCCGCGCCGAAAAGACCGAGCAGGACTCCACCCTTTCGCAGATAATCGCGCTTGTCGAGGACGCTTCGGCATCAAAAGCGCCGATAGCGCGCCTTGCGGATAAAATAAGCGGCGTTTTCGTGCCCGTGGTGATATGCATAGCGATAGTTGCGGGCGCGGCGTGGCTGTTGGCGGGCAAGGACGTTTCCTTCGCCCTGAACATGGCTATCTCGGTACTCGTGATCTCCTGCCCCTGCGCGCTGGGTCTTGCAACGCCTACCGCTATAATGGTCGGCACGGGCAAGGGCGCACAGAACGGCATACTGATAAAATCAGCGGAAAGCCTTGAGACCGCCCACCTTGTAGATACCGTGGTGCTCGACAAAACGGGCACTTGCACCGAGGGCAGACCCGAAGTGCAGGCGGTGTACGCTGACGATCTCGATAAAGCCGAGCTGCTGAGATTGGCAAATTCGCTGGAGGTAAAATCCTCTCACCCGCTGGCGGGCGCTGTTACACGCTACTGCGACGACCAGTCTGCCGCGCCTTACGATTGCGAAGATTACGCGGAAACTGCGGGCGGAGGAATTTCGGGCAAGGCGGCGGGCAGGCGCGTGCTCATCGGCAACAGCAGACTTATGGAGCAGAGCGGCGCGGATATTTCGGCGTACTCTGACCGCGCGAACAAAGCGGCGGCGGGCGGCGCGATACCTCTCTACATCGCGGCGGACGGCAAGGTAGTAGGAATGTTCACCCTCGCCGACCCCGTAAAGCCGACCTCGCGCGAAGCGATAGAGCAGCTGCACGGCATGAAGATAAAGACGGTAATGCTCACCGGCGACAACGCCGCTACCGCGGAAGCTATCCGCGCGCAGCTTGGCGTTGACGAGGTGCAGGCAGAGCTTATGCCCGCCGACAAGGCGCGCATAGTAGGCGAGATGATGGCGCAGGGCAGAAAGGTAGCAATGATAGGCGACGGCATAAATGACGCACCCGCCCTCGCCGCGGCAGACGTAGGGATAGCCATCGGCGCGGGACAGGACATAGCGGTAGAGTCGGCGGATATAGTGCTTATGAAGAGCGACCTGCGCGACGCGGCGTCAGCAATAAGCCTCAGCCGCGCGGTTATCCGCAATATCCGTGAGAACCTTTTCTGGGCACTGATATACAATTCGCTCGGCATACCGCTGGCGGCGGGCGTGTTCTTCCCGCTGCTGGGCTGGAAGCTAAACCCGATGTTCGGCGCGGCGGCAATGAGCCTAAGCTCATTCTGCGTAGTAATGAACGCACTGCGGCTAAACCTTTTCGGACGCGGCAAAAACAAATCGGACAATTCTAAAAATCCAAGATCGGAGGATAAGACTATGGATAACTCAAACAAGAAAGTAATGAAGATAGACGGCATGATGTGCGGACACTGCACCGCGACCGTCACCCGTGTGCTCAATGAGATAGAAGGCGTGAACGCCGAGGTATCGCTTGAGGACAAGTGCGCGTACATCACGCTGACGAAAGACGTTCCCGACGAGGTGCTGAAAAACGCAGTCACCGCGCAGGGATATAAGGTCAAGGGGATAAAATAATAGGATAAAATAAGACCAAAAACTCCTTGACAACCCCGCCGAAATCTGATATAATATAGTTTGGACAATATTTAAAAGCTGTGATGGAATTAACCGAGATCATGGGCGGCGTACAGAGAAAGAAGCGTGCTTGCTGAGAGCTTCTGCCGCAGTGTTCGGGGGCTGCTCCGGAGCATCGCCGCAAACGGCTTCTGCCGAAAAGCGGCGGCGTTCGGCCGCGTTAAGGCTAAACGAGTGACGGCGCGCTTTGCGCTGTAATTTGGGTGGTAACACGGAACGTTTTTTGCGCTTCGTCCCATTTCGCCTGCGGGCGGCTGGGCGAAGCGTTTTTTGTTTGCGGCGGCACAGCGCAATTTTATTTATACGGAGGAAGATAAAAATGGAATGGACCAGTTTGAACGACCTCAGAGAGGCGTATCTGAAATTTTTTGAGAGCAAGGGCTGCCTTAGAAAAAAGAGCTACTCGCTCGTACCGCAGAACGATAATTCGCTGCTGCTGATAGTAGCGGGCATGGCTCCCCTAAAGCCTTACTTTACAGGTCAGGAAGTGCCCCCGCGCACCAGAATGACTACCTGCCAGAAGTGTATACGCACAGGCGACATCGAAAACGTCGGCAAGACCGCCCGCCACGGCACTTATTTTGAGATGCTGGGCAACTTCTCTTTCGGCGATTATTTTAAGAAAGAGGCTATCTCTTGGGCTTGGGAATTTTGCGTTGACGTGCTAAAGCTGCCTACCGAGCGCCTTTACGTTTCCGTTTACGAGGACGACGACGAGGCTGAAAAGATATGGCATGAAAAGATCGGCGTGCCGATGGACCATATCTTCCGCATGGGCAAAGAAGATAACTTCTGGGAAGCCGGTACTGACGGCCCCTGCGGCCCATGTTCCGAGATATATTTCGACCGCGGCGAAGAGTACGGCTGCGGCAAGCCCGGCTGTACAGTAGGCTGCGACTGCGACAGATATATGGAATTCTGGAATCTGGTATTCACCCAGTTCGAGCGCCACGAGGACGGCACATACACCCCCCTCGCGCAGAAGAATATAGATACAGGTATGGGTCTTGAGCGTCTTGCTGCTATGATGCAGGGCGTTGACTCGATATTCGACGTTGATACCGTAAAGGCTATCCGCGACCACATTTGCAGGATAGCGGGCTGCACCTACGGCGAGGACTACAAGAAGGACGTTTCCGTCCGCGTTATCACTGACCATATCCGCGCGGTAACTTTCCTCGCCTCCGACGGCGTTTTGCCTTCTAACGAGGGCGCGGGCTACGTTATGCGCCGCCTTGTTCGCCGCGCTGTACGCCACGGCAAGCTGCTCGGCATAAACGGCCTTTTCCTCAAAGACATCGTAAAGACGGTAGTAGACTGCAACAAGTGCGAATACAACGAGCTGGAAGAAAAGTACGATTATATAGTTAAGGTTCTCACTAATGAGGAAATGAACTTCAACCGCACCATCGACCGCGGTATGAAGCTGCTGGAGGACTACATCGCCGACCTTACCGAAAAGGGCGAAAATGTGCTTTCGGGCGAGGACTGCTTCAAGCTTTCCGACACTCACGGCTTCCCTATCGACCTTACCCGCGAGATACTGGAAGAAAAGGGTATGACGGTAGACGAAGAGGGCTACTACAAGTGCATGGAAGTACAGCGCACTACCGCGAGAGAAGCGCGCGGCGGCTCGAAATACATGGGCGCTGACGAAACGGTATTCCACCGTATAGATAAAGAATTTACAAGCGAATTTTTGGGCTACGATACTACCGAGGCTGACTCTACGGTAGATTTCGTCGCTAATGACGAAGAGCTGATAATGCGCGCCGAGGCGGGTCAGACAGCATACATCGTTTCCAAGGCCACGCCTTTCTACGCTGAGAGCGGCGGACAGGTAGGCGATACGGGCACGATAGTTACCCTGACCGGTAAGGCGGAAGTTACCGATACGCAGAAAGTCGTAGGCGGCAAGATAGCCCACACCGTAAAGATAACCGAGGGCTATATCGAGGCGGGACAGACCGCGCATTTCTCGGTAGACGCCGAGCGTCGCATGGCCATCGCCCGCAACCACACAGCCGCACATCTGCTTCAGGCGGCTCTGCGTCAGGTACTGGGCGAGCACGTTCACCAGAAAGGTCAGCTCGTAAACGCTGACAGAGTACGTTTCGACTTCTCGCACTTCGAGGCTATCTCGCCCGAAGAACTGGCTGAGATCGAAGCGCTGGTAAACGACAAGATACTCTCTTGCATGGATATTAAGACTCAGGTACTGCCGATAGAAGAAGCGCAGAAGCTGGGAGCTATGGCGCTTTTCGGCGAAAAGTACGGCGAAACTGTACGAGTAGTCAGCATTGGCGATTTCTCGATGGAATTCTGCGGCGGTACTCACCTCAAAAACACCTCGCAGGCGGGCCTTTTCAAGATAATCTCCGAAGGCTCGGTAGCTTCGGGCGTTCGCCGTATCGAGGCTGTAACGGGCACGGGCGTTCTCGCGCTGCTCAACGAGATAAACGCGCGCGTGGTGCAGGCGGCTAAGCTGCTCAAGCTCAACGATCCCGCACTGCTGGCTGAAAGAATAGTAGCCGTGCTCGACGAAAACAAGGAGCTGGGCAAGGTATCCGAACAGCTCAAAAAGCGCATCGCCGACGCTATATTCAGCAACATGACCAAGAACTGCCGCGAGATCAACGGAGTAAAGATAATGGCGAACATGATGACCAATGTCGGCTCGGATATGTACGAGAAATTCTCCGACGCGGTAAAGAACCTCAGCGAGCCTTTCGTACTCGTGATGGCGGGCACTGCCGATGAAAAGCCGAAGTTCCTCTGCGCTTGCTCTAAGGCGGCTATCGCTAAGGGCGCGCACGCGGGCAAGATAGTAAAGGAAGTAGCCGCAGTTACAGGCGGTAAGGGCGGCGGCCGCCCAGAGAGCGCTATGGCGGGTATAGGCGATAAGAACAAGATCGACGAAGCACTTAACGCACTTGACGGCATACTGGCAAACTTTATAAAGTAAAGGAGCGCTAACAATGAACGATTGCTTATTCTGCAAAATAATCGCGGGCGAGATCCCCTCAAACAAGATCTACGAGGACGAGAGCGTTTACGTTTTCGCCGACATCGCTCCCACAGCCCCCGTGCACTGGCTGGTGATACCTAAGGAGCACATAGCGAAGCTTTCCGACATAAACGATAAGAACAGCGGCGTGGTTTCGCACATCTACGAGGTCATCTCGAAGCTGGCGGCGGAGCACGAGGAGTTCAAGAACGGCTTCCGCGTAGTTTCAAACTGCGGCGAGTCGGCGGGACAAACGGTGTTCCACATACACTTCCACGTTCTGGCGGGAAGAGATTTCGCATGGCCCGCGGGCTAAACTTTGTAAACTGATATTTTCTGCAATGCCGCACGCGATGTGCGGTGTTGCTGTATAATGGCGAAAAAGCGTAAGGAGGGTAAAAAATGGCGGTGCAGACCCCTGCGGAGTGCGCGGCGAACGTGCGCGCTGCTAAGTATGAAAATCTGTATCTGTTTTACGGCAGAGATACGGGCGCGCTCGAGCCTTTTGCCAAAAAGCTGGCGGCGAAACTTTGCCCGCCCGAAGCGCAGATGATGAACCTGCACATTTTCGACGCGCAGGAGCTGGATATGGAGGCGCTTGCGGACGCAGTACAGGTGCTGCCGATGTTTGCCGAGCGGGTAGTTGTAACGCTGAACGGGCTTAATATGGAAAATATGCTCAAAAATCAGGCCGACCTGCTGCGCGGTATAGTTTCCGACATTCCCGAAACTACCGTTATGATAATTTCGGCAGGCGGCGAAGAGCTGTATAAAAACCGCCGCTCGCTCACCGATAAAAACCGCCGTTTCGCCGACCTTTGCGCAAAGCACGGCGCGGTGTGCGAATTTGCGTACAAAAGCCCCGCCGACTCGGCTAAGGCGATAGCTGCGGCTGTGTCCCGCGCGGGCGCGGCTATCTCAAAGCGCGACGCGGAATATCTGGCGCAGCTCTGCCTTTGCGAAACGGCGCATATCAATATGGAGATAGAAAAGCTGACGGCGTACGCCGCGGGGCGCGAGATAACGCGGGCGGATATTGACGCGCTTTGCGTGCGCAAGATAGAGTCTGACGGCTACGCCCTAGCGCTGAATATCCTGCGGTCGAACGCGCTGTTTGTCTTTAAGCGGCTCGACGAGCTGAAAACGCAGAATTACGAGCCTACGCAGGTGCTTTCGATAATAAATCTCTCGTTGGCGGATATTTACCGCGCTAAGCTTGCACGCGCGGCGGGCATGGGCTGGGAGCAGTGCGCACGGGATTTCAAGTACCCGAAAAACCGCGAATTTGCGATAAAAAACGCCTTTTCTGAGTGTGCGAACATACCGCTGGAGCGCATACGCCGCGTGCAGACGCTTCTTTCGGAGTGCGACTACCGTCTGAAAAGCGTATCCATGAACGCTGAGATGTCGGCGCTGGCGGTAGAGCAGTTCGCCGCTTCGGCAATGGCGTAAAGGGGGTCGGCAGAGCTAAGATGTCTGAAAAAATAAAGCTGAAACAAGCGCTGGTGGTAGAGGGCAAGTACGATAAGATAAAGCTTGCCTCGCTGGTAGACGGCGTTATCATCACTACTCACGGCTTCGGCATTTATAAGGATAAAGAGCTTTGCGCGCTGCTGCGTTTTTACGCCGAGAAAACGGGGCTGATCGTAATGACCGATTCCGACGCGGCGGGCAGGCAAATACGCGCGTACATAAAGCAGATCTTGCCAAAAGAGCTGCAAAGCCGCGTGCTGAACCTGCATATACCGCAGATAAAGGGCAAGGAGCGGCGAAAAGCTGCCCCCTCGAAAGAGGGCACGCTCGGCGTAGAGGGCATCAGCGCCGAAACGCTGCGGGGTCTGCTGGAAAACGCGGGCGCGCAGCTCGACGGCGAAAGCGCGGAGCACGGCGGCATTACGGGCGGCGATATGTATATGCTGGGGCTTTCGGGCACGGGCAGCGCGGCGGAAAAGCGTGCGCAGCTGGCGGCGGAGCTGGGTCTGCCCGATGGGCTTTCGGCGCATGCCCTGCTCGACGTGCTTAATTCCATGTACACGCCCGATAGTTTGGCGGAGGTGTGCGGCGGGATATTTGCTGAAAGGGAGGACGAAAATGGAGCTGTATAACGTACTTTTTCCATACTTTTTTCTGCCCGTTTTCATGCTTATCTACGCGCTTATCCCCGCGAAACGCCGTCCGCTGCTGATATTTGCGGGCAACCTGCTCTTCATATCCGCGGCGGATTGGCGCGGAGCGGCGGTGTATTTCGCACTGCTGCTGACAGCGTATTTCTCGGGCATCGCGATATACAACGGCCGCGCGAAAAAGGACGGCGAAAAGCCGAAGCTCGCGCGGCGGCGGCTGGTGCTTGCGGGCAACGCTCTGCTTTGCGGGGCGGCGTTTTTAATATTCGCGCACGGCGGGGCGCTCGCGCCGAACTTGCCTTACGGGCTGAAACTTTTTGGCGCGGGGGTGATAGCGGCGCACATCATCTCCTACCTCACCGACGTTTATCGCGGCGACTGCGAGGCGCAGACGAAATTCAGCGCGCTGGCGGCGTACACGGGCTTTTTCCCGTCGCTGGGGTTCGGGCCTATACTGAAATATAAAAATTTCCGCAAAACCTTTGCCGAGCCGGAGGTGACGCTTGAGAAAACGGCTGAAGGCGTGCGCTGTTACATCACGGGTCTGGCGGAGTATCTGATGATCGCCGAGCCGCTCAGCCGCGCGCTTGAGGACGTGAAAAAGACCGACTTTGAGAGCGTTCGCGGTGCGCCCGCGTGGCTGGCGGTGATAATTTTCTGCGCCTGCTTCTGCACCACGCTGAACGGTATGCTGAATATGGGCAGGGGCGCGGCGCTGATGCTGGGCTTCCCCGTAAAGCCCGCTTTTCGCCGCAGGATATTCAAAGACGGCGTAAAAAACTCGGTGCGCGAGATGAACATACCGCTTTACGAGTGGTCGCGCGACTATATCGCCACGCCGCTTCGCAGACTTGGCGGCAGGGGCGGCAAGGCGGCTGCCTGCTGCGGCGTGCTGGTATCGGTAACGGCGGCGGTGATGTGGTACGGCTTTACTGCGGGCTGGCTGGTCTGCGGGCTGATACTTTCGGCGGCGATGATCGCCGAGACAGCGGGCGCGGGCAGAAAAATGCCGAAGACTTTGCGAAAAACGCTTTCCGCCGCGATAATGTTCATATGCGGGGCGGCGGCGTATATTCCGCAGGCGGCGCAGGGCAGAGGTCTGCTGAAAATGCTCAACGCCCCTGCCGCAGGCACGCAGAACGGCTATATAGAGTATCTGGCGGGGATAAGCGTGCCGCTGATAATCATGGCAATATTCACCACAAACAGTATTATCCCCACTATATTCAAGCGCGCGGGGACGGGCTGGTACAGGGTAGCTTTCCCCGTTATCGAGCTGGTGCTGATGATGATATGCACGGCTTACATGATATACTGACTAAGAAAGGCGGGTGCGGGATAACGAGATGAAAAAGGTGCTGAACTGCATAAGCATAATCATGTTTTTCGCGGTAACTGCTATGATAGGCGTGAGCACGGTGTTTTTTCAACACGGCAAGCCTTTTAAAAAAGCGCTGGAGCAGCATGGCAATGTGCGGCAGGCGGCTGAGGACTACGCCGTGAGCAATTTTCCGTTCAAGGCGAACTGGGAGTCGCTCTGCGCGCGCTCAGCTGAGCTTACGGGCATGCGGCAGTTTCGCAGCGTTTATCACGATAAAGAGCGCGATATGCTGGTGGACGTTTTTTCAGATTACGATAAGTCGCGGCGGGATAAAAACGTCGCGGATATAAACGCTTTTTACAAGAAGTACAAGGGCGCTTCGATGTACATAATGCTCGCGCCTACCGCTTCGGGCATATACCGCAGCGAGCTTCCCGATTCGGCGGGGGCGATAGACCAGCAAAAGCTGATCGACGATATTTATTTCGACATCGACGAGGCGGTAAACCCGCTGGACGTTTTCAGCGCTCTATACTCCGCGCGCGACAGCTACATCTACTTCCGCACCGACCCCTACTGGACGCAGGCGGGCGCTTACGAGGCGTACTCGGCGGCTATCGGCAAGATGGGCAGCGCGCCGTATACCCTTGCAAATTACGATATGGACTATTCGCACATTTACTACCGCGGCGAGCTTTCAGCGAAAAGCGGCGTGCGGCGGGTAAGGGAGGACACCATTACCGCCTACCGCTGCAAATACGGCAGCTATGTAAAGTCGGTAAAAATGCTGCGCGACAAGCAGACTTACAGCAAGACCTCGCTCTACAATTCCGCGGGGCTGAACAGCGCCGACAAATACTCCTACTACCTCGGCGCGAGCAATTTCAAGTGCACGCGGGTGGTCACTACGGGCAAAGATCTGCCGAAGCTGCTGATAATCAAGTCGGATTACGCCAACAGTATGATACCTTTTTTAGCGCCGCACTACTCTGAGATAACGCTGGTAGACCCCGGTATGCTGGAGGAGGGCGAGAAGCTGGAGGATTTTGCCGACCCCGCCGACTACGATCAGGTGCTTTTTCTTTACGACGTGCAGACATTCTGCGAAACGGACGAATTTGACAATTTGGATTAACGCAAAAAAGAGCGGGCAGCCTTGTAAGAAAGCTGCGCCGCTCTTTTATATTCGACTTATTTCATTTATCCGAGTTATCTGTTTATCTGTTTATCTGTTTATCTGTTTATCTGTTTATCTGTTTATCTGTTTATCAGAACGCTGTCTTGTAGATACCGAGGATAGATTCTACTGTGCAGGGTCTGGGGTTGCCGCCAGTGCAAACGTCGTCGAATGCCGACTGCGAAAGCGCGGGGAGGTCTTCTTCCTTAACGCCTATCTCATGCAGCTTTTCGGGGATACCAACGTCCTTTGAGAGCTGCTTTACAGCGTCTACGGCTGCCTTTCTGTAAGCTTCCTGATCCATGCCCGTAGTGTCAACGCCCATCGCTTCAGCTATGTACTTGAACTTCTCACCGGTGTAAGGAGCGTTGTATTCCATAACGTAGGGCAGCAGTACAGCGTTCGCGATGCCGTGAGGAGTGTCGTAGAAAGCGCCGAGGGGGTGAGCCATGCCGTGTACAACGCCAAGACCTACGTTAGAGAAGCCCATGCCCGCGATGTACTGGCCAAGCGCCATATCTTCTCTGCCCTTAGGGTCGTTTTGGCAGGCTGCGCGCAGCGAGCGGGAGATCACCTCGATAGCCTTGAGGTGCATCATGTCAGTAAGCTCCCATGCGCCGAGAGTGGTGTAGCCCTCGATGGCGTGGGTAAGAGCGTCCATACCTGTCGAAGCGGTGAGCCCCTTAGGCATAGAGGACATCATCTGCGCGTCGATAACGGCTACTACGGGTATATCGTGGGGGTCTACGCATACGAACTTGCGCTTCTTTTCCTCGTCGGTGATAACGTAGTTGATGGTAACTTCGGCAGCCGTGCCCGCGGTGGTGGGAACGGCGATTATGGGAACGCAGGGGTTCTTTGTGTCAACTGCGCCCTCCAGCGAGGTAACGTCGGCGTACTCGGGGTTCGCGATTATGATGCCGATAGCCTTTGCTGTATCCATAGAAGAGCCGCCGCCTATCGCGATAAGGTAGTCAGCCTCAGCCTTCTTGAAAGCCTCGATTCCCGCCTTTACTACCGCTACCGTGGGGTTCGCCTTTACCTGCGAGAATATCTCGTAAGCCAGACCCGCTTCTTCAAGCAGCTTAGTAACGTTCTGCGCTACGTTGAATTTGATAAGGTCGGGGTCGGTAACTACCAGCGCCTTTTTAAAAGCGCGCTTTTTAGCCTCGGTAACTATCTCGCTGATAGCGCCCGCGCCGAAGTACGAGGTTTCGTTAAGTATCATTCTGTTAGCCATATCAAAAACATTTCCTTTCGTCAAGACAGCGGCTGTAAAGCGCGGCTGTCATATATTTCATGTATTTATTATACAACTATTCCTAACAAAATGCAACAGGTTTTGTTGAAAATTGAGCGAAATTTGTGTGAAGTTCCTGTTATGTAGTTAAATGTGTTATATTAGGATACAGCTCAGCACTTGATTTTTAGCGGCGGGGTGTGGTATAATATATGCAAGAATTTTTTTTATGGAGGGTAATGCTTTATGTGTACGGCAGCAGTTTATAAAACAGACAATATGTATTTCGGCAGAACGCTCGATTACGAAAGCTCATACGGCGAGGAGATAGCGGTAATGCCGCGCCGCTTTGAGCTGCGTTTTTCCGACGGCAGCGCTTCGGCTGAGCATTTCGCGATGATAGGTACGGCGCACATCGCGGGCGGCTACCCGCTTTATTACGACGCGGTGAACGAAAAGGGCTTAGGCATGGCGGGGCTGAATTTCGTCGGCAACGCCAAGTACGCAAAGCCTGCGGCGGGCGCGAAAAACGTGGCGCAGTACGAGTTCATACCATTTATACTCAGCAGCTGCGAAAGCGTCGAGCAGGCGCGGCGGGTGATAGCGCAGATAGATCTTACCGATACGCCTTTCAGCCCGCAGATGCCCGCGGCGCAGCTTCACTGGATCATCGCCGATAAGCAGCAGACTATAGTCGTGGAATCTACCGCGGAGGGCGTGCAGGTCTACGATGACCCCGCGGGCGTGCTGACGAACAATCCGCCATTCCCCGCGCAGATGTTCCGCCTGAACGATTTTATGCACCTCTCGCCGAAGCAGCCGCGAAACTGCTTTTCCGATAAGCTGAAGCTTTCGCATTACAGCCGCGGGATGGGCGCGCTGGGTCTGCCGGGCGACCTTTCCTCGCAGTCGCGGTTCGTGCGGGCGGCGTATGTGCTGGCAAACTCGGTATCGGGCGGCGGCGAGGCGGAAAACGTCAGCCAGTTTTTCCACATACTCGGCGCGGTAGACCAGCAAAGGGGCTGCTGTGAGGTATCCGAAGGTGAGTACGAGATAACGATATACACCTCCTGCTGCAACGCGGACAAGGGCATCTACTACTACACCACCTACGGCAACAGCGCGGTAACGGCGGTGGATATGCACCGCGAAGATCTCGATAGCGGCGAGCTTGCGGCGTACCCCATGCTGACCGAGATGGCGGTGAATTTCCAGAACTGAAAGCGCGGATATGTTGCGGCAGGCTAACATGATAATAAACTGTAAATAAAGCCCGCGCCTATTGCAAGTCAGGCGAAAATACTATATAATTATATATGGATCTATATATAAGGAGATAAATTTTCACATGAGAAAAATTGCTGACATTCTGCTGCGCGCGGTGCTTACAGGCTTCGCCATCGCGATAGGCGGCACGGTCTACCTTTCCTGCGGCAACAAATTTCTAGGCGCTTTTCTTTTCGGCACGGGGCTTTTCGTGATACTCAGCTTCGGCTTCAACCTCTTTACGGGCAAGGTCGGCTACGCGGTAGAGCGCGAAGCGGCGTACCTCGGCGAACTGGGGCTGATATGGCTCGGCAACTTAGCGGGCGCGGTGCTGGCGGCGCTGCTGATACGGCAAACGCGCATAGCGGGCATAAGCGAAGGCGCGCGTGAGATATGCCGCGTAAAGCTCGAGGACGGCTTGCTGAGCGTTTTCATACTTGCGTTTTTCTGCGGCGTGCTGATGTTCATAGCGGCGGACGGCAGCAAGAACATAAAAAACACGCTGGGGCAGATACTCGCGATATTCCTGCCCGTAGTCGTCTTTATAATCAGCGGCTTCGAGCACTGCGTGGCGAATATGTACTACTTCACGCTTGCGGGCGTATGGAGTATGCGCACCTTGCTGTACCTGCTTGTGATGTCGCTCGGCAACGCGGCTGGCGCGATGATGATACCGCTTTTCAGAAAAGGGTTTATCAAAACTGAATAAAACACACGGCGCTTCCGCGGGTGCGGGGGCGCTTTTAATATGGGGAGTGCAAAATATTTGATGGATAAAAAAACATGGCTGCCCGCCGTGATCTCGGTGCTGCTGGCGGCGGGAATGGTCGCGGCGGCGGAGATAACGGGCGAGCGGGAGATAATTTTCCCCGAGATAACGGCTATCGCGATAGGCGCGCTGGCTGCGCCGAAGCAGGTCTGGAACACCTCAAAGCTGCGGCTTTTCGCGGCGGTGGCGCTCTCGGCAGGCACGGGCGCTGCGATAGTACGTCTGCTGCCGCTGCCCGTTTGGGTGCAAGCGCCGCTCGGGATATTCTGCGCGGCGGGGTATATAACTCTGCTCGGCTGCGGATTTGTGCCCGCAATATCCGCCTGCGTTCTGCCGATACTTATGCAGACGGGCGGAGCGGCGTACCTCATCTCCGCTCTGGGCATGACGGCGCTGATACTGGGCGTTCAGGCGATACTTGAGCGGTTTGGTCTGCGCGAAAAGTACGGATTTGTACCCGAAGCGCGCATGCGCGGGCTGATAAAACTGCGTGCAAAACAATCGCTGACCGCCGCGGCGATATGCCTTCTGCCCGCATATTTCGGCGAGATATTCATTACCGCGCCGCCGCTCATCGTTGCGTTTTTTGAGCTTAGCAAGCCGAACTCAAAGCCGCGCGGCAGGATTTGGCAGACGGTATTGCTGATAGGCGGTGCGGCTTTCATAGGTACGATAATGCGCGCGGCGCTGAGCGTAGGCGCGGGTCTGCCGATGGCGTTTTCGGCGGCGGTCGCCTGCGGGGCGGTGCTTTGGCTGGTAGATAGGCTGGGGCTGTACTTTCCGCCTTGCGGCGCGATAGCTACTTTGCCTTTTCTGATAGACCAAAGCGCGCTCTGGAAATTCCCGCTCGAGGTTCTGGGCGGATACTTGATATTCTGCGCGGCGGCGGTTCTGCTTTTTCGTGAAAAAACTTGACGAAGGAGAAATACAGATGGCTAATAGATATTCAGGCAAAAAAGCCCCCGAAGTATGTCCCGTATGCGCCCACCCGAAGAGCTATTTCGAGGTGCACGCTGAAAATTATTGATATTAGACATGAGAAAAGACCTCTCCCAATCGGTGGAAGAGGTCTTTTTTGCGTATTTTTAGCCCATGTAAAACTCGGTTTTCCAAACGCCTACGCCCGATTCGGAGAACACTTCGTCGAGCCGCTCCTGCATCTGCTCAAGCGTCACGCCTTTTTTCATGATGACCTGTATGAATCCGCCGCCGCCTGCGCCGCATATCATCTTGCCGTCTATCAGGTCTTCTATCGAAAGGAATATTTGGTCGATACAGGTGTTGGTACAGCCCTTGTCCAGCCGCTTTGAAAGCTCCCAGTGCTCGTTCATCAGCTTCGCCAAGCCGTCGATCCTGCCTTTTTCAAGCTCAAGCCGCATGAGCACGGCCATCTGCTGTACGCGGTAGAGCACCTCGTTTACATCGGGGTCACCGCCGACGTATTTGCCCACGATGTCGCGCAGCAGGTTTCTCGCCAGCCTGCGCTGACCCGTGTATATCAGCGCGAAACGCTCGTTCAGCTCGCGCAGAGTGCCGTTGTCGATGCGCAGCGGCGTGCAGATTATCTTCTGCTTCAGCGCCTTGTCTGCCGAGACCATCTTTATGCCCGCCGAAGCGCCGCCTACCTGATCCTGCCAGCCGCCGCCGGTAGACATTATCTGCTCCATGCAAAGCACGGTGTTGTAAAGCTCGTCTTCAGTGTACTTCACGCCCATGAAGCTGAAAATACCCTTTACGCAAGCCGCCGCCAGTATCGAGCTTGTGCCCAGACCGCTGCCTTTAGGTATGTCGATAACGCGGGTATTCATGTAAAGTCCGCCGCCCAGATGCGCGCATATCTCCTCTACCGATACGTTTTCCTCGTATGGGATAACGCCGCAGGCGATGAGCGCCGCCTTGTGCAGTGCGAAAGCGTCCATCGGGTCGCTGCAGTTTTGCAGTTTCTTTATGTCGGTAAATTCCTCGTAGCTGCCTACGTCGGTGCTCGCGAGAACCATCTTGCTTTCGGGCAGCTTCTTTATCGTCACCTCTATCGGCAGCTCGCCGCCCAGCTTTATCGCCGCGTTCAGCACCGTACCGCCGTGCTCCATGCAGTATGGCGGTGTGTCAGACCAGCCGCCGCCCCAGTTCACGCGTACCGGCAGCTTCGTAACTACTTCGTCTTTCGCGATAACGTAATCCGCGCGGTAATCGGTGTCTTTCAGCGCCGTGCGCAGTATCGTGTCGCGTATGGTTTCAAAGCAGCGGTCGCAGTTTTTCTCTTCGTCCGTCAGCTTCGAGAGATAGTAGTAAATGCGTATCTTTCTGCTGAAAGAACCGAGGTCGGCGCAGTCGAGCTTTTCCGCCATTTTCAAAAGCTTGTTCTTCACGCGCTCGGAAATGCCCGTCTTGAATATCTCCGCCGCCTGCTCGGCGGGCAGGTTCGCGTCTATGGCTTCCAGCAGGCTCTCTATCTTTATCTTGTCGTTCAGCTTTTCCTGCCAGGGCAGTATCGCGGTAACGTCCGCGCCGTTGAAGCTGTCTTTAAGGCTGAAAAGGTCGCCCTTTGCTTCGCCCGAAAGGCTCGCGTTCAGCGCTTCCGCAAAGGTGCGCTCGGCGGGGTAGAGGGGCTTTGTCCAAAGCGGTTCGTCTATCTCTTTGCCGAAAAGCTTCGCTTCTTTAGGGTTATCGTTCACGCCGTAAACGCGCACTACAAATCTGCCGTCGGCGAGTTTCAGACCGTGCACCACCGTGCCGTCGGGTATAACTATCGGCTTTTCATTCTTGCCGCTGCGAGCTTTGCCTATAGTGCAGCCCGAGATAACGCAGCCCTTGCCGATAACGGCGTTGTGGTGGATGTAGCTGTCCTCTATGTAGCTGCCCGCGCCTACCTTAGCCCGCGTGCTGATGTATGAATTTGAAGCCGCAAAGCCCTCGCCGTGGTAATTGCTGTTGACAACGCCGCGCCAGCCCAGCTCGCCGTAGCTGCCTATGTCCTCGGCGTTGAGCTTCAGCAGCTCGCGCGTAGTGCCGAAGTGCAGGAATGAGGAGGGCGAGAAGCGTATCAGCTTCATGCGGTATCCGCTGAGCTTTTCCCATATCTTTTCGCGTGCCGCGTCAAGCTCGGGGCAGAGATCGCCCTCGGGCTGCTCTTTGTAAAACTGCTCCAGAGTGCTGTCCTCAGCCAATGGGTAGAGAAAGTCGGCATAGAATGAAAGGCGCACCTTTTCGTTCACCATAGCCGCGAATTTCTCGGGCGTGTCTGCCAGCGAGTAGAGCGTTTTTACCAAACCGCCGCTGAATATCACCGCGCCGGTGTCGATATTTATCATTCCGCGCTGGTCGGCAGCGCCAACTTTTTTAAGGTTCTCTACCGACTGCTTGTGCAGGAAACGGCGCACATATCCATCGCTGCTGCCTAAGAATACGCCGTGGTTCTTGCCGACTTCGGCGCTTTCCTTTATCGAAAGCGCAGCCGCGCCCTCTTCGTAAAAGTCGAGCTGAAGGGAGTTGAAGAGCAGCAGCACATCGCCAGAGCAGACCAGCATACCGCTCGAGATGCGCGCGGGTATGCCGCACATCGAGATCATAAATTCGTCAAACAGCGTGCTGCGCCTGCCGTTCGGCAGCATACGCGGCACGGGCGAGAATATCTTTCCGCAGGCGCTGTACTGCGGCGTTCTCTTAGCGTCGCCTCCGCTGTGGAGCACCATTATCCTTAGCTGCGAAAGCTCGCGCTCGTCGTGCTCGGTTATGTATTTCAAAACGTTCAGCGTAGCGCCGCCCGAGCCTACCCGCTTGCCTTCAGGGTCGGGGATAACGGCGTACTTCGTCGCGGCGGGCAGCGCGCAGTTTTTCAGCCGCCAGCTTATCTGCTGCTCGTAAGCCATAGCCTGCGCTTCGTTTGAGGCCGAAAGTATAACGTAATCCCATACAGGCAGCTTGTGCGCGTCGTCTGTGCGCTCGCGCCGCAGTATCTCGCTGTAAAGGTCGGTATTGTCGAAATAAGACTGCTGTAAAAATAAGTTTTTGTATCTGTTTCCCATATTCAGAGTTTTGCTCATGCTGTTACCTCGTTTTTAAAGTTCGTATTTTATCTTATCGTGCACCGAAATATCTCTGCCAAGCTGTACCTCGACTATCTCGAGCGTGGTGGTTGCGGTCACGGTGTGCTTTGTGCCCGCGGGCATTTCAAGCACGTCGCCCGCTTTCACGCTGCACTCCGCGCCGTCTATCACGGCTTTGCCCTCGCCGCGGATAACTGTCCATACCTCGTTTCGGTACTCGTGCGCATGATAGTTCATGCCGTGCCCCGCGTTCAGCGTTACTTTTATGGTAAGGCTTTCTTTCTCGATGTCCAGCACGCGGAAGCTGCCCCATGATTTTTCGGCGAACATGACCTTGTGGTCTAGGGTGTTTACAAAGGGCTTTATGTAGCTCGACTGCTCTTTGTCAGAAACCAGTATGCCCTCGGGGCTTGCCGAAACTACCACGTCTTTCAGCCCCATGCAGAGTATAGGCACGTTCAGCTCGTTTACAACGTGCACGTTGCTGCATTCGTCGTTAAAGAGCGCTTCGCCTACGCTGCGGCTGTCCATCGCCTCGGTGAGGGTGTTCCATGTGCCGAGGTCGCGCCACATTCCCGAAAAGCGCATGACCTCTATCAGCGGCTCGTGCTCTACCACCGCGTAATCGAAGCTTATCTTCTCAAGCGTATCGTAACGCTTGAAAAGGTCGTTGTAGTCCTTAAAATCTATCAGCTCGTGCGCGCGATCGAGCACATACCCCAAACGGAATGCAAAAACGCCGCCGTTCCAAAGCGCCCCCTGCGATATGTATTCCGCCGCCGTGGCGCGGTCGGGCTTTTCCTTGAATTTGTTCACGCGGCTTATCTTGCCGCCGTCCGCAGGGATAATGTAGCCGTACTTTTCGCTGGGGTAGGTAGGCTCTATGCCCATCAGCACAAGGTTCGCTTCGCTCTCGCGCGCGTAGTCGCCCAGTTTTCCGAGCGCTTCAAAGTAGTCAGGCTCTACATAGGGGTCTACGGGGCATACGACTACCGCTTCGTCTGCGGGTATTTTTTTTACATCGTGCAGATACGCCGCCGCCAGCGCTATCGCGGGGAAAGTGTCGCGGCGGCAAGGCTCTATGCTTATGCCCACTTCGTCGCCGAGCTGGTTGTGTATAGCGCTCACCTGCGATTTCGAGGTGGCTATGGTCACGCTCGCGTTCACGTCGGCGGTCTTTATCTGCCTGTAAACGCGCTGTACCATCGACTCCAGCCCGCCGTCCTCAGTGTGAAAAAGCTTTATAAACTGCTTTGAGCGAATATCGTTTGAAAGCGGCCACAATCTCTGCCCCGAGCCGCCTGATAACAGTACAATGTTCATTTTTTAGTTCTCCTATAATATGGCAATGCCGCACAAGCAGTTCACGCCAGTGCGGTGTTGCGTTAAAATTTATCTTTCAGCTCTCATCGGGTTGTTAAGAAAGTCCTCGTAAGCCAGCTTTATGCCGTCTTTCAGCTCGGTCTTGTATGTCCAGCCGAGGTCAGCCGCCTTGCTCACGTCGAGCAGCTTGCGGGGAGTGCCGTTCGGCTTCGAGGTATCCCAGCGAATCTCGCCCTTGTAGCCGATCACCTCTGCGGTAAGCTCGGTAAGTTCTTTTATCGTAAGCTCCTTGCCGGTGCCCGCGTTCACCGTTTCGTTTCCGCTGTAATTGTTCATCAGGAAAACGCAGAGGTTCGCGAGGTCGTCAACGTATAGAAATTCTCTCAGCGGCGAGCCGTCGCCCCAGCAGGTAACGTAGGGCAGCCCCTGCTCTTTAGCTTCGTGGAAACGTCTTATCAGCGCGGGGAGAACGTGGCTGTGGGTAGGGTGGTAGTTGTCGTTAGGGCCGTAAAGATTTGTAGGCATTACGGATATGTAGTCGGTGCCGTACTGGCGGTTCAGAAATTCGCAGTATTTCAGCCCCGAGATCTTCGCGAGAGCGTAAGCTTCGTTGGTCTTTTCCAGCTCAGAGGTCAGCAGGCAGCTTTCTTTCATAGGCTGCGGCGCCATTCTGGGGTATATGCAGGAAGAGCCGAGAAACTCCAGCTTCTTGCAGCCGTTTTTCCAAGCCGAGTTGATAACGTTCATCTCTAGTATCATGTTTTCGTACATGAAGTCGGCGAGGGCGTTTTCGTTGGCAACTATTCCGCCTACCTTAGCCGCCGCGAGAAAAACGTACTCCGGCTTTTCCTCAGCAAAAAATTTCTCAACCGCGTCCTGTCTGCAAAGGTCAAGCTCTTTGTGGCTGCGGGTGATGATGTTGGTGTAGCCCTGTTTTTCCAGTTCGCGTACTATCGCCGAGCCTACCATGCCCTTGTGTCCTGCAACGTATATCTTAGCGTTCTTTTCCATCATTTTGAACTGCCCCCGTTTCAAACATTCGCGGCTTTAAGAGCTTTTTCGCGCTTCGCAAGCTCTCTGTCGTGCTTTGCCATTATGTCTATAAGCTGCTCGTAGCTTGTGGTCTGCGGATCCCAGCCCAGCACTGTCTTTGCCTTGGTGGGGTCGCCCCAGAGGTTGTCAACGTCGGTAGGTCTGAACCACGCGGGGTTTACGCAAACGAGCATCTTGCCCGTTTCGGCGTCGCAGCCTTTTTCGTCGAGGCCCTTGCCCTCCCAGCGGATAGTTATGCCGTTTGCCGCGAAAGCCTTTTCTGTGAAGTCGCGGACAGTGTGCTGAACGCCCGTCGCGATAACGAAATCGTCAGGCTGCTCCTGCTGCATGATGAGCCACATACACTCAACGTAGTCCTTAGCGTAGCCCCAGTCGCGCAGAGAGTCCATATTGCCCAGCTCGAGGTGGTCTTGCAGACCCTCGGCTATCCTGCCTGCCGCGAGTGTGATCTTGCGGGTGACGAAATTCTCGCCGCGGCGCTCAGACTCGTGGTTGAAGAGTATGCCGTTTACCGCGAACATACCGTAAGCCTCGCGGTACTCCTTTATCATCCAGAAGCCGTACTGCTTAGCGATGGCGTAGGGGCTGTACGGGTGGAAAGGCGTAGTTTCGCGCTGGGGAACTTCCTCTACCTTGCCGTAAAGCTCAGAGGTCGAAGCCTGATATATCTTGGCCTTTTTCTCCATGCCGAGCATTCTTACAGCCTCGAGTATCCTCAGCACGCCTATAGCGTCAACGTCGCCCGAGTATTCGGGAACGTCGAATGATACCTGAACGTGCGACTGCGCCGCGAGATTGTATATCTCGTCGGGCTGTACTTCTTTTATAATGCGTATCAGCGAGGTCGAGTCGGTAAGGTCGCCGTCGTGCAGCTTTATTTTGTCGATGATGTGGTCTATCCTCGCGGTGTTTGAGATGGAGGCGCGGCGGGTTATGCCGTGTACCGCGTAGCCTTTTTCCAGCAGAAATTCCGCGAGGTAAGAGCCGTCCTGACCGGTGATGCCTGTAATGAGTGCAGTTTTCATGATATTATCCCTCTTTCATAACTTTCGGTTTTTGAGAAGCTTACAAATCACAACATGATTATACAACTTTTTTGCTGCCCGTTCAACCGCTTATCGGGATATTTATTAGCACAATATTGGCTTTATTACGAAACTTTGAATTCTATCTAATATCACCACAGCCGCCGATACTGCGAGGGGGTCATGCCCTCTACTTTTTTAAACAAACGGCTGAAATAATTGGCGTCTTTCAGTCCTACTCGGTATGCTATCTCGTCTACCGTCATATCTGAAAATCTTAATAAATTTTTCGCTTTTGTGATACGAAGCTGCTCGAGATAGGCTATTATTGTTGTTCCGTAAGTTTCGCGAAATATCTTCGACATATAGAATTTATTGATGTAAAACTTCGCCGCCAGCTCGTCCAGCGTCATTTTTTCGGCGTAGTGCTCGTCGAGATAGTTTTTCACTCGGCTAAGCTCTACCTTTTTCTTGGCGGTGAATGTGTTTTCGGGGTTCCACGAGCTTTCCATCAGCTTTGTCAGCAGGGCGCTTAGCTCTTCGTTTATGCGCATATCGCGAATGTAGTCGGCTGAGTCGGCTATGGCGCGCAGGCGCGAGAGGTTGTCTTTCAGCGCCGCGCAGTTTTGCGGGCGGAAAACGGGTCTGCCGCCGCGCGAGATATATTTTTCGTAAATCGTCTGCATCTGCACGCCGAAAAAGTGGCACCATTGCAGGCTCCAGAGGTCATCGGAGGTCGAGTGCTCGTAGTTTTTGCGGCAGTCGATGAATACCGCGTCGCCCGCTTGCAGGCGGTAGACCTCGCCCTCGTAATCCAGCGTGCCCGACCCCGAAAGCACTACGAAGCAGAGGAAAGAGCGCAGACCGCTGCGCGAGGAGGAGTGCGGCTTTACGGCGGTAAGCGTGCCCGCCTCCTGCAAGTAGAGCAGTGTGCTGCGGGCGAAAGCCGAGGGGGTGTATATCACGCGCTGCGACTGCACACAGGGGGATTCGTCGGCAAAAAGTTCAGGCTCGGCAAGGCTCATTCTTTCAGCGCTCCTTTCGTTATTTATCATAATAAAGTATAGCTCATTTTATGGAAAATGTCAATAGCCGCGCGCCGTATTGACAAGCAGTTTGGCAAGTGATATAATAGATAAAAAGCAATGCAATATGCAATTCTCGGGAGGAGTATAAACATGAAAAGTTTCATAGAGTGGCTCAGTAAGCCTAGCCATATAAAAATAGCCGCAGGCGCGCTGTTTTTCGCGCTGATCTCTTATCTTTCGTTCTGCAACGGCGAAAACATGGGCAGATTTGTTTACACTATACTTCACTAAATATCACCGCCGTGCACACCGCGCGGCATATTTTTAACAGCCGAGTTAGCTAAAGCTAACTCACGGAAGGAGCACATCATGGGCAGGAAAAATATCTACATAAAAAGCGCTTCGTACAGCTCGGTGTTTGAGAATATTTCGGCGGCGGGCGGCAGCGCTGAGCAGATACAGCGGCGGGCGAACGACGAGTATTACAAAATGCTCGCGCTTCACCCCGACCTCGGCAAGGTCGCGCTGGTGCATTGGAAGCAGTGCTGCGAGCGGGCGGCGCTTTACAAAACGGTGATGAAATATTACCCCGAGCAGGCTTTCGGCTGGGTGCACACCGCGGCTATGGCGTACAGCAGGAAGTCGGGCGAGTTCATCAACAAAGCGGTGAACCTGCCGGGGGTCGCGAATATCTTCCTGCCCGCCATGAAGAAAATGGCGGCGAAAGGCTTTGGCGAGGAGGCTGGCTTTAAGAACCGTTTCGGCGTTTTCAATAAGCGCGAGGCGCACTTTGACATTCTGAGCTGCCCCTACTGCCGATATATGGAGGAGCTGGGCTGCCCCGAGCTGAAAGCGGGTTTTTGCGAGAGCGACGAGCATATGTACGGCAACCTCGACAAATTCTCGTTCGAGCGCACGCAGACTCTTGCGGGCGGCGGCGAGTACTGCGATTTTTGCATTAGGGCGAGAGAAAAATAACGCAAAATACGGGCTGAGGAGCGATTTCCCTCAGCCCGTGGTTTTATCTGCTTTACTTCATCTTCGCGATGAATTCCCGTATCTCGCGCTCGGTGCGCTCTACGTCCTCGTGCAGCTCCTGCGCCGACATTCTGAATGCGCCGCCGCCCATGATTATCACCTGCTCCATGCCGTCTGATGTCGCCACGCGCACTTTGTGCTCGCGGCTGAGCCTGTGCGCCGTTTTCTCGATGTATGTGTCAGCCGTTTCTGCCTCTTTGGTGTAGACTATGCTGATGTTGTGGTAGTTTTCCACCACGCGCTCCGCCTCGTGCACCTTGTAGGCGTCGAACACCAGTATCAGCTCGCACTGCTTGTACCCCTGATAATTGCAAAGCCTGTTGACCAGCATACTGCGCGCGAGGTCTAGGCTCTGCGCCGCCGCTTTTTTCAGCTCTTCCCACGCGAATATCATGTTGTAGCCGTCTACCAGCAGGTATTCCTTACCTTTATAGATATGCTGCGGTTTCGATGACACGCGCTCCTGCTTCTTCGGCGTGCGCATGGCGTAGCGCTTTTCGCGGTCTATCTTGCCGTATGTGCGCTCGAATATCTCCATCAGCTCTTTATCGCTCGCGGCGCGGCGGACGAAATCTTCGGCGCGGCTCTGCGGCTGAGGTTCGGCAGTCCTTACACGCCTGCCCTCGGGCGGTATGTGAACGTGCTCTTCCACCTCGTCCCATTTCACGCTGTAACCCGCCCCGTGCGAGCAGAATACGGAATCAGCAGTGTTTTCAAGGTCGCTGTCCGCTTCGTAACCGCAAGCGGCGATGACCTCGGCGGCGTTGTGACATTCGCGGTAGCCGTCGGGCATACATATCAGCCTGCCCAGCCCTTTAGTGTAGCCCACCACCTGCTGCTGGTAGCCGCGCATTTCCGAAACAGGCGCGCTGCCTTTGAGCACCGCCGTTTCGCCGAGCGTTTCGGGCGGGGCAAATTCGCCGCCCATGTTCTGTATATCCGTTATCGCACGGCCGATGTTCTGCTGCGGAACTTCCAGCGTGAAGCTGTAGTACGGCTCGAGAAGCACGCCCTCGCCGCTTCGCAGACCCTGCCGCACCGCGCGGTATGTGGCTTGGCGAAAATCGCCGCCCTCAGTGTGCTTTAGGTGCGCCCTGCCCGATACCAGCGTTATCTTCATATCCGTGATGGGCGAGCCTGTCAGCGCGCCGATGTATTTTTTCTCGCGCAGGTGGGTGAGTATCAGCCGCTGCCAGTTTCTATCGAGATCGTCCTCGCTGCACTCGCTCGCAAACCGCAGCCCCGCCCCACGCTCGAGGGGTTCGAGCCGCAGGTGTACTTCGGCGTAATGGCGCAGCGGTTCGTAATGTCCGTAGCCGTAGACCTCCTGTGCAAGCGTTTCCTTGTAAGCGATGCTGCCCTCGCAGAAATCTACGTCGACGTCAAAGCGGCGCTTTAGGATATTTTTCAGTATTTCGAGCTGCACTTCACCCATTATGCTGACGTGTATCTCGCCGAGCTGTTCGTTCCAGTCAACGTGCAGCTGAGGGTCTTCATTTTCCAGCAGGCGGAAGTAGGAGAGCAGTGTGTGCGCGTCGATATTCTCCTGCGGCTCGGCACGGTAAGTGAGCACAGGCTCGAGCAGCGGCGCGGCGGAGTCAGGTTCGCAGCCCAAGCCCTGCCCCGCGAAAGTGTGAGTAAGCCCCTCCACCGCGCAGACAGCGCCCGCTTCGGCAGCGTCGGCAGAGCGGAATTTCGCGCCAGAGTAAATGCGTATCCTGCTGACTTTTTCGGAAAAGTTTTCGCCCTCGGCGGCGTAATTCAGCAGACTGCGTATTTTTAGAGTGCCGCTCGTTATCTTCATGAAAGTCAGCCTAGCGCCGCCGTCGTCCGAGATCTTGTAGACCTTTGCGCCGAAGTCAGCGGCAGCCTGCGTATCGTCCGCGCATGGGGCGAGGTCGGCGAGAGCGTTCATCAGCTTTTCCACGCCCTGCGAGCGCAGTGCCGAACCGAAGAAGCATGGGAAAATATTTCTCTGTGCAACTGCGGCGGCGAGCGTTTGGGTCTGCACATCGCCGCTTTCGAGAAATTCGTTCATGGCGTTTTCATCGTAAACGGCGCAGTCTTCGGCGACCTCATCGGCGGGTCGGCAAAGATCTACGAAGCCCGAGCCGAGGCGGTTTTCTAAGCTCTGCATAACGAAGCTTTTATCCGCGCCGTCGAGATCCATTTTATTGACGAAAACGAAGGTCGGCACGCTGTATCTGCGCAGCAGCCGCCATAGTGTCTGGGTATGGCTCTGCACGCCGTCAGTGCCGCTTATAACGAGCACGGCGAGGTCCAGCACCTGCAAAGCGCGCTCGGTCTCCGCCGAAAAATCGACGTGTCCGGGGGTATCGAGCAGGGTGAAGCAGGTATCGTTATATCTAAATTCGGCGGGCTTTGAGAACACGGTGATGCCGCGCTTTTTTTCGATCACATCGGTATCGAGGAAAGCGTCGCCGTGGTCTACGCGCCCCAGCCTGCGTATTTCGCCCGCGTGAAAGAGCATAGCCTCAGAGAGGGTAGTCTTGCCCGAATCGACGTGGGCGATTATGCCAATTACTGATCTTTTCATTTTATCTGTCCTATCGAGAATTTGGTGGGCTAAATCATATAGCTATTTTATAGTATAGCATAGAAATTTGGGGTTGGCAAGGGCCGGGCTGTTTCAATACCTGTTAAAGAATTTTGAAGTAAATATGTATCTCCCTAAAAATGTATAAATATATCCCGCAATTTGGGCGCATATCTGCCCCGCACCCGTTGACATTTTCCGCGGCGTATGTTATAATGATAAGGTATATTTATAGGCATGATACGGGTCTGCCCATACGCTGTGCCTTATTTTAACAGAGGTTTCAATGTCAGGAATTAAAAACGCTTTTAAGCGGCTTTGCAAATTCGCCGCATTTAAAATAGTATACCCCGCGGTCTACCACGCCTGCTGCTTGCGTAAGCGCGAGGAGGGGCTGGTGCTTTTCTGCGAGGTGCGCCACGGCTTTCTTACCGATAGCTACCGCGCGATATATGACGGGCTGAATGAACGCGGCGTGCCGACCGAGGTGTTTTATATCCATAATAACAGCGGCGGGCTTTCTTACCTCGTGCGCTACCTGCGCCTTTGCACTCAGCTGCCTAGGGCGGAAACTGTTTTGGTGGACGATACCTGCAACCTCTTCGGCGCATTTCGCCTGCGGCGCGGCACTAAGCTGATACAGACTTGGCATAGCTGCGGGGCTTTCAAAAAATGGGGCTACTCTATAGCGGGGCTTTCTTTCGGTCAAGACCCCGAAGAGCTGGATAAATACCCCGCGCATACGAATTATACCCTCGTTACCGTAAGCAGTGAGGAATGTATACCCCACTTTGAAGAAGCTTTCGGCTTCACGCCGCCCTCATGCGTAAAGGCTGTCGGCGTTGCGCGGACGGATTGGTTTTTCGACGAAAATAACCGCCGAAACGCTTACGAGCGGCTTTACGAAGTCTGCCCTGCGGCGCGCGGCAAAAAGACAGTTCTCTATGCGCCGACATACCGCGGCGACGCCGATAACGCTAAGCCGCCGAAAATGTTCGACATAGAAAAAATGGCGCGGCGCTGGGGCGAATGTGTGCTGCTGATAAAACAGCATGGTTTTGTAAATACTAAGACCGCGATACCCGAAAGCTGCTGCGGCTTCGCTTTCGATGTTTCGCATGATATGAAGATAGAGGAGCTGCTTTGCGTTTCAGACGTCTGCATCACCGATTACTCCTCGCTGATATTTGAATATTCACTCTTTGAAAGACCTATGGTGTTTTACGCCTACGACCTTGACGAATTTTACGATTACCGCGGATTTTACTACAAATACGACCGCGATTTCCTGCCGGGGGATATTGTAAAGACCGAAGCTGAGCTTGCCGAGAGCGTGGCGAGGGCGCTGGAGCAGGGCTGCGATACCGCCGAGGTGCGCCGCTTCCGCGAACGCTTTATGGGCGCCTGCGACGGCAGGAGCGCCGAGCGGATAATCGGCTATATAACGGATAATAATGATAACGATATAAAGTAAAAATATGATTTTCGGAGGAATTTTTAAGCTATGAAATTTGGTGTGATAATGCACAAGACTACGCAGAATATCGGCGATGATATTCAGACATTCGCGGCTAAGTGCCACCTGCCGAGCGTAGATTATTTTATCGACAGAGAGTGCCTCGATATTTTTGAAACGCCCGATAAAAAGCCCGCCGCAGTGGTCATGAGCGCGTGGTATATGTGGAAAAAGTGGAACTGGCCGCCCTCTGACTACGTTGTGCCGCTGCTTACCGGCATACATTTTTCCGACCATCAGGCTTCGGAGCAGACGGGAAGCCCTGTGCAGACCGAATTTCTGACAGGCTGCGGAGCGGAGTATATGAATAAAAACGGCCCCGTGGGCTGCCGCGATATGTACACCTACAATAAATTCAAGTCGATAGGGCTCGACGCTTTTTTCTCGGGCTGCATAACCCTTACGCTGCCTAAGATGGAGATAAAGAAGCCCGAGCGCGAATACATCTGCGCCGCCGACCTGCCTAAGGACATTCTCGCCGCGCTGAAAGAGCGAATGAAGGGCACGGGCATCGACATAGTGGAAACTACTCATTATAAAGACTACCGCAACAGCAATGCTACTTGGGAGGAGCGCGAGGCGGCTGTAAAAGAGCTGCTGACCATCTACCAGAACGCTAAATGCGTAGTTACCCGCCGCCTGCACTGCGCGCTGCCGTGCCTTGCTATGGAAGTGCCTGTATTCGTTACCAACCGCCACAAGCGCCCCGTATCGGGCAGATTTGACCCATATTACGACTGGATAGCGAATTGCAGCTACAAAGAATTTCTCGCGGGAAAATTCGATTACAATTTCGCTGACCCGCCCGCTAACGACCCCGCATACCTCGAGGTGCGCAACGCTATGATAAAGTCGATAGACGATTTCGTGGCGAAGTACAAGGACGAGGAGGGCAGCCCCGAGCAGTACAAAAAGACCTCGTACACCGCCGAGGAGCTGTATAAATGGCGCTGCGACACCATGCGCGACTGCATGAACCGCTGGTTCGACATAACAGTGGCTGAGGAGAAAGAGCTTAAAGAGCTGCGCGCTTTCAAAAAGACTCACGAAAACGAGCACGATAAGCTCATGCAGTACAAGGCGGAAAGCGAAAGAAGCAAAAAGATACTGGGCTGCCGCAGCGTAAAGCTGGCTATAAAGGCGCGAAACGCTTTCATGCCGAAAGACAAAAAGATAAAAGTATAATAGTAAAAAAAATAAGATAAACGGCAACAAACAGAACAAAAAAGAAGGGGACATTTCTGATATGAAGTTTGGCGTTATGGTGCACAAGCATACGCAGAATATCGGCGACGATATACAGACATTCGCGGCGGCGCGGCTGCTGCCCGAGCTGACATATTTTCTCGACCGCGAGCGCCTTGACAGCTTCGTTACCGAAGACGGCGAGCCTGCCGCGGTGGTGATGAGCGCGTGGTATATGTGGCACAAGTGGAACTGGCCGCCCTCAAAATACATCATGCCGCTGTACGTCGGTATGCACTATACTGACAACGAGCTGGCGCAGCAGGACGGCTCGCCAGTAAAGACTGAGTTTCTTACAGGTATCGGCAAAGAGCATTTCGACGCTTACTCGCCGATAGGCTGCCGCGACACATACACCGAGAGAACTTTCAAAGAGCTGGGCATAGACGCGTATTTCTCAGGCTGCATAACCCTTACGCTGCCGAAAATGCCGATAGTAAAGCCTGAACGTGAGTACGTTTGCTGCGTAGACGTCAGCAAAGCCGCCGCAGAGCACACGCGAAAGCTGCTCGAAGGCACGGGTATAGAGCTGCGCGAGATAACGCATTATAAAGACTACCGCAACAGCGATGCGACATGGGAAGAGCGCGTGAAAAACGTAACCGACCTGCTGACTGTTTATCAGAACGCTAAGTGCGTTGTAACACGCCGCCTGCACTGCGCGCTGCCTTGCCTCGCTATGGGTGTGCCGGTGCTCACGCTGAATAACGAAAAGGCGGGGGCGGATATACGCTTTGAGCCGTATTACGATTGGCTGCACAACTGCTCGCGCGAGGAGTATATATCGGGCGAATACGATTACGATATTACTGATCCGCCCGCGAACTCCGAAAAGCATTTGGAGTGCAGAGAGCGCCTGATAAAGACCGTTACGGACTTTGCCGAAAAGTACAAGGATATCCACGGCACAGCTGAGGAGCTTGCAAAGACGGCTTACACGCAGGAGCAGCTCATAAACTGGCGGCATGACACCATGAAAAACTGCATGGATCGCTGGCTGTACGTCACGCGCGGGCATATACATACCATCGCGAAGCTGGAGAAGCGCTCGGCAAAGCTCGGCGAAGAGAAGAAAAAGAGCGCCGACCTGAGCAAAAAGCTGGCGGCGGAAAAAAAGCTGACGGAGGAGCAGAGCAGGCGCATAGCCGAGCTGGAAAGCAAACTGGCAGCCGCCGAGAACGGGCTTGCCGAGAGCGAGAGGCAGAACAAGCGCATGAGGAAAATAATCTCATGCCGCTGCGTAAGGTACTCGGTGGCGGCGCGCAACGCCTTTGTCAAGAAAAACAAGAAAATAAAAATAGACGATATATAAAAATAGTAAAGAGGTAATTTGAAGATGATATACGGAGCAATGCTCGCAGGGGGAAGCGGCACAAGAGTTAAAAGCTCAGACGTGCCGAAGCAGTTTATAGAGATAGGCGGCGCACCTGTGATAATACACACGCTGAACAATATGCTGAAAGTGGAAAGGTTCGACCTTATCTACATCGCCTGCCGCGAGGACTACATCGAATATCTGAAAAAGGCTGCCGCCGAGCACGCGAGCCACCCCGAAAAGGTTCGCATAATAGCGGGCGGAAAAGAGCGCATGGACTCTATACGCTGCGTTACCGACGCGATAGAGCGCGACAACGGTATAGGCGAGGAGGACGTTATAGTTATCCACGACGCCGTAAGGCCTTTCGTTACTGAAAAGATACTTAACGACTCTATCGACTGCGCGGCTAAGTACGGCGCCTGCGTATGCGGTCTGCCCTGCGCGGACACTATACTGCATTCGGTAAAGGGCGGCGTGGTAGACGACATACCCGCCCGCAGCGAGCTTTTCTGCGGACAAGCCCCAGACAGCTTTCGCCTGCACCACTTCATCAAAATGCAGGAGAACCTTACTCCCGAGCAGAAGGAGAAGATAACGGGAACTTCGCAGATATGCACCATGAACGGCCAGCCCATATACATCATAGAGGGCGACGCCATAAACTTCAAGATAACTACCGACAGCGACTTGCTTATGGTAAGAACGCTGATGGGTGAAAAAGCATAAATTTATACAAAAGTTCAGTTTTTAGAAAGGAAATCTGAAATGAAAAGTCTTATCGACATTCCTGAAAAGATGAAAGCTCTCGTGCTTCACGGCGTGGGAGATCTGCGGTACGAGGAGATAGACGTGCCCGAGCTGAAAGAGGGCACTGTGCTGCTGAAAATAAAAGCCTGCGGCATATGCTCAAGCGATATACCCAGAATATTTGTAAACGGCACATACCATTTCCCGACAGTGCCGGGCCACGAATTTTCGGGACAGATAGTAGCCGTGGGCGACGGAGCAGACGAAGCCCTGCTCGGCAGAAGAAGCTGCGTATTCCCGATGCTGCCCTGCCGCACCTGCAAAGCCTGCGGTATGGAAGAGTGGGCGCAGTGCTCGGGATACAGCTATTTCGGCTCGCGTCAGGACGGCGCATTTGCCGAATATCTCGTAGTGCCAACATGGAACTTAGTGCCTTTTGCAGACACGCTTTCTTACGAGGAAGCCGCGCTCTGCGAACCTGCCGCGGTATCGCTGCACGCAGTGAACATCTCGCAGGCGGCTGAGGGCATGAACGCGGTGGTAGTCGGCACGGGCACTATCGCATTCCTCATCGGCTCTTTCGTAAAGGCAAAGGTCGGCGAGGGCAAGGTCATTATCTGCGGCAGAAGCCAAAACAAGCTGGACTATGCGCGCGACCTGGGCTTTGAGACTATCAATACATCTGAGGAAGCCATCGCCGAAGGCGTAAAGCGCATAACGGGCAGCGAGGGCGCAGACGTAGTTTTCGAGGCGGTAGGCTCTAACGCGGCTATCGAGAACGCTATAAAGGCGGCGGGCGCGCTTAGCAGAGTAGTGCTAATAGGCAACCCGACCGAAGACCTTCATATAGAGAAAAACGCCTACTGGTCTATACTGCGCAAGCAGCTTACGGTATGCGGCTCTTGGAACTCTAACTACAACAGCCGCGTAAACGACTGGGCGCAGGCGCTCGAGATATTCGAGAGCGGAAAGCTGAACCTCAAGGGGCTTATCACCCACACGTTCGATATGGCTGATAAGGACAAGGCTTTCGACACGGTAAGAGATCCTAAGCAGTTCACGCTGAAAGTAATGTTCACTATGGACTGATTGAAAAACTGATAAACTTGCTGAAAAAGGAAAAGAAAAAGGAAGAGTAAAAAGTAATATCATGGAAAGCTTCAATTTTTATAAAGTTACAGAGATAGAAGAAATTGAGGACAGAAGAAGAGCGATAGAGAAACAAACGAAGAAAAATGCGGCATTCGCGGTGCTCGACAAGATAGAGTTCAAGCGCGTGATAATGAACATCGGCGGCAGGCTGGTAAACGCCGACCCCGCCAAGCAGTACGGTGCACGTTTCGTCACCGCCGACAGAAAGAAGATGTTTTACCCCGCGCATTTCGACATTGATGGCGACAGGTTCACACTTTCGATGAACATAATGTGCTCTAAGGGCGAAGCACCGATAGCCACGGGCGAGTATTTCCTCGTGATATTCGAGAAGTACAAAGACCACCGCAAGGAGATGGGCTACAAGCCTACTAAGACGAGCGAAACGGTAAAGCGCAGCGGCGTGGTGTACAAAATGACCTACGACGAAAAGGGCAATACCACCGCGAAAAAAGCGCTCACCCGCGAGCTTTCCTGCTACATCGACCCCGAGCTGGACGGTATGTGCACGGATACTGAGGCGAACCCCTGGAATTTTAAGCTGCGGCGCGGCGCGAACAACCTTTTCTACGCCGAATCGCGCATAGATATGGACACCGCCGAGTATTACCTGATGGTAGAATACAAAGAGCCTTCAAAACCGCTCGGATTTATCGGCAGGCAGAAAAAGTACTGGGGCGGCAAGGTCAGCAATATGAAAAAAGACCTGAACGCGCTGAACCTTTGGGGATTTACACACCTCTTCAAATTTTTCTGCAAGACGGCTAAGCGAAACGGCGATATCATCCTCTTCGCTTCCGGCTCGCGCGCGGAGATAGGCGGCAATGAGGAATTTATCTACAAGAGAATGCTTGAGAGGGGCTTGGATAAAAAATACAAGTTCCGCTTCGACTTCAAAGCCAGCATAAATCAGTCCCGCCCCGCGTGGAAGATGGTGCGCTTCGCCTACTACCTCGCTACTTCGGATATTATCTTGATAGACGATTACTACCCCGAGATATACAAGGTGGATTACCCTAAGACCACTAAGATACTACAAGTATGGCACGCCTGCGGAGCTTTCAAATCGCTGGGATTTGAGCGACTGGGCAAGCCGGGCGCGCCGCCGTTCAATACGCGCGTGCATAAGTGCTATACGCACGTTCCCGTAAGCTCGTACCATTCGGCAAAGCACCACGCCGAGGGCTTCGCGATAGACGAGAGCAAGTTTTACCCCGTGGGCATACCCCGCACGGATATTTTCTTCGACGAGGAGTATAAAAAGACTACGCGCGAGAAGATGCTGAACGAGTTCCCGCAGTGCAAAACGGCTAGCACGGTCTACCTCTATGCGCCTACCTTCCGCGGCACTAACGCCACCGACGCTTATTTCCCGTTCGATAAATTCGACCTCGAGCGCTGGGGAGAGTTCCTAGAGCAGACCGGCTCGGTGCTGATAATAAAGCTGCACCCATTTGTAAGCAAGCGCGTGGAGATACCCGCGAAGTACAAAGACCGCATACTCGACGCTACCGATTACCGCGAGGTAAACGATATACTCTTCATCATCGACGTGCTGATAACCGACTATTCTTCGATAATCTACGAAACATCGCTGCTGAGAAAGCCTATGCTTTTCTTCGCTTTCGACCGCAGATATTACGAGTTTACCCGCGATTTCTACGAGCCGTATGACCAGCTCGTGCCGGGCAAGATAGTTTCCGACTTCGACGAGCTGCTCGAAGCTATGAAGAATAAAGATTACGACTTCCACAAGATGGACGCATTTATTGCAAAGAATTTCACATATACCGACGGAAAAGCTACTGACAGAGTTATCGACAGACTGATAATGGGTCTGCCCGATGGCGAAAGCAAGGCTAAGTAAGAAAGGATAAAAATATGCAGAATAACGATAAGGGCATCATTTCGGTATCAATGATGTGCGTAAGGCTAGACCTTACTATGGATTACCTCGAAGCTTTCAAGCGCAGCGGCGTTGATATGCTGCATATCGACGTTATGGACGGTACTTTCGTGCCGAATATCACCATTGGCGTAGACTATGTAAAGCAGCTGAGAGAGATAAGCTCCTGCCCGTTCGACTTCCACTTCATGGTAGAAGAGCCTGAGGAGAAGATGAAGTGGTTCGATATTCGCGAGGGCGACTGGGTATCGGTACACTGGGAGTCTACAAAGCATATCGACAAGTGTATGCAGTATATAAAGAGCCGCGGCGCAAAGGCTTGCGTAGCGCTAAACCCCGGCACGCCTATCTTCATGATAGAGGAGATATACGATTACCTCGACGGCGTACTGCTGCTCAGCGTAAACCCCGGCTTCGCAGGTCAGAAGATAATCCCCTCCGTCATCGAAAAGGTGAAGAAGATGAAAGCCCACCTCAAAGAGATAGGCAGAGAGGATATAACGATAATAGCCGACGGCAATATGTCGAACGAAAACTCTAAGCTGATGTACGACGCAGGCGCGCGCATATTCGTAGCGGGCACTTCGAGCATAGTAAAGAACACGATAGAGGGCGTAGACGACCGCATAGCCGCCATGAGAAAGAGCATTGGCTACTAATTACTAAATACGCATTTGCATTTACAGCCGTTCCGCAGAAAGCGCGGGGCGGCTTTTTTGCGCTGTTTTGTCATATCCCGTCGACGCGGAATAGTATAGAGCATAGGGCAGGGGGTGAGATATATGGAGATACTGCTTGCGGCGGCGTGCGCAGGGCTTGTGAACGGTCTGCGCTTTTTCAAGGTGATTTGCAGGAGAGGGTGACGGCAAGTTTGCACACCCCTAAGCACAATTTTCTTATTTTGCACTCATGTACGAAACCCCTGTATTTACTGGTAGTTTTCAAGAGTGCACGGTAAGACCTCGTGCACTCATGGAGAGAGATTTTACCATCATGCGTGCACGGAAAAAGGTCGTGCACTCATGTAAACACCCAGCAAAATCAAGGGTTTGCGCCATGAGTGCAAAATAACTTTATTGACTGTGCCCCATCTGCACTGATGGGAGCGCAAAAAAGCTCTTCTCAGCGTTTGCCGAAAAGAGCTTTGCGTACTTATTTAATTTTGCGTATCAGTTGCCGCTTTCTTCCGACTCGTGCTCTTTCTTGAGCTTCTCGTACTTCTCGGTGTGGTGTTTCAGCTTGCGCTCGGCGTAGCCCTCTTTTATCTGCGCCTTGCCGCGCTCTATCGCAAGCGCGTTGTCGGGAATGTCTTTGGTAATGGTAGAGCCTGCCGCGGTGTACGCGCCCTTGCCGACCCTTACGGGAGCGACGAGGTTGGTGTTGCAGCCGATGAATGCGTTGTCCTCTATTACGGTGCGGAATTTCTTATCGCCGTTGTAATTTACAGTAACTACGCCGCAGCCGAAGTTTACGTTAGCGCCAACGTCCGAGTCGCCGATGTAGGTCAGGTGCGCTACCGCCGTGTATTCGCCTATAGTGGAGTTCTTTATCTCTACAAAATCGCCTATCTTCACGCCGCGCTTGATGTGGCTGTTGGGGCGAAGCTGTACAAAAGGCCCTATCTTCACGTCGTCCTCTATCACCGACTCGTAAGCCTGCACGTTATTGAGGTTCACGTTGCTGCCGACTTTGGTGTTCTCAATTATGCAGTTGCAGCCTATAACGCAGTTTTCGCCTATCTCGGTATTTCCGCGCAGTATTACGCCCGAGTGGATTATAGTGCCCTGCCCGATGGTGACGTTGTTGCCTACGGATACGCCGTCGGTGCAGCAGAACTCTATGCCGTTATCCAGATGTTTGCCGATTATCTCAGCGCGCGCGGCGTTGTTCAGCTCCAGCAGAGCGCGGCGGTCGTTCGCGCCAAGCACCACGTTCGGGTTGTGCGACATATACGCGTCAGCAGTCCTGCCCTTTGCTATCAGCAGCTCTATGCAGTCGGTGAGGTAATACTCGCCCTGTGCGTTGTCGTTGCCTATCTCGCCCAAAACTTCGAGCAGCTCGGCGGTCTTGAACCAGTAGCAGCCCGAGTTTACTTCGGTTATGGCTAGCTGGTAAGGCTCGCAGTCCTTATGCTCCACTATGCCCGCAATGCCCGTATCGGTGCGGATAACTCTTCCGTAGCCGGTAGGGTTCTCTATGCGCGCGGTGACTACCGTAACTGCGCTGTCGTTCTCGATGTGCTGCGCCAAAGCGCTGTTTATAGTTTCGGCGTCGATGAAAGGCGCGTCGCCGTTCAGCACCAGTATATTGCCGTCCATGTACTGCTTTAAGAAGTCCTCAGCCTGCATTACCGCGTGGCCGGTGCCCAGCTGCTCAGCCTGCAGTACCGTAACTATCTCAGAGCGCGAGCTGCGTGCGGATATGTACTCGTCAAGCATTTCGCCGCGGTAGCCCTTTACTACGCATACGTTAGCTATCTCAGCGTTTTCGCAGGCGGTTATCACCCATTCGAGCATAGGCTCGCCCAGTACGCTGCAAAGCACCTTCGGCTTATCTGATTTCATTCTTTTGCCCTGTCCTCCCGCGAGGATCACTGCTGCATTTACCATAATATATATCTCCTTGGATAGAATTATTTGCTTAACTTACATTATAGTACAAAAACGTTTTCAAGTCAAGGATAATTTATTTATCAAAAAAATCCGCAAAGTTTGTTAAAAATATATTGACATAGAAAAAATGTTATGTTATAATCATAATAGTGAAGTACTCGATATATGAATAAATTTACATTTGAAAGGAATTGATAATATGTTTTGCAGATCTTGCGGAGCAAATAATCGCGACGGAGTAAAATTCTGCTCGCAGTGCGGCGCTCCCCTTGACGACCCTCAGCAGGGCGGCGGTATGAATATGGACCAGAATATGAATGGCGGCATGAACCCTCCCCCTTACGGTGCACCCCAGCAGTTCGGCTTCGGCGGAAACTCCTTTGCGGGCACTTTTAAGGAGAGAAATATAGCGCTTTGCATATTGTTCTCCATCATCACCTTCGGTATCTACACCCTGTACTGGTTCTTCACCCTTACTGAGGATACCAATAGGATTTCCAACGACCCCGCGCCTACTTCGGGCGGTATGGCTCTGCTTTACACGATAATCACCTGCGGCATCTACGGTTTTTACTGGATGTACAAGCGCGGCGCGATAATCGACGACTATAATATGAGAACGGGCAAGGGCTCTACCAGCAACGCTATCATCTACCTGCTGCTCGCAGTTTTCAGCTTGGGCATAGTTTCTTACTGCCTCTGCCAGAATGAGATCAATAAGATCAACAGCGGTTTTTGAGCCTTAGCATTTGAATAAAAGATCTGCCGCTCACTTTTTACAGCGAGCGGCTTTTTTATCGACTTTTTACGGAGGTAAGGGCACTTGGCGAAAAATGCTGAGATAAAGCGCGAAAGGCGCGCGCGCTTCGCGAAAAAGCTTGCCGTATGCGCCGCAGTGCTTGGCGGGTATTATATTTTTGTGCGGCTCACAGGGCTTTCGCTGCCCTGCTTTTTTCAGACGGTGACGGGTCTGCGCTGCCCCGGCTGCGGGATAACGCATATGCTGCTGAGCGCCGCCGAGCTCGATTTCGCCGCCGCTTTCGCCTATAATCAGGCGCTGTTCATACTACTGCCGATAATGGGCGCGCTCGCCGTGATAAAGCTCATCTTCGCCCCCGACTGGCTGGAGGCAAACAGCCGTGCGCTGGATCATTTGGTGCTTATAGCTTTGATAGCGCTGATGATTTTCGGCGTGCTGAGGAATATCCCCGCCATAGGGCTGTAATGCTGTAAAAAAATCGTAATTTAAGCGTTTGGGTAAGATTGTCCTATTGCTTTTTTTGTCGAAACATTGTATAATAATATATAACATTTGATAACTTGCGCAAACAAAAGATGTGACGAAAGATTAGGAGAAGAATAAGATGAATTTATTTCTGATACTCGCTTTTCTGTTTATGTCGGGAAGCCTTATCGGCTGGGCGATAGAGCTTTTTTACCGCCGATACTTCGACCCCACCAATAAAGAGCGCCGCTGGATAAACCCCGGATTTCTCACCGGCCCGTACCTGCCGCTTTACGGCTTCAGCCTTATGATACTCTACTTGCTGGCTTCGCTGGAAAAATATGTGCCTATACAAAACGACGTGGGCAGAAAGCTTGTGCTTTTCTTCATAATGGCGGTCTGCATCACCGTGGTGGAGTATTTTACAGGTCTGATATTCATAGTGAAAATGAAGATAAAGCTTTGGGATTACACCGAGAACCGGTTTAATGTAAAAGGTATAATCTGCCCGCTGTATTCTTTTTACTGGATGATACTCAGTGCGGTGTACTATTTCCTGATAAACCCCTATATCCTCGAAGCCCTGCAATGGCTCTCTGAAAACCTCGCGTTCTCATTCGTGGTAGGCTTCTTCTTCGGAATATTCGCGGTAGACCTCGGTATATCGCTGAAAAATCTGATAAACATTCACGATTTCGCTAAGGAAAACGAGATAATAGTTCTTCTTGATGAGCTGAAAAAAGAGATACGCGTATACAAAGAGGATAAGAAAGAAAAAGGCAGGTTCACCCTTATCTTCCGCTCTTCCGACAGCATACAGAACCACCTGAAACGCTACCGCGACCTGCCGCAGTACGTCAAGTACAAGCTGAAAAATATCCCCCACCGCGAAAAAACTGACAAGAAGTAATTTTTGTAAGAAATGAATTGTTAATAAAGTATAAAAAGTTCAGAATTCGTGAAAATGCCTATTGCAATGCGCGGGGAAGTGTGGTATAATATAAAATGATATATTGACCAATAACCGCGTTTTTGCGATAAGGGAAAGGTGTGAAATTTAGAAATGAGTACACTTGAGATAGTTGCAGGCGTAATTCTTATCCTCGCAAGCATCGTTATTATCCTCGTTGTTCTGGTGCAGGAAAGCAAAGAGCAGGGTCTGACCTCCGCTATCGGCGGCGGCTACAACGAATCCTTCTACGAGGGAAATAAGGGCAGAACGAAAGACGCCAAGCTCTCAAAGTTCACAAAGATAGCCGCTGCGCTTATCTTTATCATCACCATAGCGACAAACATCGCGATCTCATTTACAAAGTGACCCCAAAGCCCTGCGAGCGCAGGGCATATTTTTTGCGTAAAATCGGCGTAAGGCTGATATGATAAGGTATTAAATAAGTATGAAAAAAGGCGCGGCAGGGTGCTGCGCTGATGGTTAGGAAAAGAGGTAAAAAAATGAAGAACGAAAAAAACGAGTATGAAAAGAAAGTGCTGGAGCAGCTCAAAAAATTCGGCGGTTCGGCAAAAAGCTTCGACGATCTGTACCGCCCGCTGAAAAAATATATGCGCAAGGGCGACCTAGACCGCGCTCTCGGCGCGCTTGAAAGACAAAATAAGGTGGTGTATTCCAACCCCGGCTACGCCATAGTTTCAAAGAAAAATCTTATACCCTGCACCGTTTCGCGGCTGAAAAAGACCTTCGGCTTCGTGCGCTCTGACGCCGACGATAAGGAGTATTTCGTGGCGGGCAGATATTTGAACGGCGCTATGCCCGGCGACAAAGTGCTCGTGCAGACCTACGTCGGCAGAAACGACCTGATAGAGGGCAAAGTGGTAGAGATAACCGAGGAGAATTTCTCGCGCTTTACGGGCAATATCGTGAACGAATTCGGCGAGCTGAAACTTGTGCCCGATACCCTCTCGAAGTACGCGATGAAGATAGAGGACGCGGGCGATTTTAAGCTGCGCGAGGGCGACAAGGTGCTGGCTGAGGTCTGCCATAGGGGCAGAAGCCACGCCGACCATAAGTGCCGCATAATCGCAAGCTTCGGCAGCTCGCTGAAAGCTTCGGTCTGCGCGATGAGCGTGCTCGAGCTGAACGGCTTGACGCCGATATTCCCGCCGGAGGTGATCGCGGAGGCTAAGGCAGTGTCCGACCAGCGCAGCGTTTCCGCCGAGCTTCCGCATAGGCTCGACCTGCGCGGTCTGCCTATCTTCACGATAGACGGCGCGGCTACTAAGGATATAGACGACGCTATCTCGGTAGAAAAGACCGAGAGCGGCTACAAGCTGGGCGTGCACATAGCCGACGTTTCGCACTATGTAAAGCCGAAGAGCGAGCTGGATAACGAAGCTTTCAAGCGCGGAACGAGCGTTTATTACGCCAACCGCGTTATACCCATGCTGCCGAAAGAGCTTTCAAACGGCATCTGCTCGCTAAACCCGCAGGAGGACAGACTGGCATTCTCCGCGCTGATGGAGCTTGACCGCGACGCCAATATCGTCAGCTACAAGTTCGCCAAGACGGTGATACGCTCGCGCGTTAAAGGCGTTTACAGCGAGATAAACGAGCTGCTAGAGGGCTACAATTCCAAGGCGCTCTGCGAAAAGTACGCCGAGGTGCTGGACGTTATCCCCGTGATGAACGAGCTTGCGCAAAAGCTGCGCGGCAAGAAGATATACCGCGGCGCACCGCAGATCAGCACCGTGGAAAGCGAGCTGATTATCAACGACGAGGACTACTGCGTTGACGTAAAGCCGCACGAGAGCGGTATCAGTCAGGAGATAATAGAGGACTTCATGCTCTGCGCCAACGAGTGCGCGGCGAAATTCGGCAGCGAAAACGGTCTGCCTTTCGTATACCGCATACACGAAGACCCGCCTGCCGAGCGCGTAGAAACGCTGAAAATGGGTCTTACCGAGCTGAATATACCTTATAATTTCGACGAGGGCGTAAACCCCCGCACCCTTTCTCAGATACTCGAGGGCGTTCGCGGAACTGACAAATTCCCCGTGGTGAATAATCTGGTGCTGCGCAGTATGGCTAAGGCGAAATATTCCGCCGAGCCGGTGGGTCACTTCGGACTTGTGCTCGCGGACTACGCGCACTTTACCTCGCCTATCCGCCGCTATCCCGACCTTGCCATTCACCGCATAATGAGCGATTTTCTGGCGGGCGGCAGCGACGCTAAGTGCCGCGAGAGATACTCTAAATTCGCATACGCCGCGGCCGACCACGCTACCGAGACCGAGATAATAGCTATGCAGACCGAGCGCGGCTGCGAGGACTGCTACAAGGCCGAGTTTATGAAATCAAAGCTGGGCGAGGTGTACGAGGGCGTTGTGGTATCCTGCGTGCCGCACGGTATGTATGTGCTGCTCGACAACAGCTGCGAGGGTCTTGTAAAGATGGATTCGCTGCCCTGGCAGGATTATTACTACGATGAAAAATTCTCGATAAAGCGCGAGGGCGGCGGCGAGCAGTTTACCGTCGGCAAGCGCATAAAGATAAGAGTTACCGCCGCGGACGTCAGCAGCGGCAACGTAGATTTCGACTACATCGCGCCTGCCGAGAGCAGAAAAGACGCTTAAGGCAACACCGCACAACTACCGCCTAGCGGCTTTGTGCACATCTTGCTTGCGTTTTTGCGAAGCCAAAACAATTTTCCGTCATATCACCCAAAACCTCCTAGCTTAACGCGAGTTAAGCGTCGTCGGCTTTAGGCAATCTGACGAAAAATCTGACGACGCAATCTGCACACAATAGTTGTGCGGTATTGCCTTAAAACCCCTATGATCGCTGACATTTGCGGGAGTGTTCCGAAGCTTTTCGGGCTGCTCCCGCTATTTTATGAAAACCGGGTATAAATTTTTAAAAAGCATTGACAAGGGATTAAATTTTTGTTATAATATATCATGTATATTTAGATTTTCACGGCGGTTTGATAATGCTCAAACGAAAATGCCGGGGAAATATCTGCTTAAAGTAAATACTGAGCGGCCGCACGCGGAAAACTCTCGGCGCGCGCCGCCTTGACTAAAAAGGTGGAATTATAAAAATGGGACTTATGAACGCGCTGTTTGGAAACTATTCCAAAAAAGAGCTGAAAAGAATTGAGCCTATAAAGCAGAAGGTGCTCGATCTTGAACCGAAATACGAAAAGATGAGCGACCACGAGCTTAAAGAGCAGACGCAGATAATGAAAGACAAGCTCTCAGACGGACTGAGCAGCATGGACGAGATACTGCCCGACGCGCTCGCAGTTTGCCGCGAGGGCGCATGGCGTGTACTGGGCAAAAAGCCTTTCCCCGTGCAGATAATCGGCGCTATCGTACTGCATCAGGGCCGTATTGCCGAAATGAAGACCGGTGAAGGTAAGACCCTCGTAGCTTGCCTAGCCGCCTACGCAAACGCGCTGGCGGGCAAGGGCGTGCACGTCGTTACCGTAAACGACTACCTCGCTAAATTCCAGTCGGAGGAGATGGGTAAGGTATTCCGCTTCCTCGGACTCAGCATCGGCTGCGTGCTTCAGGGCATGGATAAAGAAGCTAAGCGCGCCGCTTACAACGCAGACATTACATACGGAACGAACAACGAGTTCGGTTTCGACTACCTGCGCGACAACATGGTGATCTACAAGAAAGATAAGGTACAGCGCGAGCACGCTTTCGCCATAGTGGACGAGGTGGACTCTATACTGATAGACGAAGCGCGTACACCGCTTATCATTTCGGGTCAGGGCGACGAATCTACCGAGCTTTACCAGCTTGCAGACCGCTTTGCTAAAACGCTCAAGCCCGTTACCGTAGTAGAGATGGACGATAAGGCCGATAACGACCTGCTCGACGGCGACTACATCATCGACGAAAAGGCGCGCACCGCTACTCTTACCAAGAGCGGCGTAAAGAAAGCGGAAAAGGCTTTCAACGTAATAAACCTTATGGACGCCGACAACATGACTCTTCTGCACCACATCAATCAGGCTATAAAGGCTAACGGCACTATGCGCCGCGATACCGATTACGTTGTAAAAGACGGCGAAGTACTTATAGTTGACGAATTTACAGGACGTATAATGGTCGGCAGACGCTTTAACGACGGTCTGCATCAGGCTATCGAAGCTAAGGAAGGCGTAAAGGTAGCACGCGAGTCAAAGACCATCGCGACCATTACTTTCCAAAATTACTTCCGCCTTTACTCAAAGCTTTCGGGCATGACGGGTACTGCGCTGACGGAAGAGGACGAATTCAGAGAGATCTACAAGCTCGACGTTATAGAGATACCTACCAACAAGCCCGTAGTCCGCAAAGACCACCCGGACGTTATCTTCAAGACCGAAAAGGGCAAGTACGAAGCCGTTATCGACCAGATAATCGAGTGCAACAAAAAAGGTCAGCCGGTACTGGTAGGTACAGTATCGGTAGAAAAGTCAGAGTACCTCTCGCGCCTGCTGAAAAACAAGGGCGTAAAGCACCAGGTGCTCAACGCGAAGTATCATGAAAAGGAAGCTAAGATAGTAGCGCAGGCGGGTAAGTACGGCGCAGTTACCATAGCCACCAACATGGCGGGCCGTGGTACTGATATACTGCTCGGAGGCAACGCTGAGTACCTCGCTACCGAAGAGCTGAGAAAGCTCGATTACCCCGAGGAGATAATAGTAGAAGCTACCGGCTTCTCCGAAACTGAGGACGAGCAGATACTCGAAGCCCGCGGCAAGTACAGAGATTTCAGAAAGAAGTACGACGCCGAGGTAAAGGAAAAGGCAGAAAAGGTTCGCGAAGCAGGCGGACTTTACATAATAGGTACTGAAAGACACGAATCAAGACGTATAGACAACCAGCTTCGCGGACGTGCGGGACGTCAGGGCGACCCCGGCGAGAGCAAATTCTTCCTCTCACTGCAGGACGACCTTATGCGCCTCTTCGGCGGCGACAAGGTAACGGGCATGATGGATTCGCTCAAGGTAGATGAGAATATGCCTATACAGTCGAGAATGCTTACGAACATAATCGAGTCCTCGCAGAAGAAGATAGAGGGCAGAAACTTCAACATTCGTAAGAACGTACTGAATTACGACGACGTTATGAACACTCAGCGCGAGATCATCTACGGTCAGCGCCAGCAGGTGCTCAACGAGGAGGATATTCACGAAAATATCATCAATATGATAAACCAGTTCATGGAAGACTGCGTGAATATGTACCTGCTCGATGACGAGATACATGACGACTGGAATTTACCGGGTCTGCGCGACCACCTCATGGGTCTGGTAACGGTAGAAACAGACTTCAATTACACCCCCGAAGAGCTGGAACGCATATCCAAGAAGGACATCGTAAAGCAGCTTCAGGACAGAGCTATGAAGATATATCAGAAGCGCGAGCAAGACCTCGGCGAAGAGCTGCTGCGCGAGATAGAGCGCGTAGTACTGCTGAAGGTGGTAGACCAGAAGTGGATGGCGCATATCGACGATATGGAACAGCTCAAGCGCGGTATCAGCCTGCGCTCTTACGGTCAGAGGAACCCCGTAGTAGAGTACCGTATGGAGGGCTTCGAGATGTTCGACGCTATGGTAGACTCTATCCGCGAGGACACTGTAAGAATGCTCTTTACCATACAGGTGCGCCGTCAGGCAGCGCCGAAGCGCGAGCAGGTGTTCAAAGCTGGCGGCACGAACAAGGGCTTTACCGCAAGAAAGACAGGCAAAAAGGTCGGTCCGAACGACCCCTGCCCCTGCGGAAGCGGCAAGAAGTACAAGAAATGCTGCGGAGCACCTAACGCGGGAGCTAACTCCGCCGAATAAATCTACTCTTCACGTCGATGGCTGAAAAAAGCCGTCGGCGTTTTGAGGTTGAAAGGACGAAAAAAAATTTATGAAAAATGCTTTTACAGCCTTTACTTCGGCAGATATACTGCTGCCGCGCGACGCTGAGTACGAAAAGTGGGCGGTGATAGCCTGCGACCAGTTCACCTCAGAGCCCGAATACTGGCAGGAAACGGAAAAAATGACCGATGGCGCAGTTACCGCGCTAGACCTCATACTGCCCGAGATATACCTCGGCGAGGCGGATGTTGACAAGCGCATAGACAAGATAGCCGCGAATATGTACGGCTACCTCGACAGCGATGTTTTTGAAGAGCATAAAAACGCGCTGATATACGTCGAGCGCATACAGACCGACGGCGTGCTGAGAGCGGGCGTTGTGGGCGCGGTAGACCTCGAAGAATACGACTACTCAAAAGGCTCGGCTTCGCAGATACGCGCGACGGAAGCCACCGTTACCGAGCGTATACCGCCCAGAATAAAAGTTCGCGAGAAAGCGCCGATAGAGCTGCCGCATATCATGATACTCATCGACGACGAGAAAAAAGCGCTCATCGAGCCGCTCGCCGAGCATAAGGACGATATGAAAAAGCTCTACGATTTTGAGCTGATGCAGGGCGGCGGCAGACTGGCAGGCTGGCTGCTGACCGACGCGCTTAGGGACGAGCTGCTGGAAAAACTGGCGAAATTCTCGGAAAAAGAAGCCTTTGAAAAACGCTACGGCTTGGCAGATACAGCGCCGCTGACATTCGCGATGGGCGACGGAAACCATTCGCTCGCGACCGCGAAAGCGTATTACGAAAAGCTGAAAGCCGCGAACCCCGATAAGGACATGAGCAGCCACCCCGCGAGATATGCACTGGCAGAGATCGTGAACCTGCACTCGCCCGCGCTGGATTTTGAGGCGATACACAGAATAGTCGGCACGGCGGACATTGACCAAATGATGGCAAAAATGACGGACGAGCTGGGGCTGAGCGAAGAGCCTGCGGAGCAGAGCTTTGTAACAGTCCGCGGCGGCGAGAAAAAGAAGCTGTATGTGCATAAGCCGACCTCGAAGCTGACGGTAGGCTCGCTGCAAAATTTCCTCGATAAGTACCTTGCGGAAAATGGCGGAGATATAGACTATATCCACGGCACGGAGGTAGTAGAGAAGCTGGCGGCGGACGGCAAGAAGATAGGCTTTGTGCTGCCCGATATGGGTAAGGAGCAGCTTTTCCCGACGGTGATCGCGGATGGCGCGCTGCCGAGAAAGACGTTCTCGATGGGACACGCGAGAGATAAGAGATATTATGTAGAAGCAAGAAAGATAACTGAGGAGAAGTAAACCGCGGCTGATAAAGCAGGATTCTAAACTTAGTAAAAATCGCGGTGTAAACGTCGAGCACGAACAAACGAAAAGCGTGAAATCAAAAAGCGCGGGATGCAACGCCGCGCCAGCCGTTGCCGAGGGGGTCGAGGGGTGCGAGAAGCCCCGATCGTCGCGCTCCGCAGAGCGCGAAATCCCCAATCCGAAGGGGGCTCCGAAAAAGGTGAATTGTATAACAGTCCGGTGGACTGTTATACAAGAGGAAAATCCCTGCGATAGAGGGATTTTCCTTGTTCGTCGCCCAACAAACGCGACCTTCAAGGGCGCACGCCCTTGAACGAACAAACCAAAAGCCCCCAACCCAAAAACCACCGCACCCCCACCCAAAAAGCGATCAAAAAGAAAGATCTCAGGAGTTGATGAAAATGTTCATAGAAGAAGTAAAAAAAGAATTGACCACCCATATAATCCCTTATTGGGAAAAGCTGAAAGACGAGGAGTTCGGCGGCTTTTACGGCTACCGCGGCTTTGACCTTGTGCTAGATAAAAAGGCGGATAAGGGCGTTATACTCCACTCGCGTATACTTTGGTTCTTCTCTTCGTGCTACGAAGTGCTGGGCGATAAGAAATGCGCCGTGCTCGCTGACCACGCTTACGAATATGTGAAGAACCACTGCATAGATTACGAGATGGGCGGAGTTTACTGGATGACTACTTACGATGGTAAGATAGCCGACGGTATGAAACATACTTATAATATCGCTTTCGCAGTTTACGCACTCAGCGCTTATTATAACGCAAGCGGAAATATCGAAGCCCTGCACCTCGCCGAAAAACTCTTCGAGGATATTGAAACTAAGACCCCCGATGAGTACGGCTGCGTGGAAGCTTTCACCCGCGAGTGGGAGCCTGCCGATAACGAAGCCCTCTCGGAAAACGGCCTGCACGCTGAAAAGACTATGAATACCGTTCTCCACCTTATCGAGGCTTATACTGAGCTTTACCGCGCTAACCGCTCGGAAGAGGTGGCAGAAAGACTGAAATATCAGCTCGATATAGTTGAAAATAAGATATTCGATCACGATAATAACGCGCTCAAAGTTTTCTTTGATAATAAGTTCGACGTTATCGGAAATATACATTCCTACGGCCACGACATAGAAGCAAGCTGGCTTACCGACCGCGCGGTGGAAATGCTCGGCGATGAGGAACTTACTAAGAAATTCAACGCTCTTGACCTCCGCCTTGCGGAAAATATCTATAACATCGCCCTGGAGGACGGCGCGCTGAATAACGAGCGCGAGAACGATAAGATAGATAAAAAGCGCGTTTGGTGGGTGCAGGCGGAAGGCGTCGTAGGCTTTATCAACGCTTATCAGCATAGCGGCGATGAGAAATACCTCAAGGCTGCGGGCACTATCTGGGAATACATCAAGTCGGACATCGTGGATAAGCGCCCCGAGGGCGAGTGGTACTCGGAAGTATCTTTCGACCATAAGCCGCACGACTGGAAAGAAGTTACCGGCCCTTGGAAGTGCCCCTACCATAACGGCAGAATGTGTCTTGAAGTCATCAAGAGAGGAATAGACTTCTGATGTACAAAACCGAAACGCATATGCACACCGCCGAAGGCTCTGCCTGCGCTTCCGCAGCGGGCGCTCAGCAGGCGGAACAGTATAAGGCGCAGGGGTATGATACTATAATAATCACCGACCATTTCTTTAACGGCAATACTGCGGTGGATAGATCGCAGCCGTGGGAGGGCATGGTGGAGCAGTTTTGCAGCGGATATGAAAACGCTAAGAAACGCGGCGACGAGATAGGTCTGAACGTGCTTTTCGGGCTGGAATACGCCTGGGAGGGCGCAGATCTTCTCGTTTACGGCGTGGATAAAAAGTGGCTGCTGGAAAACCCCGACCTTATGCAGATAAACGTGCGCGAATTTTGCGACAGGGTTCACGCAAACGGCGGGGCTATCGTGCACGCTCACCCGTTTCGCGAGGCGCACTGGTATATTTTCGACTTGAAATTCCTGCCGTGGCACACCGACGGCGTGGAGATCTACAACGGCGGCAACGCTGAAAAGGTCTGGAACGAGCGCGCGAAGTGGTACGCCGAGCAGTACGGCTTTACCGCGACGGCGGGCAGCGACTGCCACCATATAGGCGGCGACAGATTTTTCGGAGTGCTCACTGAAGAGCCTATAACCGATATAGCGCAGTACGTTGACGCTGTGAAGAATAAGAAGATAGCGGGACTTTATGTGCCCGAAAAGTATAAGTGAATATGACGCAACGAAAGGAATACTAATATGAAAACAAAAAGATTTGCGGCGGGCGTGCTTGCTGCCGCTATGTGCTTCGGCTGCCTTACCGCCTGCGGCGGCAGCGACAATAAAAACTCTGACAACGGCTCTGCCGCTTCGGCGACCGACTCCGCAGCGGAGAAAAAAGAAGTGAATATGGAGATACGCGACATATCTTCTTGGGACTTGGTAAAGGAAATGAAGATAGGCTGGAACTTGGGCAACACTATGGACGCTACGGGCGAGGGCCTTGAAGCTGAAACATCTTGGCAGCCCGCCGTCACTACCGAGGCTATGGCGAAGCTGCTCGCGGATACTGGCTTTAACGTTATGCGCGCTCCCGTATCGTGGGGCACACATATGGACGAAAATTACAACGTAGACCCCGAGTGGATGGCGCGCGTGCATGAGATAGTTGACTACGGCATAAACAACGGACTTTTCGTTATCCTCAACACCCACCACGAGGAATGGTATTTCCCGACCAACGAGAATAAAGATCAGGATATAGAGCAGCTCACAGCGCTTTGGTCGCAGATTGCTGAGGAATTCAAGGGCTACGACGAGCACCTCATCTTTGAGGGACTCAACGAGCCGCGCTGCCGCGAAACGCCTATGGAGTGGACAGGCGGCGACGACGAGAGCCGCGCGGTGGTACAGGAGTACGCTAAGGCTTTCTACGAAACTGTTAGAAACAGCGGCGGCAACAACGCTAAGCGCCACCTAATGCTGACGGGCTACGCGGCTTCATCGGGCAGAAAGTGCCTTGAGAACGTATGGCTGCCTGAGGACGACGATAAGGTGATAGTTTCGGTACACGCATACCTGCCTTACTCCCTCGCGCTCGACACCAAGGGCACGGACAAGTGGGACGCTAATAACACCGGCGAGATAGATACCCTCTTCCTCAACCTCGACGAGCTGTTTTTGCAGAAGCAGATACCCGTTATCATCGGCGAATTCGGCACTGTGAATAAAGACAACCTCGATGACCGTATAGCCTGCGCTGAATATTATGTAGGCAAGGGCGCGGAGTACGGCGTGCCTATGCTTTGGTGGGACAACAACGCGACATTCGGCAACGGCGAGAATTTCGGTCTGATGGACAGAAGCATGATACCCGAATGGAAGTTCCCCGAGCTGGTAGACGCGCTGATAACCTCGGCTGCCAAGTAATAAACGCTCAACGAAAGGAAATTTGAAAATGGGAATATTGGGAAGAATAGCGGCAGGTCTTGCGGCGGCGGCGCTCTGCTTTACGTTCGCGGCCTGCGGCAGCACAGACGACAGCTCTAAGAGCGAGGATAAAACAAAGTCGGCGGCAGAGATCTCTTCCGCTGAGGACTCGAAGACCCAGCTCGGAACGTTCACGATAACGCTTTACCCCGAGTACGCGCCGATAACCTGCGAGAATTTTGAGAAGCTGGTGAATGACGGTTTTTACAACGGGCTGACATTCCACCGCGTGGTAGAGGACTTCATGGCGCAGGGCGGCGACCCGAACGGCAACGGCACGGGCGGCAGCGACAGCAATATCAAGGGCGAATTTTTGCAGAACGGCGTTGACAACAAGCTTTCGCACACCCGCGGAGTAGTATCGATGGCGCGTTCGCAAGACCCCGACAGCGCTTCTTCGCAGTTCTTCATCTGCTATACTGACGACTGCTCGTTCCTCGACGGACAGTATGCGGCTTTCGGCAAGGTGACCGAGGGCATGGAGGTAGTTGATTCGTTCCTCAACGTAGAGCGCGTTACCGGTACTGACGGTGCGATCTCATCGCCCACAACGCCCATCGTCATCAAAGAGGCTAAGATGATAGACGATGACGTCGACGGCAACCCCAGAGCGACATTTGAAATGGTGCTCGGCGAAAATTGATAGATTTTCCGGCCGCTTTGCTGACTAGGGCAGGGCGGTCGGTTTTTCGTATACGGCACAATATGTTGATATATAACAGAAATATTACAATACATATTGAAGCTGTAATGAAATTGTAATCTTATGTAATGCAATTGTTCTTGACGGCGGCGCAAAATGTGTTGTATAATAAAATGGTAGAACAGAGAAAGAAAAGAATGAAATTACTAAGTGAAATACCCTTAGCTCGTTTCATCCTCTCCAAAATTTTTACACAAGTCAGAAGGCAGTCTCTCCGGACTGCCTTTCTTTTTTGAGGGCGTTTTTTTGTACAATTCGTATAAAATTTTATCTGAGGGCAATTTGGACTAAAATATACTTGACAAGCGAAGAAAAATATAGTAAAATTAAATCATGCATTATGTTTTTTATATTATTTCTCTCATCGTGATGAGCGGTGATTTATTTTATAAAATAAAAATGCTTATTGAATCTTTAAAATTTTATATTGAAAAGGAACTTCGGGCAAAACGGTCTGTGTAACGGCATTTATATATTTATGGATTAGTTATGTATGATATGCAGGGATATTGATACTATTATTCACTTCACAATTTAAAGACTGCCCCGCAAGTTCCCGACTTTCAAAGAAGGAGGAAGGCTATACACATGGGTAGTAGTACATTGATACCGGTGATACTTGCCGCGCTCATAGCTTTGATCGTCGGCGGCGCGGCTGCCGCTTTCGTTGCGTTCAAGCAGGGCGTAAAGTACCGCCAGAAAACTGCCGAAGCAGCGATAGGCTCAGCCGAAAAAGAAGCTGAGAGGATACGCGAAGAAGCTGAGAAAAACGCTGAGTACCTGAAAAAAGAAGCTCTAGTAGAAGCAAACGACCAGATCCATCAGCAGCGCCAAGAGGCCGAAAAAGAGATCAAGGAACGCAGGAGCGAGGTTTCCCGCCAAGAGCGCAGACTTAACCAGAAGGAAGAAACGCTCGACAGAAAGATGAATTCACTTGAGCGCAAGGAGGATTCGCTTCAGGCAAAGCTCAAAAACGCCGACGAGAAGATAGCCGAGGCTGACAGGATAAAGAACAGCCAGCTGGAAGTTCTCGAAAAGATCTCGCAGTTTACCGTAGATCAGGCTAAGGAGTACCTGCTAAACAGCTTGGAGGATGAGCTTACTCACGAAAAGGCTCTCAGGATCTCCGCTTACGAGTCACAGATAAAGGACGAGTGCGAGAACCGCGCAAGACAGTACATCTCGCTCGCGATAAGCCGCTGCGCCGCAGATCAGGTCTCCGAAACAGCCGTATCGGTAGTTACCCTGCCGAACGACGATATGAAGGGCAGGATCATCGGCCGCGAGGGCAGAAACATCAAGGCGATAGAAACGCTGACGGGCGTAGACCTTATCATAGACGATACGCCGGAGGCTATCACAATATCCTGCTTCGACCAGGTACGCCGCGAGGTAGCGCGCATAGCGCTTGAAAAGCTCATCGCCGACGGCCGCATACACCCCACCCGCATAGAGGAAATGGTGGACAAGGCACGCCGCGAGGTAGAGCACAGGATAAAGCAGGAGGGCGAACGCGCCGTTCTGGAGACCAACGTACACGGCATAAACCACGAGCTTATCAAGCTGATAGGCAGACTGAGATACAGAACGAGCTACCGCCAGAACGTTCTCGACCACTCGATAGAGGTGGCACATCTGGCAGGAATGATGGCTTCGGAACTGGGAGTAGACGCAAACCTTGCGAGAAGAGCAGGCCTGCTGCATGACGTCGGCAAGGCGCTCAGCTACGAGATAGAGGGTTCGCACGTTCAGATAGGCGTAGACGTATGTAAGAAATACAAGGAATCGCCTGACGTTATCCACGCGATAGAGGCTCACCACGGCGACGTAGAAACGCGCACCGTAGTAGCGGCGCTGGTACAGGCTGCAGACGCTATATCCGCAGCAAGACCCGGCGCAAGAAGCGAGAATTACGAGAACTACATCAAGCGTCTTGAAAAGCTGGAGGAGATATGCACTTCGTTTGACGGAGTAGAAAAATCCTACGCTATACAGGCGGGCCGCGAAGTACGCATCATGATACAGCCTGAGAAGATCAACGATGAGAAAATGGTTATCGTAGCGAGAGAGATCGCGAAGAAGATTGAAAACGAAATGAATTATCCCGGACAGATAAAGATAAATCTGATCCGCGAGAGCCGCGTCGTTGAATTCGCAAGGTAAAAAAATCAAAAATGGGGCGGACATTTTATAAAAGTGTCCGCTCTTTTTATAGTTATCGGGAGGGACAAAAACATGGCAAAAAAAGGCGCTACATACAGCGCAAAGTCAGACCGCCACGCCGAGCATAAGCACCTTTTTGGCTCGGGCGGAAAATCAGACTTTATAATAAACATGACCGCGCAGGGCGCGCAGAAGCTTTGCGGCGTGTACAGCATAATAGCTATACTTCTCGTCGCGCTTTCTTCGATACCTTACTACATCGCAAAAGCGGTGGAGAGCGGCGACGAATACAATATGCTGAACAGCGCCGACGGGCAGACGCTGGCTTTTCTGATAATGACGCTGCTGGTGGCGGCGGGCTTTATCGGCATGCTGGTGTTCATGGTTGCGTGCGTAAAAAAAGAGATAGTTGTGGGAAAAAACAAGGCGCTCTGGCTTTTTGCGGGCGTGCTGATCTCGGCGCTGATCTCCACCCTTGCGGCGGACGATATAGGCACGGCTTTCTTCGGCTACCTCGATAGGGCTGAGGGCTTTATCACCATAATCGGCTACATCGGCTTTTTTGCGGTCGGCATGACGCTTACAAATGCTCTCTACCGCCGCCGCGCGGCTAATACCGTAGTAGTTATCGGTTCGGCGAACGCGCTGATGGGCATTTTGCAGAGCATACCCGCCCTCGCAAAGTGGATACCCGGCTACTACAATTATCTTTTCATCGACTACATAAACAACGTTTCAAAGGCGGAGTATTTCAACAGATACGCCGGCTACGACGCTTCATACGCGGCGGACGGCTTTACCTGCTCGCCTTTCGCGCTGGGCGCACTGCTTACCATAGCTTTCGCGCTGGCTCTCAATAACGCCGCTTACGGAAAATTCATCGGCAGAGTGCTCAATACCGCCGCCTGCGCGCTCATGGCGGGCGCGGCGATAGCTACGCAGACATTCCCTGCGATGCTGGGCATAGCGGTAGTACTGCTTACGGCATTTATTCTCGCGATAGTCGGCGCGGTAAAGGAAAAGCAGGCGGATACCGAAAGCGAGGGCGGCGAGAGATTCGGCAAAGCGCCCGTGCTAATGGTGCTGCTCTGCGGCGTGATCTCTGCGGCGATATTCGGCGGCATATTCGCTACCGATAACTTCCGCATGAGGAACGAGCATATAATGTACACCGATTCCTTCGAGCGCTTGGGCATAGCCTACGGCGCACACTCGGCGCACGAGGACGGCATTTACCCGACCCTTTGGTACGATGGCGCGCTCACTTTCGAGAACAGCCCCGTTATCGGCGTAGGCCCTGACAACTGGGCGGCTATGTGGAACAGCGGCGAGGGCATGGAGATAGACCGCACATACAACGAGTACCTCGATACAGCCGTTACGCGCGGCGTGCTGGGGCTGGCTTTCTACGCGGCTGTTATCATCGTAACGCTCATCAAGGCGGCGCGCATCTTCCGCCGCACATTCGGCAAGGCTGACAAGCTGGCGGCGGGACTTTTCACAGCGTTCCTCGCATACGCAGTGCAGGCTTTCTTTAACATCAGCGCGCTTTGCTCTACGCCGTTTTTCTACCTCGTTATCGGAATCATCTGGAGCTACGACGCTAAGGGCAGACCGCTGGACGAGATAAAGAAAGGCAGCGAAAAGTGAGCGATTTTATCAGCTTTGAGAACGTAGAGAAAATTTACCGCTCGGGCGAGGTGGAGATAAAGGCGCTGGGCGGCGTGAGCTTTGGCATAAAAAAGGGCGAGATATGCGTGATAGTCGGCGCTTCGGGCGCGGGCAAGACCACCCTGCTGAACATACTCGGCGGCATGGATACGCTGACGAGCGGCAGGGCGGTGATAGACGGCGCGGATATTAGCAGCTTTGGCAGAAAACAGCTTGCTTCATACCGCCGCTTCGACGTCGGCTTCGTGTTCCAGTTTTACAACCTTGTGCCGAACCTCACCGCGCGAGAGAACGTGCAGTTAGCCTCGCAGATATGCCGCGACCACATCGAAAGCGGCGAAGCGCTGAAAAGCGTTGGGCTTGAGGAGCGTATGGATAATTTTCCCGCTCAGCTTTCGGGCGGCGAGCAGCAGAGGGTGGCGATAGCCCGCGCGCTCGCGAAAAAGCCTAAGCTGCTGCTGTGCGACGAGCCGACAGGCGCGCTCGACTACGCTACCGGCAAGGCGATACTGAAGCTTTTGCAGGACACCAGCCGCAGCAGCGGCATGACGGTGGTGATAGTGACTCACAACTCCGCGCTCTGCGGCATGGCGGACAGAGTAGTTCGCATGAAAAGCGGCGGGGTAGAGAGCGTAACGCTCAACGAAAACCCCACGCCCATCGAGCAGATAGAGTGGTAATTGATAAAAAAATCAAGGCTTCCGCACGGAAAAATGCGGAAGCCTTTTTGTATATGTTAGATTTTTATACGCATATCGACTAGCTCAAAGCAGTGCGAAAAGCACGAAGAAGCTTACCAGATAGCGGCAGCGCGCCTCCCAAAGCATTAGGAACACCGTAAGCCCCATCAGCGTGACTTTCAGTATGAAATCACCCTGCAAAACGTCGTCGTTCGACTTTAGGCGCGAGAGGTAGGTGCTCACCATCGAGAGCATAAGCGTGAAATGCAGCGCCGTGCAGATGACGAGGAAAGCTTTCGAGGTCAGCAGATTCGAGTCGGTCATGTAGTAATTTATCATGTATGTGCCCAGCTTCCAAGTGTACGTCAGCTTTTGCATACAGTGGTTGAGCATGCCCGAAGCGCCCTGCTCGTGGAGCTTTTCGTTCAGCCGCTCGAGGTCGGCGCGCTTTTTCTCGTCCTTGCCCTCAAAACTGCGGGTGTACATGAAATCATCGTAGCTGTAACCGCCCTTGCCGTCGGCGCTCATCATTACCCAGTGAATGGTGGGGAAGCTGTACTTGTAAAGCTCGTCTTTGGAAATTTTCAGCACCGAGCAGGCGAGCGAGCCGATAAGCGTGCTGAGTACTGCAAATACGGCGAGTATCGCGGCGAACGGCGCGAGCTTAGCCTTGATAGCGGAGAGCAGACCCTTAGCGCCCTTTTGCTGAAACAGCAGGTCGAGCAGTATCGCGGGCAGTAGTATCACCGCGCTGCCTTTTATCTTGTACGCTATGCCCAGAACCGCGCCGCATGAGATCAGCAGGGCTATGCTTTTGCCGGAGAGCAGCTTTTCGCCCGCCGCCCGCCGACTGCGCCATTTCAGATAGAGGTACAGCGCGCCCGTCAGCCAAGGCATACCCAGCGCGTCGGTGTAGAAGTACATGACGTATGTCACCAGCGGGGTGAAAAGCAGACCGCGCACCGCGCAGAGCAGCGCCTTTGAGGGCTTGTAGATCACCCGCGCGCACATATACATCAGTATGTACGAAGCGTTCAGCCCGATCAGATTGAAAGCCGTAGGCAGGACATTGGTAATGTGCCCCGTCAGCGCGTACTGTATCTTGTAAAGCGCGAGCACTATCAGAAACAGCAGGTGGTTGTTAGGGTAAACGGCGTAGTACTCCTGATGGCGCGAGGGCAAGCCTTCGTAGATGGTGTCCGCGCCCGTGAGAATGTAGTTTTTCGCCGAGGTGCATATGTAGCTGAGGTCGTTTATCGGCGTGAAGTGCGAGCAGGCGGCGAAAACTATCTGCACCGCAAGCAGCGCCAGCGCCATGACAGCGAATATTCGGTCGCACTTTTTAGCGTCATCGCCAAGCCGCGCTTCAAAAACATTGCCGAGCTTTCGCAGCGCCAAACAGCCCGCGCAGGCGGCCAAGGCTATCAGCAGGATAACTCCGTACACAGCCGCCTGCGAGCCTATGTAATGTTCTACCAGCAGCCAGTCCGCGAGAAAATACACCGAGAGCGCCATCGCGAGCGCAAAAAAAATGCCAAATCCGTAGTTGACAAATTTGCTGAAGATCTTGTTCATTTTGTCTTTTCCTTACTTTCCATACAATTTATACATCATGCGTCGTTTATTCTACAGATTATAATAAACGCTAATTGTTAATTACGATATGTGATTTTTCTTAATTCTATCTTAAATATGTGCATGCCGCTTAAAAATAGGCATAAAAAAACCGCCGTGCCGTCGTGCGGGGAAATAAAACCCGCGTAATAACAGCAGGGCGGGTAAAACGTCCCGTTAGCTCTGTGCTCCCATCATCCGCCTGTTTTGCACGGCTTTCGCGGTGTCAGGCGGGAGGTCTGCGATCGGCTTTCCGGAGAACGGATCCCTATTTCATAAGTGTTGGATTAAATTGAACCCACACAAACGAACACAGCAGTAATTTTATTTGTTAGTATAGTACCCAAAAGACGGGCTGATTATTCATCGTCGTTGAAATCGTACATTTCTTCCAGACGCTCGATAAATACTTTTCCAACTCTTTCGTACTCTTCGTCATCGTCGATGGAGACCATCATTTCCTCATCGCCCTCGTAAACGCTTTTGAGGATAACTACCTCGCCGTCGCTGCTAAGCATATCCTCGGCGTCCTCAGCGTAGGGCGTGAGTGCGAAATATTTCTCGCCCTCAAACTCCATAACATCGAGAAGCTCAAAAGCCTGCTCGTTGCCGTCTTCATCTTCAAGAGTATAAATATCGGGTGTGTAATCGTCTAAACCGTTAAGATCTTTTTCGTCAGCCATAAATAAAAGCCTCCTTAAATAATATATACGCCGCGCAGGCATTTTACTAAAACCTCACGCGCACTGTCGCGCACCGTACAAATCAATTATATCACATACCGCCTGCGATGTCAAGCACATTTTCTAAAGGATATATTAAATAAAAAAATCCGAAGTTTTTTGAAAAAAACTATTGACAACGTACAAAAAGTGTGATATACTATAGTCAGAGAAAAGGAAAAGACCACATAAGATCAGACAAGAGCAGATGCTAAAGAACGGGAAGTATCTTAAAGCGGCAGAGGGTCGGGTCGGTAAACGGTCACAGAACTTTTACTCGAGTGAGCCGAAGGTTTTCGGAGGTATACAGATCTCGCAAGACGGTGCAAAGTTTGAGCAATGCGGGGGCGGTACCGAAAATACTTTAATACGGCGTGAAAGGAGCGAGTCCGATGGACGCATCAGAGATCAAGCAGAGTTCGCCAAGACTCGTTGAGGTCTGATAAAGAGAAGGCAAGACGCAGACGATAAGAGCTGACAGACCTTTATTTAGCAAGACATATCGAAGACTTATACGAGCTTTTGGCTGAGGACTAATTTACAACTACAACATTGCAGCTAAATGGCTCTGCTTATAAAAATTACAACTGAATATGCGGCGAGTACCGCAAATCTTTAAAAAGGGGTTCTCTAAAATGATTTTATTCAGAGCAGCATCTAATAAAATTTGAAAAGGAGTGCTACCCATGTACTAAGGATCTAAGACTTATGACAGGCTGCCGAGGGCGGCTGAGATAAATTCGTAAAGGACGTGAGCCCAATGAAAGCACGGACGAGGTTTACGAATACTAAATAGTCAGGAGTGTTACCCATGTACTGCTAAGGAAACTTACCGATACAAATTATTCGCGAAGGAAGTGCTTGAGTCATGAAAATGCCAAGATCGATAAGGACAGCGAATAAATTTTAGTCAGGAGTGATCCCGATGCACAAGCGTCAGAAAGGCGGTTTTTCCACCTAACAGTTAAAGACTTTTATCCGCGGCGCAAAGCTTGTACAGCGACCGGCGGGGGCTGAAAATGTCACAGTCCGCGGGCGGCGGTGAGCGAAGCGAAACAGCGTGAATACTTACAGTATAGGATCTTACGAGCCTACGTCCGATGATCGGGCGGGCATAATATAAGGAGTGGTGCGAAATGAAAATTCTCCGCACATTTTACCGAAAGAATATTTGCCAGTAAGGGGTGAGTCCGAAGGAAAATCCAGTTTGACATTACGATTTTAAAGTTGACCGAAGCCCATAGTCCATAAGGCTTACGCGTGCAGGGCGCGCCGATAATGTCACGGCAGTGCCGATCACGCGGCGGGGACGGGGCGCTAAAGGGTCTTGCGAGAGATGTTTTCTCCGAATATACATACATACTGCGAACCTGCTGAGGCGGGGGACTTTAAGAACAGGAGTGGTGCGGAATGAAAATCATACGCACGGTATTCAGGAAAAATATTCTAAGTTAAGGAGTGAGTCCGAAGGTTACTTTAGCTTGACATTACGATCATAATTCCAATGAAGGGAACGAGTCCAATGAGAACTTAAACTTTTCAATATCAAATGAAAGGTGTAGAGTCCGATGGCTTAACTTATAAAAGCTGAAAATAATTTAGTCCGCAGGCTGCGTGGTCTGCGGACTTTTTTGCGTTATGTTTATGCTGATCGTTCACCGTGCTCGGCGATGTACTGCGAATATGCCTGTTCTACCAGCTCGCGGGCGTTGGCGACTTTGCGCTCCAAACGCGAACCGTCGGCGTACTCGGCGGCTTTTTCCACGGCGGACTTCGCCTGCGGCAGACGTTCGGTATCCAAATAGCAGGCGGAGAGCGCGAGATAATCCTCACATAGAATGCTGCCGCGCGCCGACTCTATCGACTGGAAAAACTGCTCCTCAGCGGCGGGCAGCTCGCCCCGCAGATAGCGGTAGCAGCCTAGCGTGTGCTTTACCGAAGCCGCCAGCGAGCGCGACGTTACCGATACCAAATACCCGCGGCCGCAGCGGTAGATCTCGTCCGCAGCGGAAATATCCTCGCAAAGCACGGCGGCGTACAGCCATGTGTTGTAGTACACCTGCCGCTGACGGCGGGTAAGCTCAGAAAACTTTATCCCGCGGAGCTGCGCGAAAGCTTCGTTCAGCCTGCCGCTTTCGGCAAGCGTTTCGCTCATAACCAGCGCGGCAGTTTCGCCGCATTTTTTCTTTTCGCACTTTTCGCACCAGCGGCGCAGTTCGGCGAAATAGCGGTCGGAATAGCCCTCGCGCTCGGCTATCCGCGAAAGCTTCACGGCGGGGTAGCGCGGCTCTTTGCCGATATTCAGCACCGCCAGCACGGCGGCGGTCATGGTCAGCGCGAAGAGCATCGGGTAAAACGAAGCGCTGCCGCGCGGCACGAAATCCAGCTTGCCGAAGATGAAGATGGTAAGCTGAGTTGCCAGCGCGGAAAATATCGAAGTGCCGAGAAGTACGGCGCATAATCTTTTCATAAAAACATCACCGACCTTATTATAACACATCGCGCCGCCGATTGCAAGCATATTGCGCAAATACAAAACGCCCTCCGCCGTGAAGCGGAGAGCGCTCTGACAAAGCTTAATATAAAATCAAGCAAAAAGTACGCTTAAGTATCTGTCGCCTGAGTCGGGGAGAAGAGCCACGATGGTCTTGCCCTTGTTTTCGGGACGCTTGCCCAGCTCAGCAGCTGCCCAAAGTGCCGCGCCCGAGGAGATGCCGAGCATTACGCCCTGCGTGGTAGCGATCTTTCTCGCCGCCTCGTAAGAAGCTTCGTTGGAAATGGGGAGGATCTCGTCGTAAACACTTGTATCGAGAACGTCGGGCACGAAGCCTGCGCCTATACCCTGTATCTTATGAGGGCCGGGCTTTCCACCGGAAAGTACGGGGGAAGTCTGCGGCTCTACCGCTACTATCTTAACGTTAGGATTTTTCTCCTTGAGGTATTTGCCCACGCCGGTAACCGTACCGCCTGTGCCTACGCCTGCGATGAAAATGTCGACCTTGCCGTCGGTGTCGTCCCAGATCTCGGGGCCGGTGGTCTCGTAGTGCGCCTGCGCGTTAGAGGGGTTCTCGAACTGCGAGAGGATAATGCTTCCCTCAATCTCGTTTACCATAGCCTTAGCCTTTGCTACCGCGCCCGACATACCGCTCTTGCCGTCGGTAAGAACGATGTCTGCGCCGTAAGCGCTTATCATATCGCGGCGCTCTTTGGTCATGGTCTCAGGCATTACGATGATGACTTTGTATCCGCGTGCAGCGCCTACGGAAGCAATGCCTATACCTGTGTTGCCAGAGGTAGGCTCTATAATAGTTCCGCCGGGCTTTAATCTGCCGGCTTTTTCAGCGTCGTTTATCATATACAGCGCTGCTCTGTCCTTTACCGAGCCTGTGGGGTTGAGGTACTCCAGCTTGCCGAGAATGGTAGCGGGCACATCGTAGGCCTTTGCAAAATTGTCAAGCTCCAGCAGGGGAGTTTTGCCTATAAGTTTGTCTGCACTTTTTACTATATTTGCCATGATGGATACATCTCCGTTTCAGTATGTCAATTTGTCGATTTATTATCAAACGTTCTTTACTGCGTCAAAGCCGTGCTGCAGGTCGGCGATGATGTCGTCGATGTGCTCGGTGCCTATCGAAAGGCGAATGGTGTTCGGCTTGATGCCTGCGTCGAGCAGCTCCTGCTCGTTCATCTGCGAGTGTGTGGTGGAAGCGGGGTGGATAACGAGCGACTTAACGTCGGCAACGTTAGCCAGCAGCGAGAACAGCTCGAGAGATTCGGTGAATTTCTTAGCCTTCTCAGCGTCGCCCTTGATCTCGAATGTGAAGATGGAAGCGCCGCCCTTGGGGAAGTACTTATCGTAAAGCTCCTTCTCTCTGCCGGTAGCGAGTGAGGGGTGGTTTACCTTTTCTACGTCGGGGTGATTCTTGAGGAAGTCTACTACCTTGAGTGCGTTCTCAACGTGGCGCTCTACTCTCAGCGAAAGGGTTTCCAGACCCTGAAGCAGCAGGAACGAGTTGAAAGGTGAGATGGTAGCGCCCAGATCTCTCATCAGCGTGGTGCGGATCTTGAGGACGTAAGCGATGTTGCCCGCAGCCTCGGTGAATACTACGCCGTGGTAAGAGGGGTTAGGCTTGCTGAGTCCGGGGAACTTATCGTTCTGCGCCCAGTCGAACTTGCCTGCGTCTACGATAACGCCGCCCATTACAGTGCCGTGGCCGCCGATGAACTTGGTAGCCGAATGTACTACTACGTCTGCGCCGTGCTCGATAGGTCTGAGCAGGTAAGGAGTAGCGAAGGTGCTGTCAACTATCAGCGGGATACCGTGGCGGTGTGCGATCTCGGAAATAGCCTCGAGGTCGATAACGTCGGAATTGGGGTTGCCGAGAGTTTCAGCGTAGATGAGCTTGGTGTTGTCCTTTATAGCAGCCTCGATCTCTTCGAGGTTGTGGGGGTTTACAAAAGTTGTTTCGATTCCCTGATCTGCAAGGGTGTTTGCGAAGAGGTTGTAAGTACCGCCGTAGAGGTTCGAGGAGGAAACGATGTGGTCGCCTGCCAGCGCGATGTTCTGTACAGCGTAGGCGATAGCGGCCGAACCGCTAGCGGTAGCCAGAGCAGCAGCGCCGCCCTCGAGAGCAGCTATTCTCTGCTCAAATACATCAGAAGTGGGGTTCATCAGACGGGTGTAGATGTTGCCGCCCTCAGAAAGTGCAAATCTGCCCGCCGCCTGCGCAGAGTCTTTAAATACATAAGAGGTGGTAGCGTATATCGGCACCGCTCTTGCGTCAGTGGTGGGGTCGGGATTTTCCTGTCCTACGTGAAGCTGAAGTGTTTCAAATTTATAATTGCTCATGATGATCTTCCTTTCGTTTTCGGGGTGCTGCCCCGGCTTTGTCAAATTGGTCGGTTTTGCGTGTGAGTTTCGTACTTTTTGCTGTAAGTAAAAAATCTTACTTTTCGATGAACTTCATACATCGCCGCATTCGCTCTGATGAAGTATATCTTGAAATGAAAGTCATAATTCATCTCCGCCTTTCTGTAACGGTGTTTGCTTTCTTTCGATGATACTAGTATATCACGTCATTCCTACTTTGTCAATAGGTTTTAGGGGATATTTTATTTTTCAGACATTTGCACAAATAAACGCGCAATTCCGGCAATGACGATTGTGCAATATGCGGCCACATCAATTAGCAAGGACTAACCGCTTTCGGGAAAAGTGCAGGATTTACTTGACGATAATTCATCGTATTCGCATAAAAGATAAAAAAATTAGTGAAAAATATTAAAATTATATGTAACCTCTTGAAAAATTTATCGTTTTGTTATATAATAGACTTAACAGCGATGAATTTGCCGAGGCGGGATAAGTCATTTTCGCTATGCGGCGGCTTTCACCGCGTACATACTCATTAAATATTATGAAAGAAGGATTTGTATGTTAGATCTTAAAATCGAACGTACCACAGCGCCTAAGGAAAAACCTACCGATGAGACCAAGCTCGGTTTCGGCCACATCTTCACCGACCATATGTTTGTAATGAATTACGATACAGGCATGGGCTGGCACGATGCAAGAATAGTACCTTTCGGTAACATTACCCTTTCGCCTGCCGCTATGTGCCTGCACTACGGTCAGGAGATCTTCGAGGGTCTTAAGGCATACCGCACCGCCGAAGGCTCGGTACAGCTTTTCCGTCCGCAGGAGAATTTCAAGAGAATGAACGTTTCTGCTGAGAGAATGGTAATACCGCAGATCGACGAAGAATTCATGCTCCACGCTCTTAAAGAGCTTATCAAGCTGGAGCAGGACTGGGTGCCTCATACCGACGGCGCTTCGCTCTATATCCGTCCTTTCATTTTTGCTACCGACCCGTATGTCGGCGTAAGACCTGCTGACCACTACCTCTTTATGATAATCCTTTCGCCCTCCGGCGCTTACTACTCTACCGGTCTTAACCCCGTTAAGATCTATGTTGAGCAGAAGTATGTAAGAGCGGTAAGAGGCGGTACGGGCTTTGCCAAGACCGCCGCTAACTACGCAATCTCGCTCAAGGGTCAGGACGAGGCACACGCTCAGGATTACGAGCAGGTGCTCTGGCTCGACGGCGTAGAGCAGAAGTACATTGAGGAAGTAGGCTCTATGAACATATTCTTCGTTATCGACGGCGAAGTTATCACCCCGAAGCTCACCGGCTCGGTACTGCCCGGCATAACGAGAAAATCGGCTCTCGAGATCTGCAAGAAGCGCGGATATAAGGTAAGCGAGAGAAGAATAACCATTCAGGAAGTTGCTGACGCTTACGACGCAGGCAAGCTGGACGAAGTATTCGGCACAGGTACGGCCGCCGTTATCTCGCCTGTCGGCCACCTCAAGTGGGGCGAAAAGATCATGACCATCAACGACAACAAGATAGGACCTATCTCGCAGATGCTTTACGATACCATGACCGGTATCCAGTGGGGCAAGATCGAGGACGAGTTCGGCTGGGTCGTTAAGATCTGATAAATTTAGACAATATTTAAGGGACGGTTTTTGCGCCGTCCCTTTTTTTATGTGTATTATGCGTAGTAGTCGAGTTTTCTGCCGTCGGAATTGCGGGGGTAAAAGGTTATATTGCCGTCGTAGTACACCGCGAAGAAAATATCGGCGGGTGAGTTGTAGCCCTGCGCGTGCATTTCGTCAGTAAGGCGTTTTATCTTAAATCCTGCATCCTGCATATTTTTCTCCATCATAACGCCGTCCATGATGAGGTTGAGCGGAGCAGGCTTTTCCTGCGGCTGCTGTCCGAGATCTTTCAGATTTACAGGGCGCGAGCTTTCGGTCTGGCGGAAAGACACCCTGCCGTTGCTCTCCATGACGGCTGTGGCAATATCCTCCACTGAGAAAAAGCCTGCGCAGCGGGCGGCTACCAGCAGGTCGTCGAGGTCTAGGCGGGCTTTCTTGACGTTTTCGCGGTAGATAGTGCCGTTTTCGATGAGCACCAGCGGCTCGCCCGAGAAAAATTTTCGCGCCGACATAGAGTTCATAGTCGCGAGGGATATGAAAAAGCCGGTAACGCCGTATATCGCCATAGCGATAACGCTTATCCATATCATCTCCCAGCTTTCGGAAAGCGCCATTTCGGCGGCGATAGAGCCTATGGTGATGCCGTTGATGTAATCGAACATATTGAGCTGCGAGATCTGCTTGTTGCCCATAAGCTTTGTGAGCAGGAACATCACGATCATCGAAGCGGCGGCGGCGCACACGGTTTTTATGATAAGCATTTGCGATCCCTCCGTTTGAATTGATATAGGCTTATCATTGGCAGTCGCGCGGAAATTTATGCAAAGAAAAAACGGACGGAGTATTTTTGCGGTACTCCGTCTGTATGTTTAATGCTGAAATTATTTCCCCTTATACACCCTAACGCTTATCGGCGGGCAATTGGGGCGGTTGACAAATCTGCTCACCAGCGCGGTGTATTCGTTGACGGGCAGGCGCTCGAGATACTCCAGTATCGCGTCGCGCTCCTCTGTGCCCGTATCTCTGCCGTAGTATATCGAAAGGCTCATAACGCCATTAGGCTTTAGCAGGCGCAGACCTTTTTCAATGGCCTCTATGCTCGTGTCGCGCTTGGTGTTTATAGTGTGGTCGCCGCCCGGCAGCCAGCCGAAATTGAAAACAATAGCCGCTACCGTGCCCTCCTCGGCGTATTCGTCGATGCGGTGGTGGCTCTCTAAGTGCACCTCGCCGTTGGCAAATCCGCGCTTTTCAAGCAGCTCGCGAGTGCTCTCCACCGCCGCGGGCTGAATGTCGAAAGCTATTACCTTGCCCGTTTTGCCGACAAGCTCGCAGAGAAAAGCTGTGTCGTTGCCGCGGCCCGCCGTGCAGTCTATGCAGATGTCGCCCGCCTTTACGTTCTCAGCAAGAAAAGCGTGCGCAAGCTGCACCGCGCCGAACTGGCTCGCCATTATTCTTCACCGGCTTTGCCGGTATCTTCCGCCGCGCTCTCAGCTTCGGAAGTATCCGCGTTCATATCGCTGTATTCCGAAAGGTCGGGCAGGTTTATGTTCTCGTCCGCGCACTCGGCGAGCATATCTATCGTGTAGAAGGTCGAAGCCATGCCGTCAGGGGTGATGACGTAATTCATCAGCGCGCCGGTGTCCTTATTAAAGGTGTAGCGGATAGTGCCCGAAGCCTGAGTGAAGTCCTCGTCGATGGCGTAAACCTCGGAAATGTTGCCGTTTTCATCGATCTCGGCGGAGATGAAGTCAGCCGTGCCGCCGAAAAGCGGGTCGGAATTTCGCGTATCGTAATCAAAATCCGCTTCTTTAGAGTAAGACTTCGTTACCTCGGAGATGGTGTAAAAATCCTTGTCTTTAGTGTAATAGCCGGAATATGTGCCGCTGCCGTAGTTGGAGGAAACGGCTATCTCGCCATCTCTCAGGGCAAAGGTAAGCTCAGCCCCCTGCGTCGACATTTCGATGTAGTAATTTTCCCCGAATTCCTTTTTCAGCGCGTCGTACATATGCGTATCGCTTTCGGGGTCGTAGGAAGCCGCGGCGGTCTTCATCGACTCTGCGGCGGTGTAATCTCCGCCCTTTTTGTAATCCTCAGCGGTAAGCTCGGCAGCCGAATCGTCAGCGCCGTCGGCAGCGTCCGCCGAATTATCCTCAGCGGAGGAAGTTTCGGTAACTGCGTCCGCGCTTTCGGTCTTGCTCGAATTGTCGGATCTTTCCGAATTTCCGCAAGCGGTAAGCGCCAGCATACAAGCGGCGAGCGCCGCGCAGATAAGTCTTGTGATGTGTTTGTTCTTCATTTTTATACTCTCCTTGTTCGGAAAAAATTATCCGAAAATATTTACGCCGAGGTCTGAAAGCGCTTCGGCAAGCTTGTCGTCATCCATATCGGCGAGGTCGTCGTAGGTGTAGCCCGCTTTATCGAGGTCTTCTTCGGTGATCCCCATGTAGTAAAGCGAAAGCTTCAGCTGTGATTTGTGGTCTAGGCTGTCGGAGTCGCTCATGTCCTCCCAGCCTGTGAGGTCGGGCAGGTTTATATCCGCGCCGCTCCAGTTTATCGAATTTACAGTGACTTCAGTCGTGCCCGAAGAGGTTTCCGAGGTTATGCTTTTCAGCTCGCCCGTTTCCTCGTCGTACACGAAGGTGAACTTTTCGTCGTTGCTGCCGCTCTCCGCGGTGCTGTCTACTGATGTGTATATCTCGGTAGTTTCGCCGTTCTCGGTTTTGGCAGAGGAGAGCGAATCGCCCTCGCCTATCGAGAAGAGCCCATCGGCAAAAGGCTTGCTTTCGTCTGAGATCTGGTAGAAATTAACGTCGGGCATCAGCAGGTAGGTCTTATCGTCGATGCTGTAAAACTCGGTGTAGATGCCGCCGTAATTGAGCGAGGTAAAGGTCTTGCCATCGTGCGCGGTGATCTTGCAGTCGGTGTCGCCCGAGCTTTCAAGACCCGAAACGGTGATGTCGATAGAGTATTCGCCCGCTTTCATGTTATCCATCATTTTTTCGGTGAGCGTCTTGTTCTCCTCCGAGGAAGCCTGACTGCCCGCGGCGGAGCTTTCGGCTTTTGACTTTGAGCACCCGCCCAGTGAAGCGGCTAAAACGGCGGCGGAAGCAAATGCTAAAAATTTTTTCATCATATTCTTTACCTCAGCTTTTTTTATACATTATCTTGGTTTGCAGATCTTCGTTATCGTAGCCCATCTTGAATGTCATGTAGGTGGTTACGGGGTAGATGAGCAGCATTATCGGGTATACCGCGAGCAGTACCGCCGACATATCCGCCGCCTGCATATTCGGCGCGAAAAGGTCGATGTAGCCCCAAAGCCCCAGATTGAGTATCTTGAATGGCAGCAGCGCCGAGCCTATAACCTTAAAGTACGAGAGCAGCAGCATTATGTACGAAGCCAGCGCGGGCAGCATCGAGATCAGCCCCAGCGTCAGCCCGAAGCCGCGCTTTACACAGTCGCCGCGGACGGTGTTTTTTATGTGCGCCTTAGCGCCCTCTTTCATGCCGAAATCCGCCATGACGCATATGTAGCAGATCAGTCCGCAAGTTCCGAATATAAATTTTCCCGCCCTGCCGAGAAACAGCGTTGTAGCCATCAGCGAGAGGAAAATAAAAAGCCCGAAAAATTCGCATTCCAGCCATTTCAGCAGTGCGGTGATCTTAGCGCGGCGGCGGTCGTAGCGTTCCTCAGCCGAGTAATCGCGGCTGTCCTGCGCGTCCGCCTGTTTTTTAGTATCGTTCATATCTTGCATATCTTGCACGTCAAAAATTCTCCTTAAATATCATTTCGCGGCGTTCTCAAAAGCCTGCTCGGCGGTATCTGCGGCGCGCGCGTCGACTATCTGCGCCGAAACGCTCAGCTTAAAGCCCTCGCCCAGCAATTCGAGATTGTTTATCTCGCAAACGTCCTCGGTAAAAGTGCCGTCCTCATTTTCGGTGAAGTGGTCGGCGGAGGTGGTGGTGATGTCCCAGTCGGCGGGGATGACTACGTTTGTAAAAAGCGAGATCTCCTCGCCCTCAGCCGCCGCCTTCTTAAATGTATAGCTTCTTTTAAAAGGCTCTTTCTCGTCCTCGGAAGCTGTGAAAGGCGATTCCTCCGCGCCGCCGCTTTCGGTCTGCGAGAGCTGAGTAACGCTGCCCGTCTGCGAAAGCTCGTCCAGCTCGCTTGCGCTCAGCCTGCCTTTATTTTCGTCAAGCGCCTGCGCGCCCTCGGAATTATCGCGGCAGAGCGCCGAGAAAGCAAGTTCGCCCTTTGCCGCGAGCTGATTGTATTCGTTTTTCAAACTATGGTAAGTTTCCATAAAAGCCAGATAGCTCGGCGAATCGGGGTCGAGCATAGACTCGTACTGGTCTATCTCCTGCTGTTTTTCGCTCAGCTTCTGCGAAAACGGCACACCGTCGGCGTCCTGCAATTCTACGGTGAAGCGGACGTAAGCCGTGCCTTTTTCTATCTTAACAGCGGGCGCGAGCGGCACGTTTGAGCCGGCGGTGATCCCCGCGGCTGTCTGCTCCGGCTGACCGCTCTGCACTATTTTAGCTTCGGGGGCAGTCATCTGCGACTTCTGCTTTGCGCGCTCGCCCGCCAGCGCAGCCTTTGCGCCCAGCGCCGCGCCCGAAAGCAGCAGAAGTATAAGCGTAAGTGCGGTAAGCAGCCGCTTTTTGCCCTTAGGCTTTTTAGCCATTTTCTCACCTCGGTCATACAAAGTGTACTACCTTAAATTATAGCATACCGCGGGCGCATTGTCAACGAAAGGCGGCGCGTTTTCGCCAAACCGTCACAAAGGGGCGGCTGGTAAATTTTTATTTGTGCACGTTTACAAAAAATTTAAAAGTTACGAAATGGTTACAAAGTGCCCGCAGATACCGTGCTGTCGGGTGGTCGGGATAATGAAAAATGCGTGAAACGGCGCATATTTTACAAAAAATTCACACAATGCGCCTCGTAATGTGTTACAATTTGTAATAAATAGATTTGCGCTTATCATGTGCTCAGCCGTTTTTCATAATTTTTTTGAACATTTTTACTATACGGCACTTGAAATTTGAGTTTTTTTTTGGTATAATAGCATTATACACAAATGCTTGACCGAATTGTGCGTTTTTTTATCGGTCGGGCTGTTATTTTGCTGAATAAGGAGAATCATAACTATGTCCAACAGATTATTTCAGAACGTGATACATCAGATGCGTGAAACTATCGACTGCACTATCGGAGTTATCGACGAGACCGCTACGATCATTGCCTGCTCCGAGCTTGCTCAGGTGGGCACTACGAACGAGTTCGTATCTCTCGACCTCAGGGATTCGCATGATATCTTCGTTCGCGACGGCTATACATACAAGCCGTTCGGCTCTCATATGAAGCCCGATTACGCTGTATTTGTAGAAGGTACTGACGAAGTTTCGGCAAAGTACGCGAGCATACTCGCTATCTCCCTCGCTTCGATAAAGCAGTACTACGATGAAAAATATGACAGAAACAACTTCATCAAAAACGTTGTTCTCGATAACGTACTGCCCGGCGATATTCACGTCAAGGCGCGCGAGCTGCATTTCAACTCCGACGTTTCCCGCGTGGTGCTGCTGATACGCATAGTTTCTTCAAACGATGTTTCCGCTTACGACGTTATCCAGAACCTCTTCCCAGATAAGAACAAGGATTTCGTTTTCAATATTACCGAAAGCGACATCGTGCTCGTAAAGGAAGTAAGCTCGGCTATCGACTCTAAAGACCTCGAGAAGCTGGCAAGAAGCATTTCCGATACCCTCAGCGGCGAGTTCTACACCCGCGTGAACGTCGGCATAGGCACGGTAGTAGAGGGCGTAAAAGATCTTTCGCGCAGCTTTAAGGAAGCGCAGACCGCGCTCGAAGTCGGCAAGGTATTCGACACCGATAAGGTGATAGTTTCTTACGACAACCTTGGTATAGCAAGGCTGATATACCACCTGCCCACCACCCTCTGCGAAACATTCCTCAAAGAGGTGTTCAAGAAAGGCAGCATAGAGTCGCTCGATCACGAAACGCTCTTTACTATACAGAAGTTCTTTGAGAACAACCTGAACGTTTCGGAAACTTCGAGAAAGCTTTTCGTACACAGAAATACTCTCGTGTACCGCCTTGAGAAGATCAAGAAGCTCACGGGTCTTGACCTTAGAGAATTCGACCACGCTATTATCTTCAAGATAGCGCTTATGGTAAGAAAATATCTTTCGGCAAACCCCGCTAAATTCTGATAATTACAAACGGTGATTTCTGAAAATGGCTGATCGCAGCTTTTGCAGTGCTGGTGTTCCGCGGTAGCGCGGGCTGTCCTGCGCGCCGGCGGTCAGCCGTTTGAACTGAATGGAGATACAAGCGCCCCGCGGACTTTTCGCGGAAAAAAGAGAGAAATATACCTCCGTGACCCTAACGCGGCGCTTTGTTTTTGTGCAAATAATTTGAGAGGTGAACAGATCTTGGTAGAATTTAAAGACGTATCTGTAACTTATTCGAGCGGCGTAGACGCGCTCAACAAAGTTAATCTTAAAATAAACGACGGCGACTTCGCTTTCGTAGTAGGCTCTTCCGGCGCGGGCAAATCGACGCTGATAAAGCTGATACTCAAAGAGATAGACGCTACTTCGGGCACTGTGATGGTAAACGGCTTTAATCTTTCAAAGCTGCGTCGCCGCAAGATACCCGCTCTGCGCCGCACCATCGGCGTAGTATTTCAGGATTTCAGGCTGATACCTACTATGACGGTGTACGAAAACGTAGCTTTCGTGCTGCGCGTTATCGACGCGCCGCCTAAGTATATCCGCAGCCGCGTGCCCTACGTTATAAGCCTCGTAGGCTTGCAGGACAAGGCAAAGTCTTACCCTACCGAGCTTTCGGGCGGCGAGCAGCAGCGCGTGGCGCTTGCGAGAGCGCTGGTAAACGACCCTCAGCTCATCATAGCGGACGAGCCTACGGGCAACATCGACCCCGCGCTTTCATACGAGATAGTAGACCTGCTGCGCAGCATAAACGAGTGCGGCACTACTGTGCTTATGGTAACTCACGAGCATGACCTTGTGCGCTATTTCGGCGGACGTATCATAAATATCAATCACGGCAACATTGCCTTTGACGAAGTGATAGGAGGTAATGCGAAATGAGAGCCAGCAGTGCAAGATACCTTGTAGGACAGGGCGTAAAGAGCATATGGAGGAACAGAATGATGTCCTTCGCTTCATTCTGCATAATATTGGTGTCGCTGCTGATGGTAGGCGTTTCGGTGCTGACGACCATCAACCTCAACAGGATAATCGGCGGAATAGAAGACCAGAGCGAGGCGGCTGTTACTATTAAAGACGACATCGGCAAGGACAAGCAGGAAGCGCTGAAAAAGCAGATAGAGGCGCTGCCTAACGTAGCGACAGTTACCTTCTATTCTAAAGACGAAGCTTGGAAAAACATGAAGAAAGACATGAGCGACGAGCAGCAAGACCTTTTCCGCTACGCGGACGAAAACCCCCTGCCTGATACTTTCAGGATAACGGTAAAGGACATAAGCCATATGTCTGAAACTACCATGCAGATCGGCACATTCGAGAACGTAGACTCGGTAAAAAGCCCGACCCAGTTCGCAGACGTGCTGGTAAGCATAAAGAATATACTCATGATAATCATGACGGCAGTTATCGCGGCGCTGATCGTGGTATGCCTTATCATAATCTCAAACACCACAAGAGCCAGCGTATTTGCGAGAAGAAAAGAGATAAACATAATGAAATACGTCGGCGCTACCAACAGATTTATCCGTATACCTTTCTTCATAGAGGGAATGCTGGTAGGCATAGCGGCTGCTGCTGCGGCGCTGCTGCTGACTAAGTTTGCCTACGAGGGCGTATACGGCATATTCAAGAACGATATGAGCCTTTGGTCGATACTGGGCGTAGACAACCTCTATCCTTTCAGCAAAATGATGGTAAAGGTAACTGCGGCGTACCTCGTATCGGGCGCATTCATAGGCGCGGTAGGTACATCTATCAGCGCGGGCAAGCACCTTAAAGTATAATAATCATCAACTGACTTGTAAAAATACGGAGAACTCTGCGGCGGGCAAGCTCTGTCCGCGGGGGGATGTTTGGCGTTCATGTAAGGAGGAACGAGAGCTTTGAGAACGAGCACGAAATGCCTTATCAAAAAGGGGCTGGCGCTTACGCTCGCCGTTACCATAACGGCTGCGGCTTTTACAAATACCGAAAGCTACAAGAAAAACGAGCCGAAAGCTGCCGCCGCGCAGGATAGTTCCGGCGACTCTAAAGACACTGACAGTAAGATAAGCTCCGCCGAAAAAAGCCTTGAAGAGCTTGAGAAAAAGCAGGCTGAGCTTGATAAGAAAATAAAGGAAACTGCGGGAAGCATCGACACCGAGAAGGACAACCAAGCGGCAATATCCGAGCAGATAGACACTGTGGAAAAGACGATAACCGCGCTTGCGGACTCGATAGGCGAGCTGGAAACGCAGATAGCGGACGCTGAGAGCGCCATTGCCGAAAAAGAGCAGGTGGTGGAGCAGAAAAAGCAGGAGATAACCGACGGTATCTCTGACCTGAAAAAGCGCCTGCGCGTGATGTACATAGCGGGCAGCGACAGCTACACCGACATACTCGTCGGCGCTTCTGATTTTTACGATATGCTCATGAAGATAGAGCTGGTAAAGCGCGTAGCCAACTATGACAACGATATGATCGACGGACTGGTAGCGCTGAAAGAGCAGTACGAATCCGAAGAGCAGGAGCTTAATGACGAAAAGAGCAAGCTTGAGGAAAGCCTGAAAGAGCTGGAGACGCGCCGAAAGAAGCAGCAGAGCCAGAGGCAGAAACTGGAAGAACTGTATTCGCAAAGCTCGGCTACCATCGCGGATATGGAAGCCGACCGCGAACTTTACGAGAATAATCTGAGCGAGATAGAGAAGCAGCATGAGGAATTTGAAGCCGATCTGCAAAAGCTCTTTGAAGAGCGCGAGGCTCAGAAAAAAGCTGAGGAAGAGAAGAAAAAGAAAGAGGAAGAAGAGCGCAAGAAAAAAGAAGAGGAAGAGCGCAAAAAGCGCGAGGAAGAGGAGAAAAAGCAGCAACAGCAGGACAGCAGTTCCTCTGACAGCGGTAATGATAATAACAACAGCAGCGGCGGAAACTCCTCCGGCGATAACTCTTCATCGAGCGACAACAGCAGCAACGATAACAACAGCAGCAACAATAACAATAATAATAACAGCAGTAATCCCAATTCCAATTACGGGTATCAGGATAAATCACGGTTCACATGGCCTGTTCCGGGATTTTACCACATATCTTACGGCGTGGGCTGGCGCTGGGGCGCTTACCACAAGGGCATAGACATCTACTCTGAAAATATCCGCGGGGCGAACATCATAGCCGCCGACGCGGGCGAAGTTATACTGGTATCAAACACCTGCCCGCACGACTACGGCAAAAATTACAGCTGCGGCTGCGGCGGCGGATACGGAAACTACTGCATAATCGACCACGGCGACGGCTACTGGACGCTTTACGGACACTCCGAGAGGATAACTGTATCGCAGGGACAGCACGTTGAAAAGGGAGATGTGCTGGGCACAGTAGGCTCTACGGGACATTCCACCGGTCCGCACCTGCACTTTGAAGTGCGTATAAACAACGTGGCGCAGAACCCGCAGGATTATGTGTGATGCGATAGTCTGATGGTCAAAAAAGGAGATTGCATAGGCTTATGAAGAAAATGACTGCGATGAAAAAAACGCTGGCGTGCTTGTGCGCGGCGTGCATAGCGGCAGGGGCGTTTTCCGCCAGCGGCAGGGGAGAGGTCTGCGTATCTGCGGATGAGAACACCTCTGAGAGCGAGGGCAGCGCCGAGGAAGCAGGCTCGCAGTTCGACACCAGCGTTTATACCGATAAGCTGCAAGAGATCGCTGACGAGCAGGCTAAGATAGAAAAAGAGATAGCCGACGCAAACAGCGGCGTGATGGACGAAACGGAAAAGCAGAAGCTTATAATCAAAAAGATCGACAATATAAACCAAAAGGCGGACGTCATTAACGCTTACATGACCCAGCTCGAGATGGAAATATCTACCGAGAGGGAGCAGGCTCAGCAGCTTAAAAACGAGGTGGACGAGGGCATAGCGGCGTACAAAAAGCGTCTGCGCGCCATGTACATCGCGGGGGACATCAGCTATACCGAGGTGCTGCTGAACGCGGGCGACTTTTTTGACGTGCTGATGCGCTCTGAACTGCTGAAACGTGTGGCGGATCACGACGCCAAAACGCTCGACGGGCTTGTTGCTAAAAAGGCGAAGTACGACCAAAAAGCAGCCGAGCTGGAAAAAGAGCAGGCGGATTACGACGAGCAGGCGGCGGAGCTGGAGAAAGAACGCGCCGAGCTGGCCGAGCTTTACAATTCGAGCAAAGAGATGAAAGATCTGCTGAAAGAGCGGCAGGAGCAGCTTGCGGAAAAGCAGCAGAATTTTGAGAACGAGATATATTCGTACGAGGGCATACTCAGCGACCTTTTAAAGGGAACTTACGGCAGCTCTGACGACGAAGTACAGCGTTTGCAGACGGAAGTGCAGGCGGTGCAGAAGCTGACCGAGCTGCGCGGCGCGATAAGCGAGCGCACGAAAAACGGCGAAACTATACCCGATACCGAGTGCAAGTACAATTTCAAATGGCCTGTGCCCGGAAATTACTATGTGTCATCGGGCGTGGGGGCGCGCTGGGGGGCTTACCATACGGGTCTTGACATTCCCGGCGACGGCGGCACGCGCGTGAACGCATCCGAAGCGGGCACGGTGGTGCGCATGAACAACAGCTGTACGCACAATTACGGCAAGGACGGCTCGTGCGGCTGCGGAGGCGGCTACGGCAACTTCGTAGTAATAGACCACGGCAACGGCTTCCTGACGCTCTACGGCCACCTCACGCAGGCTACGGTAGAGGTCGGCGACAAGGTAAAGCAGGGCGACCAGATAGGCCTGATGGGCTCTACGGGCTACTCTACGGGCACGCATCTGCACTTTGAGCTGAGGTACGAGGGATACGTTACAAATCCTGCCTCGTTTGTAAGCTACTGACAACTGAAAACATTTTCGTAAGGCGGTGTGGCAATTGACCATGCCGCCTTTTTTTATGCCTTTTGTAGATTTTTACGAAAAAATAAGAGCCGATAAGAGAATATTGACCTCCGAAGACAAAATTCTTCACATTCTGAAAACGTTTCCGAAAAGTTTTTAGGCGGGATTTTGCAAGGTTTGTGAAAATGATATGAAAAAAATTCACATTCTCGCTCAGAAAAATGATAAAATCTGAAATCGCGCCGAAAACGTTTAAAACGGTGTCGGATAAGTAAAGAATGAGCTAAATTTGTGCGATTTTTGCAACTATACGCACAATTTTTGGATAAATTGCAGCAAAAGGCTTTTTCGATTTTTTTTGTTATATGAGCACTGTGTGAAAAAATGAGCGGCGGAAGCGGCAAAAACGTAATCGGCGGCATAAACGGTTACAAAACGGTGTCGCGGAGGTAAAATTGTTCGTTAAGATGCACAAAAGGAGCGTTGAAAATTAGTTCAATCCTCCATATTTTCTTACACAACGCAAAAAATTCGCAAAAACACTTGCATTTTTGGAGAAATTATTGTACAATTTCATTAGCGGAAAACGTTTAAGGGAATTTTAAACGAGAAGCGCTGCGGCGCAGCTTAAATGAACCGAAAACGTTTACTGAAAGAAAGGAGAAACGCTGTGGTTTCACTAAAGGACATCTCCGTTCGCTGCGGCGTCTCGATAGCAACTGTCAGCAAGGCTCTTAACGATCACAAGGACGTAAGCCCCGCTACAAAAGAACGCCTGATAAAAGCCGCCAGAGAAATGGGCTACTTCCCAAACTCGCAGGCTAGGGCGCTAAAAACCAACAGAACTTCTAACCTAGGAGTGATGTTTACCGAAGAAGCGGGAAGCGGCTTGACGCACGAGTTTTTCGCAAAGGTGCTAAACAGCTTTAAAACTGAGGCGGAATACAGCGGCTATGATATAACGTTTATTAACAAAAACCTCGGACGCAGAAAAATGTCGATCTACGAGCACTGCAAATACCGCAATGTAGACGGACTCGTAATAATATGCACCGACTTTTCAGACCCCGACGTATACGAGGTGATAAACGGCGACCTGCCCGTAGTTACGATAGACCACGTTTTTGAATGCCGAACGGCTGTGGTTTCAAATAACGAAAGCGGAATGGAAGCACTGATAGATTACGTCAGCGAAATGGGGCACAAAAAAATAGCATTCATACAGGGCAAACGCTCTGCTGTAATGGAAAAAAGAATGAGCGGCTTCTGCAAAGCCTGCATGAACCGCGGGATAGAGGTAAAGCCCGAGTGGATGCTCACGGGCGAATACCACAATCCCATAGCTACATACGAGCTTACAAAACAGCTCATACAAAGCGAGGAAAGACCTACCTGCATATTTATGCCCGACGATTTCTCGGCGATAGGCGGCTACAACGCCATTGCAGACTGCGGGCTGAAAATACCCGACGATATTTCGGTGGTGGGCTACGACGGAATTGCTTATTCCGAATTTCTTTCGCCAAAGCTTACATCTTACAGGCAGGACGCCGTGAAGATAGGCGCTGCGGCGGCGAGAAAGCTTATCTCGCAGATCGAAAATCCATCTACCACATTCGCTGAGGTGATAACGGTAGACGGTGAGATCCAAAAGGGCGCTTCGGTAGCAAGCCCCGCAGGATCGACAAAATAACACTTGGCATTAGCACGAAGCAAAAACGCTTCGGTAATGATATTTAATTGTAATGCAACTTTAAGGAGGAAATTTATTATGACAAAGCTTAAAAGAATTCTTGCCGGCTCGCTTGCACTCTGCATGGCAGGCTCGATGCTTACCGCTTGCGGCGGCGATGACAGCTCTAAGAGCGATTCCAAGGCAGCAGACAACGCCAGCAAGGCAGGCGGAAATACTGCTACCCCCGTTGACGACGCTGACATCCCTGCGGCTGACAGCCTCGTAAACACCGGTAAGAAGTACAACATCTATGTTTGGAACACCGAGTTCAAGGAGAGATTTGAGACCTACTACTGGCCTAACAGAGATGAAGCTCTTTGGGACGGCGTAGAAGTAAACTGGGTAACCAACTCTAACGAAGGCAACGTTTACCAGACCAAGCTTGACGAAGCTATCTCCGGACAGAACGACGCTAAGGACGATGACAAGATCGATATGTTCCTCGTAGAGGCTGACTACGCTCTGAAGTATGTAGATTCCGACATCTGCCTCGATGTAAGAAAAGAAGTTGGTATCTCTGAGAGCGATACTGCTAACCAGTACAAGTATACTCAGGACGTTATGACCGACAGCAACGGTATCCTCAAGGGTCTTTCTTGGCAGGCTACTCCGGGTCTGTTCCTCTACAACGCTGACTACGCTAAGGACGTTCTCGGAACTGACGATCCTGAAGAAGTACAGGCTATGCTCTCTGACTGGGATAAGTTCAACGATGTAGCTGCTAAGATGCAGGAAAAGGGCATCGCAATGGTTTCCGGTTTCGATGATACATACAGATGCTTCTCCAACACCGTTTCTTCTCCTTGGGTAACTGACGGAAAGATCACCATCGATCCTCAGATCTCCGCATGGGTTGATCAGACTAAGGACTACACCGATAAGGGCTACAACAACAAGACCTCCCTTTGGGACGATGCTTGGAAGGCCGGTCAGAAGATCGACGGTAAGACCTTCGGTTACTTCTTCTCTACTTGGGGCATTCCTTTCACCCTGCTGCCTAACACTCTTGATAAGTCTGTTGACGACGGTGGTAAGGAAGAAGAAGGCAACGGCGGCTACGGCAAGTGGAGAGCTTGCGCTGGTCCTCAGGCTTACTTCTGGGGCGGCACATGGATCTGCGGCGCTTACGGTTCTGACAACATTGCTATCACCCGCGACATCATGCTGAAGCTGACTTGCGATACCGACATCATGAAGAAGATCACCGAAGAGCAGCAGGATTACACCAACAACAAGGAAGCTATCAAGCAGCTCATCGACGGCGGCTACAGCAATGCGTTCCTCGGCGGACAGGATCACCTCTCGCTCCTTACCGAGGCTGCTGACAACATCGACCTGAGCAACAAGCTTTCCGCTTACGACCAGGGCTGCAACGAGCAGTTCCAGGCTGCAATGAAGGACTACTTCCTCGGCAACGTAACTTATGATGAAGCTCTTGAGAACTTCAAGAAGAACATCACTAACGTTTACAGCACTCTGACCATGGACTAATTCATAAAAGAGCATTACAATGTAAATAAATGAAGATGGGGGGCGGAGGTAATCCTCTCCCCGTTTTTATTTCTCTTTTTAAATTTACCAATACTTAATTTGAAAATTGCAGGTGAAAATTCATGAAAAGAAAAAGTATTAGCTACGCGAAGTGGGGCTATATTTTCCTTATTCCCTTCTTTTTAGTATATGCTGTTTTCTCCTTAGCACCTTTGATCCAGACGTTTTATTACAGCTTCATTGATTACAGTGTAAATACGGGCGCGGTAGCGAGCGTAAGAAATCCTGTACCTGCTGCTGACAACGTAGTAAACAACGGCTTCTGCGGATTTAAGAACTACTCCAGCGTTATCGGAAACGGCGGTATATTTACCGAGTCTCTGATAAACACCATGATCCTTTGGCTCATCGGATTTATCCCGCAGATAATCTTCTCTCTGCTGCTCGCGGTTTGGTTCACCGATATTAGACTCAGGCTCAAGGCTCAGGGATTTTTCAAGACCGTTATCTACCTGCCTAACGTTATCATGGCTTCGGCTCTTTCGCTGCTTTTCTATTCGCTCTTTACTCAGGGCGGCGCGATGTACGAGCTGATCTATAACATTACCGGCAACGAGCAGTCTTGGCTGAATACCGCAGGCGGTTCGCGCGTGGTAGTTGGATTTATCAACTTCATGATGTGGTACGGCAACACTACCATACTCCTCATGGCAGCTATCATGGGTATAGATACTTCGCTGTATGAAGCAGCTCAGATCGACGGTGCAAACCCCAGCCAGACATTCTGGCAGATCACTATTCCGCTTATCAAGCCTATTCTGGCTTACGTTCTCGTAACATCTATGATAGGCGGTCTGCAGATGTACGACGTACCTTACATCATCGGCGGCAAGGCGGGCGGCGCTAACGGCAAACTTATGACCGTAGTTTCGCAGATACAGCAGGGTAAAAACTCGGCTGTCGGCAATGTTGCTGCACTTTCTGTACTTGTATTCATCGTTTCCGCTATCCTCGGCTTCATAACTCTTAAAGTTATGGACGATAAGAGCGTAAAGACAAGATACAACAAAAAGAAAAAGAAGAAAGCTTAATTTAGGAGGTTATGTTTTATGGCACGAATCGAAGGCGTAGCCGGCACTACTGACAGCCGGACCGCACTTACTGTAAGAAGAGTCATAGCATATGTCGTTCTGATTTTGCTTGTAATAATTTCTCTTCTTCCTTTCTATCTGCTTATAATCAATGCTACCAGAGGTAAAGTTCAGACAGGCTTGCAGTTTTACCCCGGCAAGGCGCTCGGCGGAAACTTCAAGACACTTTTGTCTGAGAATTATAAACAGACCTACGGCGATTTCTTCCGCTCGTTTGCAAACAGCTTGATAATCGCTGCATTCACCACGGTACTTTCCGTATACTTCTCTGCTCTGACAGCATATGCTATCCATGTATATGACTTCAAGCTGAAAAAGATAGCGCACACATTCATCCTTATAGTTATGATGGTTCCTACTCAGGCTTCGGCTATCGGTCTTTACAGAATGCTGAAGAACATGAACCTGCTCGACAGCTACATTCCGCTGATCGTGCCCGCTGTTGCGGCTCCTGCCGTATACTTCTTCATGATCCAGTACATGGCTTCATCGCTGCCGCTGGAGATCGTTGAAGCAGCCCGAATAGACGGCTGCGGCGAGTTTAGAACGTTCAATACCATTGTAACGCCAATACTCAAGCCGGCATTCGCCGTACAGGGCATATTCACATTCGTATCAAGCTGGAACAACCTCTTCATGCCTCAGATGATAATCGACACGGCTGAGAAGAAAACCATTCCTCTGATACTCCAGATAATGCGTGCAAACATTCAGTCGAACCCGATGGCTGCAAACGCAGGCGTTATGAACCTCTTCATGGTTCTCGCTATTCTGCCTGTTGTAGTTATCTACCTTATCCTTTCCAAGAACATTATTTCGGGCATAGCGCTCGGTTCTGTAAAGGGCTAATAAGTTCGCAAAACTTCAAAATCAAAGCCGTACTGCTCAGCGCGAGCGGTGCGGCTTTTTTGCGTGGGCTATTGAATATCGCTCCGAAGTGTGGTATAATATAGACAGATATTGATAAGGAGAGCTGAGCTATGCTTACAAAAATATTATCCCGTGCCGAGTGTGCAAAATGTCAGATTTGCTGTTCGTTCGACAGCTACGACCTCTGGGAAACGCCCGTGATAACCGACGAGGTGCAGAGTTTGGCGCTTGAGATTGCGCCGCAACAGAAGTTTTCATACGCGAGCGGGGCGCGGCTTTTTCGTATGGAGCGCGAGCCGGACGAAGACCTCTATTTCTGTCCGATGCTCGACCGTAAAAAGGGATGTATGCTGGGTGAGAACAAGCCTTTCGACTGTCGCATATGGCCGCTGAGGGTGATGGATTTCGAGGGCAGGCGCGTCATCGTGCTTTCGCCGGTATGTCCGACAGTTTTCAAGAAGCCGGTAGAGGAAGTGAAAGCGCTGGCAGACGAGCTTGCGCCGCGGATATTTGCCGAAGCGGACAAAACTCCCGAGATGGTAAAGCCGTACATATCGGGCTACGTAATACTCACAGTAGAGAAGAAATGAAAAACGGGACTGCTCCTGACAACGGGTGCAGTCCCAAATTTTTACCCCTCGATCTGTTTGCCGAGAAACATCGCGGCGGTCTTTGCGAGAAGCAGGTGCTGGTCGGCTGGCTGAGTGATCTCATCGGTAGCGAGAAAGGTGACCGCGCCGACAATATCGCCCGCGGAGATGATGGGCGCGGCGGCGAGCGCAAGGCTATCCATACCCTCGATGGGGCGGAGTGAAGCGCCGTCCTCAGCGAAAAAAGTCTTGCGGCTTTCGAGCAGGTCTTCGAGCGCGGGGGAAATGCGGCGTTCGGCATATTCCTTTTTCTGTATGCCCGAAACGGCGACAACGTGGTCGCGGTCGAAAATGACAGCGGGCGCGCCGCCCAGCCGCGCGATGACCTCGCAAGCCTCAGCGGCGTTTTCAAGCTCGTTTACGGGGCTGTATTTCTTAAAAATGACCTCGCTTTCGGGGCCGGTGTAGATCTCGAGGGGGTCGCCCTCGCGTATCCTCATCGTTCGCCTGATCTCTTTAGGTATAACGACCCTGCCGAGGTCGTCGATGCGGCGCACTATTCCGGTAGCTTTCATATTTGTAACCTCCAATATGCTTGTTAAATGCAGTAATATTATTTGCAAAGAAAGGGTATTTATGCAGAAAAAAAGCGGAGCGCTTTGTTGACGAATTTGCGATATGCAGGGCGATCCGCGTTTATTTTCTATTTTTTTATAATATTTGATAGAAAATCTTAATAATTATCGATATAATATATAGACGTTATCTATAATGAAAGGAAAGCCGAATAATAAAACATTTTCGGACGCTTTACATCTATGAATTTAGACTATTTGAGATATTTTGTAAAATTGGCGAAGGTTCGCCACTACACCCGCGCGGCAGAACAGCTCGGCATTTCTCAGCCCAGTTTGAGCCATGCGATCAGCCAGATCGAGGCGGAGCTTGGCGTGCCGCTTTTTGAAAAATCGGGCAGGAATACCATACTCACACGCTTTGGCGAGGAATTTTTGCGGTGCGCGGAAAATTCGCTAAGCGTACTGGACGCGGGCATAGAAACGCTTCAGCGGTACGGCAGGGGAGAGGGCGTGATACGGCTCGGCTTTATACGGCCGCTCGGCGTTGACTATATCCCGAAGCTGACGGCTGACTTTTTGGCGGCGGACGGCGGGCAGGCGCAGTTCAGCTTTCACAGCGGGCTGACTTGTGAGCTGTTGGAAGACCTCGTTCAGCGCAAGTACGATTTTGTGTTTTGCTCCGAGCCTGACTCCGCGCTCGGGCTAACCGCGACGCCTGTCGATTCGCAGGAGCTTGTCGTTATCGTGCCGAAAGATCACCCGCTGGCAGAGCGCGAAAGCGTCAGCCTTATCGACACGCTGCCGTACCCCGCTGTGTATTTCGCCGAGGGTTCGGGTCTGCGCGGGCTGATAGACCGTATGTATGAAAGCATTGGCGGCAAGCCCGTCGCCGCGGCGGAAACTGAGGAGGACGAGGTCATCGCGGGGCTGGTCGCTTCGGGCTTCGGCACGGCGGTAGTCCCGTACATGGATATGCTCGAAAAGCTGAATGTGAAGATCTTAAAGATCACCGACCCGCCATACTCAAGGAAATTCTACATGGTGGAAAACGACTCGGCGTTTGTCACAACGGCGGCGCAGCGCTTCCGCAGTTTTGTGCTTGGCAGGACGTCGGAGTTGCAGAAAGGTGGCGCGAAATGAAAGAGATAATGCTTCTTGTGACGTACAAATTAAAGCCGCAGGCGCGGGAGTATTTTCTCGGCGAAGTCGCGGCGGCAGAGATACTGCAAAAGACCTGCCGCGAGGATGGCGCTCTGCGGTATGATTACTATTTGAGCGCGGCTGACGCGGACGCGGTCTTGCTTGTGGAGCGTTGGAGATCTGCCGAAGCGCAGTCGGCGCATTTGCAGACGGCGCATATCGCCGAGCTGAAAAGGATAAAGGAAAAGTACGTTCTCGAAACGGTTGTCGAGAAATTTGAAATGTAAGTTAAGGATATGGAAAGGTCGCGAAAAGGGAATGGAAAGTAAAATAACTTTTAGGGGCGAGGCGGCGCTGGTGCTGGCAGTTATCATAAACAGTTTCGGCGTGGTGCTGATGCTGTATTCGGGCGCGGGCATTTCGGCGATCTCGAGCGTGCCGTACGCTTTTTCCGAGGTGCTGCCGAAGCTCACGCTGGGCACTTGGACATACATATTTCAAGGGCTGCTGGTGCTCACGCTGATGATAATGCGGCGCAAATTCGTGCCCTCGTACCTCTTTAGCTTTGTGGTGGGCTTTGTGTTCGGCGAGCTGCTCGATTTTTACGAGTGGTGGATACATCTGCTGCCGTACAATGTGACGATGCGCATAGTTTATTTTGTGGTGAGCTACCTTGTTATATGCGTGGGGATAGCGCTTTCAAACCGCTGCGGTCTGCCGATAATCCCTACCGACCTTTTCCCGCGCGAGCTTTCTGACATCACGCGCGTGAAATATTCGCGGATAAAGATCGGCTTCGACATCACCTGTCTTGCTGTAACGGCGGGGCTGACGTTTTTCTGTCTGGGTCACATCAAGGGTTTGGGCATCGGCACGGTGCTCGCGGCTTTCACGATGGGCAAGGGAATTGCGCTGATAGGCGGGGTTATCGACAAAAAATTCACTTTTGCGAATTTCCTCACGGCGAGAAAAAACGTTTCGGCGGTCAATAGTTAAGTAGAATTTTACAAATATCCTCCAAAAACGAAAAATGCAGACGCTTTCTTGCAACGTCTGCATTTTTTTCGTATTAAAATAGTTCACTTGCCCTCGTGAAGCTCGCGGAATTTCTCTGCAATGGCGGGGCTGTTTTTCGTCAGCTTTTTTACCGAGAGGTCGTCGAGCTTGTTGTTCGCGGCGGTGAGGTGCTTGTTTGAGATGGTGAGGTTCTCTTTCACCTTTTCCAGATTTTTGATAGCGTTGTCGATAGCTTTTACAGCGTCCTCAAAGCGCTTGCTCGCGTCAACGTAGTTTTTCGCGAAGCCCGCCTTGAAAGCTTCAACGTTCTGCTCGAAAAGCTCTAAGTCCATGTTCTCGTTCTTTACGCGCGCAAGCTCCGCCTTGTACGCCATAGAGTTCATCGCGGCGTTGCGCAGCAGGCTTATCATCGGTATGAAAAACTGCGGGCGGATAACGTACATTTTCTCATAGCGGTAGCTTACGTCCACGATGCCGGTGTTGTAAAGCTCACTGTCAGGCTCTAGCAGCGTTACCAATATCGCGTACTCACAGTGCTTTTCGCAGCGGTCTTTATCAAGTTCTTTAAAGAAATGCTCATTCTTTTTCTTGGTCGAGGTCGTGTCCTGCTCGTTTTTCATCTCGAACATTATCGAGATCACCTCGTTGCCCTCTTCGTCGCATTCGCGGAAGATGAAATCGCCCTTGCTGCCAGAGGAGGCGTCGTTGTCCTTCTCGAAATACGCGTTGCGGAAAGCCGTAGCGCGCAGGCGGTCGAACTCGGTAAGGCAGTGCTGCTCGAGCGTTTCGCCGACCATTTTGGTAGAAAGCTTCGATTTCAGATCTTTGTAATACTCGATGACTTCGTCTTTGCCTTTCAGTTCGGCGGTCAGCGAAGCTATCTCTTTTCCGCGCTCAGCCTCTATCGCGGACACGGCTTTCTGCACTTCAAGCTCTTTTTCCGTATCTTTGCCCTTCATCTGCGCCTCGAGCTGTACTATGCGTGCGTCTTTATCGGAAATGCTGCGGCTGAGGGCTTCGCGTTCGGCTGTGAAGCCGGCTCGCAGCTTGTCCTCGCTCTCTTTTACGGCGAGGGCGCGGGCGGTGTCGCCGTTTTTCAGCATAGCTTTCAGCTCGGCTATCTGCCGCTCCTGCTCGGCGATGCGTGCGTTCAGGCTCTCTTTATCGGCGGCAAGCTTGGCGTTCGCTTCCGCTTTCAGCTTGTCTATCTCGCGGTCTTTTTCGGTGAGCCTGCCCGCGAACTGCAATTCCGCGACCTTTTGCACGTTCTGCCGCTCTTCGGCGACCCTTTCGTTCAGCTCGCGCGAAAATTCCGCCGAGCGCACCTGCTCCAGTATAGCGGAATAGCCCTGCTCGTCAACCTTGAATACTTCCCCGCATTTGGGGCACTTTATTTCAGACATTTGATTACCTCCTGCGATATGCAATAAGCAAAGTATAAGCTCCATTTCCAATATTATACTACAAATCCCCGCAGGTGTCAAGCAAAAAGCGCGCCGACTTTTTCAGCCTGCGCGCCTGTATCACTGTATTATTCTTCTTACGGTATCAACGTGATAGTATTGCAGATAGCTTATCGGCTGAACTTTTATGCCGTCGCGCTGGTTCATGGCGTGTACCATTTTGCCGTTGCCGATGTACAACCCGACGTGCGACCTGTAATTCATTATAATAAGGTCGCCCGGCTTCATCGAGCGCACGCTTACCGCCTTGCCCAGCGTCGACTGATACGCCACGCTGTGCGGGATATATCTGCCGATCTGCTGGTAGCAAAGCATCGTCAGTCCTGAGCAGTCAGTTCTGCGGAACTGCTCCGCGCCCCATACATATGCGCCGCCGTTCATCGAAGCGCCGTATGTGCTGACTATCTTGCGCTGAGCGGTAACGCTGTTTGCCCTTACGCAGTCGGCGGATCTAGCGTAAAAGCCCTCGTTCGTGCCCGAGCATATTCGTATGTACTTGCCCTTGAAAGTCGCCGCAGGCTTGCCCGATATCGGCACGCCCGAAGAAGTCACGAGCGAGCCCTCGGTGTACTCGGCGCTCTGTATAAATTTCTTGCCGCGCATCTTTCCTCCGCTGAGTTTGTAGAGCTTTGCGCCGCTCATTATTTTATAGTATGTGCAGCTCGCCGTGCGAACCTTTATCGAAGCCTCGGGCAGCTCGACCCTGCCGACGCTGGGCGCTACTTTAATAGTATATGCGGTGGAGGGCTTTAGCCAAGTCGCACCGTTGTAAATATTTATCACCTTAGCCGACGAAGCCTTTATCGTCTTGAGCTTGCGCCCGCTGACGTAAATATCGAACTTCGTGCCCACGGGGTACTCGGCGTAATTTTCCGTGCTTATCGCGATCCTGTCGGCGTAAACTGCGTATACCGAAAGCTTCGGCTGACTGATGTCAGTCTGCGAACTATCCGCAAAAGCGGTCGAAGGCAGACAGCCGAGCGCCAGCGCCAATGTGCATACTGCCGCCGCGGCACGGCTTATAATTTTTCTTAATTTGCGTATCATAATTAAAAATATCCCCTTAGTTAGCAAGATTTTTTTCTTTCTCTTGTCCATAATTGATATTATACCACAAATATACAGCGGTTGTAAACGTTTTGGGAAAAAGTTTGTAGCCTTGCAGTAATTTCTGTAACCGCTCTGTAATTTATATGTACCGAATGCACAAAATATTTTCCTATATATGGTTAAAAAGGCGGCGAAGTATGGTTAAAATGTCTAAACGGTTTGCTATCGGGCAGACAATTGTGAAAAGTGCATAAAAAGATGGGTGAAAAAGCCGCGAAATTTGTTGCTGATTTTTGAAAAAGCCCCTTGACAACGCCGCGAAAAAGGTATAAACTATAATTAGCACTCAAGGAGATGGAGTGCTAACACTCAGCAATCAAAAGTGCTAAAGGAGGCGTACATTAAATGGACAGCCGTAAGCTGAAAATATTGCAGGCGGTTGTAGACGAATATATCGTTACAGGCGAGCCTGTAGGCTCAAAGGCGATAATGAAACACGTCAAAGCCTCTTCGGCAACTATACGAAATGAGATGGCAGAGCTTGAAAAGCAGGGCTACTTAGAGCAGCCGCACACATCGGCGGGCAGAGTTCCGACATACAGCGGTTACAGAATGTACGTCGATACGCTTATGGAGCGCGATCCGCTTACAGATGAGGAAAAGCGCAGGCTGGACGGAATGCTCGACGAGGACGCCGCTACTGAGGAGGAGCTGGTAAATTCAGCTTCGCTGGCGCTCTCGCAGCTTACGCAGTGCGCTTCGGTAGTAGCAAGCTCCGCACCGAAATTCTCGCTTATATCTAAGGTAGAGGTAATACCTACGGGAAAGCGTATGTACGTTATACTCATGATAACCTCTAACGGAAAGATCAAAAATAAGGTCTGCCGCTTAGAATTTGACTTGACGAACGAGCAGCTCGAGTTTTTCGATAACTATATGCAGGAAAACCTGACGGGCGTGCCGATAGACGAAATATCGGAAGAGACTTTTGAGAAGATAAAAACGGCTATGGGGGCGTACATGATGTCGCTCACGCCGCTGCTCAGCGGGCTGTTTTCGCTGGCTAAAGAGCTGAACGCGCAGGACATAATGCTGCGGGGCGAAAAAAATCTGCTGACCTGCAAAGATTTCGATCAGGGCGAGATAATTGATTTTCTTGATAACAGGCGCGAGATCGCGGGGTTCTTTAACGAGAGCTTCAGCGGCTTGCAGGTAAGCTTTTCGCCGGAAAACGATGATTTTGTGATACACAATTCCTCGATAATCACGGCGCCATATAAAAAAGGCAATAAGAACGCGGGAGCGCTGGGGCTTATCGGCCCGATGAGAATAGACTACGCGAAATTCATACCGTATCTTGAATATTTCTCACAGCGCATAACCGACCTGCTCTCTCAGCGGGAGGACGAAGCGGAAGAAACGGAGGAGGACGGCAATGGCGGTCAATAACGAAGAACTTGAAAAAGAGATCAAAGAAGAAACCAACGAAGCTGAAAAGACAGAAAAGGCAGAGGGCGCTGCTGAAAGCGCAGCCGAGCCTGAGGAAAAGAAGGAAGTAAAGGTAAAGACCGAGCGCGAGGCGCAGCTTGAAAAAGAGCTTGCCGAGCAGAAGGAAAAGTATTTAAGACTGATGGCCGAGTACGATAACTACCGCAAGCGCACCGCAAAGCAGCAGCTTGAAACGCGCGAAGCGGCGGTGGGCGACACGGTGTTGAAAGTTCTCGCGATATACGACAATTTTGAGAGAGCGGTGGCTACCGAATCGCAGGATGAAAAGTACAAGGCGGGCGTTGAGATGATATTCAAGCAGTTCACCGCAGCGCTGGAAAAGATGAACGTTACCGTTATCGACCCGACGGGCGAGCCTTTCGACCCCGCGGTTGCAAACGCCGTGAGCCAGATAGAAGACCCCGAGCTAGGCGAGAACGTAGTAGCGCAGGTATTTGAAAAGGGCGTGAAGATAGGCGACAGACTTATCCGCTACCCGACGGTAGTAGTTGCGAACCCGTAGTAAAAAATAACGAACCGACATCAACTTTTACCCGCTAAGGACGGGTAAAGAAGAATATGATACATTATATAAAGGAAAGGTTGGATCTTTATGTCGAAGATTATTGGTATTGATTTAGGAACAACAAACTCTTGTGTAGCAGTAGTAGAAGGCGGAGAAGCCGTAGTTATCCCTAACAGCGAGGGTGCCAGAACCACCCCTTCGGTAGTAGGCGTTTCCAAGACGGGCGAAAGACTGGTAGGTCAGGTAGCCAAAAGACAGGCTGTTACAAACTACAAGGACACCGTAATTTCCATCAAGCGCCACATGGGCAGCGATTACAAGGCTACTATGGGCGGCAAGGAGTACACTCCGCAGGAGATCTCGGCTATGATACTCCAGAAGCTGAAGGCTGACGCTGAGAGCTATCTGGGCGAGAAGGTAACCGAAGCAGTTATCACAGTACCTGCATACTTCACCGACGCACAGCGTCAGGCAACCAAGGACGCAGGACAGATCGCAGGACTTAACGTAAGACGTATAATCAACGAGCCTACCGCAGCTGCGCTTTCTTACGGTATAGATAAGGAAGAAGACCAGAAGGTAATGGTATACGACCTCGGCGGCGGTACATTCGATGTATCCATCATCGAGATGGGCGACGGCGTTACCGAAGTTCTTGCTACCGCAGGCAACAACAGACTCGGCGGCGACGACTTCGACCAGCGCATAATCGACTGGATGGTAGAAGAGTTCAAGGCGCAGGAGGGTATAGACCTTTCTAAAGACCCGATGGCAATGCAGAGATTAAAGACAGAGGCTGAGCTGAGAAAGATAGAGCTTTCTTCCACCGCTTCCACAACTATCAGCCTGCCTTACATCACTGTAGCGGCTGACGGCCCGAAGCACCTCGAGCTGACCCTTACTCAGGCTAAGTTCAACCAGATGACCGCAGACCTCGTAGAAAAGACTATGGGCCCTGTACGCCAGGCGCTCTCTGACTCGGGACTTTCGGTAAACGACCTCAACAAGGTACTGATGGTAGGCGGTTCTTCGAGAATACCTGCTGTACAGGAAGCTGTAAAGAACCTCATCGGCAAAGAGCCTTTCAAGGGCATCAACCCTGATGAGTGCGTAGCTCTCGGCGCTGCATATCAGGGCGGCATCCTCGGCGGCGACGTTGAAAACGGTCTGCTGCTGCTCGACGTAACTCCGCTTTCGCTGAGCATCGAGACCGCAGGCGGCATCGCTACCAAGATGATCGAGAGAAACACCACTATACCTACCAAGAAAACTCAGACATTCTCGACTTATGCGGATAACCAGACCGCAGTTGATATAAACGTTCTGCAGGGCGAGCGTGAGTTCGCTAAGGACAACAAGCAGCTCGGTATGTTCAGACTGGACGGCATCGCACCCGCACCAAGAGGAATCCCCCAGATCGAAGTTACTTTCGATATTGACGCGAACGGCATAGTACACGTTTCGGCTAAAGACCTCGGCACGGGCAAGGAGCAGAACATCACCATCACTTCTTCCACCAATATGTCGAAGGACGATATTGACAAGGCTGTAAAGGAAGCGGAAGCATACGCTGCTGAGGACAAGAAGAAGAAGGACGAGGTAGACGCAAGAAACGCTGCCGACCAGATGGTATTCCAGTGCGAGAAGTCGCTGAACGATTTTGGCGATAAGGTACCCGCCAACGACAAGGCTGAGGTAGAGAGCAAGATAACTGCCGTAAAGGAAGCGCTCAAGGGCACTGACATCGAGGCTATCAAGAACGCCAGCAAGGAGCTGGAAGAATCCTTCCAGAAGGTAGCTACCACCGTATATCAGCAGGCTGCTGCGGCACAGCAGGCGGCAGGCGGCGCTCAGGGCTTTGACCCCAACAACATGGGCGGCATGAATGGCATGAACAACGGCGGAGCACAGGGCGGCTCTAACGGCGGCGACGATGTAGTAGACGCTGAGTTTACTGACTAATATCTAATGCAGTATAATAAATTTCCCATGGCGGACGGCGGCGGACAAAGCTGCCGTCCTCTAATGGGTTAAAGAGGGGTTCAGATATGGCGAATGAAAACAAGAGAGATTACTACGAAGTTCTGGGAATTGATAAAAGCGCAAGCCAGGACGATATAAAAAAGGCGTTCCGCAAGCAGGCAAGGCTTTATCACCCCGACCTGCACCCCGACGACAAGGAAGCGGAGGCAAAATTCAAGGAAGTAAACGAAGCTTACGAGGTGCTTTCGGACGCTGATAAGAAAGCGAAGTACGACCAGTTCGGCTTCGCGGGGGTAGACCCCAATTACGGCGCGGGCGCGGGCGCAGGCGGATTTGGAGGATTTTCGGGATTCTCAGGCGGCTTCGGCGGCGGAGTGGACGATATACTCAACGCATTTTTCGGCGGCGGATCATCTTCGCGCAGGGCAGACCCTAACGCGCCAAGACGCGGCGAGGACATAGAGTCTACTATAACGCTCGACTTCATGGACGCCTGCAAGGGTTGCCAGACTACCGTACAGGTAAACCGTATGGAGCACTGCAAGGAGTGTGGCGGCACGGGTGCGGCAAAGGGCAGCAGCAGAAAGACCTGCCCCGACTGCAACGGCAGCGGTACTGTAAGAATGACGCAGAACACGCCTTTCGGAAGCTTTGCACAAACGGCAAGATGCTCGCGCTGCGGCGGCAAGGGTACTATTATAGATAACCCGTGCCCGAGCTGTTCGGGACGCGGCAGAGTGCGCAATACTATTAAAAAGACCATCAACATACCTGCGGGCGTGTATGACGGTATGCAGCTGCGCATACGCAACGAGGGCAGCCAGGGCATAAACGGCGGCCCTGCAGGCGATCTGTATCTATCAGTAAGAGTGCGCAAAGACCCGATATTCGAGCGCCGCGATACTTACGACATATGGACGGAGATACCGCTGACATACGCTCAGGCAACGTTGGGCGCGCGTATAGAGGTGCCGACCATAGACGGCAAGCAGGAGTACGACGTGCCGGAGGGCACTCAGACGGGCACTGTGTTCCGCATGAGGGGCAAGGGCGTGCGCAAGGGCAACAGCGGCGAGCGCGGCGACCATTATGTAAAGGTGAACGTAGAGATACCGAAGGGACTGACGAAAGAACAGAAGGAGCTGCTGCGTAAGTTCGACGAATCGCTGGAGAACAAGAACTACAAAAAGCGCGGAACATTCTTCGACAAACTGAAAGAGAAATTCAAATAATAGCGAACAGCCCTGCGGGAAGCCGTGGGGCTCTTTTTTTGGACAGAAAAGAACAATATGACCAACGATGTTGAAACATGGCGAAAAGTTTTTATGCACCCCTACAAACCTGAGAAAAAAGCGAAAAAAGAGTTGACAAGAAGGAAAAAGAGTGATATAATAATAAAGCTGTCAGGGA
>NZ_JAJCLZ010000070.1 GCF_020559915.1 Ruminococcus sp. 210702-SL.1.03
TATCGCCGATTTTTAAGTTTTCAGCGGAGGTCAGAAAGGTCATTTACACCACCAACGCCATCGAAAGCCTTAACAGCGGCTATCGCCGCCTGAACAAGCAGAGGAGCGTATTTCCGAGCGATACGGCGCTCCTGAAGGCTTTGTATCTGGCAACTCATGAAATAGCGAAAAAATGGACTATGTCGCTAAGAAACTGGGGCAGAGTTCTGGGAGAGCTTGAAATCATGTATCCCGACAGGCTCGGCTGAGCGAGCCGCTGAAAATCAGCCTGATTCCATTGCGCTGCGCTCCATGCCATCAGGCTGATTTTCAAAAAGAACCTTGACAAATTACAGTATTTATTGTATACTGTAAAAAATCGGAGCGGCAAATTTTTCATATCGCTCCCAACTAACGTTTTTATCACAGTTGATTAATTTACAGAGATTTTTTCGCAGAGCCTCTTATTGTAATTAGGATAGTCAAACGGAATAACCTCATTATCGGCACGAATAGTTTCTCCGTAATCACTTTTGTATTTATTTATCTTCATATCGTTATCAGCGTCAGTAAAATGCAATGAATAGCTTATAAAACCATCGTTTTCATAGCGCACATAGGAATCACTTTTATCAAAACCATTTATTTTGGCATTTTGCTGTTGAAATCAGTGTATACCGGATCAGAAGTTTTTATCTTTACAAGAAGATCAACATAATACGCCTCATCAGATAGTCCTTGCGTATGAATTGTTATCGTCCTTGCTTTATCTTCTGCCGCATATACAATGTTTTGTGAAATGTAAAGCACAGAAACAATCAATGTAAATATAACAGCTACTATGCTATTCTTCACTACAATTCCTCTTAGTTATGATATGTATAAAATATTGCTGAACCCAGACAGTTTATACCCAATGTATTCTTCATATTCATCATAATCAATAAAATATTTTCCTCCCCAAGAATAGAAATTTTCATGATATTCTGGTAACTGTTCACTCCATTTAGCAAAATTTTTCCAATTGCTTACCGAAAGATTATTTTTTCCTTAGAATAACGATTGTAAGAATAATAAATAATACAACAGCAATAATTAGATATAATACAAACAATTTGGCATTGAGCATTCCAATTAAACCTATTTCTTTATGATCTTTTTTCCACCAAATGAGTATGATAGATATTATTAAGATAATAATGATATTTATGATCCACAAAATAGTGATTGCTTTTTTCATTATTCATCCTCCCATAGTTACTCATGAATGAAAACTACTGAAATTGCCCAATGAAAGAGTAGATTTCTACACTTTCATCAAATGTTCTCAAATTAATTTTAAGGCCTTTAGGTTACCACAAGCATATTCGTCAATCATATCAATCACTTTTATGCAAATAAAACCAAACTTAAGGATAGATTTAAAAATTCCAAATAGGTCCCGCAATAAAGTACATCCAAAACCATGCGGTAAACAGACTAAATAGTTCAGAAACAATCCAATAGACAATCTTATGGACTGTTGAAGATAGAGGTGCGATGAAATAGACTACGAACAGAAGAATTTCCAGTAGCAGAAAAAAGGATAACTCCAGCCATACCGCTTTTCTGCCAAGAACCGTATTTGTAATACCGATTCCTGCAATTACGACGAAATATAGTATGTGTAAAGCCAAAGCAACCAATAATTTCAGAATTAATTTTTTCATAAACTATACTCCAAAACTGAATACAAATCATAAACAAATGAGTTGGACTTTTCTTTTATTCTATTCTTTACAACAGATAGTATTGCATTTGTATCAATTTGGTCATCTTGATAAATGAGATTCCAGGCTCTTGTAGCAACCAATACACAGTTGTTCCAAAGCAAATCATATGTGTTGTGATCATTATGATATTGTATTAGTTTATCCCACTGATCCTGTGTAATTTTCTTAGTATAGGCGTAGTTTTTATCATATTCCTGCTTAAAATCACTTGGGTTTGAAGAATCATAGTTTTCTTTATAATTATTTGCTTCAACAGCAAATTCTCTGTTGAAGTAGATTCCTGCCACATCACTCTCACTGCCACTAGAGGAGCCACTAGAAGGTCCTGCAGAACTGCCACTTGAACCACCTGAACTACCAACAGAACTGCCACCGGAATTTGATCCACTTTCACCAGAAACTGAAGAGCCACCAACAGCAGCTCCCGCATTTCCGATTGAAACAGACTGTCCACATTGAATATCATAAAAGCATGGGTCAACCTTATTCCAAGTTTGATAGGTATAGCCACGAACAAATCCTGTGAAATCAAGCGTGTCATTAACAGCACTTTTGTATACAAGAAATCCGTGTCCTGATATAGTATAATAAAACTTGACACTCCAACCTCAAAGAAGTAAAATAGAAAG
>NZ_JAJCLZ010000071.1 GCF_020559915.1 Ruminococcus sp. 210702-SL.1.03
GGCGCACGCTGCGGCTCGATGTTTATTCCCATCTTGCGGTCAAGCGCACGCTGGCACTCAGCCGCCGCAGAATTGATGATCTCGTAGTTGTCTTTGAGCACGCCCGAGAGTATCGTGTCGGCGATGTTGTAGTACATCTTGCCGTCGGGCAGCGCGGCGACGTTGACGTATTCGCTTATCACCTGCGAAGCCCGAAAGCCTATTGACTGCGAGAGAAGCGAGATCTCTTCCATCTGCGCTGTGCCCGCCGCGACCTTGCCGAGCACCGACTGTATGTACGCGTCGCCCTGACATTTTTTCTTGAAAAACGCCCGAATTTTCTCGAGCAGCTCTGCGCCGATGTCAGCCATTTTCGCCCTCCATGCCCGTCAGACGGCGGATATTCTTTTCGCCGAGATAGTTGGGGGCTGCCTGATTTATCTTCAAAATAGCGTCGCCAACGCCCGCAAGCGCCGCCGCGTCGGGCTCGAAAATCGGCAGCCAGCGCGGGGTAAGACCTGCGAACGCATAGCGCGTATACGCCGCCTTGTCGCGCACGCACGCCGCCAGATACACGACGTTGAGGAAGCCCGTGCCGAACGTCCGCTGAGCCTTGCGCGCCGTCAGCCGCAGATTTTCATGGCTCGCGCGGATAGCGTCGTAGCTTGATGGGTTCGACGTTGCGAAGCCGAGGTCGTCGAGGGTCAAGCCCGTTTCGCCTGCGAAAAGGCTCGCTATCGACTTTAGCTGCTCAGAGTACGGCGTCATGCTCTGCTGCTGAAACTGTCCGACGGTGGGGTTGTTGCCGTCGTCGTCGCGAGTGACCGCCAACATCGAGGACATCGTTGCGCCCCACTTGTCCATCTGCTCGGCGCTGTCCGACAAGCCCAAAATGTACTTCTGCGGGAAGCTGTAGAACTCCGCCGAGATCTCCGAACGCCTGAGCGTTCTAAGTGCTTCCTGTACGAGCTCCATACACGCGCGGGTTATACGGCTGTGCCCAAAGGGTCTTACCGGGTCGGGGCGGTAGATCATCGGCACAAGCAGCGGGTAGGGCGCGGGGTTTTCGTATATCTGCACGTCCTCACCCTTGCGGTAGATCTCGGTCTGTTCGGCGGTGAAGTACGCCTCGATGGTCGGTTTGCCGCGGTCGTCGGTATCGAGCACGGCGTAACCCTCGCGCAGCATATTCGTGATGGGGTCGATAATGCCCGTCGCGCTGCCGCCGTCGATGACCTGCAAGCGCGGGTAGCCGTCGCCGTCCGCCGAGATGTAGATGAAACAGCAGGACGAGATGAGTGCCGAGATCACCGCGCTGTCGAAGAGCACATCGCTGTTGTTCTCCGTCAGTATCTCATTGACGCGAAACTCTCCGCCGCCGTCGAAACCGTCGAACACGATACGGTCGGCGAGCACGTCTACCGCCTTGGCGCACCAGCCGAGAACGGGGGTTATCCAGCGATAATCGGGCGGTATCATCTTGCCGAAGTCTGCTATTTTATTCTTCATATGGTAATGATCGTAACGCACCTGCACACGGCGGCGTTTGCATTTCAGCTTCGCCCGCAGGTACTCCATGCCCTTATATTCAGCCATGTTTTATCCTTTCGTTTCCAAACTTTTCAAGTCTGCGAGATATATAACCAGTGCAGAGGGTGAAGGGTCGCTCACAAGTTCAAGGGGCACCCTCCCCCCATATGCAGCCAAAAATTCGGCAAAAGTCACAAAAATCGTGTAAAATTCATGTATTTTGACGAACATTTGACGAACATCGGGTAAAGTGTTCAGCGCTCGCACCGCTGAGCCGTCAGAACGTTTTCCAGTCGAAAGTCTGCGGCAGTATGCGGTTGGATAGGAGCTCAACTGACTGATCGAACACCTGCTTTTCAACGAGCTTGTCCGACTTCTGCCGATTGCAGCACCAGTGAGCAAGCTGCAAATTCGATATGTCCGACGGGTGCCCGCCCTTGGCTATCGGGATAATGTGGTCGATACAAGCGGACAGCGGGTGCGGATATTTGAGCGTAAAATCAACCGGTCTGCCGCATATGCCGCACACGGTCTGCGTGGCGTATATCCGTTTCTTGTTCGCGCGGAACTGCTGCTGATGAGCGCCGCTGCGGTCGGGTCTTTCGATAGGCAAGGGGTTCACACCTTTCGGGTTCAAAATTTTGGAGAGGGGTGCAAAAAGACACCCCGCCCGAAAGCGGAGTGCCTTTGCGCAAATTTATAGGAGGCTCGGAAGCAAATGGCGCGGCGCATAAGGTCATGCCCTCGGTCACCGCACGGGACTTGCGCCCCGTAAATCACATGAAAGGAGATTCATCAAAAAAGAGCAAGTCAGTGCTTACCTACTGTCCCCAGTTTAAATTATAACA
>NZ_JAJCLZ010000072.1 GCF_020559915.1 Ruminococcus sp. 210702-SL.1.03
GAACCGTGTAAATTCCGTATGGCATATCCTTTGTCTGTGCAAATCCGTTTTCATCGCACGTCAGGTAATCACGTTCTGTTTCAACAGCATTTGCATAAGAACCCGAAGATTTCAGATACACTTCAAATTCAGCTCCCACTTCCGGAGTTTCTATCTGAGTAAAGCCGTCATCGGAATGCTTGATCATTGCGATATTTCCCTTGATAACGTCCTCAGTCACTGTCATAGAAAGTGGGTTATGCTCAATGAAATAATTCTCAGCTTCTGCACCTACTGAGTAAACTGTTTTGTCAAGGAGATAGCCCTCGCTTGGTGAAATTTCCTGAACAGTGTAGTTTCCGCAGACATACTCTTTTGTCTTGAAATATCCGCTTTCATCGGTCGTATAGGTATCGGCAAGCTCGCCGTCCTTGTACAGTCCGTAAACTGCTCCTGCAAGCGTTCCGTTGCCCTGTTCTGATGTTGTTTCAGAATCCTGCTTTGTCACCTCTACAGTAAATTTCTTGAGGATATTTTTGAATGTCTTGGTTGTGGTCGCATCTGTCGTAAGGGTTGCAGTCTGATCGGCAGGAATCACATATTTTATCGGAACATTTTTCTCGGAAATGGTGTACACGATCTTCTCATTATTGCTGTTGTAAACGGGAATATCGGAAAGAATTGCAACACCGTCCAAACCAGTTTTTATTGTGTAAGTCTTACCGTTGCCCGTAATAGTGAACTCTCTGTCGCCGTTCTGATTGTCCTCGGACTGCTTATTTATCTTTATCGAGCCCGTTTTAAGCTGATTGTTGAACTTTACATTCACAGTCAGATCAACATCTCCGCTTGTCAGCGTAACATTCTGAGCCTTAGGGACTTCGTATCTTGTATCTACATTGATCTCGGATACTGTATAGGTAATTGCTTTACCCGTAGACATATCATAAACCCTTAGATCGTCAAAGGCTGCAATTCCGTTTGCATTGGTTTTGGCAGTTTCAGAGAGCGATTTTCCATTGTATGAATAGGTGATTTTAAACTTCCTGCCGCTGATGATTCCGTCCTCTGCGGTTTTGTTAATTTTAATTGTTCCTGTTTTGAAATCCTCTGTCACCTTGTTTTTTCCTGCTTTGATTGTATAAACAGTAGGGTCAATAGAATAACCTGTAGGAGCTTTTAATTCCTTTGCGTAATAAGTGCTGTCGGGAAGTTGAATTTTACCTGTGCCGTCAGCGCCTATGGTGATTTCGCCAACCTTTTTGGTACAGGACTTGTCACTGTAGATTCCGTATACCGCTGTGGAATTGTCAACACTTGATTTTCCTACAAGATTACCGTCCGTATTGTACTTATCGATCTCAAAGGTAACATCTGTCTTTGTAATTCTGAACGCCGACATATTCATAGCGGTAGCGGTCTTACCGTCAGTCTTGTTGTTGATAACAACGCCCTCAGAACCGTTTGATTCGATTCTCCAGTGTGTACCTCCTGTGCCTGTGCCGTCGCCTACCGTTTTGGAGTTGATAAGACTTTCCGAAACTCCAATAGACTTCAGATAGCTTATTACATCATTTCTTAAATCAAATTCGCCCATATATATCCAAGCGTGATCCTCACCACCCGGATTCTGAGCGACCACCACAGAACCTGCTGTAATAACCGAACCGTCAGCACACTCCCAATACGGGCGGTCCGTTGTCTTGATGTTTTTCTTTTCGACTTCGACCTTTGAAGTCTTTCCGTCGTAAGTTATGGTGCAGTTATCATTGACTGTAAGCCAATGATCTGTATCAACAGGCACAGGGTTGTTCCATGAAAATCCCGAAGTGCTGTAGCCAAGCTGCGTAAGGGTATAGTACACAAGTCCCGAACAGTCAATGCCGAGATTATTTATCGTTTCAACAGAAAGCGGAGTGTACTGACCCTGATCATACGCATACCAGTAGCCCTTGTTACCAAAGGTATACGGCGAGCCGAGCAAGGTCGCCGCCTTTGCGATCACCGTATCTGCCGACGGAAAAGCTGAGTTTTCAGTCGAAGTACTTGCCGCATTCGCTGTGATAACTCCGCTCATAGATGAGCCGAGCATAGAAAAAGCACAGAGTCCTGCCATAAGTCCTGCACTAAGTTTCTTTAATATTCTGTTTTTTATCATTTATCATTCTCCTTTTGCATTTTACAATGTCTGTTCAAATTCTGTTTCTTCCGGTTCGATCACTTCCGGCTTTGTTTCTCTCACAGCAACCAGCCCGATTCCGGTCAGATCTACTATGATATGATCAAACTGCTGCTTGTACTTTTCTATCTGTTCATCGGTAAGTGAACAGGAATCCCATTCGCCGTATTCGTTACGATAAT
>NZ_JAJCLZ010000073.1 GCF_020559915.1 Ruminococcus sp. 210702-SL.1.03
CTTTCTATTTTACTTCTTTGAGGTTGGAGTGTCAAGTTTTATTATACTATATCAGATAGACAAGCTGATAGATGGACTAAAGCCGCTGGTCGATGATGGCACAATACCTATCAGAGCGGCGGTAAACCTATCATATCTGCCGGAAGATATACAGGATATGCTGATAAGTCTGCTGAAAAAATATAAGATAGACATAAAAAGATCTGAGATCCTCAGAGAGCAAAGCAATATCAAAACGCTGGATCAGCTCACCGTTATAAAAATTCTGATGGGAAGATCTGATAGATGCGAAGAGATCAAAAGTACAAAGAGTATACGGATCAGCAATGCCACATACTCCAAATACTTTGATAAGAAAATGTCAAAGGAAGAGATAAGTAATACGATAGAAAAGGCTCTTAGTCTTTATTTTAAAAATGAGGTGTGATAATGAATATTAAAATCGACATTGATAAAAGCAAGCTTGAAGCGCTGCGCTGCTATATGCCTGCGGAACAGAACATTGAAGAGGAGATCGCAAAAGTCATAAACGAGGCTGCGGCGACAGCGGTCGATAAACTGTATAGCAAACACGTTCCAAAGGCGGTACAAGGATTTATAAAACGTTCGGCAGCACTCAGATCAGACAAGAAGAAAAAAGATGAAAACATTTAAGCATGACAGCTCAGCGAATAGCATATTGCTGTATAAATGCACCGATGGCAAGCTGTATCAAATTTTTTCTTTTGACAGCGATACGGCAGTTTTGAAGAGTGCGAAAAACGGACATTTTGCAGTAGCAGCAAAGCCCTACTTAGACGAATACACAAATACGATCGACTATTCGAGCATAGAGCATTTTAATACGCTGAAAGAGGCGAAGCAATACAAAGCAAAGCTCGACGGACTGTTTAATTCTAAAGATGAACCTGTGCCGCAAAAGGAATTTGATAATGAGGTCGTTATGGATATTGAGGTCAAAAAGGGCAGATCGCTGTAAAACTATCTGTTAAAAGAAAAAATTGTGATTGACAATGTAGTTAAAATATGGTACAATTGTAGGAGAAAATGAATGTTAGGAAAGGAACGAGTTGAGCAGCTTTTTTACAAGCATTGTAAACGCTATTCTTCATTGACCATAATTCCATTTAGCGAAATAAGTGATGAACCGGTACGTTATTTCAAATGGTACGCCTTTGAAATAGAAATGGTATTAAACTGTACAACTGTTGCAGATCCTTTCAATCATTTTATCTATATATATAAGGAGATCGATGATAATATGTCCTGCAAATACACGATAGAAATACCATATTCTAAACATGACGATCATGTAGAAACTGTTTATGAAATAAATTCGCTGGTTGACGAAAACGGATGCGTTTGTATGTTTGTTGATAATAATCCTTATCATTTAAAAGCATACCTGTGTGTTGAATGTGAATTTGAGGAAAAAGACAAAATTGAACAGATACTTAAAAGAACCGAATTAAAAACTGATAATCAGTTTGGTTTGGGAGAGCTGCTCTCTGAAACCCAATACAGAGGGTATAATACACATACTCTTTTAGCCAATATGTCAAAAGAAGATATAACGAATGTATTCAGAAGACTATTTATTTTTGCTTCTGAAGAAGAGCTTATGCAAAAAGGTTATTCAGATAAAAGGCACTTTTTTAGACCAAAAATATTCATCTCTTACTGTCATAAAAATAAATCAATAGTGTACAAGATCATTGACGATCTTAAAAGTGCCGGTTTAGATTTTTGGTTAGATGAAACATCGATCGATGTTGGAGATAATATTTTAAGCTCAATAATGAATGGAATAGAGCAGAGCGACTTTGCTATTCTATTTCTGAGCAAAGCCACTGCGGAATCAAATTACTCTCAGATGGAACTTAATAATATTATGGCAAAAATGATAAATAAAAAAATGGGTTGGTACGTTGTTAAGCTTGACGACGTTGACATAGAACAAATACTTCCTTGCTTGAGTAATTATAAGTATTTTGATATGACTACAAAGTCAGAAGAAGATTTAAAACTTGATATAATCTCTCAAGTAGAAAAGCTTTCGACTCAAAAAGGTATATAACGAGCATTAAACACCTACATAGATAGGAGAAAAGACATATGAAAAAAATAATATCTATCCTAGCAGCTATCGCCATTATGTCCACAAGCTCCCCTGCTCTCATCGGCGGAGCTGAGAGCTATGACACAACATCGTATGAAACTGTTGCGATGGACGTTGCTGGTGCGCTGGCGCAGCCCGGTTGGAAAGACCCTGCTGTGGGCGTTACTGCACTGC
>NZ_JAJCLZ010000074.1 GCF_020559915.1 Ruminococcus sp. 210702-SL.1.03
CTCCCTGTTTTTTTATGCTTGTTTGTGCTTTTTCCTGGGAACAGCGTAAGCTGTCAGACTTAATAATTGAGTACAAAGAAACTGTTGATTCTGAATGTGATTTACCTGTGCTAACGTCGTCTAAAACAGAAGGTGTTGTTTTGCAGGAAGAACACTTTGGACGAAAACAGCAACATGATATAACAGGCTACAATATTCTGCCAAGAGGCTACTGCACATATAGAAACAGAAGCGACGGAGTCGACTTCACATTTAACATCAATAAGTGCTGTGATAAGGGCATTATTAGCAAATTCTATCCTGTTTTTTATGGCAATAATAGTGACGTGTTCTTTATCTCGTTAGTATTAAATCACAGCGAAGAAGTTGTACACGAAATAGGTTATACTTGCACTGGAACTGGTCAAAAAGTATTGTCATTTTTAGACCTACTGAAAATGCACATTACTGTCCCTTCATATGATGAACAAAAGAAGATAGCAAGCTATTTTGAACAGCTTGACACCCTTATCACCCTTCATCAGCGTGAGTGTTTTTCATTCGATTTTGGCAGTCGGAGTGCTAAAGTCGCTCAAAAAACAATTTCTTGGGAACAGCGTAAGCTGAATGAATACCTTACTGTCTCAACAAAAAAGAACACCGAAGATAAGTATGATAAGACTGATGTCTTGTCTGTTTCAGGTGAAGTCGGAGTAGTTAATCAGATAGAATTTCAGGGTAGGAGTTTTGCTGGTGCATCAGTTTCAAATTATGGTGTTGTAGAAACAGGTGATGTAGTATATACGAAGTCACCTTTGAGAGCAAATCCTTATGGCATAATTAAAGCAAACAAAGGAAAATCGGGCATTGTATCAACTTTGTATGCGGTCTATAAAACCATTCAAGGTACTGCAAATGCAGATTTTATTGAATGCTATTTTGACCTTGATGATCGGTTGAATATGTACCTAAAACCGCTTGTGAATATAGGTGCAAAACACGATATGAAGGTTACAGATGAAAACGCACTTAAAGGCGGAGTATTGTTCCCAAGTTATGAAGAACAATGCCAAATTGCAGACTTTTTCAGTCGCCTTGACACCCTTATCACCCTTCATCAGCGTGAGCCGCCAAAGGAGGATAAGATTTTGAACGATATAAAAACGGATACTCTGTTCCATGAGTATTACTGTCAGTGGCTGGTTATATATAAAGAAGGATCGGTCAGGGGCGTAACAATGCAGAAGTATCACCTGACCGCTGAATGGGTGAAGAAACTGATCCCCGATGTAAAACTCTGCGATTTTGACAGAATCACATATCAGCAGCTCATCAATGATTATGCTGAGACACACGAGCGCCAGACCACTATGGATTTTCACCATCAGCTCAAAGGAGCTATCCTTGATGCAGTTGATGACGGCTTGATCGCCCGTGATCCCACTCGCAAGGTTATCATCAAGGGCAAGTCTCCCAACGATAAAAAGAAGAAGTATCTCAGCCGTTATGAGCTTCAGAAGTTGCTTACAAGCCTGGACCTGAACAGCGGTTTGAATATGGATTGGCTTATTCTGCTTATTGCTAAGACCGGTATGCGTTTTTCCGAAGCGATTGCAGTAACGCCTATGGACTTCGATTTCACTCATCAGACGCTTAGTGTTAATAAGACTTGGGACTATAAAGGCGAGGGCGGTTTTCAGCCTACCAAGAACAAGTCCTCGGTCAGAAAGATTCGCCTTGACTGGCAGACGGTAGGACAGTTCTATGCAATCGTAAGAGAGCTGAATGATACTGCCCCTATCTTTGTTTCAAAAGAAAAGAAGATTTACAACTCTACTCTCAACGATGTGTTGGAAAGACATTGCAAAGCTGTCGGAATCCCTACTATTTCCGTTCATGGACTTCGCCATACACACGCATCGCTTCTCCTGTTCGACGGTGTTTCAATCGCCAGTGTTGCACAGAGACTCGGACACTCAAGCATCAATACTACACAGAAGACCTATTTGCACATCATCAGAGAGCTTGAAAACAAGGACATTGACCTCATCATGAAGTCGATTTCCAGTTTGCTCGACTAAGTACATAAATAATGCGGTTTACGCTGGTTTCCCTTAAAGGGCATGACGCTCAAAACGTCATGTCCTTTTTTATTTGGCTTATGCTGATGAAGGGTGATAAGGAAATCAAGGTTACGGAAATAGTCTCCGATTTTCTG
>NZ_JAJCLZ010000075.1 GCF_020559915.1 Ruminococcus sp. 210702-SL.1.03
TTGATCAACCGAAAAAAGGAATGGACGCTTGCCGGAGTTTTTGCCGACGAAGGGACCAGCGGAACTCAAACAAAGAAAAGGACAGAGTTTAACCGCATGATAAGAATGTGCAAAAAGAAAAAGATCGACCTTGTGATAACAAAATCAATATCAAGATTTGCACGAAATACGGTGGATTGCCTCGAATATGTCAGACAGCTTAAAGACCTGGGTATTGGTGTTATTTTCGAGAAAGAGAACATAAACACGCTGAAAATGACAAGCGAGTTTATGATAGCTTTGTATGGAAGTTTTGCACAGGCTGAGTCAGAATCTATAAGCAAAAACGTCAGTTGGGGTAAGGAAAAAGCTTTTCGGGAGGGAAAAGTGCCATTTCAGTATAAGCATTTGTTAGGATATAGAAAGGGAGCAGACGGCAAGCCTGAGATAGTTCCGGAAGAGGCTGAAACTGTACGATTGATCTTCAGTCTTTATCTTGACGGATATACATTACTTAACATCGCTCAGATCTTAATGAATCAAAAAATAACTACAGCAACCGGTAAAAGTGAGTGGACTAAGAGTGCAATTCAGAGCATCCTTAAAAATGAGAAATATGTTGGAGACGCACTTTTGCAAAAAACCTTCACAGTCGATTGCATAACACACAAAGTTGTAAAAAATAACGGAGAGCGTCCGATGTATCTTATTACAGACCATCACACTCCCATAATCGACCGTGATACCTTTAATCGGGTACAACAGGAAATTGCAAGACGAAGCTCAAAAAGAAAAATATCCGATCAGACCAAAACTGAGCAAGGAAAATACAGCGGAAAATATGTATTGTCTGAATTGTTGATATGCGGACAATGCGGGACTCCGTACAGACGCAGAATATGGACAAAAAGCGGAAATAAACAAGTGGTCTGGCGGTGTATAAGCCGGCTGGAACACGGCAAAAGATATTGTCCCGATTCGCCTACGATCAAGGAAGAAAACCTGCACCGTGGAATTATTCGAGCGATAAATAACTACTACTCTTGTGGTAACGACGTTGAAAAAATCTTAAAAGCGAATATCAGCAATGTGCTTGAATGTCATGGGCAGGAAGAGATCGCAGCGATTGAAAAAAGGCTTAAAGAGATCGACAAGGCAAGAAGTGATCTGATAAGTCTCATAGCAACAAGCGGCTGTGATGAGGACAAGCTGGACAGCGAGTTTGAAAAGCTGTATGAGGAAGAGCAAAGCCTGAGTGAAAGACTTGCAATGCTGAAATCAAAAAATCAAACTTCCGCCGAAACTCAAGCCAAGCTTGATAAGATAATAGATATGATAGAGCATGAAAAGTTTGAGTTGGAAACCTTTGATAATGTGCTTATCAGAAAGCTGATAGAATGTGTGAAGGTTCTGAGCAAGACGGAGATACTGGTGATCTTTAAAGGTGGGTATGAGGTCAGGACTGAAATTGAATAACGATCAAAATTTACGGCTTGCGATATATTCGCAGGCTGTTTTTTGTTGGGAGGTGCAGCATTGTCCAAAAACTTTGAAGGCATAAAAACGAGAAAATTCGGTATAGAGATAGAGATGACCGGACTTACACGAAGTCAGGCTGCAAAAGCTATGGCTAAAGTGCTTGACGGGCGTGTTGAACACGAGGGCGGGTACTATGATAAATATGTTGTGACAGACTCAAAAAACAGAAAATGGGCGATAGTTTATGACGGAAGTATCAACTGTTACAACGCAGACGGCGACCATGCTTCTAAATCATACAGCGTGGAAATGAACTCTCCTGTGTTGGAATATGAAGACATACCTCTTTTGCAGGAGGTTGTGAGAGCACTAAGAAAAGCAGGCGGAGTGACAGGTCCGAGATATTGTGCAGGCACTCATATACACATTTCAGCCGACGATTACACACCGCAGCAGATTCGAAATCTTGTAAACATCTTTGCAAGCAAGGAGGATTTCTTGTGGGACGCTTTACAGATTTCCTCAGCACGTGAATCCTACTGTCACAAGATGGACAAGCAGTTTATAGAGGACATTAACCGAAAAAAGCCTAAAGATATGGAAGAAATAAAGAGACTTTGGTATCACGGAATGATATAGTATAATAAAACTTGACACTCCAACCTCAAAGAAGTAAAATAGAAA
>NZ_JAJCLZ010000076.1 GCF_020559915.1 Ruminococcus sp. 210702-SL.1.03
ATGTCCAATCAACTTTTAGGCAAGGGAAATACAGTTGCGGCTATTGACGAGCTGTATTTGTTTCTTACAAACATGACGGCGATAGAATATATCCGCAACGGCATGAAGCGTGTACGTAAAAGGGAGTCCTCGTTTATTCTGGCAAGTCAGAACATTGAGGACTTCCTGCTGCCTGAGATCAAGGAGTTCACCAAGCCGCTGTTCAGTATTCCAAGTCACCATTTTCTGTTCAATCCCGGAAACATTTCTCCGACTGCTTTTATTGATACTTTGCAGCTTGAAGAATCGGAGTACGGCTTGATAAAGTATCCCGAACGTGGCACTTGTCTTTACAGGTGCGGAAATGAGAGGTATTTGCTACAGGTTATTGCTCCGCAGTATAAGGCGGCGATGTTTGGAAACGGTGGTGGTCGGTAATGTCTGCAACAGTTGCGGCGGTTCTGAAAAAGATAGCCATATATATTCTTGGTGACGAGAAAAAACGAGGAAAGCTGTTTGTGTTGATCGGGAGTATCGCCGCAGGCTTTCTTGTACTGATGTGCCTGCCCGTAGCTGTGCTTTCGAGCATGGGCAGCATGGAAATCGAGCAACCTGAAATTAACGCTGAAATGTTCAGCGATTCGGCTTTGTTTGAAAGCCTTGACAGCGAACAGCAGGCGAAAATAACCGAAATTCAAAACAGCGGTCAGGAAATCGAGGACGCCATGAGTGGCGCAGGAGTTCGCTCTCAGACCATAAAAGCACAGCTGATATATATGTCATACTTCGGTGACGTGCAAAATTTCAATGCGGAATCCTATGCCAACCTGTTTGCTGTTGCTCCGAATGACAGCGATTTGATAACTGCGATAAATTCAACTTACGGCTTGGAGATCGGCTATGACGAATTTATGAGAACCTACACTTGGGTGATGAATTCTACGATCAACGGGTATATGTTCAGCGATGAAAGCACAAAGAACTGCGCCGATCTTGCGGCTTGGGCGGAGAATGCGTACATCTCAGGCTGGGGATTTAAGCAGGGTGCAATCGGAAATCGTGACTATGTTGACCGCATCAGATATGCTGATAATGCAGGGCTTATGCTTGGTTATCTGAATTACAATCCCGATGAAAAGTCGTTTGGAAATCAGTTTCAGACGCTTGTTTTCACCGAGCAAGGCAGTCTTGATACCATGCCTGAGGTCGCAGGTATAGGACTGTTTGACGGCAGTCAGCATGGGATATATGTCGGTGACGGCGAGGTGATTTACTGTTCCGAATCAGCAGGATATGTGACAAAAGACCTTGTTTCAAACGGCGGTTGGGTAAGTTGGTGTACCTATGAGGGCGTGGATTATCCGCAAGAAGTTTTGGATTTGATTGACGGAACGGAGGTTGATTCGGAAAATGACAGCGGTGAAAATTCCGCAGAAAACTAATTTGAATGGAGTGTGATATGATGAAAAAATTGGTTTCGGTATCGGTAAGCGAGGAAAAATTATCGGCAATTGAAATGTATTTAGAGCAGAAAAATACAACGCTTTCGGCTGAGCTTGAAAAGTATGTTGAGCAGATTTACAGCAAAAATGTACCTCAAAACGTCCGTGATTTCATTGACATGATGTCGGCAAAAAAGCCTGCAAGAAAGCCGAAAAGCTCCTCGCCTGCCGAAACGGAAAAGCTGTCTGAGCAGTAACTCGCCGCAGTTCGCACAGTGTCGCATCGTGAGGCAAAGTAAGGCGGTGGGTGGGGTAAGTTTACCATAGGAGGGGTTGAACGGCTTTGTGGGCATTTGTCGCAAAGTTTGAGAATGGTGGGAATCAGGAGATTTCGGGTGGGTTTATGAGGGCAAAGCCAATAGGATTGGCTTAAATATTATATTGCA
>NZ_JAJCLZ010000077.1 GCF_020559915.1 Ruminococcus sp. 210702-SL.1.03
TGAAAGGCGGAGAAGAAGTGAATGATTATCACACCGACCCGTTGAATCCGGATACCGACAAGGACGGCGTAAATGACGGAGACGAAATTGTTCTCGGGCTTGATCCGTTAAAGCCTGATACAGATGATAATGGAGTGCTTGACTGTGATGAGTATTTCGAGCAGACTGTTGATCAAAGCAGATTTGATAGCGATTTGTTTGAAGATAATCTTGCAGTGCCATCGTTACTTACAGTTTCGGCAAAGGGAAATGTAAACAGCAATATTGATATTTCCGAGTATACAGGTCATTTAAAAGGCGAAGAAAGAGTATATGTAGGCAAGGTCATTGAAATTACAAAATCCGAAATTAACAGTGGAAATCTTTCTTTTACTTTGAGCGAGGATTACACAGTAAAAAATTATGAATTAGCAGGCGAATTGACAAACGGACTCCTTATCTGCTATAATGACGGAGAAAATACAACTCCGTTGGCTACAACTTACGATGAAGAAACAAGAACATTAAGCGCTGATATTTCAGCAGAAGGCATTTATTTTGTCCTTGATGTTATTAGTTGGCTTGAATCACTTGGTCTTGATATTCCTTCAGAAACATCTGTAGAGGCTCAGCCGTCAATTCAGACTTTTGCTGCAAGAGCCGTATCCGACGCTGCGGCAAGCATTGCAACAGTTCAGATCAAAGGTCAGGTAGACATTGTGTTTGTAATTGACACAACCGGTTCAATGAGCGGATATATTAACAATGTAAAGAATAACATTACTGCGTTTGTAAATGAAATCGAATCTGCAGGAATTACTCCATCTTTTGCACTTGTTGATTACAGAGATATTACCTGTGACGGTGAAAATTCAACCAATACAAAGAAAAATCCCGATGGAGATAACTGGTTCAAAAATGCGGATGACTTCAAAGCTGAAATTGCAAAATTGACTGTTGACGGCGGCGGAGATACTCCTGAAACGGCAATAGACGCATTAGAAATGGCTCGTCAGCTCAATTTAAGAACGTCATCACAAAAATTCTTTGTTCTTGTAACAGACGCAGGATACAAGATTGACAACAATTATGGAATCAAATCAATGAGTGAAATGATCGATTTACTTGTTGATGATGATATTAATGTATCTGTCGTTTCAAATTCAAGTTATCAGTCTACATACAAATCTCTTTATGAAAGTACCGGAGGCATATTTGCAAATGTTGGCGGCAATTTTAAGGATGAGCTGCTTTCAATTGCAGATATGATCAACGAGGAAACCAACAGCGGATGCTGGGTCGCTCTTAACGGACTCATTCCGCAAATTGTTAAGCTTGATGAAAGACCAGTTTGGAACGGAACAGCTGATACTGATAAGGATTCTCTGCTTGACAGAGAGGAACTTAAGAGTGTTTGGCCTACTAAATATATTGATGTTTCACCGTTTCTTTACCTTCTAGGACTCCCTTGGGATTATGAATATCCCTCTGTTCTGGCTTATGATTATTATAGTAATCCGACTAAAGAGGATACGGATAAGGATGGTATCTATGATGAAGTGGATAATGAACCACGTGTCAAGGGTTACTATGATGAAGAAGTAGAAGATATCGTCATAGGTGAACTGACAATAGTTTCTTGTAGCAACCCTCTTACTGGATGATTTTGTCAATAAAACTTGACACATTGACCGCAAGGATTTGAAGTTAAGCA
>NZ_JAJCLZ010000078.1 GCF_020559915.1 Ruminococcus sp. 210702-SL.1.03
TCGCAAAATTTGATGTACAGATACCTTTTGGCAGGTATTATGTTCAGGAAATTGCAACCGATGAACACTATGTCCTTAACGGTGAAAAGTATCTTGTGAATTTTGAATATATGGGACAGGATATCCGGACTGTGGATATTGACTGCGGACAGTTCGTAAATCTCCTCAAGCGTGGCAGGATAGAGGGTCACAAGGTAGATGACAAGAGCGAACCTCTTGAAAATGCTGTGTTCGGGCTGTTTACTGCCGACTGTGTGAAGTTCAGCAGAGATACTGCAATAATGACTGCCGCTTCAGATGAGAATGGCTGTTTTGAGTTTACAGATGTTCCATTTGGAAAGTATATCGTTCGTGAGATAGAAAGTCCAAGGGGATATATTCTTAGCGACAAAGAATACACCGTTAGCATTTCGGAGGACGGCGAGGTTATTGAGATAACTGCGGAAAACAAGCCTATTACTGTCGAGATTTCAAAGCGTGATGTGTACGGAAACGAACTTGAGGGTGCTGAAATGGTGCTTGAAAATGCTGACGGTGAGACAGTTGATAAGTGGACTTCCGACGGCAAAAATCACATTGTTTCAAAGCTTGGTGCGGGTGAATATGTGCTTAAAGAAATTGCCGCTCCTGACTGTTATGTTATTGCAACTGACATCGGCTTTACGGTTGATATTTACGGCAATATTACGGTAGAAAACGTTGATTCAACAGCCGTTTCGGATAACGGCTATCCGCTTATAGTTATGGTGGATGATACGACTAAGGTTCGTATTTCAAAGCAGGACGTTACAACAGGCGAAGAATTGCCGGGTGCTACTTTGCAAATTATCGACGAGAACGGAAATGTTGTTGAAGAATGGGTATCCACAAATGAACCACATATGATTGAAGGAAAACTTATTGCCGGCAAGGAATACACGCTCCGTGAAATCATTGCTCCGGACGGTTACGAAATTGCAAATGAGATAAAGTTCACGGTAAACGAGGACGGTTCTGTGACCGAGGTCGTTATGTATGACGAGCATACGCCTGATCTTGAAACCCCTCCTACGGTCACAATAGATACTCCTCATACAGGTGTATCCGCAGACAATAGTGCTGAGCTTTATCTCGTAGCCACAGCGGTTATTATGGTTTTCGGTATGGTCATATGCAAGAAGAACGATAAGGAACAGAGAAAGGATGATGTGAAATGAGCTCTAAAAAGAAATTGATCGCAGCAGCAAGTTCGGTGTGCTTTGCGGCTATGATGTCGCTAACAGCTTATGCTTCGGGCGATGTTGCGGGGGCGGTCACAAGCACTTGGGGTGCGGCGAAATCGCAGATAACGTCTGTGGTCAACAATGTTGTTTTTCCTTGTCTTGATGTTATTCTGGCGATTCTGTTATTTGTGAAGATTGGAAGCGCATATTTGGATTATCGCAAGCACGGACAGATTGAATGGACGCCTGTGGCTATAATTTTCGGCTGCCTGATTTTTACGCTTACGGCTCCCCTGTATATTTGGAGTATTGTTAGTTAGATGAAGATAAAAAATGGTGCTGTATGGTAAATATCATACAGCACTATTTCTATTTTATCGGAAATTCCAATTCAAGGACGAACTCGAGTCTGAATACCCAACCGTGTAAATGACAATAATACCCACAAAGAAATTTGGAG
>NZ_JAJCLZ010000079.1 GCF_020559915.1 Ruminococcus sp. 210702-SL.1.03
ACGTTGGGCGGCGAGATACGTTTGCGGAAAGTCGGCGACACGCGCTGTATTGACTACGCGCAGGAATTCGCAATCGAAAAAGATATGCCGATATACTGCGGAGGGAATATGCGCGAGATCACCTGCGCGGCGGACGTTAGCGGGCTGATAACGCGGCTGTACCCGTTGGGCGCGGTAAGGCAGTCAACGGGCAAACGGCTGACGATAATCCCCAGCGGCATGGCGGGCGGAAAGAGTTACATCGAGCGCGCCGACCTTGTGACCAAGTACGGCGTGCGGAGCGGCGTTGCGATATATGACGTACACGGCGACGGCGACACCCTCGTGCGCGGGAGCACAACGCTTTATCGGCGCGGCATGAACACGCTGAACGCCATCGCGATAGGTCAGCGGCAGTACAAGGTCAGCGCGCTGGACGTATCGGCGGGGTACGAACTTTACGGCGTGCACCAAGTCAAAAACGACATCATGGGCATAGACGAACGGCTGCGGATAATCGGCAGGACGATAGACCTAGACCGACCCTCAAACAGTACGCTGACGTTCGGCAACAAGGCGGCGACCCTCTCGAGCGCGGTCGCACAATACAAAGGAGTGATGAGATGATAACAGTATCAACGGTAGTGGAGCTAGACCTCAGCTGCACCGCGCCGCGAGCGCGGATAAACGCAAAGCAGGGCGACGGCGGCACGCGGCAGATAGTTGCACGGTTTACCAACGGCAGCGGCGTTATTTCCGATTTAAGCACGGTAACGTCTGCCGAGCTTAAAATCCTGCGTCCCGACGGTGTGACGGTAAAGGCAGCTGCGGCGTTGTCTGACGGTGCTGCGACGGCTACGCTGACGGCGGAAATGCTGGCGGTAGCGGGTCGCGCGTTCGGCGACATCGTGCTAAGCGGGGACGGCGGCAGCATATCGGCGGCGCGGTTCGACATCAACATAATGGCAGCGGCAGACAGCGGCATAGCCCCCGACCCGACCCCCGAGCCGCAGGACAGCGGGAAACCCGCCCTAGCCTCGGCGGTGGCGGAAGGGGTAGTTGGGGCGGTAGGCACGGCTGAGATGGTCTACAGTATGGACATTGACCTTATGGGCAAAAACTGGGAGCAGGGCAGTATATATGATAACGGCGATAATTTTAACAGTACCGCACGAATACGAATGCCCGATTATCTTGATATTTCAAACGCCTCCGATATTTTTTATTCGGGATTCACAATTATTGCAGAAGCCGACAAAAAGCTTCTATACACGTTTATTTTTTACGATTCAGAGAAAAAACTCTTGACATCATCGACCAATAAAGACTGGCTCGACAGCGGCGCGCTGACAACGTGCGGCACAGCGTCTGCACCGTCATATGTGCGTGTGGTACTGCGCCATGCAGACAACAGCGATATGACCCCCGACGTGCTGACGTCGGCGCGGCTGAAAATATTAGCGTGAAAGGAGAATTACAATGGCAATAGAAACAACATATTTTACGGGCACTACAGCCGCAGCGAACTACGCCGAGGTGTCAGCGTGGCTGACGGTTAATGCGGCAGAATATTTTGATACAATTGATGTTCCGTCAGGCGCGCAGGAGGTGAGCTGTAAGGTCGGCGATGTAACAGCATTAAA
>NZ_JAJCLZ010000008.1 GCF_020559915.1 Ruminococcus sp. 210702-SL.1.03
TTAAGCTCATCTACGCCGAAAATACTTGCCTGGCAACGGGCTGGAAAGATAGGTAATCGCCGACACAAGAAAAGAGAAAGGTAAGCCCTTTCTCTTTTCACATATTCCTCAATAGCTCAGTCGGTAGAGCATGCGGCTGTTAACCGCAGGGTCGTTGGTTCGAGTCCAACTTGGGGAGCGCTAGTCCGTAAACATTTCGTTTGCGGACTTTTTTTATGGAGAATTTTATGTATCTTGAAAGGTCCTGATCTTTTATGAAGAAGAATAAGGTGTTTGCAGCTGTTTTCTGTATGCTGCTGATGATCTTTACGGGCGCTTCCGACGCGCTGCGCGGCGTTTTCCTGCCGCTTTTCCGCGACCATTTCGACCTCAGCCAGTCGCAGGCTTCCCGCATAATCATGATGAGCTACGTCGGCAACCTAATTTTCCTGCTAGTCGGCGGATATCTTGCTGACCGTCTGCCGCGCAAACGCTTCATCGCTGGTGTCATGCTGCTCTGGATGGGCGCGCTCGCGACCTACGTTTTCACCGATAATTACATCGTCCTGCTCTTTGCGATAATGTTCTCGCTCGGCGCTTCGACAATGCTTTCGACTACCGTGAACCTTATAACCCCCGCGCTTTTTGCCGCCCCCGCCTTCTTTGTCAATATCTTCAACTTCATTCAGGGCATAGGCATTACCGGTTCGCAGAATATCGGAGGCAGATTTTCTTCGAAAATGTCCTCGTGGCATGCCGCAAACGCGATAATTCTCGTCTGCGCTGCGGTCTGCTTGATACTTCTCTTCACCCTCAAGCTGCCCGACCCCGAACCGCATAGCCGCGGCGTTATTGAGAGCTACAAAATGGTGCTCAAAAACCCCGCCTGCAAATACCTCGTGCTGATCTGCGGCTGTTATTTCATCGCCGAGCACGGCCTGCAAAACTGGCTCACCTCCTACGGCAGTCAGTACCTAGGTTTTACAGTTTCCCGCTCGGCGATGTTCCTTTCTATCTTCTTTGGCGCTATGACGGTCGGCAGACTTATCCTCGCTCAGCCCGTCGAGAAAATGGGCGTTCTGCGCAGCCTTATCGTCTGCGGCGTGGCCGCTTCCGTGCTGTATACGGTCGGCATGGCGATGGAGCGCAAGGGTATATACCTTATCTGCGCAGCTGGCTTCGCGTTCTCGATACTTTACCCCACGATCGTTCTGCTTATCTGCGAGTTCTACGATTCGTCGCTCGCAGGCGCGGCTACGGGCTTCATGATCGCCGTTTCCACCCTTTTCGACATCGGGTTCAACGCCTTCTTCGGCTCGTTCGTGAGCGCCGTAGGCTACCGTATAGCGATGTTCGTCCTCCCCATCGCGACGATCGTTATGACCGCGATGCTGATAACTATGCACTTCAAATTCAGAACGAAAAAAGCATAAATAACAAAGACCTCGATCAAAAGTCGGGGTCTTATTTTTGTGCATTCGCAGCATATCATACGGGGCATATAAAAAGGGCTTCCCATTTCGGAAAGCCCTTTGATGTTTTATTTAATCGGCAATTAGTAGCTGATACCCTGCCACATCATTGCGTCAGCAACCTTCAGGAAGCCTGCGATGTTAGCGCCTGCAACCAGATCGCCTTCCTTGCCGTATTCCTTAGCAGCATTGTAAGAGTTGTGGAAGATGTTCTCCATGATGCCCTTCAGCTTGCTGTCAACTTCTTCAAATGTCCAGCTAAGTCTTTCGCTGTTCTGGCTCATTTCAAGAGCGGAGGTAGCTACGCCGCCTGCGTTTGCAGCCTTTGCAGGTCCAAAGAGGATTCCGGCAGCCTGCAGCTTTTCGATAGCCTCAGGAGTAGAAGGCATGTTAGCACCCTCTGCAACTGCCATAACGCCGTTAGCGATAAGAGCGTCAGCAGATTCGCCGTCCAGCTCGTTCTGAGTAGCGCAGGGAAGAGCGATGTCGCACTTGATGGTCCAAATTCCGTGGCAGCCCTCGGTGTAAGTAGCGGTAGGAACAGCATCAACGTATTCCTTGATTCTGCCGCGTCTAACTTCCTTGATCTCCTTAACTACGTCGAGCTTGATTCCGTCGGGATCGTAAACATAGCCGTTAGAGTCGGAAAGTGCAACTACCTTGGCGCCAAGCTGAGTAGCCTTTTCGGTAGCGTAGATAGCAACGTTGCCCGAACCGGAGATAACTACGGTCTTGCCCTCGAAGCTGTCGTTCTTCATGCACTTGAGCATCTCAGCGGTGTAGTAGCAAAGACCATAACCGGTAGCCTCAGTTCTTGCAAGCGAACCGCCGTAAGAAAGACCCTTACCGGTAAGTACGCCAACGAACTCGTTGCGAAGTCTCTTATACTGACCAAACATATAGCCAATCTCTCTTGCACCGGTACCGATGTCGCCTGCGGGAACGTCGGTGTCAGCGCCAATGTGCTTGGAAAGCTCAGTCATGAAGCTCTGGCAGAAGCGCATTACTTCTCCGTCAGACTTGCCCTTAGGGTCGAAGTCAGAACCGCCCTTGCCGCCGCCGATAGGAAGACCGGTAAGGCTGTTCTTGAAGATCTGCTCAAAGCCCAGGAACTTGATTACGGAAGCGCAAACAGAGGGGTGAAGTCTGATACCGCCCTTGTAAGGTCCGATAGCGGAGTTAAACTGTACTCTGAAACCGCGGTTTACCTGTACTTTGCCGTTGTCGTCTACCCAAGGCACGCGGAAAATGATCTGGCGCTCAGGCTCTACTATTCTGTCGATAACTCCTGCCTCTACGAGGTCAGGTCTGCGCTCTACAACGGGCTCGAGGGTCTCGAGGACCTCTTTTACAGCCTGAAGAAACTCGGATTCGCCGGGATTTCTCTTCTCGACCTTAGCGTACACGCCGGCAAGATATTCGTTCTTGAATTCCATTTTAAAATTCCTCCAACTTATAGATTATAGTAATTTTCGGGGCTGTTTCCTAAGCTTCAGCCCGACTCACTGCAATTATTATAGCACATTCAAAAAAATTTGTCAACGCTTTTTGAAAATTTTTTTTATAAAAATGCAAAAAAGCCGTCAAAAGGGGCAAAAAGACGGCTCAATCTGCAAGTTATACAGATTGAGCCGTCATTTTTTCTTGGGGGCAATACCGCGCAACTACCGCCTAGCGGCTTTGTGTACGCCTTGCTTGCGTTTTTGTGAAGCCAAAACAATTTTCCGTCATATCACCCAAAACCTCCTAGCTTAACGCGAGTTAAGCGTCGTCGGCTTTAGGTAATCTGACAAAAAATCTGACGGTTCAATTATAAATTGAACCACGCAATCTCGCACACAATAGTTGTGCGGTATTGCCCCTAGTTTCTATAAAAAGTAATTTTACTTGTCAGCGGTTTCCTCAGTGCAGACCGAAAGATATAGAAAGCGCGGAATCTATTTTCGACATCGCACCCTCGTCCAGCTCGCCCATGCGCTCTTTCAGGCGGCGCTTATCCAGCGTGCGTATCTGCTCCAGCAATACTATCGAGTCTTTCGCCAAGCCGCACTCTCCGCCGCCTACGGCTATGTGCGTCGGCAGCTTTGCCTTATCGTGGCGGCTGGTTATCGCGGCGGCTATCACCGTCGGCGAGTGGCGGTTGCCCACGTCGTTTTGAACTATAAGTACGGGGCGTATGCCGCCCTGCTCCGAGCCGACTACGGGGCTTAGGTCGGCGTAATATATCTCTCCTCTGTGTACGCTCATTTTTCGGCACTCCTTTTTTCGATCTACTGTTCGGGTGTAAAGTCCAAGCTTCTTTACCTATATTTTTCCCGCCGCTTTGCCATCTATGCAGTAGGCGCGGGTAAAATTTCAGCTTTGATACATTATATGAAAAGCACGAAAAATGTGTCGAAAAAGGCACAAAAAAACAGACGGCGCATTTTTGGTCTGCACCGTCTGAAAAAAATATCTTGTTTATTTGCTTATTCGATGGCCTGCTTCTGCTCTTCTCCGTTCTCGCTGACCTCTACCGTGCCGTATACCAGCTCTTTGAAAAGCTGTGCGTTCGCGTTAAAGTCTACTGAGAGCACGTCCATGCCGCTTATTACCTGATTTGTGAAGGTGTTGTCGGCGGGCACGCGCATTTCCTGAAGCTCGTAGTTGCGGTAATCGAGCATATCTAAAAGCAGCTGAGCAAGCTCGGTCTTTGTGACATTCGTTTTTATCTGCGGGAATATCTTGTTCGCAAGCTTATCCATCTCTACCAGCGAGAGGCTGCGTGATTTCTTTATCATCTGCTTGATCACCTTGCGCTGGCGCTCGGTGCGCTCGTAATCGGCGTTTCCGACGTGGCGCAGGCGCGCGTATGCAAGAGCCTGATTTCCGTTTAGGTGCAGCTTTCCGCCCTTCTTGATATAGTCAGTGCCCTTCTTGTTGCCGAGGAATTTGTTCTGCTCGTCGAGGGGGTTCTGCATACCTCTCGTGTTGTCGCCGTTCGGGTCAGCGTCGGGATAGCCGTTCGCTTCCTCGTCGGTAACTTTAAGGTCAAGACCGCCCAGCGTGTCAACTATGTCGATAAATACCTTGAAGTTTACAAGAACGTATCTGTCGATCTGTATGCCCAAGTAATCCTCGATGGTCTTTTGCGTAAGCTCTACGCCGCCGTGCCAGTACGCCGCGTTGATACGGGTCGAGTACCACCAGCCGTTTGCGTCCTGAAAGTTTACATAGCAGTCGCGCATTATAGATGTCATGGTGATGGTCTTGTCCTTAGTGTTTACGGAAATTATCATCATTACGTCGGTGTTGCCCGCCGTTTCGTTCTGAGTGTCGCGCAGGTCTTCGCCGATGAGCAGTATGTTCATTACTTCTGAGTTCGAGATCTTCTTGCCCTTTTCCGCGAGCTGCTTGCGCATCTTCTCGTCCTCAGCTTCTTTGTCGATGGTGTCCGCGCGGGAGAGGTCTACGTCTGAGTAGGTCATTGGTTTTGAATTGTTCACCTTAACTGCGTCGGTGTCCAGCAGGCTGTAATAGTGGTTGAAAAGCAGCACTACTATCAGCACTATGACGAGCAGCAGGGAAGCGATAAGCCCTATTACAGTAGCCACCTGCTTTTTGGTGAACTTGCCCTTTGCGGCGGGCTTTTCCGCCTTACCGCTCTTGTCAGGTTTGTCAGATTTGTCCGACTTAGCCGCTTCTGTTTTGGCAGCGGGCTTGCTTTTAGCCTTGTCCGCTTCGTGCCTATCGCTCTTTGGCGGCTTGGCGGGCGGCTTTTTTGCTTCCTGTTTTGGCTTTGCCGCAGGTTTCTGCTCCGCCTTAGGCTTATCGGGCTTATCTGTCGGCGGAATTTTCGCGGGGGAAGGCGCTTGCTTCTTTGGCGCTTCCGCAGGCTTTTTCTCAGCCTGAGTATTTTTATCTTTATCTTTATCTTTATTTTCGCTCTTGGCATTGCTTTGAGCGCTCTTTGTGTTCTGAGTGTCTTTATCTTTGCTGTTCTGAATGTCTTGCTGTTCCTTAGGCTTGGCAGTTTCGGCGGGCTTTTCTTCCGCAGACTTTCGCTTGCCGAAATCAATATCGGGCATACCCGAATTATCGGTCTTGCGCTTCATTTTGTCCATAGCTTTTGAGAGGTTCGGCGCTACTATCGTCTTTTCCTCCTCCGGCTCGGGCGGCTTTTCTGCGGCGTTTTTCTCTATGTTTCTTTTTGCCGAAGATATTAGGTCTGAAAGAGGCGGCTCTTTTCGGTACGGCTTATCAGCGCCGCTTTCGTTCGCGGCTGTGCCCTCTGCCTTTTCGCTGAATTTGTTTTCCGACATTCTTTAATACTCACCTCGCGTCTTTACAAAAAATTCGTTTCATCAAAACGCGCCCCGAAGTTTCAGTGGTTTACCCCGTGAAAGCAAATAAGGGCTGCATTTAGGCAATACTAATATTATATAACAAAAATAATAAAAATACAACTTGCATTTTTGACAAAATTCTTACGCGGCTGATACATCTTTTTAGAAATATAATAAATTTAATTTAAATTTGCTTTAAAAAACGCTTTTTCCAAAAAAAATTTGCCGAAATTTTCTCAAACCCCTTGCCTTTTGTAAAAAAATTTGTTATGATATATAATGAATGATTTTATTTTGAATAATATTTCGGAGGTCAAAAAAATTATGCCTACAAAGTATGTATTTGTTACCGGCGGCGTTGTTTCCGGACTTGGAAAAGGTATCACCGCTGCTTCTCTGGGCCGCCTGCTAAAGTGCCGCGGTTACAGCGTTACCATCCAGAAATTTGATCCTTATATCAATGTAGACCCGGGCACTATGTCGCCCTACCAGCACGGCGAAGTTTTCGTTACCGACGACGGCGCAGAGACCGACCTCGACCTTGGTCACTACGAGCGCTTTATCGACGAGAACCTCTCCATCGACTCTAACGTCACCACCGGTAAGATATACTGGAACGTGCTTAATAAGGAAAGACGCGGAGATTACCTCGGCTCTACCGTTCAGATAATCCCCCACATCACCAACGAGATAAAAGATAAGCTTTACCGCGTCGGCAAGCAGAGCAATACCGACGTAGTTATCACCGAGATCGGCGGCACTGTCGGCGATATTGAGTCTACCCCTTTCCTCGAGGCTATAAGACAGGCTTCTAAGGAAATGGGCAGGGGCAACAGCGTGTTTATCCACGTTTGCCTCGTGCCCTACATCTCCGGCTCTAAAGAGCTGAAATCAAAGCCCACCCAGCACTCGGTAAAAGAGCTGCTCTCTATGGGCATACAGCCGAATATCCTCGTTCTGCGCTCGGAAATGCCTATCCCCGAAGATATGACCGAAAAGATAGCCCTTTTCTGCAACGTGCACAAAGAGGACGTTATACAGAACCTCACTGCTCCTTCGCTTTACGAAGTGCCGATATGGCTGGAAAAAGAGGGTCTGGCGGACGTGGTCTGCGAGCACCTCGGTCTTGAAAAGCGCAAGCCCGACCTTACCAACTGGCTCGAGATGATCGACCGCGTAAACGGCTGCACTAAAGACGTTACCATAGGTCTGGTAGGCAAGTACGTTGAGCTTGAGGACGCTTACCTTTCCGTAGCCGAGGCTCTGCGTCACGGCGGCTTTGAGAACAGCGCAAACGTTCATATAAACTGGATACAGTCTGAGGACATAACCGCAGATAACGTGGCTGTAAAGCTTGTTGGCTGCGACGGAATAATCGTACCCGGCGGCTTTGGCGACAGAGGTATCGAGGGCATGATCGAGGCTATACGCTACGCGCGTGAGAACAAGATACCTATGTTCGGCATTTGCCTTGGTATGCAGATGTCTGTTATCGAGTACGCACGCCATGCGGCAGGTCTTGCGGGCGCTAACTCCACCGAGTTTGGCGAAACGCCTTACCCCGTTATCGACATCATGGACGATCAGAAGGACGTTACGGAAAAGGGCGGCACTATGCGCCTTGGTCTGTACCCCTGCAAGCTTACTCCCGGCAGCATTTCCGCTGAGGTCTACGGCGAGCCGCTTATCTACGAGCGCCACCGTCACCGCTGGGAGTTCAACAACGCTTTCCGCAAGCAGCTTACCGAGAACGGTCTGGTGCTGGCAGGTCTTTCGCCCGATGAAAAGCTGGTAGAGATAGTAGAGCTTCCGCGCGAGGTTCACCCTTGGTTCGTGGGCGTACAGTTCCACCCCGAGTTCAAGTCGCGTCCGAATAAGGCTCACAAGCTCTTTAAGGATTTCATCCGCGCTTCTGTTGCAAGCAAAGAGAGCAAGGAATAGTAATCAAAATAATTCAAGGCGGGGAGAGTTCGCGAGGACTTTCCCGCTTTTTTTAAGAAAGGTGGAGTTTGTATGCTGGGTGCGCTTGTTGGCGACGTTGCAGGCTCGTATTTTGCCGAGCACAAAACTTTCAGCCGCCGCGTAGAGCTTATACACGATGAAGCCGCTTTTACGCAAAATACCCTGCTCGCCGCCGCGCTCTGCGAGCTTTATTACTATACCGATAAGCCCGCGCAGACGCGTATAGAGCGCTTTTTTCGCGCGCGAGAGGTGGCGGGCGAGTACAAAAAATACGCCCTGCGCTTTACCGAAAAGCTGGGCGGCGTTGAGCTGGCATGGGCGAAACAGGCGGGCATGACGCGTGAGGTGAACATCACCGCTGCGGCGGCTGTTGCGGCTCTGCCATGCGCCTACGCCTTTGACGAGCCGGACGTTATCTTCGCGCAGGTGCAGCTTGCCTGCAAGTATCTTTTTAATTCCGACACCGCGCGCGATTGCGCTAAGGCGGCAGCGGCGGGCGTTTATCTGCTTAGGCACGGCTGCGAGAAAGAAGACCTCGCTGCGGCGGCTTCCGAGCTGAGCGGCTTTGCGCTTGAGGGCGACCTCGGCGAACTGGCGGACAAAATGACGACCGAATGCACCCCGCAGGACGTTATAAGCGCGGGCTTTGCGGCTTTCGCTTCGGCGGATAGTTTTGAGCTTGCGGTAAAGCGCGCCTGCACTCTCGGCACATATCCGCACATCAGCGCGGCGCTGGCGGGGGCTTTTGGCGAGATATATTACGGCGGCGTGCCCGAAAAGCTTTTGTATTTCGCCCGCGAAAAGACCGACCCTACTGTCCTTCGCCCGATAGAGCGCTTTTCGGAAAAATATGCGGCGCGGCGCATCGCGGATTGATTTTTACATCACTACAAATAATAAAAGCCTGCGGCTCATCGAGTACCGCAGGCTTTGTTGCTTTATGCGAAATTATTTGGTTTTAACGCTCTTTGCCGTGCTGAATGTTCCCTTGTAGCTTCTGCCCGCCTTGTCGGTAACGTAAGCTCTTACCTTTACCTTGTAGGTGGTCTTGGACTTCAGTCCCGTGATCTTGAAGCTTGTGTCGGAAGCGGAGGCTGTACCCGCGAGGGTGTATTTGCCGTTTTTGAGGATATATACTTCGTAGCCGCTGCACTTGGTGCTCTTCCATATGGGTCTGATCGAGGTCTTGCTGGCGGAAACCCTCTTTATGCTGACCTTAGCGGGCTTTGTAGCCGCGTAGATCTTTACAGCGCCGCTCCAGTAGGTCTTGCCGTCGCTCTTGGCGAAAGCTTTTACTTTGTAAGCGTACTTTTCGCCCGCTTTCAGCTTGCTGTCAACGTAGTCTGAAACAGTGCCGCTGCGCAGGGTAGCCGCAGTATTCCACTTCTTGGTCTTGCTGTTATATCTGTAAACCTTGTAGCCGTCAGCGCCCGGTACTGCTTCCCAGTAAATGTGGGTCTTAGCGGTGGTGGCGCTTACCTTGTTTACAGCCGCAGGGGTCTTTAGCGTGATGTTGAAATTCGCGCTGATCTGACCCTTGTAATTGCCTTTGAACTTAACGATAGCTGTTGCCGTGCCGACCTTATTGTTGTCGGTGTAAGTGAGGTCGTAATTTGAAGAGCCGATGACCTTAGCGCCCTGCTTTACAGTTACCTTAGGCTTTACAGCCGAGCCGCCGTATACCTGATCTGCAATAGGCTGGATAACGGCGTTTGTGAGCTGCTGTGCGTTTACCTTTACGGTAACTTCCATAGTCGCGCTCTTGTAAGCAGCGTTTTCGCTTGCGGTAACGGTTATCTTAGCCGTGCCCGCGCCCTTTACGGTAACGTTGCCCTTGCCGTCTACGGTGACCACTTTCTCGTTAGAGGACTTGTAGCTTAGCGCGCCGCCGCCCGAAACGGTCTTTGCGTTTAGCGCGAAAGCTTTGTCGCCGTAGGTCTTGGTGTAGGTCTTTGTGCCGCTGATGGTCTGAGTTTTCTTCTCTACTACGTCATCGTCGGCGGGTATGGAAACGTTTGTAACGCCCATAGCGTTCATTATAGCCTGAATAACGTTCGGGTCGCCCCACTTGCAGTTCTTGCGGTTTAAATGCCAGTGATTCTCGCTCTTCTGCGAGCCATTCTTGGCGTTATTGTCCCAAAGCACGCAGGGTACGGTATACTTCTTGGAAAGTCCGTAGTAGTACGAAGCCCACTGCTCGCGCGCCTCGTTGTTGTTCTTGTAAGAAATGCCCATCTCGCCGATGACTACGCCTATGCCCTTAGACATATACTTGTTGTTCAGCGTGCTGAAAATATTATCAAGCTCTTCCTTGCCGCTGTCGTCAAACTGGGTGTAGGTCGGGCTTGTGATGTTGCTGTTGTCGCCCAAACAGAGGTTGTAAGGATTGTAAGCGTGCACCGAAACGAGCAGCTTGTTGTCAGCCGTATCGTCAGGCAGCTTGTAGCCCACAGCGACAGCGCCGTTGAGCGAAGCCGAGTATCCGGGGCACATGATGTAGCGCTGCGAGTTGTTTCCGCCCGAAGCGCGGATGGTGTCAACTATCTCCTGATTGAAAGTATTGATAGTAGCTATCGAGTCGGCAGCCGCAGCGTTTGGATTATTAGGGTCGATCCACCATTCGTCGTTTGTGCCGACAAGGCGCGGCTCGTTGAGCGTTTCAAAAATAAGGTGGTCGTTGTAGTCCTTGAATTCTTCCGAGATCTGCGACCATACTGATGTTAAGAATTTCAGCGAAGCTTCCTTGTGCTTGCTGTCGGGGTAATAATAAATGGTCTGATCTTTCGCGTTGGAGTTGTCGTGGTGGATATTGAGTATAACGTACATACCGTCCTCGTAGGCGTAGTTTACTACTTCCTTTACGCGCGCCATCCACGCTGAGTCGATGGTGTACTCGCTGCCAGAAGTATGTTTGCCCCACGAAACGGGTATTCTTATAGTGTTAAAGCCCGCGTCGTGCACCGCGTCGATCATTTCCTTAGTGGTCTTGGGGTTGCCCCAGCATGTTTCAGAGCCTAAGCCCGTGCCTACAGCGTCGAGCGAGTTGCCGAGATTCCAGCCTGCACCCATGTTTTGGAGAAAAGTTTTGGTATCTCCGCTTACTTCAGCCGAAGCGGTAACGGGCAGCGCCGCCGATACGCTTGCGGTAACAGCCGCCGCCAGCAGAGCGCTCGCGCCGCGCTTTACGAAATTGCTTTTCATTTTGATTTGAACATTCCTTTCATAACTGATATTTTGAACTTTTGCGGATAATGATTATCCCATGTGATTATTTGAACATCTTTATTATATCATAATGTAATCGTTTTTGCAATAGCCCGAAAGCCATCTAAAACGTTTTCGATAAAATTTATTTTCGTTAGCCGAGCGCTACGTCAAGTATCATCATTATCAAAAAGCCCGCCATAGCGCCGAAAGTTCCCGCATGCGAGCCTTTCAGCTTCGCTTCGGGGATAAGCTCTTCCACCACCACATACAGCATAGCGCCCGCCGCGAAGCTCAGCAGCCAGGGCAAAAGCTGCACCGTAGCGCCCGCCATGAATACCGTGATAATGCCGAATATCGGCTCTACCAAGCCAGAGAGCGCGCCGCAGAGAAATGCCTTTTTGCGGCTCATGCCCGACTGCGCCAGCGGCAGCGAGATCGCCGCGCCTTCGGGAAAATTCTGTATGCCCATGCCTATGGCTAAGGCAACTGCGGCGGCGAGCAGCACGCGGGAATTATTCTGCGCCGCAAGCGCGAAAGCCACGCCCTCAGCCATGCCCTCAGGAATATTGTGCAGCGTTATCGCAAAGACGAGCATGGCGGAATGCCCCAAGCTTTTGCGAACGCCGCGCGGGCGGTCTTCGCCGGGATGAAAGGCAGGCAGCAGCTTATCAAGCGCCATGAGAAATGCCACGCCGAGCGAAAAGCCGCAGGCGGCGGGCACCCACCCTATCTTGCCCAGCTCCTCTGCCTTATCTATCGCGGGGATAAGCAAGCTCCAGACCGAAGCGGCTATCATCACGCCCGCCGCAAAGCCGAGAAAGCAGCGGTTCAAGCGTGCCGAAATGCCCCGCTTTCCGAATAGAAAAACCGTAGCCGCACCAAGCGCCGTCATCGAAAATGTGAAAGCCGTGCCCAGCGCCGCGTATAAAAGTCCGTTCATGTAAAAAAGCTCCTTGTCAAAAAACGTTTTTTAAAAAGTTTTATTAGCAGTATATGGCGCGGAAATATTTTTTGTGAAAAATCCGAATAAGCCGCGCCTTGCGTGTGCATAATAACCGTACAGACGGCGGGAAGCGCCGCAGATTTTTTTGAAAGGAATGGTAGAAGTATGCTGGATAGGATAGCGCTGCTGCTTACGATAATCGGCGGTATAAACTGGGGGCTGATAGGTATTTTTCAGTTTGACCTGGTAGCCTTTATTTTCGGCGGACAGGCGGCTGTTGTGAGCAGGATAATATATGTGCTGGTAGGGATCAGCGCGATATGGTGCATCTCCCTATTTTTCCGCGAGCAGGAGCTTATAGAAACCAACAGCTGACGCGCGAAAGACTGCGGGCGGCTGAGTGAGAGTCTGTAAATAAAAGAGCGCATCACCGCGATACTCGTTTTATCGGGCGTTGCAAATGCGGTGAAAAATTCTTTTATTTTCTCAGACTTTCTCTCAGCCGCCCGATATTTTTTTCGGCGGCAAAACGGTTTGACATTTCATGCGCTGTGTGTTATAATGTGCATGGGAGGTTTTGCGATATGAACTTAGATATGCTTAAAGAAGTTGGCGATATACTTGACGGACAGGTGAAAAAAGGCGAGGTAGTAGGCGGAGCGGTAGCCGTATTCAAAGACGGCGAGCAGATCTACCGCCACAACAGCGGCTTTGCCGACCGCGAGCGCGGAATACCTGTGCGCGACGACACTATTTACAGGATATATTCCATGACAAAGCCGATAACTGCGGCGGCTGTCATGATACTTTACGATAGGGGTCTTTTCAAGCTTGAGGACAAGCTGAGCGACTACATACCCGAATTTGCTCACCCTACGGTGCTTATGTCCGACGGCAGGGAAGTGCCTGCTGAGAGCGAGATAACGATTCGCCAAACGCTTGATATGACTTCTGGACTTTGCTACCCCGACCAGAGCTATCCTGCGGGCAGAAAGATGGAAGAAGTTTACAGTGAGATAGCGCGCGAATCTGACGCGGGCAAGAGGGTAGGCACGCTGGAGGTTATCCGCCGCGCCGCGAAAAGCCCTCTGGCGTATCAGCCGGGCGAAAAGTGGATGTACGGCATAGGCGCGGACGTTGCGGGCGCACTGGTAGAAGTGCTGACGGGCATGAGCTACCGCGAATATCTGAAAAAAGAGATATTTGAGCCGCTCGGCATGGCGGACACTGATTTCTATGTGCCGCAGGAGAAGATGGACAGATTTTCCGAGATGTACATTTATAATGAGGAGAGCAAGCAGCTTGAAACTATCCCTTGGCAGCATTTGGGCCTGCGCGGATTTTTCAAGGAGCTGCCCGCGTTTGAGTCGGGCGGAGCGGGCTTGGTATCCACCATCGACGACTACAAGAAGTTTGCGGACATGATGATGAACAGGGGCGTTTACGGCGGAAAGCGCATACTCAGCGAAGAAGCGGCAGACCTCATCACGCACAATAACCTCACCCCCTCGCAGGCGGAAACTTTCAACTGGGATCAGTGCAGGGGCTGCGGATACAGCATACTCAACCGCTGCGTTATCGACCTCGAAGCGGCGGGCGCGGGCAACTTGGGCGACTACGGCTGGGACGGCTGGCTGGGAAGCTACTACTCGAACGACCCGACCGACAAGGTAACGCTCATCTACATGATACAGCGCGCGGGCGGCTTCGGCTCGTGGCCATGCCTCAAGATGAAAGAGATGATCTACAAGGCTATAAAATAAAAATAAGGGAGGCTGCGGAAAATGCAGTCTCCCTTTTCGTATCATATTAGTAAAGTATATTTGCCTGCGGTGTTTAGACCTCGGCGATCTCTTCCTCTTCGCTGTTAGCTTTATCGGTCTGCACGTCGTTCGATATAACAGCGCCTGTCAAGTCAACCGCGAAATTTCCGGTGTCTCCGAAACGTATTAAAATGTCGTTGAGAGCTGAACGGGTGATCTGCGCACCTGTTAAGTCGATCGCTATATTTGCGGCATCGTCGTCTTTGCAGTTGATCTCTGCTTTTACCTCATCAAAAGTCATATCCTCAAGATCTGCGTAGGCGGAAAGCTCTTTAGGCGCATAAAGCGTTGCAGCAGCGTGCATAGCGATGAACACAAATCTGAAATCCTCGCAGCCGAAAGTGCTGAAAGGTATCTCGTACAGCCTAAGCATACCGTCATCGGTCTTTTTGCTGATAACGGGCTTATATCTGCTCTGCGCCAGATCATAAGCGTATCTGTTTTCGTAAGCTTCTTCGGTAAGTCTGCCATCGGGCATCGGCACTATCTCAAAGCGGGAAGTTTCATTGCCTGTATCGCAGTATCCGCCGACTATCACGAATCTGAACACATAGTCGGTATTTTTCTCAAGTTTTTTTTCGCAGCATATCTGCGTCCAATCCCAGTTCCAATTTCCAATGGAGTAGGCGATGGTGTTTTTGCCTTCGCTGTCTGTCACGAAAAATTTAGCTGTTACATTATTTTCGCAGGACTTATCTGCCTTAAAATCTCTTGCGTCAAAATTTATTACTTTACTCATATTTATAACCTCCGTAATATCTGCGGCGGGCTTATGAGTATCGGTTATTCTGATTTCACAGTCGCTGACATACTCTGCCCGACCGTTTTTCACGAGTCCCCGCGCCCTTTTCGGGTAGGTGACTCCAACTTTTTTGCCATTCAGGTCTGTAACAATAACGTTTTTTTCTATGGGTATCTCCCCCTTGCACAGAATATTTAGTTCCAAGCGGCGCTGTTATTTTCTATGGGTGCCGTCCCCTGCCTGCTTAAAGCAAGTGTAACACACGCCTGCGCTTTTGTCAACACCGAGAGAAAAGTTTTGTTATTCTCACAGTTTCGGCGGGGAGTTCTTAGCACATTTGCACAAGGCGCGGGCACGACTAAATATGCGATAATTTATATATGTCATATATTTTTATAAATAAAAAATATTTTTTTGAAAAAACGCTTGACAGAACGAATATTAAGTGATATAATATTAAAGTCGGTTGAGGACATACCTAAAACCACAGAAACTGAATAAATGCGGCAGTGCTGGAATAGGCAGACAGGCACGTTTGAGGGGCGTGTGTCTTCGACGTACGGGTTCAAGTCCCGTTTGCCGCACCAAAGGTTTTAAAAGCAGACGTTTTTATGGCGTCTGCTTTTTTGTTGTGCTATTTTGCCCACTTTTACACCCCTATCTAAAATATCCTGCATAAAAATCTACCTGACATAGCAGCATACTCTAAGTCGTATGATAAATGTATGATAAAAGCTCCCGAAACGGGGACTTTTTGCGTGGGTCTGCTCGAGCGCGGATATAATAATTAAACAGAAAAAGCAAGCCCCTGCGTCGTGAAAAAACGCAGGGGCTTATTGCGTGTGTTTTTACTTCTTGTGCGGCAGCTTTATCTCGGGCACGGCCAGGTTTTCAAAAACCACGCCGCTCTCTTCCTCAGCGTTCGTTTGCTCTTCGGCAGGCTCTTCATCTTCGCCTCCGTCGATATGTACTTCGGGGAATGCAAGATTTTCCGAAGCGTAGTTCAGCTTTTCTCTTTTCTTTCTTTTTCTGAAATTCATAAGCTCAGCTCCCTTAGTTGATAAAGTTGATAAATGCCGTTATAACAAGGCTGTTTATAAAGTCGGCGAACATACTGCCCACTATCGGCACAAGCATATACGCCTTTATCGAGGGCACGAATTTCTCAGTAAGCGCCTGCATATTCGCCATAGCGTTGGGCGTAGCGCCCATGCCGAAGCCGCAGGTGCCCGCCGCCAGCACCGCCGCGTCGTAATCTCTGCCCATCACGTTGTATACCAAAAAGTACGAGAACATAGCCATCAGCACCACCTGCGCCAGCAGAAGTATTATCATCGGAAGGGCAAGCTCCGCGAGCTGCCAAAGCTGTAAGGTTATCATGGCTATTCCGAGAAAGAGCGAAAGGCATATTCCGCCTATGTCGTTTATCTCGCCCATGTGTATGTGTATCTTTCCGCCGTACTCGCCGATGTTGCGCATAAAGGCTGCGGCTATCATAGAGCCGATGTATATCGGGAAAGTCATGCCCGTCATTGAGAGCAGCCATGAAAGTACAGTGCCTATGCCCATAGCTATCGCGAGCTGGTAAGCGGCGGGGGCATACATACTTACCGAGCGGTGGTGCTTCTGCTCGTCCTCCTCCAGTATAGATGGGTCTTCGGCAACTGCGGTCTTTAGCAGGTCGTGCTTCAGTATCAGCCGTCTGCCGATAGGGCCGCCCATAGTTGAGCCGATTATCAGACCGAATGTCGCCGCCGCCGTGCACACGGTAGTAGCGCCCTTTATGCCGAAATCCTCAAGTACCGTGCCGAATGCGCCCGATGTTCCGTGACCGCCTACCATAGGTATCGAGCCTGTGCACATACCTACCAGCGGGCTTATTCCCAGCAGCTTCGATATTCCCACCGCCACAAAATTCTGCGTGAATATCAGCACCACTAGGCATAGCAGGAATACCACAAGGCTCTTTCCGCCCGCTTTCAGCACTTTCAGGTTAGCCTGAAAGCCTACTGATGTAAAGAACATTACCATACATACCGTTTTCAGCGTTTCGTCAAACTGAAACTCTACTATGCCAAGCCCGTGCAGCAGGCAGGAGAGAAGCGCGAAAACTACTCCGCCTACCACCGGCGCGGGTATGCAGAAAGTTTCGAGAAACTTAATCTTCTTTTTCAGAAACCCGCCGAGATACAGTACGCCTACCGCTGCGGCGAGCGTCTGATACATATCTACATTAAGTGTTTTCAATATCTCAGTACCTCGCTTTCGTTAGTTATCATCGGCGTTTACCGAGATATTTATGCTCTTGTAATATTCCGCCGCGCCCTTGTGAAAAGCGCAGGGGAGCCCGCTGGTCGCGAAATCGCTGTTCGGCGCGGCAAGTCCCTGCTTCTCTATATCGCCGCTGTTTTCAAATATCGCGGCGGTCAGCTTTTTCACTGTCTGCGCGTCTGCTGAAGCGTCAGCTACCAGTACAGCCTTCACGCCTATGGTGGGCACGTCCTCGTTTATGCCGCTGTATGTGCCCGCCTTTATCTCGGTGCTGAAATATCCCTCGTAAAGGTTAGTCATGTATGCGGCAGTGCGCTCGTCCATCGGCAGCAGGCGTATAGATATATCCTCCGCAAGCTGCGAGATAACGTCGGCGGGCGCGCCAAGCACGGCGAAAAATGCGTCGATCTCGCCGTCTTTCAGCGCTTCGGCAGACTGCTGATAATTCATGTAGCAGGTATTTACCATGTTCATGCTGATACCTGCCGAGTTTAAGATGTACTCGGCGTTTTTCGCCACGCCCGAGCCGTCCTCGCCCAGCGAGATGCGCTTTTCAGCCAAGTCGGCTATGCTTTCTATGTCAGAGTCGGCGCGTACTACTATCTGAAAATCTTCCATATAAAGCGCCGCCACCGCCCGCACGTCTGAAACAGGGCTGCCCTTGAAATCGTCAGTGCCGTTCACCGCTTCCGAAAGCATATCGCTCTGCACGATAGCCATGTCGATAAAGCCGTCGTTCAGCAGGCGCAGGTTCGCCTGAGAGCCTGCGGTGTTTTTCACGATAACGTTCACGCCGCTTTCAAGCCCTGCAAAAGCGTTGCCGTACTTGCGGTATATTCCGCCATCGTTGCCTGTGCCGAGCTTTACGTTTTTACCGCATGAGCACAGCGAAAGGCATAGCGCCGCCGCAGCCGCCAAAGCCGCCGCTCTTGCCGCGCGTGCAGATCTTATCATATATCATCTTCCTTTCATCACATATATTACTATTATAATTGTACCATATTTGCGCGCCGACTGCAACGGCTTTTTTCAGAAATATTGATGTACATTCTTTTACCGGGCGGAAATGCCTGTACGGATATTTTTCTACTTTTTGCACGGCTGGGCGAACTTTTGCGTCGGCGCATTTGCATGATTTGACGAACGGCAAATTTGGCAGGCTTTTGCGGGTGATTTTTGCTGTACGAGTGCATAAATCTGCAATGAACAAAATAAGCGTGATTGTGCATATCGCATAAATCAGCAACAAAGATCTTATCGCACGAAAAATTTGCAAAATCGTATTTTGCGGCGTATAATTAAAGTATCAAAAATACTACTATTAAAATATGAAATGAGGAAATACACTATGAGCAAGCAGTATGAGCTTAACAAAAACCTCGCCCAGATGCTGAAGGGCGGCGTTATCATGGACGTTACCACCCCCGAGCAGGCAAAGATAGCCGAAGCGGCAGGCGCGTGCGCAGTTATGGCGCTTGAGCGTATACCAGCCGACATTCGCGCGGCAGGCGGCGTTTCCCGCATGAGCGACCCTAAGATGATAAAGGGCATACAGCAGGCGGTATCTATCCCCGTAATGGCGAAGTGCCGTATAGGTCATTTCGCTGAGGCGCAGATACTCGAAGCTATCGAGATCGACTACATCGACGAATCTGAGGTGCTCTCGCCCGCCGACGACGTTTACCATATCGACAAGAGAAAGTTTAAAGTGCCTTTCGTATGCGGCGCTAAAGATCTTGGCGAAGCGCTCCGCCGCATAAGCGAGGGTGCTTCCATGATACGCACAAAGGGCGAGCCGGGTACGGGCGACGTTGTGCAGGCAGTTACCCACATGAGAAAAATGCAGAGCGAGATGCGCAGACTCAGCTCGCTTTCAGAGGACGAGCTTTTTGAGGCCGCTAAGCAGCTTCGTTCGCCTTACGAGCTGGTAAAGTACGTTGCTGAAAACGGCAAGCTGCCGGTAGTAAACTTCGCAGCGGGCGGCGTAGCTACCCCTGCCGACGCGGCGCTTATGATGCAGCTGGGCGCTGAGGGTGTTTTCGTAGGCTCGGGCATATTCAAGTCGGGCAACCCCGAAAAGCGCGCTTCCGCCATAGTAAAGGCTGTTACCAACTACACCGACGCTAAGATGCTGGCTGAGTTTTCCGAAGATCTTGGCGAAGCTATGGTAGGCATCAACAAGGACGAGATAGAGCTGCTTATGGCAGAAAGAGGAAAGTAAAATGAGCGTTATAGCGGTACTTGCGCTGCAGGGCGCGTTTGCCGAGCATGAAAAAATGCTCGATCAGCTTGGCGCGGAGCATTTCGAGATACGCCAGCTTGCAGATATAGACCGCAGCTTCGACGGGCTGATAATACCCGGCGGCGAGAGCACGGTGCAGGGCAAACTGCTGAGAGATCTGGGGCTTTTCGAGCCGCTGAACAAGCTGATAAGCGGCGGTCTGCCTATATTCGGCACCTGCGCAGGCATGATACTTTTGGCAGATAAGCTCGAAAATGACAGCGAGCACTATTTCAGCGCCATGCCCATGACGGTAAAGCGCAACGCCTACGGCAGACAGCTAGGCAGCTTTTACACCGAGAGCGAGTTTGCGGGCAGCGTGATACCCATGACGTTTATCCGCGCGCCGTACATAGCGGACATCGGCGGCTGCGAAAAACTGGCTGAGGTAGACGGCAAAGCGGCAGCGGCGCGGTACAAAAACTGCCTTGCGGCGGCTTTTCATCCTGAGCTGAACGAAGACCTTACGGTACACAAGTATTTTCTCGACATGGTGGCGGGCAAGGTCTGAAAAATTGCAGATATTAAAGAGGACTGAGTGTGCATAGCGCTCAGTCCTCTTTTTGGTTTTTATTCCGGTTGAACCGTAAGCTGATTAACAAAAGAACAGGTCTTTACTGTTTACTGTTTACTGAACGTGTAAGATCATTGCTCAAATATGCAAGCGTACTTTGGGTTTTCTGTGAGCAGCTTTTTTTCCTCCTCCGGAAAAGAAGCTACAGTTTTTTTCAAAAAGCTCGGCTCGCATACAGTTACTTTATGACCTGAAGGATCTACAGATCTCAACAGCGATGAAGTAAAATGCTCATCGCTATTCCCATCATTTGTGCTCTCGTCATTCCGTTCTTCCCATTTTCTGATTTTCCCGTTTTTCCACTGTTCAAATTTTATATATTGCTCAAACGCTGAATCAAAACAGCCCATTGCGGCTTCATGATCTCCGATATTATTTGCGATCTTTACACATTCCATATCTATAAAACATAAGTCGCTGTGAAATCCGTAACATTCAGTACCCAGTATTTTCTCAAACAACTTTCGAGTCAATAAAAGAAGCTCTAGTCCGTCCCGACTATTATTCAATTCATCATTACACACTATCGCTTCGTCCAGTGATTTTTGAAAAGCATGAAGCAGTTCCAGCACTGCGTTCCCGCGATATTGTTCAGCCCTTTTATAATCATTTATGCTGCCGATGCTTCCCAAGTTGCCCAGCAAAACTTGTCTGCACAATTCAAGGTCGGGCTGTTCTGACGCTTTCTGCTCGGCTTTTTCATATTTACCAAGGCTGGAATATACGGATAATAACGGAATGATACACGATCGGTCATGCGGCAATAATTCCTCATACAGTTTAGCGGCTTCCTCCCAAAATATATTCGGCAGTTCGCCTTTGTTCTTCCATCCTTGCTTATGTAAGGCACAGGCAAGCTTCGTCTTAAAGTCCGCTCTGTCCGGAAACTCTTCGAGCCCTCTGCGCATTAGTGCGATACACTCGGTCATATCATCGCTATTATTTAGCATCTGCTGAGCCTCATCATTATATCTCTGAATTATTTTGTTCCTGTCATTGTTATAGCCAAACAACTCATCGATCGATATATGAAAATAGTTGGCGATAGATGGTATCATCTCCATATCCGGATAACCGCCATTTGCTTCCCACCTTGAAACGGCTTGCGGCGTAACGCCTAAAGCATTTGCCAGATCCTCTTGTTTTCTTCCCGTCGCCTTTCGCAGATCTTTTATTTTCTCACCAATTTTCACTTGCATTTTAATACCTCCGTATTATTTTATCACCGGTGTACGTTAATTATAGCATAGAGGTAAACCCAAGTCAATTATCAATTCGTTGTTTCATGCTAAACGGAGCGTTGTTTAAAAAAACGTCCAAGCGGGCACTATCCCACTTGGACGCATCGGAATTTTCAATGCTAGCTATCTAGGTATGGGTGTTAGATAAAACGGGATTTATCTATTCCTCATCTTCATTAAGACCTTGTTCATTACATATTTGTTCAGCCTCAATATCTTCGGCAGTGACTTTTCCTATAATATCCCTATAGGCTTCTTTTATTCCATTTTTGACAGCCCACTTAATTATAAAATATAATGCAAGTATAACGATCAGTGCTGTGCCAAAACTAATTCCTAATTCTTCAAACATTTCATTACCTCTCCAAATTACGATCTATCGAGCAATACTGCCCCTTTGCTCTTTTCCCCATTATACCACACCGCGCCGAAATTTTCAATGCTATATATCGGTATGGCTATTAGATAAATCGGAATGTATATTGATCTTCCCAAAAACAAATGATAATGCTAATGACAAAGACGTTATCAAAAAGTATGCTGCTATTATTTTTAGCCGGCTTTCATGAACAAGTAAACATACTGCTGAAAAAACAACGTTTAATAAAAATGTAATGCCGAACCAGAGCGACCGGCTATTGGTCGTAGCTGATTTTGTATACTTTCGGATACAAAATCCGGTTCCGACAACAAGTGTGATACAGAATAGTGAGACAGCACAAGAGATCATTATGCTGATAATTGGAACGGTATCATTATGGAAATTATAAAATAAGCTTTTTACAAGAGTAATAAGTGCCAGTATCATAGCTATGTACGGCATTACAATGAATATTACTTTTAATTTCTTTAACATACTTATCACCTCAAAATTACGATCTATCGAGCAATATCGCCCCTTTGCTCTTTCCCCCATTATACCACACCGCGCCGAAATATTCAACACTAAAATTCAAAAATAAACTTTTCTCAGACCTCTTGACTTTGCCGAGCGCGCCCGCCCTTGCGTCCGCCCGAATTTTGTGGTATAATTAGACTATACTTTAGCGAAAGAACGGTGCATAAAATGCTTTACATAATGCGTCACGGAAAGACGGAATGGAACGCTTTGAAAAAATTGCAGGGCAGGACTGATATACCCCTCAGCGCAGAGGGGCGCGAGATGGCGGAAAAGGCGCGGGCGGAGTACGCCGACGTGCATTTCGACGTTTGCTTTTGCTCGCCGCTGATACGCGCGCGGGAAACTGCCGAGATACTTCTGCGCGGGCGCGGCGTGCCGATCATCGCGGACGACAGGCTGGCGGAGATGTGCTTCGGCGAAGCGGAGGGCATGACGGGCTATTTTGACGATACGGAAAGCCCCGTGAGCGCGCTCTTCCAGTCGCCCGAGAAGTACACCACCCCCGCAAAGGGCGGCGAAAGCTTTGAAGAGCTTTTCGCGCGCACCGGCGAGTTCCTGCGCGAGCGCGTTCAGCCGCTGCTGGAGCAGGGCAAAGACGTGCTGATAGTAGGGCACGGCGCTATGAATTGCAGCATTATCTGTCAGGTGAAAAACATACCGCTTGAAAAATTCTGGAGCGCGGGGATAGAGAACTGCAAGCTGAAAAGGCTTGTGTGACAAAATAAAATGCAGCTCGGCGTGGAAAACGTCGGGCTGTTTTTTGCATATTGCGGCGGCTTACTCTTCACCCCTGCCGTTCCATTTGTCGAATATCAGATGCACCAGCGGCGCGGCGGCGAACATATTCCAGAAAAAAGCCATGGGTAAATTTTTGATGAGCGTGCCCGCCCATATCGCGGGCAGGCGGGTCAGCGGCATACCGCCGAGAATTATCTGAAAAAGTATCGAGGCTATAAGGCTCATCAGCGGGCACATCACCTGCACCGTGCCTGCCTGCCGCATCAGTCGGCAAAAATAGGGGTTGTCCTTTTCGGGGTCGCAGTGCCTTTTCATAAAAGCCGCGCCCGCCCTGTTGCCAATAAGGTCTGATACTATGTATACTATTACTGTCATAAATACAGATTCTTTCAGCGCCTCCCAAAATACGGCGTATGATATGGCAGAAAAGCCCAAGCCTTTTGCCAAATTAAAGCCCATTCTTATCGAAGTGTTGTATACCTCCATTCCGTATGCCATAAAAAATGACATCAATATCCCAAATACTATTCCTTGTGTTTTTGTTTTCGGCATGATATGCCCCTCCTGTAAATAAATTATAAAAGGCGTGATCTTTTGCATTTGCAATAGACTACGCCCAAAGGACTTATTTTTATTAGTAGAGGAATACTGACTATCACGCATTTTACTAAGGCAAGACCGCACAAGGATCGCGTGCAAAGCCGCTAGGCGGTCCTTTTGCGGTATTACCCTAATGTATTATAGCATATTTTCTCGCGATTTTCAAGGGGGCAGGTTTAAGGCGTCATTTTATCAGCCGCACGCCTTCGATATGGCAGGCTTTCCGATCATAACCATACCGTGCCTGACCGCCTAAAGTCAAGGCGTAAAAAGCAGCCGAGCTTGCAAACTCGACTGCTTTTCTCATACCATATTATTTCACAAACTTAAATTTCTCAAAGTCGAAATTGCTGCCCGGCAGGAATGCGAACGAAACTTTCTGCCTGCCCGCTGCGCCTGTAAGGTCAAACCTGCGCTCGGTGTAATTATCGGCGTCGTCTGCGCGGAATTCGCAGAGTATGCGCTTCTCGCCGTCCTCGCCGCTGAGGATAAGGTGTATGCTGTTGAGCGCGAGCGGTGATCTTCCGCTTATCACAAGGGAGCTAGGCGCTTCGGCAAAGTCAAATTCGCCAAAGTCGAGCACTACGTTGTTGCCTATGCCCAGCACGCAGTTTCCAGATACTTCAAATTTATCTCCGTAGATGTTGTCCGCTTCCGCAGCGCTTATCTCGGCAAACTCGCGCGCCTGCTTTTCAAATTCAAAGCCGCTTATCTGATAGCCCTTTGTTGTGAGTATCGTCAGCGTGCGCACACCTTTCAGCTTTCTGTTCAGCTTGTAAGTTTCGGGCTTGAATACCATCCACTCGGGCTGCTTTAGGTACTCGAAGCTGCCCAGCAGCTCGCCGCCCTCGCCGGGTATGCCGTCGTAGAAGCTGATGTCTACGGGGTCGAGCGTGTTCGCCCAAATGTGTACTTTTATGGTGTCGGCGCCGCTGCCGAAGTCGATGTTGTCGTAAGCCGCCCACGATGTTTCGCCGCCGCTTGCAAAGCATACTCCGCGCTTTACGCCGCCTGTAACGCCCTCGCTCGTGCGCGTGTAAAGTCCGCCGATGACGAAGCTGTACGGGTCGGTGAGCGCGCTGCCCAAGCCCTCGGCTTTGAAGTGCAGTACTGAGATTATGTGGCAGTGCTCAGTGCCGTTTTTGCACATCGCGCGCAGCCAAAATTCGCCGTCGCCTCGTGCCTTTACCGTAATGCCCTCTTCGCCTGCGCTGCATTCCGCGACGTTAGAGGTTATGCCCTTTTCGTTCGTCACCTTAAACTCTATCTCGTTCGCGTAGTCGGAGTTCGCGGGGCGCACGGCGTATCTCACCAGCGTTTCGGGGTGCTCGGGGTCCAGCGTAAGGCGTTCAGCGCTCAGCTCTATCTTGCGCACGGGTATCTCGTCAGTTCTGCCGCACTCGGTCGGGCAGGGCTGAGCGCTTTGCTGCGCCGATAATCCGTGTATGCGCTCGGCGGGCACGGCTTTCAGCTCGATAACTGCTTCGGGCAGCGAGGGCGAGGTCAGCGTTACCTTTATGCCGCCCGCTTCGCCGGTAGAGCCGATTATCGCGAGCATCTTGCCCGAGAAAAGCCTGCGCGAAGTGCCTTTGTACTGGTCGTAGTCGGTGCTGTCGCCGTTGTCAACGCCCATTAGCCTTCCCGCGCCCTCTACCGTTACGTTCACGCGGTCGTTGGCGTTGGCGCAGAATGTTCCGTTTTCGTCCAGCGCCGAGATTTCCAGATATGTAAGGTCTTCGCCGTCCGCCGCCAGCTCGGTCTTGTCGGGGATGATTTCGAGCTTAGCCGCGTCGCCGAACGAGCGCTGTATGTCCTCCGCTATGACTTCGCCGTTTTCGTTGTAAGCCAGCGCTTTCAGCTCGCCTTTTTGATAGGGGATAACGTAATCCGCCGTAAGCTTTGTGCCGTGCGTATGGTCGATGTCGAAAGCGCCCAGCGAGCCGCCGTTAAAGAAAAGCTCTACGCGCGGCGCATTCGAGCATACGCGAACGTCTGTCGGCAGACCCTCGCTGAAATCCCAGTAGGGGAATATGTGTACGAAAGGCGCAGCCTTGCAGTCAGTCCACTCGGCGCGGAAAATGTATGCGCTGTCTTTCGCAAAGCCCGCCGTGTCATATTGACCGAAGTAGGAGTTTTTGGTGCTGTAAGGAGTAGGCTCGCCGATGTAGTCGAAGCCTGTCCAGATGAACTGACCCGCGCAGTATTCCGCGTCGCGGTCTTTTATTATGCACTCTTCGGTATTTTTCGCGCCCCAGCCCGTGCAGCTGTTGCCCAGCGAAGAGCACTGCTCGTCATCGTCGGTAAGCAGTATCTCAGAGAGCGGGAAGTGGTATATTCCGCGGCTCTGCACTACCGAAGCCGTTTCGCTGCCGTATATCATCCAGTCGGGGTGAGCGGCGTGGTGGTCGGCGTAAAGGCGCTCGCCGTAATTATAGCCTACGAGCTTTAGTATATCGCCGCATTTTTGTCCGTTTTCCCACTGCATGAAGTTCGAGCCGAAGGTAACGTAGCCGTTGCCTGCGGGGTCGTGAAGCTGTACCAGCCTTTTCAGCAGCGATGTTACTTCCTGTCCGCGGTCGTCGGCGTGGGTGTCGAATATCTCGTTGCCGATGCTCCAGCCGATCAGCGAGGGGCGGTTTCTGTCACGGCGCACCCATGAAGCCACGTCTTTATCTACCCATTCGTCAAAAAATCTTGCGTAGTCGTAGTCGGTCTTTGAGCGCTCCCACATATCGAAGCCCTCTGAGAGTATCAGCATGCCCGTTTCGTCGGCAATGTCCATAAATTCCTCCGCAGGCATATTGTGCGAAGTTCTTATGGCGTTCACGCCCATCTCGCGCAGCTTTTTGAATCTGCGGCGAATGGCTGCGGGGTTAGATACCGCGCCCAGACAGCCGTTGTCGTGGTGCTCGCACGAGCCGTGCAGCTTGACGTGTCTGCCGTTTAAGAAAAAGCCCTTGTCGGTGGTGAACTCTATCGTGCGGTAGCCGTATTTTTGGCTCACGCGCTGTACGCACTCGCCGTTCACGAATATCTCAGAAATCATAGCGTACTGCTGCGGGTCGGCGATGTCCCAAAGCGCGGGGCTTTCGAGGGTCATTCTCTGCGCCGTCAGCGAATACGCCGCGCCGCTCACGCGGACCGCCTGCGGTATGCAGCTCTCGTCCGCCGCGCATATGTCTGAGATGTACGAAGTCTGCTCGCTGCCGTCAGGCGCTATTATCGTATTTTTTATCTGTATGCCCGCAACTGATGTTCCTGCGGGGCGGAGTATCTCGGCGGTCACTTCCGTTAACCACTCGCTGCCGCGCTTTTCGGTTGTGATGTATATTCCGTCGTTGCCAAAGCGCACCTCTGAGCTTTCGCAGAGCCATACTTTGCGGAAAATTCCCGCGCCCGAGTACCAGCGCGAGTTTGGCGAACGGTGGTCTGCGCGCACGGTTATCTCATTTTCGCCGCCGCGCATCAGCTCGGTAATATCGAACTGAAAAGCCGAGTAGCCGTATTTCCACTCGCCCGCCTTTTCGCCGTTTACATAAACGGTGCTGTCCATATACACGCCGTCGAAGCGTATGTATGTGCGCACGCCCTCTTTTTTTGCGTATGTAAAGCGCTTTCTGTACCAGCCTGTAGAGTCCTCGTAGAGGGCGTTGGTGTCGTATATCAGCCAGTCGTGCGGAATGTCGGTGTGGGCGAAGGGCATATCTGCCGAATACTCAGCGCCGAGCGGGGCTTTGTAAAATTCCCAGCCGCTGCAAAAAAGCTCGCGGTTTGAATAAGTTTCGCAAAAGTCCATATCAAAAATTTCCTTTCATTATATCATGAGTATGCAAATATTTTCTGTATTTACGTTACTTATATTGTATCAGCATTTAGCTGTCAAGTCAATAAACGATATTGATATTTTATAAAGATATGAATATCCGTGCGAATTTTTTATAAAAAAACCGCGCAGATCTTTTTCGGTCTGCGCGGCAGTGTTCATATGCGTTTCGGAAGATGGCGTTTACTCTACGCCCGCGGCTTTCTTTATGCCGTTTATGATGTCCTCGTTTTGCCACTTCATATCGGCGCGGAGGAAAAGCCCGCCGTCGTCCCATATGTAGGTGGGTATGCCTGCTTCGGTGCAGAAGCTTACGAAGTCTTCGCAGAATTTCACGCGCGAAGCTTCGTCGTTGCCGTAGCAGGTGCCGTATTCGCCGACTATAACGGGTATGCCCTTATCGACAAAAGTGGTCTTTAGCTGCTCGACTTTCGACTTCATAAGGCTTACCTCAGCTTCAGTGCCCCAGTCGTGCTGATTGGTGGTGGTGCAGAATTCCCAAGGGGTGTAGTAGTGCACCGAAACTATGCAGCGGTCGGCGGGGTCGCTAGGCAGCTTGTATTTCTCATTGCAGGTGCGCTCTATATCCGTCCAGTAGCCCGCTATCAGCAGGTGGCGCTTATCGTTGTTGCCGCCGGAAGCGCGCACGGTGTCTACAAATTTCTGGTTGAGCTTATTGAGCGTTTCGTAGGCCGCGTCCTCAGCCATATCGTCAAAGCCGACCTCGTTCATCGACTCAAATATCAGCTTGTCGCCGTAGTTCTTAAAGCGGTCGCAGATCTGCTCCCAAACTTTCACATATTTCGCTTCCACGCCCTCGTAGTCTGTCGAAGCGTTTCTTACCCACGCGCCGAAATCGGGGTCGCCGCCGCCATCATGGTGAATGTTTATGATAACGTACATATCGAGGTCGTAGGCGTAGTCAACTACCTCCTGCACTCTGTCCATCCAGTCAGCGTCGATAACGTATTCGTCGTTCATGTGGTCGCGCCAGGTAACGGGTATGCGCACCGAGTCGAAGCCCGAGTTTTTCACGAACTCCAGCTGTTCTTTGGTAACGGTGGGGTTGCCCCAAAGCGTTTCGTCTACCTTGTCAGCCGTTTCGTTCGCAACTCCGTCGCCGTCGCGGTCGGCGTTGCATACGTCGAGCGAGTTGCCGAGATTGTAGCCCAGCTTCATCTCTTTTACCAGATCCATCGAGCTTATGTCGCGCATAGTGCCCGCAGAGCCGCTTTCGGTCTTCTTATCGCCGCCGTTCGATGAGCTTTCATTTTTGCTTCCGCAGGCAGCCATCGAAGCGCAGAGCGCTGCGGCAGCCGCAGCCGCCATTATTCTTTTCATTACAGCCATTGTGATGATTCCTTCCGTGCTTTCGCTCAGCGTATGCCCGGCATTTTGTCCAGCAGCGCCAGCATTTTGCCCATCTGTTCGTCAGTGCCTACGGTTATGCGCAGGCGGTTGCCTATCTTCGGCTTGTTCCAGTAGCGCACATATATGCCGTTCTCGCGCAGGTAGCCGAATATCTCCTTTGCTGAAAGGCTCTTGTGCTCGGCGAAGAGAAAGTTTGTCGAGCTTTTCGCCACGTCAAATCCCATGCCGCGCAGGCTCTCGGCGCAGCGGTCGCGGGTAGCCATTATCTTGCCGACTATCTCGCGGAAGTATGCGTCGTCGTTTATCGAAGCCACGCCTGCCTCTATCGAAACTTTGTCCATCGGGTAAGAATTGTAGCTGTCCTTTACCGCGCCCAGCATTTGTATCAGCTCGGGGCAGCCTATCGCCATGCCTATCCTCATGCCCGCCATAGCGCGCGACTTTGAGAAGGTCTGCGTTACCAGCAGGTTCTCGTACTTTTTGGTAAGCTCTACCGACGAATAGCAGCCGAAGTCTACATACGCTTCGTCGATTATAACTACGCAGTCGCGGTTGTGCTCCAGCAGGTCTATGATGAAGTCTTTTCCCCTGCCGATAGATGTCGGGGCGTTTGGGTTCGGGATAACTACTCCGCCGTTTTCGCGGTAAAAGTCCGCCGCATTTATCTCAAAGCGCTCGTCAACTTCGGGCGTTTCATAGGGTATTTTCAGCAGCTCGCACCATACGGGGTAAAAAGAGTAGGTAACGTCGGGGAAAAGTATAGGCTTATCCGAATTGAAAAACGCGCGGAAAGCCGTAGCCAGCACGTCGTCAGAGCCGTTGCCTATGAATATGTTTTCCGCCGTAAGCTCCACGCCGTTTTCTGCCGAAAGACGCTCGGCGGCGGCTTTTCTCAGCAGGGCGGCGTCCATAGAGGGGTACAGCCGCAGACCCTCCGCCTTAAACCGCGCGATAACTTCGCTTACAGCAGGCGAGGGCGGATATGGGCTTTCATTCGCGTTGAGCTTGATTATGTCGTCGCTCTTCGGCTGTTCGCCCGCCGTGTAAGGCTCTATGTCTATATAATTTTTTCTCCAGAGTTTCTCGCTCATGTAAAATTCAGACCTTTCATAAGCATACCATGTATACTTGTATACTATATTAAAGTAATTATATCACACCCGCCGCCAAATGTCAACGCCGAGCAAAAAAGCGCCCCTGCGTTTTCGGCACAGGAGCGCTGATGATATAATATTTAGATAAAGTCTACAAGCTCAAGATATGCGCTGTACATCTTATCGGTATTGGGATCTATCGTTATGCGCAGCGAATAGAGCGGTGTCAGACCCATTGGAGTGGCATTCCCGAGCATACTTCCGCAGTACGCCGAGCCGTCGCTGCTCACGCCGTATCTGCCGGCATTTTCGGCGCTCGGCTTTGTGTATACATATGAAAGGTAGCTGCCGGAGATGCTTATCTCGCTGTCGGAACTCATGCCGTTCTGCTCGAAGAATGATGCTATGTTCGCAGCAGTTATCTCCTCGGCGCTCACGCAGTCGTCAACATCGTGCTTATAGATGAGTTGATTTAAGCGGGTGAGCAGACCGTGCGGCAGCCATGCAGGCGTATTGCAGCCTACGTCATACTCGTCATCAAGCTCCTCCGCCCACGCTACATACGAATTTTCCAGCGTCACCTTACCGTTCGGGTCGGTAAGGTTTACGGGATAAACTGCTATTCTGTTCTTGCTGCTGCCCTTCGGCGTTAGCGTAAGCCTGTACATCGTGTACCACGGCTTATTTGTGAGCATGATATTGTCGCCGCCAACGTCATACTCCAGCAGGTTATCCTTATTTTCCTCGTAAGTGCCGTCGCCGTAAGCGAAATCGTACTTGTCGGAATACTGCTCGTAAAGTTCGGCTACCGTTATCTTGCCGCCAAGCTGAAAAATGTCGTTTCCTATCTGAACAAGTCCGGAACTCATGGCGGCTGAGGTTATCTCGCTGCTCGGCTCGGTCGGCATAGTCTGCGGCTCGGCCGAATTTTCGTCAGAGCTTTCGTCCTCTTCGGCGGCTAAGCTATCCAGCGCATTTTCTACGTTCTTTTCGTCGATGTCATCAAGGTCGTCAAGGTCGCCAATATCTCCCGCGCCTATGTCCTCGCTCTCCGCCTTGCGCGAAGCTGCGGGCTTTTCGTCCGCCTTTTCGGGCTTGCCGCCCATGTTTACCGCGACGGCTATACCTCCGCCGACTATCACTGCCGCGCATACTCCCGCGATGACTTTTGCTTTAACTGTTGATAACATAGTTTTTCCTCCCGATACGGCTTTTGCCGATGTGTTTTCGGGAACGGTATTGGTGTGAGAGTTCTGTGAGTTCTGAGTATTCTGTGAAGTATCGGCGTTCGGGGTATCTCCTCCGAAAACGGAAAGCGGCGGCAGCGGCATATCCTGCGATTCCGCAAGTAGCAGCCTTGTGAGCACGGGTACGGGCAGGACCGCGTGCAGCCTGTCGTCGGTCTTTTTCTCGTAAATGAGCACCGCCTCCTTTATCTTCTTTCTGGCGGCGCTCAGGCGCGAAGTTACTGTGCCGCTGGGGCACTCCATTATCTGCGCTATCTCTTCCACGCTAAGCGAGTCGAAGTAGTAGAGTATAACGCTGCGGCGCTGCTCGGCGGTAAGCTCGCGGTCTATTATCTGCATGATGACGCGGCGCTTCTGCACGTCGGCGGCGTATTCTTCGGGTATGAGCCCCTCGTCGGGTATCACCTCCAGCGCTTCGTCTGTCAGCTCTTCCGCAGCAGGCTTTCTGAAATACGCCCTGCATTTGTTTATAGCTATGCGGTTTACCCATGCTGAGAAATTTTCAGGCTCTCTCAGCTCACCGAGTTTCAGCAGCGCCGTCATGAAGGTGTCCTGCACAGCGTCCTGCGCTTCCTGCGCGCTGCCGATAAGCTTTAGGCAGTTGAAATACACCGATCTGCCGACCTCTTCGTAAAGCCTGCCGAAAGCTTCCCTGTTTCCTTCCTTAGCCTGTAAGACTAGGGCTTTGATCTCTTCTTTTTTCATAAGCTGATGTACAATCTCCTATGTTGAAATATTTTCCCGTTTGGCTGATCTACTGGTCTTCTGACAAAAATAAACGACCCGTTTTCGCGTTTGTCAAAATAACTTCACAGTTTCGGAACTCTCACTTTTTCGTTCCTCATAAGTTAGATGCTTTGCGAAAGCGGATCGTTGAGTAAAATATAAAAGTTAATATATCATTTACAGATCGTTTATAAAAGTGCTCAATCAGTTATCATTTCGCGCACGCGCAGGTGTATTCCTACGCTGTCTGCTACTTTCTGCGAGCGCTTTATCTCGTCCTCGCCGATTATGTCTACCACCGTGAACATTACCTGCGGAACGTACTTTTTTACCTCCTGCGCGAATTTCAGCATAGCGCCGAAGCTGTCGGCGTCTTTGAAAGATGGGCGCGTTACCGCCTCGTACTCTTCCTTAGTAGGCGCGTTCAGGCTTATCGAGACGACGTCTATCAGCCCCGCAAATTCGGGAGCGGTATCGCGCTTGTTTATGAGGTCTGAAAGCCCGTTGGTGTTTATGCGCAGCGGCGTCTTACATACCGACTTTATATAGCGCGCGGTGTCTTTCAGCAGCTCAAGCTCGCAGGTAGGTTCGCCGTATCCGCAGAAAACTATCTGGCGGTAGGCGGCAAGGTCGCGCTTTGCGAGGTCTGCCTTTATCTCCTCAAGCGTGGGCTGATGCTCGAGCCAAAGCGGGTCAGAGCCGTAAGCGCCGTCGCCGTTGTTGCGTATGCAGAAAGTGCAGTTGCAGGGGCACTTGTTGGTTATGTTGAGATAAAGCGCGTCGTCTATCTCGTATGATATAGTCATTGCCTTTTCCATTTTTACATTACCTAGCCTTTCCTTTTATAAGTCTTACAGCCGCCGCCGCGCCTATTAAAATAGTGAGCGCTACGGCGCATATCAGAAGCACCCATGACGAGCGCTGAGATCGTACAAATTCGTCCATCGTGCGGCTGCCTATCGCTTTTTCGGCGACAGATGTCTTGCCCATAGCCGAAAGAGTCATTACCGTCATAAACTGCGCGTTTACCAGCCCCGCGAAAAATGCTGCGCCTGAGCCTATCGAGCGGAATATCGCCGAGTAGCTCTCGGTATTTTTGTAAGTGACCACGCCTTGTATGCAGTGCGCCAGAGCCAGCAGCGTGAAGAGCAGATAGCAGCCTGCTATTACGTAGCAGCCGTACTTGCTCTCTTCGTTCATAACGTCTGAAAGCAGCGTTATCAGCGAGATGGAAAGACCCAGACTCGCCGCCATCAGCACTACTGAGAGTATGCAGTTCGCCTTTTCGTATTTCTGCAAGGCGTTGTTTTTTATCTTTTTCGGCATTTTTTTACTCCTCCGTATCGTTATCCTGCGGCGGCTCTTCCGAGCGCTCTATCGTCAGCGAATCTATGCGCTGCGCGTCCTCCATCTTTACCGTCACGATGAAAGGCTCTATTATCAAGCGCTCGCCGTTTTCGGGAAAGCGGTCTATCTTCTCTATCACCCAGCCGCCCAGCGAATTTGAGTCGGCTTCGATAAGGTCTTCGTCGAGGTCGGCTTTTTCGAGAAAGTCTGATACCGAAAGCTCAGCCGATACCTGCCAGCGGTTTTCGCCCAGCACCTTGAAAGAATCGTCCACCTCGTCGCGCTCGTCGTAAATATCGCCCACCAGCTCTTCTATTATGTCCTCCAGCGTGCAGATTCCCTCAGTGCCGCCGTACTGGTCGATGACCACCGCCATGTGCACCTTTTTCTTCTGCATCAGCTTCATAACGTCTGAAATGCGTTTGCTCTCGGGTATGAATACAGGCTTGTTCATTATGCTTTCGATACCCTCGCTGCTGCCCGAAAGGTACAGCTTGAAGAAATCTGCCTGATGTATTATGCCGACGATGCTGTCGATAGTGCCTTCGTAAACAGGCATACGCGAGTAGCAGTTGTCCATGAATATCTCTTTTATCCGCTCCATATCGGTGTGTATCTCTACGCCCACGATGTTCACGCGCGGTACGAGCACCTCGCCGATGGATGTTTCGTCGAAGTCGAGCGCTGAGCGCACTAGGTCAGACTCCTGCTCTTCCAGTACGCCCTCAGTTTCTATCTCGTCGATTATGTATTTCAGCTCTTCTTCAGTAACGCTGGGCTGTTCTTTTTTACCGCCGAGAAGGGCGGTCGCGAACCGCTTTATCGCGGAGAAGAACCATATCGCGGGCGTGAGTATCGTCATGCAGACCGAAAGCGGCGCTGCCATCAGCATAGAGAAGCTCTCGGCGTTTTCTTTAGCCAAACTCTTCGGCAGTATCTCGCCGAATATAAGCACCAGCACCGTCATGACGAGGGTAGCCGCCGCCACGCTTCCGCTGCCGAACTGCTCGGTAAAAAGCACCGTAGCCAGCGACGAAGCGGAGATGTTCACGATGTTGTTGCCGATGAGTATAGCCGTAAGCGCCTTATCAAAATTCTCGGTGATCTTCAGCGCTTTCTGCGCGCTCTTGCTGCCCGAAGTCGCCAGATTTTTAAGGCGTATGTGGTTCGCCGCTGAGAAAGCCGTTTCAGTAGCCGAACATACGGCAGATATTGCTAAAAGCAGACATATCACTACTATTTTCATTTTAAAATTATTACCCCTTTTGAGATCATGAGATTATCGGTAAGCGGCATATTCTTCCATGCCGCATTACATACATATATTTATAATAACACATTGCGCGCAAAAAATCAAGATATAGAAGGCTCTTTGCGGCGGAATTTTTCCTATTTTGTGATCTCTGTTCGGAATAATTAAATATTTGTACTTGCAAAATTTATTTTTTTGATGTATAATCTTTAAGGTAAAAAAATAAAACAGCAAAATGTGCAGAAAAATTCAGAAAGAATGGAAAAGGAGAAATAAAATGGAGGATAACAGAAATACCGCACCCGATATTTTTGACCGCATGATGGGCAGCGGCTTTTTAAAAAGGTTCGAGCCTTTTTATAAGGCGCATAAAGAGATACTGCTCTACCTGCTCTTCGGCGGACTTACCACGCTGGTCGGCATAATCTTTTTCGCAATACCCGTGAAACTTATCTCGCTGCCCGAAGTTCAGCTTTTTGGGCACAAGATAAACCTTACCGTTCAGGTCGCGAACGTGATCTCTTGGGTGTGCGCGGTGACATTTGCTTATGTTACCAACCGCACATGGGTGTTTGAGAAAAAAGCTCACGGCTCTGCGGCGGTGGCGGGCGAGTGCGCAGCCTTTTTCGCAGGCAGGTTCCTGACGCTGGTGATAGAGAACATACTGCTCAATATCACGGTAGACAGCCTCGGCATGGGCGATATACTCGCGAAGATACTGGTCTCGGTAGTTACCATTATCCTGAATTATATTATAAGCAAGCTTTTTGTATTCCGCGGGGATAAAAAAGCTGCTTAAATCATGAGGTGACCTTTTTTATGAGTACGATTTTGACCGATGAATACAGCTACATATTATTTATAGCCGTTATTCTGCTTTCGACTAAGCTGCTGGGTCTGCTGACGCAGCGCTTCAATATGCCGCAGGTAGTCGGCGCGCTGGTGGCAGGTGTGCTTATGGGACCTTCCTGCTTCGGGCTGGTACAAAAGACCGAGTTCATCACGCCCCTCGCCGAGCTTGGCGTAATAGTGCTGATGTTCACAGCGGGTATGGAGACCGACCTGAAAGAGCTTAAAAAGTCCGGCGCGGCTTCTTTCGTTATAGCGATGTGCGGCGTGCTCGTGCCGATAGGCGGCGGCTACCTGCTCTCGCGCATATGGGGCATAGGCACCGACAGCTCCGGCAACATGGCTTCGGCATTCTTACAGCAGATATTCATAGGCATAATACTCACCGCTACGTCTGTAAGCATAACGGTAGAAACGCTCAAAGAGCTTGGCAAGCTAAAGACCCGTGCGGGCAGCGCTATACTCGGCGCGGCAGTGATCGACGATATACTGGGCATAGTAGCCCTCACCATAATAATGTCTGCCGGCGGCGGCAGCGGCGAGGACGGCGGCTCTATCGGCATAGTACTGCTCAAAATACTCGGCTTCTTCGCGGTAGCTGTTCTCTCGGCAGTGCTCTTCCACATCGTATTCTTCAAATGGCGCGCGCATGATAAGAAAGACCTTCGCCGCCACACAGTTGTCTGTTTCGTATTCTGCCTGCTGCTTTCGTGGATAGCTGAGGAATTTTTCAGCGTAGCGGACATCACAGGCGCGTTCGTAGCAGGTCTGGCGCTTTCGGGTATGCCGACTACCAGCTACACCTCCACCAAGTTTGAAACGGTATCATATATGCTGCTTTCGCCCGTATTCTTCGCGAGCATCGGTCTTTCGATGACAAATATCAGCATGAGCGGCTCTATGATAGCCTTCACCATACTGCTCACCGTTATAGCCGTTCTCACAAAGATAATCGGCTGCGGTCTGGGCGCAAAGATATGCAGATACACCAATAAGGAAAGCGTGCAGATAGGCGTGGGCATGATCTCGCGCGGCGAGGTAGCGCTTATAGTCGCCAACAAAGGTTCGGCGAACGGTCTGATAAGCGAAGAGCTTTTCGCACCGATAATCATAATGGTAGTAGTTACCACCATAGTTACCCCGATACTGCTGAAACTTGTTTTCCACGACAAGCACGCGGCAGAGCCTGCACAGGCGTAATTTTAAACTATATCAGGCAGATCGTTTCAGATGGAGCGGTCTGCTTTTTGTTTCAGCCCAGCACCCGAGTTACCCCCAGCGTTGGGTCGAAGCCTTTTTCGATAGCCGACATCCCGCTTTCGATAAATATCTGCTCTTTCGGCAGCTCGCGCGGGGTGTATCCCGTAAGCTGCTTGAACACGCGGTTGAAACTGCGTATAGTGCCGAAACCTGCCGCCAGCGCCGCTTCGCCGATAGCCATGTTCCCGCGCGAGAGCATTTTTACCGCCGCGCTCACCCGCACTATGTTCAGGTATTCCGAAAATGTCATGCCCGACATCTTGCGGAAATATTTTGAGAAATACGGCTTGCTGAAACACATGAACTCCGCCGCTTCGTCAAAGGTCATGTCCGCGCAGCGCTCTGAGATAAGGCTCAGCAGGTCTTTGTACGCCGTGCTTTCGCCCAGCTTGCCCGCTTCCTGCGTTTTTTCGCCGCGAAATATCTCCGCCACAAGCGCCATCGCAAGCCCCGTGCAGACGGCTTCATGGTATTTTTCGCCTGCCGAGATCTCTCGGCGTATCCTCTCGGCAGTTTCCGCTATCGGATAACTGTTTTCCAGCAGGGGGCATACGGGCGCGCGCTCGCCAGCTACCGAAGCTATCAGCTCTGACTTTATTTTCATCACAGTCAGCACGCTTTCGGCCTCCGCCTTTATGTAATGCACAGCCCCGCCGCGCACGAAAATGCACCGCCCCTCGGTAAGCTGATACACTGTATTTTCCGCCATTACCTCGGCACAGCCGCTCTCGGCGTAGATAAGCTCGCTCTCAATATGCCAGTGCGGCAGATTTTGCAGACCGCCGTACCTCTGCACCGCCGCCTGCAATTTTCCCGAAAGCACGCTTTGTTCGTATTTTGCTATCATCGCATTTCACCTCTGTATATGATTATACCACACAGGTTAATAAATGTCTATAATCGGTAAACAAAATTCTTGAAAAAATCTGCATATTAGATTATAATACGGTTAAGGCAAGACCGCACAATGACCGCCTAGCGGCTTTGCACGCAATCTGCTTGCATATTTTCCGTCATATTGCACAGAAACTCCTTACCATACGCTAGTATGCCTGCGTCGTTTCTATACAATCTGACTAAAAATCTGACTGCGCATCTTACGCGCAATCCTTGTGCGGTCTTGCCTTAAGCATTTGGGATTTTAACGGAGGGAGCAAATATCATGAAAAAATTATATTTTATAACAGGCAGCCAAGACCTTTACGGCGAGGCTACTCTCGCTCAGGCGGCCGCCGACGCAAAGGAAATGGCGGCGTACTTGGGCGAAAAGCTCACTGACATCGCCGAGGTAGATGCAAAGCCCGTGGTGAGAAACAGCGCCGAAGCGCTCGATATATGCGCCGCCGCCAGCACCGACAGCGCCTGCATAGGCGTTATAATGTGGATGCACACATTCTCGCCCGCGAAGATGTGGATAAGCGCGCTCAAAGCTCTGCGCAAGCCCATGCTCCACCTGCACACGCAGTACAATGAGCGTTTGCCGTATGATAGCATCGACATGGACTTCATGAACCTAAACCAGTCGGCGCACGGCGACCGCGAGTTCGGCTTTATCTGCACGCGATTAGGCATAAAGCGCGAAGTGGTAGCGGGCTACTACAAGCACGCCGACGTTATCGAAAAGATACGCCGTTTCGCGCAGGCGGCCGCGGCGGTGGATCTCGGCAGGGGCATGAGAGTTGCGATGTTCGGCAGCAATATGCGCGACGTTGCCGTTACTGACGCCGACAGGGTAGAGTGCGAGATAAAGTACGGCTGGAACGTGAATTATTACGGTATAGGCGACCTCTGCGACATGATTTCCGAAGTCACCGAAGCCGAGATAGACGCTAAAATGGCTGAGTACGCCGAAAAGTACGCTATGAATACCGACAACACCGCCGCCGTTCGCGAGCAGGCTAAGTACGAGGTCGCGCTTGATAAATTCCTCGCGCGCGAGAATATTTCCGCTTTTACCGATACTTTTCAGGACTTGCACGGTCTGGAACAGCTTCCCGGCCTTGCCGCGCAGAACATAATGGCTAAGGGCTACGGCTTTGGCCCTGAGGGCGACTGCAAGACCGCCGCGCTCGCCGCAGTGCTCGGCAAACTGGCTGATGGCAGAGAGGGCGCTACCGGCTTTCTCGAGGACTACACCTACGACCTGCCCGAGGGCGGCGAGGCAGAGCTGGCTTCGCATATGCTGGAGGTTTCGCCAGTATTCGCCGCTGAAAAGCCCGCGATAGAGGTTCACCCGCTGGGTATAGGCGGCAAGTCTGCCCCAGCGCGACTAGTGTTTGAGGGCGTTACCGGCGAGGGCATTGCCGTTTCGCTGATAGATCTGGGCGACCGTTTCAGACTCGTCTGCGCCGAGATAACACTTGTAAAACAGCCCGCCGCTATGCCGAAGCTGCCCGTAGCGAGAGTTATGTGGAGGCTGAAGCCCGATCTCGCGACAGGCTCGGCGGCTTGGATATACGCGGGCGGCGCTCACCACGCGGTAGTTTCCACCGCCCTCACCGTTGACGATATTCGCCTTTACGCAAAAATGACCGATACCGAGCTTGTTGTGATAGACGGCAAGACCGAGCTGAACGCTTTTGAACAGCAGCTTGAGCTGCTCGATACCGTTGCGAAACTGAGGAGGTAGATCATGTTGGAACTGAAAAATACATATCTTGGAATAGAGCTCGGCTCTACCCGCATTAAGGCGGTGCTCATCGGCGACGATTATGCGCCGCTCGCTTCGGGCAGCCACGACTGGGAAAACCGCCTTGAAAACGGCTTCTGGACATACTCGCTCGAGGATATTCACGGCGGCGTAAGAGCCTGCTTCGCCGACCTCGCCGCAGACGTTCACGAGAAATACGGCGTGCCGCTGACCACCGTAGGCGCTATGGGCATTTCCGCGATGATGCACGGCTACATGGTTTTCGATAAGCAGGATAAGCTGCTCGTTCCATTCCGCACATGGCGCAACACCACCACTAAGCAGGCGGCGGAGCAGCTTTCGGCGGCGCTGGGCTTTAATATCCCGCAGCGCTGGAGCATAGCGCACCTTTATCAGGCGGTGCTGAATAAAGAGCCGCACATCGGCGAGATAGCGCACATCACCACCCTCGCGGGCTACATAAATTACCTGCTGACGGGCGAAAGAGCGGTAGGCGTGGGCGAAGCTTCGGGCGTTTTCCCCGTTGAGAAGGGCGCTTACAACGCCGACTATATGCGAACCGCTGAGAAAATGCTTGCCGAGCAGGGTTTTTCGCTGCCGCTTGCGGAAGTTCTGCCGCCGATAAAGACTGCGGGCGAGGGCGGTGCGTACCTTACCGAAGAGGGCGCGGCGTTCCTCGACCCGACGGGCACGCTGAAAGCAGGCGTACCGCTTTGTCCCCCCGAGGGCGACGCGGGCACGGGCATGGCTGCCGCTAACGCAGTACGCGTCGGCACGGGCAACGTTTCGGCAGGCACTTCCACATTCTCAATGCTGGTATTGGATAAAAACCCCGCCGCCGCTTACCCTGAGATAGATATGGTCACCACCCCAGACGGCGCTCCCGCAGCTATGGTGCACTGCAACAACTGCTGCTCTGAGCTGGACGCTTGGGTGAAGCTTTTCGGCGAATTTGCGGCGCTCACGGGAAACGCCATCGACAGATCGGCGCTTTACGAAACGCTTTATAAGAACGCAATGACGGGCGACCCCGACTGCGGCGGCGTTACCTCGTTCAACTACCTCTCAGGCGAGCCTGTTACGGGCGCGGAGAGCGGCAGACCGATGTACTTCCGCCAGCCCGACGGCAAAATGGATCTCGCGAATTTCTTCCGTGCGCAGATCTACTCGGCTTTTGCAACGCTCAAGATCGGCATGGATATACTCTTTGAAAAAGAGCAGGTAAAGGCTCAGCAGTTTACGGGTCACGGCGGGATATTCAAGGTAAAAGGCGCGGCTCAGCAGGTGCTCGCCGACGCGCTCGATACGCCCGTTTCGGTAATGGCGACTGCCGGTGAGGGCGGCGCTTGGGGCATGGCTCTGCTGGCGGCTTACATGATAAAGGGCGGAGGAAAGACCCTGCCCGACTGGCTCGACAGCGAAGTTTTCGCGGATATAGAAAAGCTCACCGCCGCGCCCGAAGCTGGGGGCAAGCGCGGATTTGACGAATATATCAGAAGATACAAGGCTGCGCTGGCGGCTGAAAAATTACTGGGAGATGTGAAATAATGCTTGAAAAACTGAAAGAAGAAGTGCTCGCGGCGAACCTCATGCTGCCGAAGTACGGCCTTGTAACATTCACATGGGGCAACGTTTCCGCTGTGGACAGAGCGAGCGGAATGATGGTGATAAAGCCCTCGGGCGTTGAGTACGGCAGCATGACCGCCGATGACATGGTGGTGGTAGACCTCGCGAGCGGCAAGGTAGCTGAGGGCAGATACAAGCCCTCGAGCGATACGCCCACCCACTTGGAGCTGTACCGCGCTTACGATAACATCGGCGGCATAGTACACACTCATAGCCGTTGGGCAACGTCTTTCGCGCAGGCGGGCGCAGGCATAATTCCGATGGGCACTACGCAGGGCGACTATTTTTACGGTGAGATACCCTGCACGCGCGACATGACCCCCGCCGAGATAGGCGGTGAGTACGAAAAGGAAACGGGCACTGTTATAATCGAAGCTTTCGCGGGCGCAGACCCTATGACGATACCTGCGGTGCTTGTGAAGAACCACGGTCCGTTCGCATGGGGCGCAAATGCCGCCGAAGCGGTGCACAACGCGGTAGTGCTTGAGGAGATAGCTTTTATGAACTACCACGCCGCCGCGATAAACCCGCAGGCAGGCCGTATGCCGCAGGCTTTGCTGGATAAGCACTATCTGCGCAAGCACGGCGCGAACGCTTATTACGGTCAGAACTGAGATACATATATTTTTGCAGCGTTGTTTTTTGACTGCCATATTTCATGTTTCTAAAAAAAGTATACAGATTAGTTATAAAAAATGTTTGATATATCTGCTTAAATGCTATACAATAGATTTATTATTTAGATTCAAAGAGGTGACCATAAAAATGTGTGATACCGAAGAGTTTGATTCCAAGATAAAGCGCGTGCTCATAACCGAGGACGAGATAAAGGCGAAGATAGCCGAGGTCGGCGCGCAGATCAGCCGCGAGTATGAGGGCAAGCCGCTGCTGCTGGTGAGCATTTTAAAGGGCGCTTTCGTTTTCATGGCGGATATTTGCCGCGCTGTTACCGTGCCCTGCGAGATAGGCTTTATGTGCGCAAAAAGCTACTATAACGGCACATCTTCCAGCGGTATAGTAAAGATAACCATGGATCTCGATCAGGATATAAGCAAGTTTCATGTGATAATAGTAGAAGATATTATCGACACGGGCAGAACGCTCAGCGACATTATCAAGCTTCTGAAAGCCCGCGACCCTCTCTCGCTGAAAGTAGTTACCCTGCTCGATAAGCCCGACCGCAGACTGGTAGACCTTAAAGCAGACGTTTCGCTCTTTACCATACCCGACTATTTCGTTATAGGCTACGGACTCGACTGCGCCGAGATATACCGAAATCTGCCTTACATAGCGGAATATGACGCGGACTAGGGCAACACCGCACAACTATTGTGTACGTATTACGCCGTCAGATTTTTCGTCAGATTGCCTAAAGCCGATGAAGGCTAACTCGCGTTAGTCGAAGAGGTTTTAGGTGATATGACGGGAAATATGCAAGTAAGACGTACACAAAGCCGATAGGCGGTAGTTGCGCGGTGTTGCCCTAACTATTAGCATAAAATATCAAAGCGTGTACCACATTTTGCGGCACACGCTTTTTTCTTTATTCTAGCTTTTTATCTACACATTTCTAAGCATCATACATAGGTGATAGTAACGCCCGAAGCTTTTATCCTGCCCCTTATCACCAGCGTTTTGTCCAGCTTCGCCGAGTTGGTAGCGCCCTCTTCCGTTATACCGCCCGCGCGGCAGTCAGCCTCTATGCGCACCATCCACTCGCGCGGGATGTACAGCTCAAGACCGCTGCAAAGCACGTCGAGGTTTATCTCGGCTCTGTTTTCAGCCATGTCTGCGCCGTCGAAATACACCTCCGAGCCGCTGTAATGGCAGAATATATCAGCCTTTTTGAACTGCTGCGAGGTGATGTAATTGGTAGCGCCCGCAAAGCTCGCATTTATCTGCACATTTTCGCCGTCGTATGAATTTTTCGTGCTCTCCGGCTTGCCGTAAACTCTGCCGCTCCACTTTTTCTGCGTCATGCGGTAGCGGTAAGGGAATATCAGCGATAAGCCGATGCTGAGGCATACTGCCGTTATCAGCACGGGGAAGGGGGTGAGCTTTTCTATTCCCAGCGGCTCGGCGAAAAGTATCGCCATTACCGCCAGCGGGCAGAAAATTCCCCAGAAATTTAGGCGGCGTATGCTGTTGACGATAATGGGTATCAGCAGCAGCGAAATGACTACGCTAAGCGCGCTGACGCCGCCCAGCAGACCCAGCTTGCTGAGTATCACGGCAGCGCCGGCAAGTATGAAAAATAAGCCCCATATAAGATTTTTGCCTTTCATAAGTATCTCCTTTCGCCCAGCCTTAATTTTAGTACTTTCAGATAACTGCGGCCGGCGTACAGTTGCTTGTCAGTTCCCGCGAAGCTTATCAGCGTGGCGGAAGCTAAGCCCTTTTCTACTGAGTAGATGTGCTTTACATTTACGATGGCGGATTTTGAAACGCGCACAAATTTCTGCGGCAGGGTGTTTTCAAGCTCGAAAAGCTTCGCCTTTACCTGAAAAACATCGTCCGCGGTGTGGGCGCTGAGAAAATTGCTCTCGGTCTCAAAGAAAAGAATAGTATAGAGTCAAGCGGCGGGAAAAACTGCTTGCCGCCCTTGAAAAACGCTACGTCGGCGCTGCCCATAGCCTCAGCCGCGCGCTTTAAGCGGAGTATGTTTTCATCAACGTCGCGGCAATGTATCACCACAGTATCGGCGGGCAGCTCTTCGTCGGTAACTATTTTCACTTTCAATTTTCTCACCTCCGCTGATATTATTATATAGCAGATCGCCGCGTTTGTAAAGCGTAATTTGCCAAGCGGTAAAAAAATGGGGGTAAGCGGTATTTTTTCGCCCTCAAATGCGCGCTCTTCATCGCAGGCTGTCTGTATGTATATGTAAATATATTCCAATATTCTTAATTTTCACATTATAATGCCTTGACATAACAGCCGTATTGCAGTATAATAAATAGTGTGTTTGCGCATATAAAAAAGAGAGTGCAGACCTCGCGAAACTTGTGTATATATAGATTTAAAAACGGAGGATCAAAAATTGAGGACAACTTTTCTAAAAAGCATTTCACAAATTATGATAGCTGCATTTGCACTGCTCGCGGCGGTGCTCGCACTGCCTGCGCTTACAGCTTCGGCGGCGGATGGCGCTTACTCTACTGGCGCGCTGCTGCCCGAATACTCCAGCTCGGAGGAGGTAAGCGTGCTCGACTACAAGGCGGACGCTAAAGGCAGCAAAGACAGCGCCAGCGCTATACAAAAAGCGCTGAACGTCGGCAAAAGCAAAGGCTCAGACAGCCACCAAGTAGTGGTGCGCGTGCCGGCGGGTACATATAAAATATCCAAAACGCTGAAAATTTACAGCAATACCCATCTTATACTCGAGGACGGCGCTACGATAGTAAAGGGCTTTTCGCAGGGCTGTATGCTGAAAAACACCATGCAGTACGGCGGGGGCGGCTATGGCGCTGACAGAAATATAGTTATAGAGGGCGGCACATGGGACGGCAACACTTCGGCTTACAACAGTATGTATACCTTTTCTAATATACGCATAGCCCACGCGAACAATATCGCTTTCCGCGGGGTGAGCGTTTTAAATAACAAAAACGGCCATCATTTGGAGATAGGCGGCGTGCAGGGGCTTTCGATAGACGGCTGCTATTTCAGCGGATATACAGGCTCGCTGGTGAAAGAGGCTATACAGCTCGATGTAATGAACAGCGCTGAGCTTTTCTCAGGCTTCGCGCCTTTTGACGACACCGCCTGCGACAACGTGCTGATACAAAACTGCACATTCCGCAACATACCGCGCGCGATAGGCTCGCACTCGGCGGTAGTCGGCAAATACTATACTAACGTCACCATAAGGAACAACAATTTCAGCGATATATGGGACGTTTGCATGATACTGTATAATTACCGCAAATGCACCGTTTCGGGCAACACCATAACCGACTGCGGCGCGGGGCTGACTTTCAATTACATGAGCGACGAGAGCTTTCGTCACTATTTCTGCGCGGTAACGGGCAACTCTACTTCGGGCATAAACACCGACGCGGATACCGTAATCACCGGCAACAGTATTACTACCGTGCAGACCACCATGCAGTTCGAGCCTTACGCCATAAAGCTTTTCGGCAAGAGCGTTTCGGCTAATAAAGATTACCCCGCATATAATTACACGGTGGATAACGTTAGCGTTACGGGCAACACGATAGTTACAGCTGGCAGCGCTATAAACGCTACCAACGTCTACGACAGCGAAATATCAGACAATGAGATCTCGCCGAACGCCGATGTAGACTGCGTTGACTCAGACCTCATAAGCCTTTCGTACTGTTACAGCACAGATATAAAGAGCAACAAGATAAGCGGCTCTTACAAGAGCGGTCTGCGCGCCTCCAACGCTTCAGACCTCAGCATAACGGGCAATACTTTCAGCAAAAACGCCGTGTGCGCTATGGTGCTGGGCAACACGAAAAAATCATCGGTGAATAAAAACACCATCAAGGACAGCGCTACGGGCGGCGTGAAGCTGGGCGAGGGCTGCGCCAGCGTTACGGTAAACAAAAACGTTATCAAAAACTGCTCGGAGTACGGCATACAGGTAGTATCGGCAGGCTCGGGCAAGGATATAAAGCTGAAATCAAACGACCTTTCGGGCGGCAAGGTAGGAATTTCCTGCATAAAGAGCGGCAAGGCTTACCTCTATGGCAATTCCTTCGAGGCGGTTTCCGACAAGGTGTACGCCGACGCCGAGGGGCTGATTACCCTTGCGGAAGCGAAGAATTTCACCGCTGAGGAAGTTACCGAAAACCGCATAAAGCTGATATGGAACTCTATCAGCGAGGCGGACGGCATATCCGTTTACCGCAAACAGGCGGGCGCGGAAGAATTTGAGCTTATAGCTTCGGTAGACAGCGGCGCGCTTTATCAGGACGAGCGGCTGAACTCCGGTACTAACTACGTTTACAAGATAGTGCCTTTCATCACGGTGAACGATACGGGCGTGAACAACACCGAGTCGAAAGAGATAGGCGCGAGAACTAAGATAAATATCTCCACGGCGTATATCGAGTGCGCTGACACGGCGGCATTCACGGCTATGCCCGTAACGCCGAATTTCAAGATAATAGCCGACAGCCGCGAGCTTATGGCGGGCGCGGATTACGACTACAAATTTGAAAACAACATCTACACAGGCACGGCTACCCTTACCGCTACGGGCAAGGGCGACTACGTCGGCAGCCTGACATACAGCTTTGAGATAACGCTGGGCATGACGGGAACATCTGGCGGGGTATCGAGAAACGCGATAGCTGCCTCGGCTTTCACTAATGGCAGCGGATACAGATTTAAGGTAAGCTGCACCGAGGGCGGCGGAGCGCTGCTGGCGCAGGGCGATAAGCGCTTTACCCGCGAGGAGATAGCTATAAACTCCATTCGTTTGGAAGTGCCCGTAGATACCTCGGTACGCGCCGAGCTTTGGAACGGCAGCGGCTACCGCGGATTTTAAAGGCAGGTGCGCAGTATGGCAGAAAATGTTTTAAGGTCTTTTAGATCGGTAAAAGCATATGTACGCGGCAAAACGCGGGAGGCTTCTGCCGAGAGAAAAAGGCTGACGGCGCTGGTATGCGCGGCAGTCTGCGCAGCGGCGGCGGTTATATATTTCGCGGCTTTCGGCGGCGTTGCTGAGCGGGAATATACGGGCGAAACGGGCGCGGCGGCAGATACGCCCCGTGCGGCGGCGCAGACGTATTTCGACGCATTTGCCGCGAGCGATGATGAAAAGTACATAGCCGTGATGCCGCCTTTTTTGAAAGAAGAGCGCGCTTTGCTTTTCGATAACGAAGCGGAATTTTACGAATCATACCGCTCGCAGTTTGAGGACGAGCGGGAGTATTATTCGGCGGTGTACGGCTCAGACTTCGCGATCTCATACGCTGTGACGAACGAGCGGGCGTATGACGAGATAGCGGGCAAAAACGGCGTTTCGCAGGCGGAGATACTCGAGGTAAAAGCCTATATCGACGGCAAAAAGCTGCACCGCGAGCTTAAAGGCACGCTGACTGCCGTGAAGTGCGGCGAAGGGTGGTACATTTATGAAAGTGATTTTAAAGAAGCGTTCTGGTAACGGGAATTTCAGCCTTACGGAAGCGCTCGGTCTGCCTGATGTGAAGAAATACGCGCGGTATCTGTACAATATGCGCTCGCATTTCCGCACTATTACAGACCATAGACATATGGTGATGCGGCACTGCGTGAAAGCGGGGATACCCCTGCGGGGCATGCTGCACGACCTCTCAAAATACACGCCCTCGGAATTCATCCCCGGCGTGAAATATTATCAGTGTACGCGCTCGCCGAACGAGGGCGAGAGGGAAGCCTACGGCTTTTCATACGCGTGGATGCACCACAAGGGCAGAAACCGCCACCATTTTGAATACTGGACAGATTACGACCCGAAAACAAGGCTGATGAGCCCTGTGAAAATGCCGCTGAAGTACGTCAAAGAGATGTTTTGCGACAGAGTTGCGGCGAGCAAGATATACAACGGGGAAAACTACACTGATTCCGACGCGCTGGCTTATTTTATGAAAGCCAAGGGCAGAAGAGTTATCCACCCCGACACCTCCGCGCTGCTGGAGCACCTGCTGAGAATGTTGGCTGCCAAGGGCGAGGAATACACATTCGACTATGTACGCCGACTGAGAAAATACTGATATGAAGAGATTAACTGATACAGCCGCTGCCGCTGCACTTTGTGCGATGTGCGCGGTTTTTGCGTATAACGGCGCGGAGATAGCTGTGGCGGCGGTGCTGCTGACCTTTGCGGCTGCGCTTTTTACGGTGTATTTCGATATGCGGTGGGCGGCGCTTGCGGTGAATACCGTTTACGCGCTAGCCTGCTTTGAGTGCCCCGAGCTTTGTGCAGGGCTGCCCGCGGCTGTGTACGGCATGGCGGCGGCGGGGCAAAAGCTGCCTTTGGCAATATCCGCGGCGGCGCTTATGATGAGATTTGCCGACAGCGAATTTTCGGGAGCGGTATTCTGCGCAGTATGCACGGGCATGGCTGTGCTGATAAGCGCGAGGACGAGCGCGCTGGAAAAATGCAGCCGAAAGCTTATAGAAACGCGCGATAATTCCGCCGAGCTGAACATTATTCTGGCTGAGAAAAACCGCGCGCTGGCGCTTTCGCAGGACAGGGAAGTGTACATGGCGACGCTGAAAGAACGCAACCGCATAGCGCGCGAGATACACGACAGCGTGGGGCATATGCTGACGAGGAGCATTTTGCAGATGGGCGCGCTGACGGTGCTTACGCCCGAGGGCGAGCAGAAGGAGCATTTGAAGCAGATACAGCAGACGCTTGACGGCGCTATGACGAGTATGCGCAAAAGCGTGCACGATCTGCGCGACGAATCGGTAGACTTGGAGCAGATGGTGCGCTCGGCGGCGGACGCGGCGGCTGAGAGATTTCGCATATCGCTGGATTACGACATGGGTTCGGACGCGCCGACGGAGGTAAAGCTGGCGTTTGCGGCAATCGTAAAAGAAGCGCTGACGAACGCGGCGAGGTACAGCGACGGCGACGAGGTGCGCATATCGGTGCAGGAGTACCCCGCGTTTTACAGGGTGATGGTTCGTGATAACGGCGCGAACCCTGTGCGGCGCGACATAGAGCCGACGGCGGGCGCGGCGGGAATGGGCCTTAGCAACATGGCTGACCGTGCGCGCGGACTGGGCGGAAGCATAAACATATCGTCAGACGAAAAAGGATTCAGAATATTTGCGGCTGTACCGAAGAACAGCAGTATGAAACGGAGAAGCTGAGGGTATAGGGGATATTGAGGAGAAGTTGGAAGTGGTAAAGGTATAACGCCGCTGAATTTTAGTATGTCGGGTTGCTTTTTTAGGATTATCATGGTATACTTTTTGTAGAATGGCAGGGCATTAGTGCCGGCAGTTTGAAATTCTTGAATCACCGATCAAGGTTTATAACTTTGAGGTTGAAGATTTCCATACATATTTTGTTGGTAAAAGCGGTATTCTTGTTCATAATGGTAAGAAGTGTACGCCATCAGGAAGTTCACAAAATTCAGATGATGTACCGAGAGTTTATCATCCTAGCGATAAGCATGTGCCAGGACATGGTTGGGGTAGTGATAATCCGATTCCGGACATGCAAACAGGTCAACATTTACTTGATACTGCGTACTCATCGTCATCAAATAAACAATTATATAATATATACGATGATCAAATAATTAAGTTCCAGCCTGATACCGCTACAGGGTGGCATGCTTATGCGGTCACTAATACAGCTAAAGAGGTGCCAACAGATGTTTTAAAAAATATGTTAAATGACGATTTGATATCAAAGCCTCAATATAAAAAGTTTTTAAAGAACAAATAGATACCTAATATAAACTGTTGTTTGAAGTTTGTATGTGTTTTTATGATTATTTATGATTTCTCAAATTAAAAATGAGAAATCATAAATATCTTTAATTAGTATGGAGGTAGGAAACGTTGTTTACATTAAAATATGAAGCATTAGAAAAAGGATATGGTTATATACATATTATTGTTAATGGACAAGACATTTCCGAATATTCATATAACGGAAATATTTATTATGGTATGTGCAGAATTAGCAAATTGTTAGAGTGGATAAATGATAATTTAAAATACATTCTTTCAGATGACCCATTTCCTGTTAAGACTAATGCTAAAACGGGAGCAGATATGTGGCTTTATAGTGATGATTATATTCCTGGAAATTATGAACATTCACTGAAGTTCCAAGAAAAAAGACAGAATTGGATTTGGCATCATTCAATTGATTCATGTAAGGATGAGTTTTGTATGCCATTTATTGTGTTTTGTAAAGTTGGAGATAACATGGAAATCACTTGGAATAATATTGATCATAATTATAAAGATGTGGAATTTAGATATAAGTATGGGGTTTGTTATCTGAATTTAAACGATTTTAAATCTGAATTGTATAATTTTATAAAGCGTTTTAATTAATAATTGATGCATTGGTGTAAATGGTGAAACTATATCTGCAACACCAAGTCATCCGTTCTATGTTGACAAGCTTGGCTGGACACTGGCAAGAAGTCTTAAAGCCGGCGATGTACATATCCTTTCATAATTCCCCACAAAAAAGGAGGCTGAAAAATGCAGAAAATAAATATAGTGGTAGTCGATGACGATAAGCTCGCGGCTATCTCGCTCAAAACTATAATCGAAAGCACGGGCGGCGGCGAGATAACCGTCGCGGCGGTGGGCAACAGCGGCGAGGAAGCCATCGAGCTTTACGAGCGCCTGCGCCCCGATGTGCTGCTGATGGATATACGAATGGGCGGCATGAGCGGGCTTGAAGCGGGCGAATGCATACTTGCCGACCACCCCGCGGCGAAGGTGCTCTACCTCACCACATTTTCCGATGACGATTACATAATCAAAGCCCTCAGCATCGGCGCAAAGGGCTACATCTTGAAGCAGGATTTCGAGGGCATCGCCCCCGCGCTGAAAGCTGTGATGAACGGCAAAAGCGTGTTCGGCGAGCAGGTGATGAGCCGTATCCCGCAGTTGATGCAGGGCGGCAGGCGCGCCGAGGCGGGGAGCGGCTTCGATATGTCGGCGGCGGGGCTTGGCGCTACCGAGCAGGAGATGATCCAACTGGTCGCCGAGGGGCTGAGCAACCGCGAGATAGCCGCCCAGCTGTACCTCAGCGAGGGCACGGTGCGCAACTATCTGAGCGGCATTTTCGAGAAGCTCGCCGTGCGCGACAGAACTCAGCTCGCGATATTTTATTACACGCGGGTGGTGTGAAAAACAAACGGCAGACCCTATCGACTTCGTTCAAAAGGTTTGCCGTTATTTTGTATTTGATACATCGAAATGCCTGCGGCAGCGCTTCGGTATGTTTATCCCTGCCACAAACCCCATCTGCTGGAGCACGTCTGACATCACCGAAAAGCCGTCTTTGTAAAATTGCTTTATCCTGCGCGTTTTGTCGGCGATGTTCTTGTAGTCCGGCGGGCACACGAACGTCCAGTCCGCGCCGTCCTTCTCGCACTCAGCGTTACCTTTAATTATACCATATTTTTCACCACGATAATATCCGCACTCTGCACAAACCCGCCGCCGCCGATTTGTGCATTTCGGATAGCCTATTTTATTGCAATATGACGCGAAATATGGTATAATGAGGGGTGGAAAGGGGCTGTTTGAGATGGCTTTGAAATTACTGCCCGCCGTGGTCTGCCCGCGCGCTAAGGCTTTTGAGATAGTGCGGCTCTTCGGCTCGGAGATAATATCCTCTGATGGTATGCAGCTGGAGAAGCAGTTTATCCAGCACGGCAGCGTCAGCGTTTACGCTCATTCAGTCGCCGTTGCGGTGATGTGTGTGCGCCTTGCGATGCTGCTGCCGTTCGCCGTAGACCTGCGTGCGCTTGTACGCGGCGCTTTGCTGCATGATTATTTTCTGTACGATTGGCATGATGGCGATAAAAGCCACCGTCTGCACGGTTTCCGTCACGCGCGCTTCGCTTTCAATAACGCAAAACGCGATTTTGAGTTGGGCGAGGTCGAGAAAAACATGATACTTTCGCATATGTTCCCGCTGGGCATAGTGCTGCCGCGCTTCCGCGAAAGCGTTATTCTCTGCGTAGCCGATAAGATATGCGCTACCGCCGAAACCTCGGTAGGGTGCTTTGCTAAATTTATCATGTTCGTGAGAATGTGAAGTTTGTACATAAAAATTCGCCGCCCGACGAATGTCGGGCGATTTTTGCATATAAAAATGCGCAAAAAGATCCGCCCTCGGCGAACCGAAAGCGGATCATGTCGGAGTGCGCTGCAAGGGACTCGAACCCCTGACCTACTGGTTCGTAGCCAGTCACTCTATCCAGCTGAGCTAGCAACGCATTCATTCAACGTTTAATATTATATCACAATAAAAATCTCCTGTCAAGCAGTTGACAGGAGATTTCACATTTTTTTAACATTTTAATGATCGCCGTTTATTCGCTCTCAAGCATGAAGATGTACGTTTCGGGCTTCGCGCCGTTCTGCACCATCACCTGCTTCTCGAGCACCTTGGTCTTGAGGTTCTTCACCCAGTCTTTCTGCGTGCGCATTTTCATGCCTTTGCCCTCTATCCACGCGCGGACGTGCGCGTTTGAATCGCGGCGGGCAAAGCCTAAATTGTCTGCTTCAAAGCTGCCGTCAGCGCTGAGGTTGGTCAGCGGTTCAGGGTCGGAAAACTGAGTTACGCTCAGCTTCTGCTTTACTGTGAGTTTGAATTTCATGGTAACTCCTCCTTTATTTATTCGCCTGCCGTGACGGCGGGCGCTTCTGTACTGTCTGATGTTTCAAGTGCTTCGGGCTGGGCTACGTCTTTCAGTCGGCGGTTTATCGCGCGCGTTCTCACGCCTATCAGCTTCTCAAGCTCTTCGTCCGCCTGCCGCAGCCTGTCGCGCGTTTTGTCGAGCACGTTTTCAAACTGCGAGAATTCTTTCTTCGCCGCCTCAAGCACTTTCCAAACTTCGCCGCTCTTTTTCTGTATTGCCAGCGTGCGGAAGCCCATCTGCAAGCTGTTCAGCATCGCCGCCATTGTTGATGGCCCTGCGATGTTCACCTTGCAGCGGTTTTGAAGCTGCTCGACAAGCCCCATGTTCACGACTTCTGCGTACAGCCCCTCGAACGGCAGGAACATTATCGCGAAATCGGTGGTGTATGGCGGGCGTATGTACTTGTCGTGTATGCTCTTCGCGCAGGAGCGTATCTCGCTTTCAAGCGCCGCGCGCCGCTGCTTTATCTCCGCCGCGTCGCCGCTCTCATACGCCGCCAGCAGGTCGGCATAGCGGTCGCCGGGGAATTTTGAATCTATCGGCAGATACACGCTGCCGCCGTCCTCCGCGCCGGGCAGCTTCACGGCGAAATCTACGCGTTCCTTGCCGTTCGGCACTACCGCCGCCTGCTCGGCGTACTGCTCGGGCGCAAGTATCTCTGAAAGTATCGCGCCGAGCTGTATCTCACCCATTATGCCGCGCGTTTTCACGTTTGAGAGCACGTTTTTGAGGTCTGATACGCCCGAAGCGACGGCTTTCATTTCGCCCAAGCCCTCGTACACCTCCGCGAGCCGCTTGTTCACCGCTTCAAACGACTGCGTTATCCTGTCGTCGAGCGTTTTTTGCAGCTTCTCGTTCACCGTGCCGTTTATCTTGTCAAGGCTCTGCTGATTTTCCGTGCGTATTTTTTCGAGCGAGCCGAGCGTTTCGGCGCGTATCTTATCCAGCTCGGCGGTCATGGCTTTCAGCCGCTCTTCAAGCGCCGCGCTTTGGTTGCGCTGTTCGCTGCGAAGCCCCTCGCCCAGCGCAGACACGCTCTCGGCTATATTTTTCGGCATATCCGCCCGCAGCCGCGCCATGTTCACGTCAAGCCGCTGAAAGCGGTTCTCCATCGACTCGCGCTGGCGGTACTGCTCGTCGCGCAGACTGTCGCCCAGCCGCGCCACGCCCTCAGCCGCCGCCTGCGAAACTTCGCTTTTTATCCGCTCGCTCTGCTCTTTCTGAAAACGGCTCTGCCGCGCTATCAGCAGACCCACTCCCGCGGCCGAAGCCGCCGAGAGCGCGAATGTTACGATCTCTATCAATATCCTAAAGCCTCCCGCTTTACAGCTCCAGCGTTATCTCGCGCTCGGTAGGTATGTAGCGCTTGTAGGTCACGCCCACCATGTCGAACATCATCTTGCTCGCCTTAGTGTCGTCAGAGTCGGCGTATTTGTCGGATAAGTATATCACCTGCGTTATGCCGCTCTGTATTATCGCCTTAGCGCACTCGTTGCAGGGGAACAGCGAAACGTAAAGCCTGCTGCCTTTCAGCGGCGAGCCGCTGTTTAGTATAGCGTTCAGCTCGGCGTGGCAGACGAAGGGGTACTTTGTCTTTAGCCTGTCGCCGTCGCGCTCCCACGGCATATCGTCGTCGCGGCAGCCGGTAGGCATACCGTTGTAGCCGACTGAGAGTATCTTGTTTTCGGGCGAAACTATGCAGGCGCCCACCTGCGTGTTCGAGTCCTTGCTGCGCTGCGCTGAAAGCAGCGCCACGCCCATAAAGTATTCGTCCCAAGATATGTAATCCTTGCGTTTCATAAATATTCCCTCCCTAGTGTTTGTATGCGCCGAGGTTATTCGGCAGCCTTGTCGGCAGTTTCGCAGTTCTCGCAGTTGAGAGCCGCGGCGTCCTTAAAGGTCTTTTTCACAAGTCCCGTCAGCACCTTTCCGGGGCCGCACTCGATGAATTTGTCAAAGCCCTCCGCGCGGATAGCCGCCAGCTCGTCGGTAAATCTTACGGGCGAAACTATGTGCTTAGCCAGCAGATCTCTCATATTTGAAAAATCGGTAAGCTCAGCGCCCAGAACGTTTGAGTAGAACTTCATATTCGGCTTCGCGAACTCAAAGCCCTCGCTCTTCGCCAAAAATTCTTCAGCCGCGGGGCGCATTATCTCGCTGTGGAAAGCCGAAGCTACGTTGAGCTTTACGCACTTCACGCGTTTAGCCGTGCTGGTCTGCTTTATCAGCTCGCACGCCGCCGCGCAGGCGCTCTCCTCGCCCGCGATAACGGTCTGTACGGGCGAATTGTAGTTTACGGGCACTACATAGCCCTCGGTCTTTTCGCAGGCGGCCTCTATCTCGCTCGGCTCAGGGCCTATCACCGCGTACATCGAGCCTTCGCTGTTCTCGGCGGCGGTCTGCATAGCCTGCGCACGGATCTTTATCAGCTTGAAAGCGTCGGAGCAGCTGAGCATACCGCTTGCCGCCATGGCAGCGTATTCGCCCAGCGAGTGGCCCGCCGCGCCCTCAAACTTTACGCCCTTTTCCTTCAGCACTTCAAAAGCGCAGAGCGAGCATGCCATGATGGCGGGCTGAGAGTGGATAGTCTTGTTCAGCTCGGCGGGGTCTTCGGCGAACATTATGTCCTCCAGCTTGTAGCCCAGCGCCTCGTCAGCGGCGGCGAAGACTGCCTTAGCGCACTCGTAATTGTCATAAAAGTCCTTAGCCATGCCCGCGTACTGCGAGCCCTGACCTGAGAATAACACGATATTTTTCGACATGATATTTGATCCTTTCGTTATATAATTGTATTGCCGAAAACGGCATCCGTCGGCATTTTTCTTTGTGCATATCTGCCGAAGCGGCGCGCGGAAAAATGTCTAACAGTGTTAATTATGTGAATAATGTATATTTGAGCGCCTTTACAGAGCAAAAATTGATATAAATATAGAAAAACGAGTCTGTTCATAATTATGAAACTTTATTCGTTATGTTTGTTAATAATTATGTTCTATAATATAGTCAGTAGTGTACTCAGCCCGAATATGCGGCGGCGTACCGATATTACGTTATTCAATGTGAATATTATAGCATATTTTTTTTATTTGTTCAATAATTTTTACAGTTTTTTTGTGCGTCAAGGTGTAAACATTTTTTTGCATTTCGCAGCGCCGAAAAAGCGGAAGGGAAAGGGTGTCAGCAATGCTGAAAACTAATGGAGTAAAAATAAAAGGCGTGGGCAGATATGCGCCCGAGATCGTGGCGACCAACGACGACTACGCCAAGATAGTGGAAACTAACGACGAATGGATAACTCAGCGCACGGGCATAAAGACCCGCCATATCTCAAACGGCGAGCCTACCTACTACTTAGGCGCTATGGCGGCTAAAGAAGCTATTGCGAACGCGGGCATATCTGCTGAGGAGATCGGGCTGATACTCGCAAGCACCTGCACGCCCGATTATTACACCCCCTCTACAGCCTGCTTAGTACAGCGCGAGCTTGGCGTTTCGGGCTGCCCCGCTATTGATATAAACTGCGCCTGCTCGGGCTTCGTTTACGCGGTGGATATGGCTAAGCGCTACCTCGCCGAGGGCGATATAAAGTACGTTCTGGTAGTGGCTGCCGAAGAGCTTTCAAAGTTCGTTGATTATACCGACAGATCTACCTGCATACTTTTCGGCGACGCAGCCGCAGCGGTAGTTCTCGAAAAGGAAGAGGACACCCTCTTTGCCAGCTACACCGCCGCCGACGGAATGGGCGCGCCCTACCTCGTGGCACGCGCTCTGCTGACGACAAATCCTTTCCGCCAGACCGAGAGCGAGTTTGACATGAATATGCCCGAGCCGAACAAGCATTTCCTGCTTCAGGACGGCAAGGAAGTATACAAGTTCGCGACCAAGGCTCTGCCAAAGGCGGTAGAAGAAGCATGCAAAAAGGCGGATATATCCCCCGAAGAGCTCGACGCAATAATCCCCCATCAGGCAAACATCCGCATAATAGAAACTGCGGCTAAGCACCTCAAAGTACCTATGGATAAAATGGTGCTCAATATTTCCGATTACGGCAACACCTCCTCCGCTTCTATCCCCGGCGCATTTTACGACGGCGTGAACAGCGGCAGGATAAAGCGCGGCGACAAGGTATGCTTCGTAGGCTTCGGCGGCGGACTTACCTACGGTGCGGTAGTAATTGAATACTAAGGATACACATACATATATGATCAATGCCCTGCGGGGCGCTTTAAAGGAGAGGATCTCAATGACTACTAAAAAAACAAGGATAACCGAACTGCTCGGCATCAAGTACCCCATTTTTCAGGGCGGCATGGCTTGGATAGCTGAGTCTACCCTCGCGGCGGCTGTTTCAAACGCAGGCGGCTTAGGCATAATCGCGGGCGGCTCTGCACCCATCGACTATCTTCGCGAGCAGATACGCCGCTGCAAATCGCTGACGGACAAGCCTTTCGGCGTGAACATCATGCTGATGAGCCCCAACGCTGAGGAGCTGGCGCAGCTCGTTATAGAAGAGGGCGTGCCCGTAGTTACCACAGGCGCAGGCAACCCCGGCAAATTCATGGCTGCTTGGAAAGAAGCGGGCGTAAAAGTAATACCCGTAGTTCCCTCGGTAGCTCTTGCGAAGAGAATGGAGCGCTCGGGCGCTGACGCAGTTATCGCAGAGGGCACAGAGTCGGGCGGACACATCGGCGAAAACACCACCATGTGCCTTGTTCCGCAGGTAGTAGACGCGGTAGAGATACCCGTTCTTGCGGCGGGCGGCATCGCCGACGGCAGAGGCATAGCGGCTTCCTTCATGCTGGGCGCTGAGGGCGTTCAGGTAGGTACGCGCTTCCTTGCGGCGGACGAGTGCCAGGTGAACCCCGTTTACAAAGAGCTGGTGGTAAAGGCTAAGGACACCGACAGCGTGGTTACGGGCAGATATACAGGCCACCCGTGCAGAAACGTAAAGACCAAGTTCTCGAAAATGCTGGCAAACGGCGAAAAGGACGGCAGCCTTACCCCCGAGCAGTTTGAGGAAGTTACCCTCGGCTCGCTGAGAAAGGCAGTACAGGACGGCAACCTTGACGAAGGCTCTTTCCTCTGCGGCGCTATCGCAGGAATGGTAAAGGAAGTAAAGCCCTGCAAGGATATAATAGAAGAGATGTTCGGCGAGGCGGAAGCGCTGCTGAGCAAGTGAGATGATAAACGGAGGATATAGGATATGTCAACTGCAATAATCACAGGTTCATCAAGAGGTATAGGCGCTTCCATAGCGCTGCGTCTGGCTAAGGACGGCTACGATATAGCACTCAACGATATAAGCGAGGCTATGTTCGAGGACAACGACATAATGGATAAGATAAGAGCCGAGGGCGTTATCTGCGAAAAATTCATCGCTGACGTTTCCAACTACGCGCAGTGCGAGCAGATGGTAAAGGACATAAAGGCGAAGTTCGGCACTATCGACGTGCTGGTAAACAACGCAGGGATCACCCGCGACGGGCTTCTCGCAAGAATGAGCGAGGAGAATTTCGACACAGTTATCGCTGTAAACGAGAAGAGCGTTTTCAACATGACAAAGTTCGTAGGCAGCGTAATGATGAAGCAGCGCAGCGGAAAGATAATAAATCTCTCTTCCGTAGCGGGTCTTTGGGGCAACCCCGGTCAGCTCAATTACTCCGCATCTAAGGCGGCTATAATCGGTATGACTAAGACGGTAGCGAAAGAGCTCGGCTCGCGCGGGATAACCTGCAACGCCGTAGCCCCCGGCTTTATAAAGACCCCCATGACCGACAAACTCACCGAGGCGCAGAAGGAGAACATACTGCGCATGATAGCTATGAGAAGATACGGCACGGTAGAGGAGATCTCGGGCGTTGTATCGTTCCTTGCATCTAAGGACGCAAGCTACGTTACGGGTCAGGTGATAGAGATCTCAGGCGGACTTTCGATGTAATGAAAGAGAGGTAATAAAGCGCTATGAAAAGAGTTGTAATAACAGGAATGGGCACTATAAACCCGCTGGGCAACAACGTGCCGCAGTTTTGCGAGGGTCTGAAAGAGGGCAGACTGGGTATAAGCAAGATAGACCAGTTCGACTGCTCTGATTTTGACGTAAAGTGCGTAGGCGCAGTAAAGGACTTCGACCCCCTTACCGCCATAGATAAAAAAGAGAGCCGCAGAATGGACCGCTTCACCCAGTTTGCAGTATGCGCGGCTGACGAAGCTATGAAAGACGCTGGCAGCGATTTTAAGGATGTAGACCCTTACAGAGCGGGCGTGATAATCGGCGTAGGCATAGGCGGACTCAACCTTACCGAGCAGGAGCACGCGAAATTCCTCGCTAAGCCCGATAAGATAAGCGTTTTCTATATCCCGATGATGATAGCGAACATGGCGGCGGGTACTGTTTCGATGAAAACAGGCTTCAAGGGCGACAACTACGCTACCGTTACCGCTTGCGCTTCGGGCACTCACGCAGTGGGCGAAGCTTTCAGAAAGATAAAGGACGGCTACCTCGACGTAGCTATCGCGGGCGGCGCTGAGAGCTGCATCTCGCGCTTTGCGCTGGCGGGCTTCAACAATATGAAGGCGCTTTCGCGCGAGGAAGACCCCGAAAAGGCTAGTACGCCTTTCGACCTCAACCGCAAGGGCTTTGTACTGGGCGAGGGCTGCGGAATACTCGTTCTCGAAGAGTACGAGCACGCTAAGGCACGCGGTGCCAAGATATACGCCGAGGTGGCAGGCTACGGCGCTACCTGCGACGCTTACCACATGACCAGCCCTTCGCCGACGGGCGAGGCTGCGGCTGCCGCTATGAAGGCTGCTTACACTGAGGCAGGTCTTGCGCCGGAAGACGTTACCTACATCAACGCCCACGGCACTTCCACCCACCTCAACGACGCTTACGAAACTATCGCGATAAAGATAGCGCTGGGCGAAGAGGCGGCTAAGAAGACTATCATAAATTCCACCAAGTCGATGACGGGCCACCTGCTGGGCGCTACCGGCGCGGTAGAGGCGATAGCCACCGCTTTGCAGATAAACGAGGGCTTTATACACCAGACCATCGGCTATGAAACTCCCGACCCCGAGTGCGACCTTGACTACTGCACCGAGGGACTTCGCAAGACTGAGATAAAGGCTGCGCTTTCAAACTCGCTTGGCTTCGGCGGACACAACGCTACCATCTGTCTGAAAAAGTTTGCTGACTGATTTTACGGGGAGGATATTTTGAAATGAGCAAGATCTTTGATATAATCGACGTAGAGGCGATAGAAAAACTCGCCGATATAGTGAACGAAAAGGACTTAGGCGAGATAACCGTAGGCTACGAGGGCAAGAGCGTTACCGTAAAGGGCAAAAAGCCTGCGCCGCCCGCACCACCTGCAGGTGGTTTCGCACCCGCTATGCCCCCTGTATCGCCAGCAGCGGCAGCCGCCGTTACCGAGCCGATAGAGATGTCGCCAAAGACTGAGGAGATAAGCGGAACACCCGTAAAAGCGCCGATAGTGGGCACATATTACTCAAAGCCCCGCCCCGACGCCGCGCCTTTCGTAACAGTTGGCAGCAAGGTGAAAAAAGGCGATGTGCTGTATATCCTCGAGACCATGAAGGTGATGAACGAGATAGCGGCAGAGAGCGACGGAATAGTTACCAAGATACTGGTAGCCGACGGCGATTCGCTAGAGTACGGACAGACCGTAATGATACTGGGCTGATAAACGGAGGATACAAAAAATGGCTGTAATAATGGATAAAGAGCAGATAAAGGAAGTAATACCCCACCGCGACCCCTTTCTGCTTATAGACGAGATAAACGAGCTGGAGGTAGGCAAGAGGGTAGTGGCTACAAAGTACATCAAGGCTGAGGATTTTTGGTTCAAGGGTCATTTTCCCGAGTACCCCGTTACCCCCGGCGTGCTGATGATAGAGATGCTGGCGCAGGCGGGCGCGGTAGCGCTGCTTTCCATGCCCGAGAACAAGGGAAAGATAGGCTTTTTCGGCGGCATAAACAACGCTAAGTTCCGCAAGCAGGTAGTTCCCGGCGACGTGCTGCGTCTGGAAGTTGAGATAACAAAGGTAAAAGGCCCTGTAGGCTACGGCAAGGGCGTTGCTACCGTAGATGGCAAAAAGGCAGTTTCGGCTGAGATCTCCTTTGCTATAAAGTAAGCGGAAGGAGCTGTAATAAAAACCATGTTCAAAAAGGTTTTGATAGCAAACCGCGGCGAGATAGCGGTGCGCATAATACGCGCCTGCCGCGAGCTGGGTCTGCGCACCGTGGCGGTGTATTCAGAGGCTGACAGAAGCGCTCTGCACGCCAAGATAGCCGACGAGGCGGTATGCATAGGCCCTGCCGCCAGCAGCGAGAGCTACCTGAACGTCCGCGCGATAATAGGCGCTTGCGAGATCACGGGTGCTGACGCTATACACCCCGGCTTCGGCTTTCTTTCCGAAAACGCTTCGTTTGCGCGTACCTGCGAAAAGTGCGGAATAACGTTTATAGGCCCCGACTCGCACAGCATAGAGATGCTGGGCGATAAGGCGGCGGCTAAAGAGGCTATGAAGGCTGCGGGCGTGCCCGTTATCACAGGATCTGACGGCGCTGTAAAAAGCTTTGAGGAAGCAAAGCGCATAGCTGCCGAGATAGGCTACCCCGTGATGGTAAAAGCCTCGGCGGGCGGCGGCGGAAGAGGAATACGCATAGTAGAAAAGGCGGAGGAGCTGGAAAACCAGATAAACGCCGCCAAGCAGGAAGCTCTCTCGGCTTTCGGCAACGACGAGATATACATAGAGAAATTTGTGGTAAATCCGAAGCATATCGAGATACAGATACTTGCCGACTCGCAGGGCAACGTTATCTCGCTGGGCGAGCGCGACTGTTCTATGCAGCGCCGCAACCAGAAAGTGCTGGAGGAAGCGCCATCTACCGTTATCGACGAGGACACCCGCCGAAAAATGGGCGAGGCTGCCTGTGCCGCGGCTAAGGTATGCGGCTACAAAAACGCCGGCACGATAGAGTTTCTTGTGGATAAGGATAAGCATTTCTACTTTATGGAAATGAATACGCGCATACAGGTAGAGCACCCGATTACCGAGGAGGTGACGGGCGTTGATATAGTAAAAGAGCAGCTTCGCATAGCGGCGGGCGAGCCCCTCTCGTACAAGCAGGAGGATATAAAGCTCAGCGGCCACGCGATAGAGTGCCGCATAAACGCCGAGAACCCCGCTATGAACTTCATGCCCTCGCCCGGCGTGATAGATTCGCTCTTTATCCCCGGCGGCCCCGGCGTGCGAGTAGACACGGCTGTTTATCAGGGCTACGAGATAACGCCTTATTACGACTCTATGATAGCGAAGCTGATAGTACACGGCAAAGACCGCGAAGAGGCTATCGCGAAAATGAAATGGGCGCTGGCTGAGTTTATAGTAGACGGCGTCAGCACCAATATAGATTTTCATCTGAAGCTTATACGCACCGAAGCCTTTGAAAAGGGCGATTACGACAACGGCTATCTCAACCGCGTTAAGCTTATCTAAGAAAGGGGGAGCTTACAGATATGCTGGAGGATCTTTTTTCAGTAGTGCGCACGCGCTTTAATTACGGCGACGATGACGAGCCGCCAAAGAAAAAAAAGACCGATATACCAAAGGGGCTGCTCTTTAAATGCCCCCGCTGCTCGAACAACACCTTTATGGAGGATTTTGCGGCAAACGGCAAGGTATGCCCCCACTGCAACTACCATTCGCGCCTTACCGCGCGCGAGCGGCTGGACATCACCATAGATAAGGATAGTTTGGAAGAATTTGACGCAGATATGATCTCGGGCAACCCGATAGATTTTCCCGATTACGAAAACAAGCAGCAGGCGCTGCGCGAAAAAACGGGTCTGAAAGACGCCGTAGTGACGGGAAGAGCCAAAATACGCGGCGAGGATATAGTTATAATAGTAATGGATTCTAACTACATGATGGCTTCTATGGGCAGCGTAGTGGGCGAGAAGATAGCCCGCGCTTTTGAGTACGCTGCCGAGCACCGCCTTCCCGTCATCGCGTTTACCGCTTCTGGCGGCGCTAGAATGCAGGAGGGCATAGTTTCGCTCATGCAGATGGCCAAGACCTCGGGCGCTGTCGGCAGACACAGCGACGCAGGCCTGCTGTACATCACGGTAATGACCGACCCGACTACGGGCGGCGTTACGGCATCGTTCGCCTCGCTGGGCGACATCATAATCGCCGAGCCGAAGGTGCTGATAGGCTTTGCGGGCAGAAGAGTTATAGAGGGCACTATCCGCCAGCGCCTGCCGGACGATTTTCAGTCGGCAGAATTTATGCTGGAAAACGGATTTGTAGATATGATAGTAGAGCGCAAGAGGATGCGCCGCACGCTGGCACATCTGCTCAAGCTGCATAAGCCATATGACGGAGGTGCTGAGCAATGAGTGAAAATAATATCCCCGCCAGCAAGCGCATGGAGATAATCCGCACCAAGGGCAGACCTACGGTAAAGGACTATATCCCCATGATATTCGACGATTTCTTCGAGCTGCACGGCGATAGGCTCTATGGCGACGACGGCGCTATAATGGGCGGCGTGGCCTACTTTAAGGGCGTGCCCGTAACGGTGATAGCGCAGGTAAAGGGCAGAACGCTGGAGGAAAACCAGCAATGCAATTTCGGTATGCCCCACCCTGAGGGCTACCGCAAGGCGCTCAGGCTGGCGCATCAGGCTGAGAAATTCCACCGTCCCGTTATATGCTTTGTAGACACCGCGGGCGCGTTTTGCGGCGTAGAGGCTGAAAAGCGCGGACAGGGCGAGGCTATAGCCCGCTCGATAATGGAATTTATGGAGCTGAAAACCCCCGTTATCTCGATAATACTGGGCGAGGGCGGCTCGGGCGGAGCGTTGGCTATGTGCGTTTGCGACGAGCTGGCTATGCTGGAAAACGCGGTGTACTCGGTGATATCTCCGCGCGGATTTGCCTCCATACTCTGGAAAAACGCCGAGCGCGAGAAGGAAGCAGCCGACATCATGAAGATAACTGCCGAAGACCTTGTACACTTAAAGGTCTGCGACAGCATAATAAAAGAATCTGACGGCGGTGCCCATACCGACCCCGAGCAGACGGCTGAGAATATTTCTGAATATATTTCGCAGGCTTTGAAAAGAAATTTGCAAAAAGGGCTTGACGAAATGCTAAATGGGCGTTATAATAAGTTTAGGACAATCGGCGAGTTTAGCGTGTACGAAGAGGATAGCGAAAGCGAATGACCTTTTTCGGCGCAAAGCTGCTGCCTTTGTTTTAGCGGCGAGGTTCTTGAAAAAAAACAGCTCCTCTCCGGCAATACTCAAATGACAGGAGGTTTGTTTAGAATGGTATTTGACAAGATCCGCGATATTATCGTAGACCAGCTCGACGCGTCTGCTGATGATGTTACCGCAGAGGCTTCGATCATCGACGATCTGGGCGCTGATTCTCTCGACGTAGTAGACCTTATCAGCTCTGTTGAAGATGAATTTGATGTTGAGATCCCTGATGAAGAGGTTGAGAACATCAAGACCGTAGGCGACATCGTTTCCTACATCGAAAGCGCTACTTCTGAGGAATAAGCAATTAGCTTTCACTAAAAGAAATCAAATGACGGAACGTGGCTGAAAGTAACGTTCCGTTTTTTCTTACGATCACCGCGAGGGGGATAAGCTTGTGCTTTGGGAAGAAAAAAATTACGATGATATTATAGACCTGCCGCACCACGTTTCGGAAAACCACGCGCATATGTCTATACGGGGCAGGGCGGCGCAGTTTTCGGCTTTCGCCGCGCTAAAGGGCTACGATGAAGCCGTGGCGGAGGCGGCAAGGCGCACCGACAGCCGCCGTGAGCCGGACGAGGACACCGCGCGAGAGATAAACGAGCGGCTGGTATGGCTGATAGAGCATTTGGCGGAGCTGCCGCGGGTGGAGCTGACGTATTTTGTGCCCGACGAGCGCAAGGCGGGCGGCGCGTATGTGCCCGTGAGCGGTGCTGTGCGCATTTACGACTCATACGCGAAAGAGCTGGAATTCGTTGGCGGCAAGCGCGTGCCGATAAACGATATTTACAGCATCGAGATCTTAGCCGACCGCGATTATACGGACGAGCAGACATAAAAAAGGCGGGTACGCTTAGTGTATAGCGTACTCGCCTTTGCTGTTTATGTACTTTAAGCCTTTGCGGTTTCCTGCGCGTCTTCGCCGGTGTACTGCTTTTTCCAGTCCTCTAAGCGCTGCTTTTCGCCGGCAGCATCGGCAGCGCCGAAGCCGAGGTGGCTCTGGAACTCGCCCTTTGAGGTGACCGAGAGGGTGATGGAGGTGAAAGGCTTCTGCTTCTCGCCGATGAACACCTGACGTATAGCCATGATGAGTTTTACTATCTCAACGCGGTTCTTCGCCGCCTCTTCCTTATCCATATCGAATTTCTCGAACATCTCGTCGCCGTCGATAAGCTCGCCGTCTGCGGTAACAAGGCGGTGGTAGTAGAAAACGCCGTTCTCGCCGTTCTCAGCGTAGAAATAGGCTATCTTGTAGTCAGTCTCGGGCAGGAAGCTGAAAAACTCGGTGCCGAGCTGTCTGTAAAGCTCAGCCGTTTTCGACTGTATCTCTTTAAGCTGCTGCTCGGAAACTTGGGGCGGCTGGTAGCGGGGGTTAGCCTTCTCTACCTTCTCGCGCCAAGCGGCGTAGCGCTTTTCCTCTTCGCCCTCGGTAAGCTCGGCGGCGGTAACGTCCATCTTTACCTGACCGTTATTGAGTATCATTATGCTGATAGCGTTGCAGGGCTTTCCGGTAGCCGCCTGCGAGCTTTCGTGCATAGCCATGAATGCCTTTTCAAGCTTCTCCTCGCGGGATACCATTTCGGGCAGGCTGAGTCCGCAAAGCTGGGGTATAGTCTGGCGCTCGAGAAGTCTGCCGTCAAGCGCGTAGCAGCAGAAATCGTCGATGTATCCGCCCGACTGAAGCTCGGCGTAGTAAAAGCCTATCAGCATCTGCTGCGGGAACATGACTCTCAGCGCTCTGCTCATCTCGGCGCAGTCTTTCTTAAAGCGCTCTTCGGGGGTAAGCTCGGGGGCTGCTTCTTCCTCAGCCGCAGCGCTCTCCTCCGCTTCGGTATTTTCAAGGGCTGCCTCCGCGGGGGCGGTATCAGCCTTTTTCTTTTTTTTGCCAAATAAAGCCATAGTAATGTCCTTTCGTGGTGTAGCGTCAATTCTGCTTTCTTACCACGGCGTATTCGTCGCCGTTTCGGTAATACGGGCAAGCGCCGCGTGGGTCTGACTCGAGCCTGTAAAGGTCGTCCTCGTCAATATCCACCGAGCAGAAATATTCTTCGTATTCTTCATCGTACATATAGTACGCGCAGGTATCGCAGTTCATCAAATATCTATCAGCTTTCTCGATACTGCGAAATATTTGTTTTTCTCGGAGCAGACCAGCCGTGCTATTACTATAAAAGCGGTGATCACTGCTGCCGCCGCCGCTGCCGCGGCTATTATTTTGCCAATTTTTTTCACAGCGCAGAAACTCCTTTCTTTGCGTTAGTTATACAAAATCGTCCTCGTCGATGTCGTCCTCTATCTCCTCGCCGTTGAGCAGCTTTTTCAGCGTTTCAACTTCCTCTTCGGTAAGGGTTATGCCCTTGCCCATGCGGGTGTGGTCGGGGTTCCATTCTCTAAGGTCGTACTTCGGCTCGCGCTCGTTCCAGCTTACCATGTTCAGCTCTTTTGTCCAGCCGCGCGCGCTTTCGGAAAGCACTCCTATATTTTTCGTGATCTCAAATTTCAGTTCTGCCATTTTTATCTACCTCCGTTAGTTTTGTTTTTTATTTATCGGCATATTTTCGCTGCCGTTTTTTACACGTTTTTCGTTCGCCGCAGCCGCTATCGCCGCGAGCGCGCCCTGCAATGCGCCGAGGTTCGTTATCGCCGCCGCCAGCAGTATCACCAGTCCGCAGAAAATTCCCGCGAGAGCGCCGCTTAGCGCCCATATCACGCCCGTGATGCAAATGCTGCCCGCCGCCGTGGTAACGCTGTCAGGCTCGCGCAGGTAGTCGAGCGCCGAGAGGATAAGCATTGCGAGCAAAGCTGCGGGCAGATCGTACATCGCCCATACGCATATGAATATCATAGCGCCGCCGCCCAGCTTTATAGCGCGCTTGCCGGTAACTGCGCCGAATGCCGCCGCCGCCGCAAATACCGCGAGCAGCGCCCAGCCGCGCGTAAGCCAGCAGATAACGAGGTACACCGCCGCGCCGAAAGCCAGCGCGATGAGCTTTTTGCTGCCTATACGCTCTACTATGCCGCGCAGCTTCGCAGGCATGAGCGCGAGCATAGCGTTCCAGACGGGCTTGATGTTTATCGCTGTGATTATGATGAAAAGTATCGGCAGAGTAACTATCGTAAATTTTACCGAGCCGCCCATAAACTGCATAACGTTTATCAGCACCATTGATATGAGCAGCGCGTTATTGATCATAAGCTTAGTAAGTCTGAGGTCGAAAGGCACTATCTTGCGCGAATCGTAAGCGCGCACCGCAAATACCGCCATGTAGGAAACTACGGTGGTTATCGGCGGGCCGTAAAGACCTATGCGCGGTATCAGTATGATATTCAGCGAGATATTTATCACGCCTGCGATAAGGCTGGTGAAAAGCGAGCGCTTAGTCTTGTTTGAAGCCAGATATATCGAGCCCATAAAGGTGGTGAAGCATGAGAATATCGAGGAGTATATCAGTATAGGTGCGTACCGCGCGGACTCCTGAAAGCTGTCGCCCATCCAAATAGCGGTAAGCGGCTGAACTATCAGCAGGCAGCCCGCCGCGAGGATATACATAAGGCACTGGTTCAGATGGAAAACGTTGCCGTAAAAATCATTGCGGTCGTCTGAGTCGTCCTCCATTATAGCCGACATATTCCATGCCTGCCCGAACATCATGTAAACGGTGGATACTAAGTTCGCTATTTTGTACGAAGCGGAAAGTATGCCGTTTCGCTCGCTGCCGAGGTAGTAGGTGGTCATGAAAGAGTCGGAGCTGTTTGTCACCAGCCACATAAGCTGCGCGGGGATAAGCGGCATACAGTAGGAGAACATGGTCTTTACCATCTCGCGCTCGATATGCTTGAAATCGAAATATCTCCAAAGCCGCGCTGCGAAGAGCATGAAAACGGTGGAGCATAGGTCGGAAAGGATGACCGAGAGCAGGTAGCCGGTATTGCCCATCTTGAAAACGCAGATGAAGAGTATAGTGCCTATCAGCGTAAGCAGGGTGGTGAGTATAGAGTTTACGGCGTAGAGCTTTACTTTCTCTATGGCGCGCAGGAAGTTTGAGTAAACAAGCTTCAGCGAAGCCGCCACGATGTATACGAATATCAGCAGCGAGTAGCCGTGGATATACTTATCCGCCACGCCTGTAACGGTAACTATCGGCAGTACTATCGCGAGCAGAGCGAAGCCCATAAGGCAGGCTATATTGCCTATGCTGAATACCTGCCGCTTGTCGTAAGCTTTATCGAGGCCGAAGCGTATTATCGACTCGCTTATAGTCATGGTAACTATCGGCAGCAGCCAGTTCGCTATCTGCTGTATAACGTCGTTGACGCCCATTTCGGCGGGCGTGAGGTAGGTGGTGTAGACGTTGACGAGCAGTATTATCAGCACTTTCGAGCTGAAAGAGCCGAGCGCAAATATCAGCGTATTAGAAAAAAGCTTTTTATAGCTTGACTTGGTAACATTATTCTTTTCAGGCATATTTAAAGAGTATCCTTTCTGCGGGGTGTGCCGCCGTTGTGACAACACATATACATTATAACATAAGAGAGAGAAAAAAGCAAGTACTTAGCGGCAAAAAGGCGGCTGGGCGTTTTTCGTCGGCATAGCCCTCTTGAAAATCTTGGCGAAAAGTGCTATAATTATACCGATAAATGATAAATACAAATAACACGGAGGTACTGCCGATATGTCTACCGCTAACCAAAGATTGAAAATACTGTATCTTGCGAAGTTTTTCGCAGACAGCACTGATGAAGAGCACCCCGTTACCATGCAGCAGATAATAGCCGAGCTGGACAGGCACGGAGTATCCGCCGCGCGCAAGGCTATTTACGAGGATATTGAAGCGCTGCGCGTTTTCGGCATGGATATAGTTTCGGTAAAGGGCAAATACTCGGGCTACTACCTCGCCTCGCGCGAATTTGAGCTGCCCGAACTGAAACTGCTCGCCGACGCGGTAAGCTCGGCGCGATTTCTCACCCAGCGCAAATCTGAGCAGCTTCTGAAAAAGATAGAGTCGCTCGCCAGCGTTTACGAGGGAAGGCAGATACAGCGGCAGGTGTACGTCACCGATAGGGTGAAGTCGATGAACGAGAAGATATATCTCAATGTAGATGCTATAAATTTTGCCATATCGTCCAAAAAGCAGATAGTCTTCAAATATTTCGACTATGGTGCAGATAAGAAAAAGAAGTACCGCGAGGGTCTGCGCGTATGCTCGCCCTATGCGCTGACTTGGAGCGACGAGCGCTACTATCTTGTGGCGTATTACGAAAAGTACGGCAGTATATCAAATTTTAGGGTTGACAGAATGGAGAGCGTGCAGCTGCTTGAAGAGCCGATAAAAACCGCGCCCGCCGATTTCAGCCTGCCGAAGTACCTCAATTCTACGTTCTCGATGTTTAGCGGCGAGGTCTGCGACGTGTGCTTGAAATTCAGCGACAAGCTGGTAAACGCCGTGTTAGACCGCTTTGGCAAGGACGTTTGGCTCGTGCCCGCTGAGGAGGGCTGGTTCACCGCGCGTGTGAAAGTAAAGCCAGAGCCGCCATTTTTCGGCTGGCTTTTCCAGTTTGCGGACAAGGCGCAGATAATCTCGCCCGAAAGCGTAAAACTGGAATATTTGAATATGCTGAAAGCCGCCGCAGACGCACAGAAGTGAATTTATCGGAATACATATATGTAAAAATATGCATCAAAACCAATCAAGTATCAATCGAATAAATTGTATAAAATATCTACATTTTCGGCGTGGCAATTGTATAAGATGTACAAAATGTTTGGAAAAATATTGACAGTGTGATAGAGCAGTGATATAATATGTTTACAGTATAAAATGCTCGGAGTGCGCCTGTTTTTAAATGCGGCGGCGCTGCGGGCGGAAAGTGTTTTTTATGACCGATAAAGAGCTTAAAAAACTGAATAAAAGAGAGCTTTTAGAGCTGCTCGCCGCCATGCGCGAAGAGATAGACGCGCTGAGGGTGGAGAACGAGGCTCTGCGCCGTACCATAGCGGGCGGCGAAGGCGACCTGCTTTCGGCAACGGCTATGCGCGTGAAAAAGCTTTACGAAGAGCGTTTCGGCGCGGATACGCCCGCCAAGCCCGAAACGGAGGGCGCGAAAGAGTGAGCGGTATGAGCCGTATGAACGGCAAACGTGAGTTAGCCAAAGACCTGCCAACAGCCGAGCAGCTAAAAGCCGAGCTTGCTAGGCGCAAGTCGCGCGCGGGATTTATGCGCATGCTTTACAGCACCGCAGCTTCGCTGATAGTGGTGGCGGCGCTGGCTGTTATAATATCCATGCTTTTCCTGCCGGTACTAAGGGTTACGGGTACGAGCATGACGCCTACTCTCGCCAACGACGAGCTTGTAGTGTGCAAGCGGCGCGGCGATTTCAAGCAAGGCGATATAGTAGCTTTTTACTACAATAACAAAATTTTGCTGAAACGCGTTATCGCTGTATCGGGCGACACCGTTGATATAAAGGACGACGGCACTGTTTATGTAAACGGCAAAAAGCTGGACGAGCCTTACGTTAAAGACAAAGCCTTCGGCGAGTGCAACATAAGCCTGCCTTACCAAGTGCCCGACCAGCGGATATTCGTAATGGGCGACCATAGGTCTACCTCTATCGACAGCCGCTCATCGGCTATCGGCTGTGTGAGCGAGGAAGCGGTAGTAGGCAAGGTAGTGATGCGCATAATGCCGCTGAAAAAGCTGATGTTTTTGTGAGAAGAATTTAACGCCGCCAATATCTGCACGCGGCTTTCGATAAATTCCGAGAGGGGGAACATATCGTGCAGAATATCGAACAAAAGATAAGCCAATATCTAAAGGAAAGAAAATACCGCAAGCGCGGGAGGATAGCGGCAGCTGTAATGTCGATTGCTGTTGTGATCTCGGTGTTTGCGGGTCTTATCATGCCTGCGGTAAGCATGACGCCTAAGCGCCTTGCGGGGGAAACCAAAACGGATGTGGATAAAGAGGGAATATCCATACCCTATACCAAGCCGCCCGAGGGCGCGCACCTCTTCAAGCCCGACGTTGTAAAGGTAGTTGCCACGCAGATAGAGGCAGGCCCTGACAGCGACGGCGGCATAAAGGTAAAGTTCGAGTTGAATTACGAGCTGCCCGAAAATACCATCACCAACGGAAATACATACATTTATTATAATCTGAATACCGACAGAGCGGATTCGGACGACCCAAACGCGCCTAAGATAGATGTGCCTAAGGGAGGTCTGCCGCCTATATCATCTGAGGATAATCTTGGGCCTGTAATGTATGACGGCAAGGCAGTCGGCGAATACCGTATAGAGGAAAACGGACTTATAGTTATCCACTTCACCGATGAAGAGTTCATCGCGAAGAACAAGGACGCTAAGATACCCGGCTGCTATGTACAGTTCAACGCCGACGTAGTTCGCGGCGAGGGCGACACCAGAGATGCGGTAGATATACCGATAGGCAATGACGCCAACAGCACCGTTACCATCAAGGGTTTTGAGTATGGCAACGCGGGCATTGAGAAATCCGCCGTTTACAACAAGGACGGCACTATAACTTGGAGCGTTAAGGTAAAGAACCCCGACGGCAAAAACCTCAAAGACTTTAAGGTAACGGACGAGATGTTTGATGAAAACACCGTTATCAACTGCGATAAGGGCACTTACGACGCGGCGAACAAGCAGTTTGTATTCAACGACGGCGTTGCCGATAAGGAGATCACGCTGGAATACACCACTAAGGTAGACAGCGACCTGCTTTTCGACGGCACTAACATCACAAACAACGCGAGCCTTATAAAGCCCGACAATTCCAAGGTCAGCGACTCGAAAAAGGTATATGTTGAGAGCGGATTCAGCATTGATAAATCCGGCTCGGCAAGCTACGGAAAAGACGGCGCTGACGATAAGATAACATGGACTGTAACGGTGAAGAACGCCGCGGGTACAGATATGGGCGGCTACTACGTTGAGGACAGCGCCATCACCGCTGATACCGCAATAACGGGCGTAGACAAGAAGTATTACGAAATTTCCGACGGCAAGATAACCTTTAAAGAGGGTCTTACCGATAAGGAGATCACGTTTACATACGTCACCAGCGCTAACAAATCTGACTCAAGCGCTTACGAGAACAAAGCTACCCTGCGCCCGCCGAAAGACCCCAGCAAGGGCAAGGACAGCTATGCAAAGGTAGAAAAGGAACAGTTCAGCATTAAAAAGAGCGGCACACCTAAGCAGGGCGAGTCGCTGATCAACTGGACTGTTACGCTTACCGACTATGTGCGGGATGATAATACCTCGCTCGAAGATTTTGTGGTCACCGACCCGCTGCTCATAAAGCGGCTCAACGAGGGCGGAAGTCTTACGATGAACGGCGCGGACTATACATTGGTAAAGGACGAAAACGGCAAGATCACGGGCGTGAAGATCGGCAAAGTTACTAACTCCCCCGATTGGCATGGCTATGTTTATGTCAATATAAAATACTCCACCCCCGCTAAGGACGCTGATTATGCCCAGAAAAACGAGAATGGAAGCTGGACGACCAAAAACACCGCTAATATGGCAAAAGATGGTTTTAACTACTCGACCGGCGAAGTTGACGCTACCTATCATAATATTTCGAAGGTAAAGAAATCTGCGAAGAATGAGCCTAAGTTTTCGGACGATAGGCAAGGCATTGTCCAAAAATGGGAAGCTGAGTATACGGGCGAAGAGGGCGGCTTTGTAAACGCTGAATTTTACGACGAGATGCGCTCAGATGCCGGCACCGACCACTATATCACTAGTGAACAACTTGGTTCTGCTGAGATACTGGTAAGGCAAAAAGGCAGCGATTCTTTTTCACCTTACACTGGAAGTGGCACGATAAAGCTTACGCAGGTAGACGCTGTTGACGGAAAAGCGAAGAAATTCAAGATAACGATCGACGGCGGTGAGAAAAACATCAACGGTATAAGGGTAAGTTACTACACAACCGTTGACCTCAGCAAGATCGATGTGGGCGAAAAGGTGACTTTTTACAACAAGGCAAGCGACGGCACTAATGAAAAAGAAGTTTCTAAGGAATACACCAAGGTAGAAGACCATAAACTGGTAAAGAGCGCAGCAGGCGACGACACCACCGCAAAGACCACGATAGATTTCAAAGACCTCGAAACCGTAACGGTAGACGGCGAAGAATGCTATCTGCTGAGATACAAGGTAGAGCTTAACGAAAACGGCGCGTACAACCATAAGAACGTAGTGCTGACAGATACTCTGCCCGAGGGCTTCAAGCTTTACACGGTCGCGAACAAGACAAGTAATTGGGCTGACAAGCCTAACCTTGCGATATGGAAAGACGGCGACAGCAGCGTAGGCGAGATACAGAATTTTGAAAAGTATCAGTATTGGGATTATTACCAAATCGACAAGAACGATCCTACCAAGATAACTTTCAAGATATTTGGAAGCGACAGAAATTACAAGTCGGTATTCGCATACGCGGCGTATATCCCTAAGGCAGACCTCGAAGCGAAGGTAGCAGAGGGCAAGAGCGTAGACTTTACGAACGTTATAGCCGACAGCGACGGCGAAAAGAGCAGCCAGGAGTACACTATAGACCGCAAGCCGAACGTCAACCCCTCAGGCAAAGCGGTGCTGACTAAGGGAGCAAGACCGCAGGCGGCGGGCGGCTCGATAACTTACGAGCTGGATGTAAACCCAGACGGACTTACCCTTGCACCGAACAGCTCGACAATAACGCTTACCGACCTTTTCAACTTCGACAAGACTCAGTACACGCAGGTCAAGTACGATCAGAAGGTCGAGAACGGTCAGTTGGTATTTGACGAAAACGGCGACCCTGTATACGTCAAGCCCGGCCACGCGGGAAGCGTAGTCAACGGCGACGGCAGCAAGTACATGAACGTGAGCTTGCGATCCATCAAGGTGGAAAAGGTCAACGCCGACGGCACTACAACGCCCGTTGACTTTACATACAACTTTGAGAACAAGGCTAAGGACGTAAAGAAGCTGAACTGCACGGTAACGGAAGTTACGTCGAAAGATGAAGTAATAAATAACAAACCGGGCTATGATCCATGGCTTGACAACGCTTTTAATAACTATTCAAAGGTCTATAGGGTCGACGGACTTAAAGCGGGCGGAAAGCTGAAGCTCACTTTCACGGGCGATCCAAGCAAAGCAACAAAATTCAACTTCATCACCAACTGCAACGGCTGCGTATGGTCGCCTCAGCATACCATCATTACTGCAAATGCTGATGGTACATACACATTTGAAGCGGATATAAGCAGTAATTTTGTAAATGGAAGCCCTGCATTTGTTTATTTTGAGGGCTATTCGGAAAGCAATTATATCCCCAAGACCGTTTCAGCGGAAGCTTACGAGATAAACGATACGGCGGACGCCAAGCTGACTATGCAGGTGCCCGACGGCGAACACCTCAAGATAACTTACACATATGTGTCCCGCTCGGACGAAGTTTTCTCCATCGGCGCAAGCAATAAGGTAAACGCTTCCACCAGATACGGCGGAGAAAGCGACACGAGCAAGGTAATTTACAAGGCGCACGATGATTCGCAGGCAGGCGTTATCAATAGCGAGCCTATCGAGATAAACAAGCTCGACGTTGGCGACACGGCTGTACGCTTAAAGGCAGGATTTATCCTCGCCAAGTACGACACCACCGTGAACAAGTGGGTATATGCGACTGGATTTACAGTTCCGACCACCGAGGACAACTTCTACACAGTTGCCGATGATAAATGGGGCGACAAGAGCGCAGCGCAAGAGATAAGCACATTTACCGAAAGCGCGCTGTACTTCAAGCCCGAAAAGGCTACGGTATATGCGCTGATAGAGGTCGACGCCCCCGCGGGCTACGACGACACGCTGCTCGCGACCAAGTACTTCACATACGAGGAAGCGCCGAAGAACCTGCCGACCACCAATGTGAACGGCGGCACGCTGAAATCTGACGACGTGCTTTACCTCAATTCGGGCAGTGCGCTCAATATCAAAAACAGAAAGAACATTTCGATAAGCGCTTCAAAACAGTGGGCTGACGGCGACTCTGCCGACCGTCCCGAAAGCGTAAGATTCACGCTTTACCGCTCTACTCAGAAGACGGATGACGGCACGATACCTGCGGACGCGGAACTGGTCGAAGGCTCTGAAAAAACGCTGAATGAAGCGAACAGCTGGACGGCTGAGTGGACAGATCTGGTAAACGGCAATGCGTTTGAACAGCCGTATTACTACTACGTTCACGAAGAGCCGATAGACGGCTACACCGCGCATTATACCAACAACGGCGTAAATGACAATGGCGCGTCGGTGACAGTGCTAAACTCAAAGGGACTTACGATAACTAAGGAATGGCTGACGAATACAGGCCTTGCGGCGAACGCGCCTGTTGATTCGGTAGACATTGAGCTGGTAAGATCGACCACAGCGCCCGACAGCAGCGGCAAGCTGCCCGACGGAGCGGCAAGCGAAACCCTTGGCACATACACGCTGACGGCTGCCAACAGCTGGAAGCTGAGCGTTACGGGCGACAAGATCGCTGAAAAGGACGCTAACGGCAATATCTGGTACTACTACGTTACCGAAAAGACCGACGTTGAAAACTATGCGCCTGTTTACTCGGTAAACGGCGTTGGCAGCAGCGACGTTATAATCCTCACTAACAAAAATACCCTGAAGCCCGGAGAAGTGATACTTCCCGAAACGGGCGGCATAGGCACACGCGTATTCTACGCGGCGGGCGGCGCTATGATGATCGGCGCGGCTGTATACTACATCGTTAACAAGCGCAGAAAAAACGCTTGAAAATAAAGGAATTAATATTTAATTCAAAAGGAGAGAAATCTGTTATGAAAAAATCCAAAAGAATTGCAAGCACTGCGGCAGCGGTGCTGATGGCTGTAAGCATGGCAGCGGCAACCTCCGCGATGAGCGTTTCCGCAGCAGCAGCTACCAGCTACACACTTACCATCACTGACGCGAGAACCGGTCACGAATACAATGCTTACCAGGTATTTGACGGTGATGTAAGCGCCGAGGCTACTAAGTCTATGACCAATGTGATTTGGGGCAACGGTGTTAATGGTGAGAATCTTCTCACTGCTCTGAAGGCTGACGCAAAAATCGGCAGCACGTTCGCTGCATGCAACAGCGCGCAGGACGTTTACAACGCACTTGCTGAGCACACAGAACTCGTTGACGCTTTCGCAAAGGTCGTAAGCGCTAATCTTAACGAGATCAACGCAGCATCAAGCACCACAGCTACCGGCGGCTACGAGTTTACAAACCTCGACGGCGGCTACTACTTCGTAAAGGACAAGACTGTTCCCGAAGCAGACGCATACAGCAAGTATATGCTGAAAGTAGTTAAGAACACTACCGTTTCTGTAAAGGCTGACCAGCCTAAGGTAGAGAAGAAGGTTTACGAAGAAGATTACACCGGCGATGAATACGGCACCGGTTACAATGACGTTGCCGATCACTTCATCGGCGAGTCTGTACCTTTCAAGCTGATAGGTACTCTGCCTTCCGCGGAGCAATTTGCAGCTTATGACAGCTACTACTATGAGTTCAACGATACTCTTGACGCAGGCTTTAAAGCACCCGCTGCCGGCGATTTCACCGTAAAGATCGGCGACACCGTAGTTACCGAAAATTTTGACATTGATATCAGCAATCTTATTGACGCAAGCGGCAACAGCATTGGTACGAGTATCAGCATCAAGCCTAAGGGCAACGACATCAAGAAAATAATGACAGATAAAAGCATCGACTTTTCTACTGCTACTCCTAAGGTAACTGTTGATTACAAAGCTGTTCTTGACGACGACGCGGTTATCGGTCTGGACGGTAACGAGAACAAGGTAGACCTGAAATTCTCGAACAATCCTAACGCTACCGGCGACGGAACAAACAACACCGGCAAGACCCCTGAGGATAAGGTAATCGTATTTACCTACGAATTCGACACCTTAAAGGTAGACTCGGCTGATGATACCAAGAAGCTTCAGGGCGCTGAGTTTACTCTTCAGGACAAAGCTACCGGCAAGTTTGCTAAGGTAGTGAATGGCATTTTCCAGGGCTGGGTAGACGCAGCTGAAGCAAGCACCCTCACCACTGACGAAAATGGTCTTATCGCAATCAAGGGTATGGAAGGCGGTACATACATCGTTAAAGAAACGAAAGCTCCCACAGACTACAACCTGCCCAGCGAGCCCTTCGAGATCACCCTTAAAGCTACTAAGATCATGTCTCAGGATTGGAACACTACCGCAAGCGATGCACTCGGTGAATTTAGTGCTACTATTGCGAACCCGCTTCCTAATACTTCTAATACAGCTACCGATAACGCAAAGGTCAGCGTTGACGGCTATACTGCAACTCTGACCGTCAAGAACACCAAGGGCGCTGAGCTTCCTGAGACCGGCGGCATCGGCACCAAGCTCTTCTACGTTGGCGGCGGCGCACTGGTACTTGCATCCGCAGTTATCCTCGTTTCCAAGAAGAGAGCTAAGGACGCTGAATAATTTCACGAATAGAGATTCGTTATAAAACCTTTGTCCGACGGCGAACGCACAGCCGTCGGGCATCAGGGAGGGCTTCATAAGCATGAGCGCGAGCGAAAAAAAAGTTAAGACTAAGCGGAAGATGAGCAAATCGACTGTAATACTGGTCATAACTCTGCTTGTGGGGTTCTCCGTGATGCTGTACCCATCGTTCAGTAACTGGTTCAACAACCGAAATATGTCAAAAGCCGTGGCCGGTTACCAGCGCACAGTTTCGGGCATGACGGACGAGGAGTACGAGGAAATAATCGGGCGCGCGCACGAGTACAACCGTGAACTTGCGGGCGTTTCCGACCCATTCAGAAATTACGATGAGGTGCCCGATTACGATAAGATACTTGACATCACAGGCACGGGGATAATGGGGTATATTACCATTCCGCAGATACGCGTTGAACTGCCCATCTACCACGGTACCAGCAAAGAGGTGCTGAACGTTGCGGTTGGGCATTTTCAGGGAAGCTCGCTGCCCGTTGGCGGCGAAACTACCCACGCAGTTATCTCGGCGCACCGCGGTCTGCCATCGGCAAAGCTTTTTTCCGACTTGGATAAGCTGACCGAGGGCGACGATTTCACGATAACCGTGCTTAAAGATACCTATACATACCGCGTAGACCAAATTTTGATAGTCGAGCCTGATCAGACGGAAGCCTTGCAATTGATGAAAGGCAAGGACTACGTTACGCTGACGACCTGCACGCCTTACGGAATAAATTCGCACAGACTGCTGGTACGCGCGCACAGGGTCAGCAACGCGGAAAAGGAAGCAGAATTTAAGATCACAGCCGATGCGACGCAGATCGACTCGATGCAGGTGATACCTTTCGTCGCCGCACCGCTGTTACTGGTACTTATTTGCATTTGGGTACTGGGCGGCAAGCGCAGAAAGCGCACTTTTAACGCCGAAAGCACGATGGCGGAACTTTGCGATAAAAATGAAAATACAGAAAAATCTGATGGCTGCTCGGGAAATGGGTAGGCTGGAAAGGCTTGGTGTAATAATGAATACAAGGAAAATTCGGCTTTTCAGCGTGCTGATGTGCGCGCTGGGGCTGGTAATGTATATCATGCTCGGCACGGCTGTCGCGGCGCACGCCGACGAGGCGCAGGCAGAGAGCGGCACGCTGAATATCGTCAGCAGGGACGACGGCACGGCGCTTTCCGGAATAAAGTGGAATATTTACCGCGTCGGTTCGCACCTCGCGACGGGCGAATTTGTGCTCGAGGGCGATTTTGCCGATTATCCTGCCGATTTCGGCGACCTTTCGGCTTCGGCGATGCAGGAAGCGGCACAGATTCTTGAGGAAAACGCCATCGCAGACGGTCTGCTGCCCGGTTGGACGGCTTCGGCTGATGAAAACGGCGAGCTTAGCGTAAACGGCGTTGCGGCGGGTCTTTACCTGCTTTCGGGCGAGATTATCACGATAGGCGACGTCACCTACGACCCTGCCCCTGCGATAATCGAGGTCAAGGCGAACGCTGACGGCAGCTACGATCTTACGGTTTACCCAAAATTTGAATCGACCGAAGTTCCGCCCAGCAGCTCGCAGGCGGACAGCTCTTCTGATGTTGGCAGCAGTTCGGAGGAGTCTTCCAGCAGCACCGATACCTCAAGCAATTCCGACGTTTCCAGTTCGACTTCAAGCACATCTACCAGTTCGGGCATGACGAATTCGACCAGCAGCGGCGAAAAAGTTCCGCAGACGGGTCAGCTTTGGTGGCCTGTTCCGATTTTCTCGGCACTCGGCATCGTGCTGATCGGCATGGGTCTTAGAGTTTGCGCGAAAAGGGAACACGATAATGACGAATAAAAAACGCGGCGTTGTGCTTATCGCCGCAGGTGCAGCGCTGCTTTTGGCGGCGCTGTTTCTGATTTTTGCCAATTTCAGAGAGGCGGATAAGGCTGACAAGACCGCGGCGAACGCCCTGCAAAAGCTGGATGCGGCGATAGCTGCTCAGCAGGCGCAGACGGAAACGACCTCCGCGCCCGAAGCGGAAAGCGCTGCTGACCCAGAGCCCGCCGAGCAGGAGGACGCTGCCTTAGAGATCGACGGACAGATGTACATATGCATAATCGAGATACCGAAGATAGGCGTGCGTCTGCCCGTAATGCGCGAGTGGAGCTACGATAACCTTGCTGCCGCGCCGTGCCGCTACTCTGGCTCAGTCGCGGGGCGAAACATCATAATCGCGGGGCACAATTACAAGGGCTTTTTTTCGCGGCTGCAAGAGCTGAACAGCGGCGACAAGATCTACCTCACCACCATCGACGGCGTGCGGCATGATTACGAGGTCGATTACTCGGTGCTGGTCGGCGGGAACGACCTGCCGACGATGAAAAGCGGCTCGGATAGCTGGGACTTGACAGTTTTCACCTGCACATGGAGCGGCTGGAGCAGAGTTACCGTGCGCGCGGTGCTCGTAAATTGAAAAACAAAAAGGCTGCGGATAAAACCGCAGCCTTTGCTGTATCTGTGTGAAAATTACTGAATGTCGTTTTCGTTGAAGGGGTCGCCGCACTGGGGGCAGAACTTCGGCGGGTGCTTCGGGTCGGCAGGCTCCCAGCCGCACTTGTCGCACTTGTAGAGCGGCTCATCGGCAGGCTTGGGCTTGCCGCACTCGGCGCAGAATTTGCCCTTGTTCACCGTTCCGCACGAGCAAGTCCAGCCCACAGCCTTTGCGGGCTGTGGTTTGCCGCACTCCATGCAGAATTTTCCTGTGTTGGCAGCGCCGCAGGAGCAAGTCCAGCTATCGGCGGCAGGTTTCGGCTCGGGCTTAGGTTTGCCGCAGCCCTGGCAGAACTTGCCTGTGTTGGTCTGTCCGCATTCGCAGGTCCAGCCGTCTGCGGGAGCTGCTGCGGGTGCAGGTGTAGGTGTGGGAGCTGCCGCCTGCTGCTGAGCCATGTTAGCCTGCATCTGCTGGTTGTACATGGTTGGATCCATAGCCTGACCCATCATTCCGCCGGCCATACCCATGCCCATAAAGCCTGCCATAGCGCCTGCGGAGTTGCCTGCTGCTGTTTCGCGCGCATTGTTTATCGACATTCTGTCCATAGCGTAGAGCATGCTCGGGTTGCTGCCCGCAGTCTGCGCTTCCTGGAATTTCGCGATGCGCTTCTTAGATTCGTCGTCAACGTTCAGCTCGATGGAGACCTGTCCCAGTTTTACGCCCTTTGGCGTCCACTGCTCGCTGAGAAGCTGGTTCATCTCGTTGCCGAGGTCGTCGGCGTAGCTGATTATCATATCGTATGGTATTCTCTTTGCGGAAAGCTTCGAGATCGCGATGCCGAATTTCGGCTTCATATCAGTCTTGAGCTGCTCGATGAACGCAGCACCGTCGCCCTCGTTTTTAACGAAAGGCTTGGATATATCGTGTATGCAGTTCTCGTAGAAAGCGCCGGGGTCTACTATCTGAAGCTCAAACGAGCCGTGACCCTGCGCGTTGAGGGTGAGGTTCATCTCGCCGTCGCGGAAAGGCACTTTGCCGAAGCCGATCTTGTTGTTTACCAGCGGCTTGAGGTTTATGTAAACAAGGCGCATGGTGTGGGTAGCCTGACCGCCCGCGGTAAATCTGTTGCCGATGTCCTTTATCGAGGGCATGAGATCTCTAAAGCCGCTGCCGAGGATAGAGGGCGCGGTCGCGGAATCGTACTTGTAGTGGCCCGCGGTGTCGTTATCGGTAGCAACTACCATATCCCAAACCTTGCCGTCTTCTACGAGCAGAGCTGCCTGTCCGATGGCTACGTCGAAAGTCGAGCCGCTGGATATGTAGTCGTTAGAGCCGTTGTTTACAGCCTTGCCTCTTAAAACTTTGGTCGCGGGCACGCACATAGTGTCCTGATTGAGTCCGTCGCAGCGGAAATACTCCACTACCTGGTCGGCGAGGTTAGAGCCTACTGCCGATGCAAACATTCTGATTAAACCCATGATTTTCGTTCCTTTCTGGTATATAAGTATCGTTTGATATTTCTAAATTTAAAGTCAGCGCGTTTTGGTTATCGCGTTTATCTTCCATGTGCGCTCTACTGAGGCTATTACTTCCGCTCCGCAGTATTCGCACACTTTAGCGCCAAGCGTGGTCACCGGCGCGCCGCAGTTGTCGCATATCAGGCTCTCGCTCGCTTGGTCGCTGTTCGCGGCTAGGTAGTAGCTGTAACGTACCTCATAAACGTGCTGCGAGAGCATCTTGCCCGGCAGGGTGTACTCCACCGCCGCCTGCCATATTATAGTGGACTGCTCGCCGTTTTTGCGGTAGTCCGAGATCACGGCGCGGTGCACTTTAGCCCCGCCGTATGTAGTAGTCACGCTGTCAAGGCTGTTCGCCAGCTCAGTCACGAACGACTCGGTGCAGTGAGCGCTCAAAGCTTCTGCGCCGCTACGCGCATTTAGTATCGTGAAATACTGCGTCAGCGTGCTTGTAACTATCTTTCGCGCTATCTCCGCGTCAAATTCGGGGAAGTCTTTTGCTATGCGTATCTTCATTAGACCCTCAGAGCCTGAGAGAGTAGCAGGCGTCTTTGCAGTTTCCTCCGTAGCCGCCTTGATCTGACCCAGCAGGCTGGAGTTGAGCATATTGCGCACCTTGCGCTTAGCTGAATCGACCGCCGACTTTATCAGCAGTATAACGCCAATTATTACGGCGACTACCACCGCCAATGTTATCAGCCTAATGATATTATCTTCGCTCATTATGCAAACAGCCCCAGTACACCCGCTATCGCGCCGATCACTGTGCCGAGTACGCCGCCCAGCGCCGAGAAGATCACGAGCTTTACTTTATCTATCGGCAGATTTCCGATGAATTTGCCCGTTTGACCGTTCATAGCGAAAAAGTATTTTTTATCCTTGTAGGTGGTGTACAGCAGCCATGTAGGCATAAGCGCGTACTCTGTTTTGTGTATCACCACTTCTTTTTTAAAGCTCTGCTTGGTAAGACTATCGTAGTCGCAGGATCTTTTGATAATATCCTCAGTAGAGTTTTCTATGCGCAGTTTTGCGCGCGAGTAGCAGGCGTCTTTATCTTCGTCAAATCTCTCGGCGAGAAAGCCCGAAAGATACGCGGGCTTAAAAGGCACCATGTCCTTGTAATCATAAGGCTCTATCGAGTCCATAGCGTCGTTGTCCGTCTTGGACGAAGCGTCTACGGGCACTTTCGCGAAGCCCATAGTGCCGTCGCGGTAAACGTCGTAATACTTGCACTCGGTGTACTTGTATTTGCCCTGACGCCATTTGCGCTCTTTCATGCCCTCAGCCTTGAATTTTCCTCTGCATCTGCCGCTGTAAAGCCAAAAAGGTATGTACACGCCCTGCATTTTATCGACTATCTTATCGTAGTCGAAATCGCTCGGCGTAAGCGGTTTTTTGCTGAATTTGTGAAATTCTTCCATTACGCGCTTTTTCTCGATCTTGAAAGGTATAACGTAGTCGGGCGCGAAATCGTTGATTATCTGTTCGCCCATTACTACGGCGTTGCCGCAGTACACGCATATCGTAGCAGCCGTAGCGCGGTCGGTGATTATCTCAGCGCCGCAGTGCGAGCAGGTGTATTTTACCAGGTCGCTGCCGACAGTTCCGTCGCTCGACTGATGGTATTCGCCCTCTTCGACCTCCTCGTGCGCCTCGACGTTTTCGGTATCTGTGCCGCCCTGACCATCTGCTTCCATGTCCTCCATAGAGAATTTATCTCCGCAGTATTCGCATTCAAAGCAGTTTTTATCAGCCGTCCAGAATATCTCTGCGCCGCAGGTGGGGCATTTGTATGAAATATTTGCAGCCATATTATTTTTCTCCCTTAGTTTCTAAATGGTGTCGCGCTAAGATCAGTCGCCGATCTCTTCCTTATCGGTAGTAGTTCTGAGATAAACGTCAGACTGTTCGTTGATCTTTAGTTTTCCGTGAACGTAATCGTCGGCCTTGGTAGCTTTTTCCTTAGTATGGCTCAAAGAAACCAAAATGCAGCCTGTGATTATAGCGCCGATGGGAAAACCCGCAACAGCGGCTATGGTAACGTCGCCGTCTTCAGCCGAAGCTATCAGCGGCGTGAAAAGTGTGCCGTATGAAATAAGGGCAAATCCTGCTTTGCGAAGCAGCGATCTGAACATATTTGACCAGCCTCCTTGTGAAAAAATTACAGTTTTATACTTATATCGACACAAATATTATATCATATTTATAAAAAGATGTCAATGAATTTTAACATAAAAGTGAAAATATTTCGATGCGGCGACTGATTTTCAGCATTTTAGCGAGCCGTTAAAGTTCATGCTATGTTTACTTTACGTCTATAAAATGTTCTATGAAAACGTTTCCCGATATCTTATAATAATTATATAAAATTGATGAAAAAAGGAGTGTTTATAAGATGGAATATAAAAATATGAAACTTGGCAGAACTGTTTATTCGATGGATCCCGGCTGGCTCTTCCACCTAGGCGATGTAGAGCTGCACCGCGGTATCTCACATGGCGATATTTACGGCACGTCTAAGGCGGGAAGCTGTCCCGGAGTTCCGCAGCCCGATTTTTACTGCGATCCTGCCGATTGGAAGAGCGTAGACCTGCCGCACGATTGGTCGGTAAAGCTGCCTTTTGATAAAAACGGCTCGCCGTCATGGGGCTATAAGCCGAAGGGCAAGGCTTGGTACCGCAAGCAGTTCGCCCTCGGCGAGGAGCTCAAAGACAAAAATATTACACTGGAATTTGACGGCGCGGCGAAGGACTGCTTCGTTTATTTCAACGGCTCGCTGCTGAAACGTCACTATTCATCTTACGCGCCCTTTACCGTAGATATTACCGACCGCGCGTATTTCGACGGCACGCCGAACGTGCTCGCCGTATACCTCGATGCTGATAGCTGGGAGGGCTGGTGGTACGAGGGCGCGGGGCTTTACCGCCATGTGCGCCTTGTTGCGAAAGAAAAGGTCAGCGTAGCGCAGTACGGTATATTCGTCTGCCCGCGCTTTGCGGACGGCGTTTGGAACTGTCCTGCGCAGGTGACGCTTGAAAATACAGGCTATTCGCCAGCCGAAACTGTACTGCACTGCGAGATATTAAACAAGCATACGGGCGAAGTCATCGCCGCGGACGAAGCGCAGGTGGCTGTTGAGAGCGGCGGGCGCGCTGTGCATACGTTTGAATTCACCGTGAAAGACCCCGAGCTTTGGAATATTGATTCGCCGAACCTCTACACCTGCCGCGTTTGGCTGGGCGGCGGCGCTGACGGCGACTCGGTCGACTTCGGCTTCCGCACCATTCGCTTTGACGCGGAAAAGGGCTTTTTCCTCAACGGCAGAAGCGTCAAGATATTCGGTACTTGTAACCATCAAGACCACGGCGGCATAGGCGTTGCGATACCCGACAGTATTCACAAATACCGCATCTCGCGGCTGAAAGAGATGGGCACGAACGCCTACCGCTGCGCGCACGGTATGCCGCACGCCGAGCTGCTCTACGAGTGCGACCGCGCGGGAATGCTCGTGATGAACGAAAACCGCTCGTTTGAAACCAGCGAGCAGTGCTTGGAAGAACTGCGGACGATGATACTGCGCGACCGCAACCACCCGAGCGTTATAATGTGGTCGATATTCAACGAAGAGCCGCTTCAGGGCACCGAGCAGGGCAGGCGTATGGCGCAGCGTATGCGCGCGGAGATACACCGCCTTGACGATTCGAGGTTCGTTACGGGCGCTATGAACGGCGGCGTTACCGAAGCGGACAGCGCGGCGCAGGCTTTGGACGTTGCGGGCATGAATTACCAGCTTTACGCCTACGATGAATTTCACGCGAAGTTCCCCGAGATACCCGTTATCGGCAGCGAAACTACCTCGACTTTCGCGGTGCGCGGCTGTTACAAGACCGAGATGGATAAGCACCTCATCTCCTGCTACGACGAAGACCCCGCCGACTGGGGCAACACCGTTCGGCAGACTTGGCAGACCCTCTGCACGCGCGACTTTGCGGCGGGCGGATTTATGTGGACAGGCTTCGACTACCTCGGCGAGCCTACGCCCTTTGAGTACCCCAGCGTTTCCAGCTTTTTCGGCATGATGGATACCTGCGGCTTCGCGAAAGACGCTTTTTGGCTCTGCAAATCGATATTCACGCCGGCGGAGGAACAGCCCGTCGTGCATCTACTGCCGCACTGGAATTTCAAGGGGCGCGAGGGCGAGAAGATACGCGTTATGAGCCACACTAACTGCGAGGAAGCCGAGCTTTTTGTAAACGGCGGATCGCTCGGCAGAAAGCGCGTTGACAAGCTGCACCAGACCGAGTGGCAGGTAGAGTACCGCGCGGGCGAGATAAAGCTTATCGGCTATAATAAAGGTATCCCTGCGGCGGAGTGCGTAAGGCAGACCACGGGCGGAGCGGCGCGGATAAAGATAGAGTGCGCCAACGTTTCGCCGCTAGAGATGGGCGGGCTTGACGCGGCTATCGTGAATTTCATCGCGGTGGACTGCGAGGGCAGGGAAGTGCCCGACTTCTGCGGCGAGATTGCGATAAGCGCCGAGGGCGGCGAGGTCATCGGCACGGCGAACGGCGACCCGAACTGCCACGAGCCTTTTGATTCTGCCCGCCGAAGCCTTTTCAACGGCCGCGCTCAGGCGATAATACGTCCCGCCGCCGAAGCCTCGCTCTTGACAATCAGTGCAGAATGTGGTAAACTAAAGTGTGACGCTCTTACGATAAAGCTTGCTGAGCCGAGCGAGCGTATGCCCGTAGTGCTCCCGATGGAGGAGATACAGGTGACCGGCTGGCGCGTTTCGGCAGAGCTGAGCGAAGAAAAGCCCGACCCGCTGAAAGTTTTCGCGGCGAACGATATGAATACTACCGAGCCGTATTTCCCATCGCACGGCAACGGCTCTAAAATGGCGGAAGCCGTGGGCAAATACGCGCTCTTCCGCGCGCATACCGTTATCCCCGAAACGCTGGGCGGCAGAGAGCCGCGCATACATTTCAACCAGCTTTGGGGCAGGGCTGAGGTATGGGTGAACGGCAAAAAGCGGCTGGACTTCGAGAATGAATGGGCAGCCGCGGCGGAGATACACTGCACGCCCGATATGACGGGCAGCGCCGAGATAACCGTTATCGTACAGAGCATAAATAAATACGGCGCGGGCGTTACATCTACCGTAGTGGTGAGGTAAACGCGGCAGCCGTAAAGGGGTAAAGTGATTTGAAAAAGAAAATAACTGCGGCGCTTACGGCGCTGCTGATGGCGCTTGCGCTGGCTTCCTGCGAGGTGCGTTCGCACGGGGCGGAGCAGTTCACGCGCAGAGTACAAGACGCGGATACTGAGCTTTCGGTTGACAGCTTTGGTGCGGACGAGTCGGAAGCGGCTGATACGCAGGAGAGCGCGGCAGAAGCCGACGCTGTGAATGCTGAGGCGGAAACCACGACGACTACTGCCGCAAAGCCTGCCGAGCCGCCTAAGCCGACTAAGTTAAAGACCGACGTGCTCTCTGGGCACAATTTCACGGCGGATGATTTTCCCGCCAAGACATACTCAAACAAAAAGCTTTCCAAGGCGCTGAACGCCATCGACGATATTTGTGCCGATTACGGCTACACCATAAGCTTTTACTACAAGAATATGGACAGCGGCGCGGAGTGCACATATAATGCCGACGCGAGCTACGGCGTTTGCTCTACCGTAAAAGCGCCTTTTTGCAAAGAGCTGCTGGAGCGCGGCATAGACCTCGACGACGAGATAACCATAGAGGTGATATGGGACGGCGACGACGGCAAGACGGCGGCGAACGGCTACGGAAAAACATATTCAGCGCGCGAGCTGATACGCCGCGCGATAACGCAGTCTGACAATACGGCCTACTACAATCTGATAAATTACTACGGCTACGACGGATTCAACAACATGAATTACGAGCTGGGGGTAAATTATGATCTGGGATATTCGTGGATATTCAACTACGGAACTTCCCGCGACCTTATGAAGCAGTACGAGGACATATACAAGTACGCCGAAAAGTCGAAGCGCGGAAAATGGCTGACGGAGCTTATGCAAAAGACCGATCTGGAAACGCAGATAACGGCAGAGCTTGCGGATAAGTACCCCGTGGCGCACAAGTACGGCTCTGACTGGGATCAAAACTGCTACCACGACTGCGCGATAGTTTATGCAGATTCGCCTTTCGTGCTGGTGATAATGACCGACCAAGTGCCCGAAACGGCGAAGAGCGATAAGGTATTCAAAAAGCTGGCGAAGCAGTTCGATATAGTAAATTCGCAGCTTGTCAATTAAACTGTAAACGATTTTTTGTAACGAACAGGAGGATATATCAATGGAAAATTACAAGGCTTATTCAGTACACATGGGCAAAGCCAAGTGCGCGGTAGACCTGGGCGACGGCTCTGAGAGAGGCGAGTATGTAAATCAGGACTACATACTGCACAAGCTGGGCAGACCCCACCGCGGCGTCAGTCTTATGTACTGCTACTACCCGCTGGACAAAGAGTGGCCCGCAAGGATCTCGGAAGCCTGCAAGGATATGGACGTTTCCTTTGCGTGGGACTACCCCTACGATGATTACTTCACCTACAAGGGCGGACTTAACGGCACTACCGATGACGAGCCTTTCACCTGCATGAGAGATGTTCGCCGCCACGGACAGGAAGTAGTGCTGACCCTCACCATCGACCCCAACGTTTCCGACGAGCACCTTATCGCCATCGCGAAAGACCTGCGCCCCTTCGGAAGAATGATGCTGAGAATAAACCACGAGGCTACGGGCAACTGGTTCTCATTCACCAAGCGTACCACATATCAGGGCGTAGCGGATTTCTATTGCAGATTCAACAAGATACTGAAAGAGTACGCGCCGAACGTTTCGACGATACTCTGCATAGGCGGTATCGAAGACCTCAACGCTACCGAGATAATAATGGAAAAAGAATTTTCGCAGGCGGTAAAGGAGACCGATATTTGGAGCGTGGACAAGTACATGGCTCTGCACTGGGGCTGGCCGTACGACGTTGCCGAGCGCGGCGGTTCATCGCACTCGCGCTCTAAGGTAGACGACACATACAAGCTTACAAAGATGTCTTACAACCGCTTCAAGGAGATAAACGGCGGCGCGGCTAAGCCGATGGTAATGAGCGAATTCAACGCCGACGGCGACGTTACGGGCGCTTACGAGCAGGCAGACATGGTAAAGGAATTCTGCGATATGCTGAAAAACGACCCCGAAGAGTGGTTCTCGGGCTTTACATTCTACCAGTTCCGCGACCGCGGCAGACTGGGCCTTGAGATAGAAGACCCCAACTACGCCGACTGCGGAATAGAGCAGCCTGTAATGCAGACCTACAAGGAAATAATCCACGACGATTTCTTCAAGCCCGCGATGACCAAGGGCGAAGAGCTGGCGTTCCCATGCAAGCTGCGCTGGGGCAGCTCGGAGGACGCTGAGGGCATAGAGATACCCCTGCACTTCGAGAAGAACCCGCATTTCTGCGAAGTCACCTTTGACGACGACAGCAACCTCATGCTGGAGATAAACGGAAAGTGGTTCTACAAATCGCCGAAGGCAAAGACCATCGACCTCATGAGCGCATTCTTTGAGAAGCCGCTGGAGGGCGAAGCAGACCTGACCCTGCGTATATTCGCGCCCCCCGCTACCGGCGAGAACGACCTCAGCATAGAGGACGGACTGATGAACAGCTACACTGAGATAGCTAAGATGCCTAATATTAGGATAAGATTCGAGCCGGTGGAGAAGTAATAGGATCTTTCATCGCACCCCAAGAAAGGAAAGAGAAAAATGAATCTCGAATTTATCAGAAAACTGCCTATTCCGGCAGAGATCAAGGAACAGTTTCCGCTTTCGGAAAATTTAAAGAAGATAAAGGCTGAGCGCGATTCCGAGATAGCTAAGGTGTTTACGGGCGAGTCGAAAAAGTTTATCCTCATCATCGGCCCCTGTTCCGCCGACCGCGAGGACGCAGTGCTCGAGTATACCTCGCGCCTCGCTAAGCTTCAGGAAAAGGTGAGCGACCAGATAATCATTATCCCACGCATTTATACCAATAAGCCAAGAACTACCGGCGCAGGCTATAAGGGTATGATCCACCAGCCCGACCCTAATAAGGCTGAGGATATGCTCGCGGGAATCATCGCTATCCGCGACCTGCACACTAAGGCTATCGCCGAAACGGGTCTTACCTGCGCTGACGAGATGCTTTATCCCGAAAATCACCGCTACCTTAACGACCTGCTTTCGTATGTGGCTGTCGGCGCGCGCTCGGTAGAGAACCAGCAGCACCGCCTTACCGCCAGCGGTATCGACATTCCCGTCGGCATGAAGAACCCCACGGGCGGCGACCTAGGCGTTATGCTCAATTCCATCATGGCGGCTCAGGGCTCGCACACTTTCCTCTATCGCGGCTGGGAGTGCCATTCGCACGGCAACCCCCTCTCGCACGCTATCCTGCGCGGATATGTCAACAAACACGGCGCTTCGCTGCCTAACTACCACTACGAAGATCTCATGTACCTCTACGAGCTGTACAAGGAGCGCGGCTTACAGAACATGGCGGTCATCGTTGATACCAACCACGCAAATTCGGGCAAGCACTTTGAGCAGCAGATACGCATAAGCAAGGAGATACTCCATAGCTGCCGCCAGTCGCCCGAGATAAAGTCGTATGTAAAGGGTCTTATGATCGAGAGCTATCTCGAGGACGGCAGCCAGAAGATCAGCGACGACGCCATTTACGGCAAGTCGATAACCGACCCCTGCCTCGGCTGGGAGAAGTCTGAGCGTCTGGTTTACGATATTGCAGAGCAGCTCGCGCTGATGTGATCTCAAAATACAGATAAGCGTTATAAGCATAAAAATACGGAGCGGTTTTTGAAGCCGCTCCGTTTTGTGTTTATTCAGTTTTTATTCGCTCATCGCTCAGTTTGCGCACTGCGAGGTTATTCCGAGGTACTCCTCGAGCGAAAGACCGCTCGCCGTTATCTTCTTAGCCAGCGTTTTGCCGACGTAGCGAACGTGCCAAGATTCGTACATAAAGCCCGTGGAGCTTTCCTTGCCCTTAGGAAATCTTACGATAAAGCCGTAGTTTGCGCAGTTTTTCGCTATCCACTGCGCTTCCTTAGTGCCGTTAAAGCTTGAACTGGGGTTGTTTATGTCGAAAGCCAGACCCGTCTGGTGCTCGCTGTGACCCGGGCGTGCGGAGTATGTGTCTGCCGCAGCTTTGCCGTCGCGTGCAACGTAGTTATCGTAAAGCGTTTTCTGCTGTGCATAGCTGCGGAAGCCCGAGGCTATCCAAAGATTTATGCCGTCGTTCCAAGCTGCCTGCTGCATTTTCTTCCATGCCGCCTGCGTTTCGGCAGTCAGTCCGCCCGGATTGTAGCTGGCGGGCAGCGCGTATGTCTTGTTCGCGATGAGCACGCCGTTTATGTATGTTGGCTTATCACCGTTATTTGGCAGGGGAGCGGTAGTCATTTTGAAATTCTTTGCAAATTCGCCGAAAACCTTGCCGCTGTTCGAGTTGTTGAAAGCGCGAACGGTGAAGTAGTAGGCGGTAGACTGGCTCAGCCCCTCAACGCGGAAATTTGTGGCGCTTGCCGAAGCTGTGCCCGCAAAGAGCCACGAGCCGTTTTTGTTGACATATACTTCATATCCGTCGCATTTAACAGCGTCCCAGTAGATGCGTATAGCCGTCTTTGCTCTGCCGCCCTTTGTGATCTTCACCTGCGCGGGGGCGGATACGGTATTGCTCTTAGTGGTGGCGGTGTAGTAGTCGGAATACGCGCTGTATACCTTGCTGCCGTTGGGGTTATAGTTGAAAGCGCGCATTACAAAGGTGTACTTCGTACCCGCCGCCAGTCCGCTTACGCGGTAGTTGTCAGCCGTGCCCGCCGCAGTGCCCATCAGCTTCCACGAGCCGTTTACTATCATGTAAACTTCGTAACCGCCGCAGTTCTGCTTGTTCCAGTAAAGGCGTACAGCTTTCTTGCTCTTGCTCGATTTTGTGATAACGGGCTTCGCAGGAGCGGAAACGCTCTGGTCGTTCTTTGTGGTGGCGCTGTAATTATCAGCATACGCACCGTATACTTTGTTGCCGTTAGCGTCGAGGTTGTAAGCGCGGGCTGTGAATGTGTACTTAGTGCCCGCCGCCAGTCCGTTTACGCGGAAATTATCCGCCGAGCCGTCAGCCGTGCCCATAAGCTTCCATGCGCCGTTTACTACCATGTAGACTTCGTAGCCTGCGCAGTTCTGCTTGTTCCAGTAAAGGCGGATAGCCGTCTTAGCCTTGCCCGATTTGGTGAAAGTTACCTTAGCGGGGGCTATTACCGACCGGCTGCCCTTTGTGGTAACGGTGTAGTTGTCAGCAAATGCGCCGTAGACCTTGTTGCCGCTAGCGTCGAGATTAAAAGCGCGCGCGGTGAATGTATAAGAGGTTCCCGCAGCGAGTCTGCTTACGCGGAAGTTGTCTGCCGAGCCATCGGTAGTGCCGACGAGCGTTTTCTCGCCGCCGTCGACTCTGTATATCTCGTAGCCCACGCACTCGCGCTTAGCCCAGTAAAGGCGTATAGCCTTTTCAGCTCTGCCCGCCTTGGTGAATATCACCTTAGTGGGGGTAACGTCCTCGCCATCGGTAGCGGCTATCATATCGGTGTAGTCAGTTGCCTGACTTTTTACCTTACTGCCGCCGTCGTTGACGTAGCTGAGAACGTAGTAGCGGAAGCCCGATTCCTTCGGGCGAGAGGTGTAGTCCTCCCATGTGTACTGATTGGTGTTTTCGATGAAATAATCATAAGTGCCGGTAGCCGCGTCGTAGCGGTAAACTATGTATCCGTCAGCTCCGGACACCGCTTTCCACTTTACGGTGAGCTGCTTGCCATTTTTCGTGGCAGATGTTACCGCAGGCGCGGCGGGCGCAGCCTTTTTCGCGAGCAGTTCAGCCGAGCTTTCGGTATCGCTCTCCGCCGTGAGGGCTATCTCGTTTTCCTGAATGGGCGCAGTATCTGCCGCGAGAGCCGCCGCCTGCGAAACAGGCATCATAACAGCCGCCGCCAGCGCTACTACCGCCGATGCGAACTTTTTATTCTTCATATTCATACTTATACAACTCCTTTTTCTGTCTTTTTCTGTCTTTTGCTTTCTTTGTCTTTTCTATATAGTATAGCGGATATTTCCTCTATGCTTACATTATAGCACGTTATCGCGGATTTTTCAAGTGCAGAAGCGAAGTTTTAACGAATTGTAAATATTGTTCATGCCATGTAACTAAAGTCAGTATACATTTCACCGCTTTTTCACAAAAATATTGTCGGGCGAACATATTTATGGTTGACAAATCAACTTGATGGTGGTATAATTATTACGTTGATTTATCAACTATCGGAGGTGAATGTTTATTGAACGGTCTTGACCATTTTGATTTTTTCGTGACTATGCTCATGAAAAATCATAAGAATGTTCAGAAGCTGCTGGAGAATATTTTGCCCGAATGTGGGCTGAAGCATGTTTCTATAATGTGCATTCGGCTGATAACCGTCAGCGAAAGCGGACTTTCGGCGAGCGAGCTGGGCAGCATTTTCGTTTACGATAAGGCGCTTATCTCACGCACGCTGCGCGACTTGCAGGAGCGCGGGTACATCTGCCGCAACCCCGAGGACGAGGGGCTTTCACGCGGCTACCGAATGGTGCTCACCGAAAAGGGCAGAGAGCTTGCGGAGAATATGTCGGCGGCTATCAGCGAGCTGACGGCTGAGGTATCGGCGGATATACCGCAGAGCGACATCGAGGTCTTTTACAACACCTCTGTGCGGCTCTCGGAAAACTTGATAAAGTATGCAAAAGAGATCAAAAAAAACGCGCACGAAAACAGCGCGGACACAACCGAACAACTGAAACAGGAGGTATGAAAAGAAAATGCTTGAGTTAAAGCAAATCAAAAAGGAATACCCTGCGGGCGACGGCGTGGTGCACGCGCTGCGCGGAGTAGATCTGAGGTTCAGAAAGAGCGAGTTCGTTTCTATACTCGGCCCTTCGGGCTGCGGCAAGACCACTATGCTGAATATAATCGGCGGCCTTGACCAGTACACTGAGGGCGACCTTGTTATAAACGGCAAATCTACTAAGGATTTTAAAGACCGCGACTGGGATTCTTATCGAAATCACTCTATAGGCTTTGTTTTTCAGAGCTACAACCTTATCCCGCACCAAACGGTGCTGCAAAACGTAGAGCTTGCGCTGACCCTTTCGGGCGTTTCAAAGGCTGAGCGCCGCGAGCGTGCGAAAAAGGCGCTGGCAGACGTGGGTCTGGAGTCGCAGCTAAATAAGCGCCCCAGCGAGATGTCCGGCGGACAGATGCAGCGAGTAGCCATCGCCCGCGCGCTTGTAAACGACCCCGATATTATCCTTGCCGACGAGCCTACCGGCGCGCTGGATACTGTTACCAGCGTACAGGTAATGGAGATACTCAAAAAGATCTCTAAAGACAAGCTGATAATAATGGTAACGCACAACCCCGAGCTTGCCGAGAAATATTCCTCGCGCATAATCAATATCCTAGACGGCGAGATAACGGGCGACTCTAACCCGCTCACCGAAGAAGAGTACAAAGCCGAGCAGGAAGCCGACAAGGCGCAGATAGAGCAGGCTAAGGGCAAAAAGGTAAAAAAGCCCTCGATGTCTTTCGGCACGGCATTTTCCCTCTCGCTGAAAAATCTGCTCACTAAAAAGGGCAGAACTATGCTGACATCTTTCGCGGGAAGCATAGGCATCATCGGCATAGCGCTGATACTCGCGCTCTCGCAGGGCTTTACCCTCTACATCGACTCGGTGCAGGAAAACGCCCTTTCAGCTTACCCGCTGACTATCGAGTCTAAAGTAATGGATCTCAGCTCGCTGATGGAAACTATGCTGGGCAAGAGCAGCGCCAGTAAGGATCACAAAAAGGACGCGGTATACACAAAGCCGATATTCCAAGACCTTGTAAACGCCATGAGCGCTTCAAACCAGAGCGAGAACGACCTCAAGAGCTTTAAAAAATACATCGACGGCGAGCTTGCGGATAATGAGAGCGAGCTGCACAATGCCATAAGCGGCGTGCAGTATTCCTACGATCTCGATATGCAGGTGTACACCAAAAATGTCGACGGCGATATTATCCTTTCCGACCCCAACAAGCTCATGATGGAAATGATGCAGGAAGCTATGGGCGTAGATATGTCCGCGATGATGGATATGCGCGAAAGCTACATGAGCAGCTCAGGAATGGGCAGTATGTTTTCTACGCAGGTAGTGCTTTGGCAGGAGATGCTCGCTAACGATAACGGCGAGGGCATCAGCGACCTGCTGAAAGAGCAGTACGACGTAGTTTACGGCGAATGGCCTAAGGAGTATAACGAGATAGTGCTCGTGCTCGATGAAAACAACGAGCTGGACGACCTCACCCTTTACGCGCTGGGTCTTGAATCGCACGACCAGATGAAAGACCTTATGGACGCGGCTATGAATCAGAAAGAAACTCAGAAAAACGACGGCAAGTGGAGCTACGAGGATATTTGCGGCATGGAGTTCCGCACCGTGCTCGGCTCTGACTGCTACACTTATAATAAAGACACCAAAACTTACAGCGACCTCAGAAATACCGATACCGGCATGAAGTATCTTTATGATAACGGAATACCGCTGAAAGTAACGGGCATTATCCGCCCAAATGAGGACGTGCAGACCACTATGCTTACAGGCTCTATCGGCTACACCAAGGCGCTAACCGATCATGTTATAGAAAAATCGCAGGATACCGACGTGGTAAAGGCTCAGCTTGAAAACAAGGATACCGACATTCTTACAGGTCTGCCATTCAAGAGCGAGGATAAAGAGCTTACCAACGAGGAAAAGCAGCAGAAGCTTGCCGATTACATCGCGGGACTCAGCGAAACCGAAAAGGCGGACGCATACGTCAAGATAATGAGCCTGCCTACCGAAGAGGAGATAAACGCCCTCATCGAGCAGATGTCTGCTATGACCAAAGAGCAGAAAGAAGAAATGATAAAGCAGGCTATCGCGGGCGAAGCAGAGATGGACGAGGAAACGCTAAACCAGTACCTCGCTTCCATGAGCGAAGACGACTTTACTCAGATGATACAGCAGGCTGCCCCCGAATACCTCAAGGAAACTAAGGGCAAGGAAGTAGAAAAGCAGCTTGGCGCTATGAGCACCAAAGACCTTGCGGCGGCGCTGGACGCGGCTCTGGATACCTACACCGCCGACCAAAGCGCGGCTTACTACGACGAAGTAGTTCCGCAGGATTATTCGGAATCCACCTACGAGGATATACTCTCAGAGCTGGGCTATGTTGACCTCGACACGCCCTCTTCCATAAATCTTTACGCTTCGACCTTTGAGAACAAGGACGTTATCACCGACGCCATCAAGGATTACAACAAGGGCGTAAAGGAAGAGCAGGAGATAACCTACACCGATTACGTCGGCATAATGATGTCCTCGATGACTACGATAATCAATACGATAACCTACGTTCTTATCGCTTTCGTAGCTATCTCGCTGGTGGTATCCTCCATCATGATCGGTGTTATCACCCTCATCTCGGTACAGGAGAGAACGAAGGAGATAGGCATACTCAGGGCGATAGGCGCTTCCAAGCGAGATGTTTCGAGTATGTTCAATGCTGAAACTATGATAATCGGCTTCAGCTCGGGACTGCTGGGCGTATTGGTGACATACCTGCTCTGCATACCGATAAATCTCATCATACACCACCTCACGGGCATAAACAACCTCAGCGCGTACCTGCCGCCGCTCGCAGCAGTGATACTCGTTGCGATAAGCGTAGCGCTCACCCTCATTTCGGGACTTATCCCCTCGAGAAGCGCGGCGAAGAAAGACCCCGTAGTTGCACTGAGAAGCGAATAAACGCTTTGTTCATATACGCATGAAAGCATAAAAATAGCGCGGACGGCTGTAAAAAAGCCGTTCGCGCTTTTGCTTTGCTGTTTATTTTGTGTACCTCGTCATTACCCAGCCCGTGTAGCCGTTCCACTCGATGTACGACCAAAATTCGTCGGCGTCCGCTTCGTAATATCTGGCATATTCGTAAACCGTCTTGCCGTTGTCGATGGCGGTGCGGTCGTTCGGCAGGCTGAGGGTAGGAAAGTCTTTTGAAGGGCCTATCCTAAAATTTATAGCCTTGTAGCCGTATGCCGAGCCGTCGATGGTGCGGGCGGTATAGCTGCCGCCGTTTATGTCAACGTCTGGCGGATTGTAGGGTATACTGTGGTCGAGCCCATCGGGGACTAGGGGAACAGCGTCGCCGTCCATGCCGCCGATGTCGCCCGCTTCTTCGGCAGGCTGTTCCGTTTCCGCCTCAGTCTGCTCGGGCAGGCTTTCTTCCTGCGCCTGCTGCGCGGTCTGCACCTCGGCAGCCTGCACGGTGCCGTCGTCGCTCTTATTATCGTCGCCGTTGTTGGAGAATATCACTATCCCCGCGACCGCCGCGAGGGTGATACAGCAAATACCCGCGACCACCACGGGGATTATCCAAGTCCTGCGCGCAGAGCTTTTCGGCGGGTACTGTTCATACTGTTCATATTGATAGCCGCCGTACTGCGGCTGTTCGGGCATATCCTCCGAGGGCGCGCCGCAAAAACCGCAGAACGCAGAGTTGTTCGGTATCTCTCTTCCGCATTTATCACAAAACATAGTGCAAGACCTCTTTTATATGATTATACATCTTAATCATAGCACCGCTGCCGCGTTTTGTCAATATTTCATGTAACGAACAGTTGAAAAATGCACGCAATTTTTTTTGCCCACCCTCTGACTTTTCCAAAATAAGCTATTGACTTTTTTAAAAATACATTGTATAATTAAATATAGTTAGTATTATATAGATATATTTGAAAGGAGCTTGACATAATGTCGGTAAATCGCAATAATAACGATCGTAACTACCGCGGCTACCCCGACGAGCGCGCACGCTATTACCGCGAGCCGCAGCAGGAGGCTGAGGAGAAGAACGATTTCCAATATACAGTAAAGGGGCTTATCGCCGTTTTCATTACGATACTTATTGTCGTGATAATAGTTATGCTTTTCGCCAAGAGCCTTTTCGTAAGCAGTTCGAAGCTTTCGGCTAACGTGAAAACAGGTCACATTACCTCTACCGAGTACGTTTCGGTAGCCACCACGGCGGGCGACGATGTAGAGATAACCTCAGTGCAGAAGAAGAAAAAGAAAAAGACTACTACTGAGGATAATACTCCCGATATTTCCCTACCCGCCGACCTCGATACTTCGGTAGCGGGCAAGTACGTTGTCAACGATTCCGTTTACCTGCACCCCGAGCCAAGCTCCTCCAGCGAGAACCTCTCGACCCTGCCCGCAGGTGCGCAGGTAGAGGTATACGGCAGCTCGAACTACGGCTGGTATTACGTTAAGTATGACGATCAGGTAGGTTACGCTTGGGGCACATATTTCACGGCTGCTCAGTGATCTAAAAGATAAAAAATTCGCCGCAGAGTTTGCGTAGTGCAGACCCTGCGGCTTTTTTATGCGAAAAAAAGCTCCGTACAACTGCTGTGTGTACGAAGCTTTTGTATTTACTTGTTTACGTACTTTGAAACTGTTCTCGCATTGTAGGTCTTTGATGATGTGCCCCAAGAAATGCCTGTGCCGGTCTTTGTGAACGCCTTTACGCGGAACTTGAACTGCGAATTTGCCGCAAGATCGTTGAGCGAAAGCGTTACGCTGCCCTCGCCGTATACTGTCTTTACCTTGACGTATGTCTTCTTGGCTTCATCGTACTTGTAGATGCGGTAGCCCGAGCAGCCCTTGGAAACTGTCCATCTCAGAGTGAGTATTCCGTCGCTGCCGGACATATACGAGATTATCGAGGGGGTAGCGGGCGGGTTTTCGGGCAGGCAGGCAGCCGCGCTGTAAGCGCTCGTGAGCGCCTTTCTGTTTATAACGGTCGAAGCCGCCACAACGTACTCGGTAGAGAAGTTGCCCGCGGTGTTGTCAACTGCTAGCGTGGTGTCGGAAACTGTGCCGAGCGAGGTGTAAGAGCCGCCGTTTTTCTTGTAAACGGTGTAGCTGCTTGCACCGCTTACCGCGTTCCATTTCAGCGTTATGCTGCCGGAGGTCTGGGTAACGTATGCGCCGGAAGGCTCTTCGGGGGCGGTGCCGCAGGTGCGGTATGACGACCAGTTGCCGTAAACCTTGCTGCCGTTTACCGTGGCGTAGGCTCTTACCGCAACGCGGTAGCCATAAGCCGCTTCAAGTCCCGAGATAGTAGCCGCGGTGGTGGAACTGTTTACAGTTTTCTGCACGGTGTATGTCTTAGTAGCCGAGTTGTAGAGCGATATTTCGTAGCCGTCAGCGCCCTTGACCTTGCTCCACTTTACGCTTACCGAGCTTTTGGTGGAGGCGGTGTGGGTGGGAACGCTCATCTTCGGCAGCTTGGTAACAGCCGTTACCGGTTCGGAATATTCGCCGCCCACCAGCTTGCTGCCGTTCTTGAATATCGGTCTTACTTTGTATGTAACGCTCGTAAGGCTAGAGCTGATGTTCTCGGTGTAGCTGTTTGTGGTGGTGGTGTCGATGCGGGTGTAGTAGCTTGTGTAAGGCGTTTCTACCAGACGGTATATCTCGTAGCTGTCGCAGCCGAGCAGCGCACCCCAGCTAATGGTTATGCTCTTGTCGCCCGCCGCAGCCTTGAGGTCTGTGATCTTCTTGCCGCTGTTCATGTAAAGCACGTCGGAGTATGCGCCGTAGACGTTCGCGTTCGACTCTACTTTTGTGCCGCGTACGCAGTAGCCGTAGCTGGCGCTTGCCGTGGTCTTGTACTGGGTGGTGTAAGAGTAGCCGATGCGCGTGTACTTCTTGCTTGAAGCGTCATACTTGAATATCTCGTACTTTTCAGCGTTGTCAGCCTTGTTCCATTTGAAGGTAACGCTGCCGTCGCTGTTGGTGGTGTAGCTGAGCCCCGTGACCGTGCCTACCGCATTGCTGTTTCCGTTGGGGTCGCGGTAATCTACGTTCATGTCTACCGAGGTAGCTATGCCGTTTACCTTGCCCGTGCTGGAAAACTGCCATGTGCTGTAATCGCCGCTGTAATTGGTCTGAGTAGTGTAGTGCGCCAGCCATATCGGGTACTTTTTGCCGAGCGCCGCGCCGTCGATCTGGTATGTCAGCCAGCTCATGTTCGCGTAAACGCCCGCCTTGTAGCCCTTAGAGATTATCCTGTCGCAGAAAGCGGTGCAGAGCGCTGTTTTCTGCGCTTTGGTAAGTCCCGCGCTGTCGAGTCTGCCCGTGTCGTAGTCTACCGACTCTATATCGTAATATACAGGCAGGTCGAGGGTGTAGTCCTTTATGTAGCTGAGCACGAAATCGGCTTCTTCCTGCGCTTCTTTAGTGTTGACAGCCTGCGTGTAGAAGTACACGCCTACGTCAAGTCCCGCAGCTTTAGCCGCTTCGATATTTTCCTTGAATTTGTAGTCGAGCACAAGCTGTCCGCCCGAACCGTAGCCGCGGTAGCCCACGCGGATTATAGCGTAGTCTATTCCGTCAGCCTTTACCTTGTTCCAGTCGATATTGTACTGGAAGTAGGAAACGTCGATGCCCCAGACCTTATCCATATTGTCGAAGCGTGAGTTGTGTATCAGCGAGTTATTGGTGTAGCCGAAAGTTAATATTCCGTCGTCGCTGCCGCCGCCCGCTTCTTTGGCAATGTCTGAAAAATCAGTCGTGGGCTTTTCGAGTGAATCTAAATATTTGCCAAGCTGGGGGTCGCAGTTTTCCTCTGCAAATTCCTCAGCCTTTATCTGCTCTTCGGTCTTTTCCTGTGAAGCAGGCTTTTCTGCGTCAGCGCCTTCCTGCGAATCGGTGTTTACGGCAACAGCCGCCTTTTTGCCGTATGAGCGGTCGGCGAAAGCCGCCGTGCTGCTGCTTGCCGCTATTGCTAGAGCCGCCAGAAAACCTACTGCTTTTTTCAACATCGGTGTGATCTTCCTTTCTTGCCGCATTCCGCGGCAGTGTAACTTATATTTTCCCTTTTATTTACTTCTGTGAAATATATGTGCATAAAGTTTAATTTTGCACAAAAGTTATTCGCTTTGCATACGAATATACATCAACATACATATATAAGTATACACTATCTTAATCGGTTTGTCAACCTTTTTAACCGTTTTGTTACAATTCAAAACCGCAAAATAGTATTATTCCGTCTTTTGTGCCTTTTCAGCCTTAGCTTTGGCGATGTCCTCGGCTATTCGCTGCTTTACCCCTGCGAATATCAGGTCGCGCGCTGCCTTTGCCTGCGCTTTGGTAGCGGCGGGCACGTCTTTCAGGCGGTAGGGCAGACCTAAGTTTTCGTACTTTACTATTCCCATAGTGTGGTAGGGCAGCACGTCAATAGCGCGCAGCGTTTTTATCCCGCCGATGAATTTTCCCAGCCGCGTGAGCGACTCGTCGTCGTCCGTAACGCCGGGTACTAGGACGTGCCTTATCCAAACGTCTATGCCGCGGTCGCTGAGGTGGCGGGCGAAGTCGAGTATGCCCGCGTTGTCCTGCCCCGTGAGCCAGCGGTGCTTTTCTGGGTCGATGTGCTTTATGTCGAGCATAACCAGGTCGGTGAAGTCGAGCAGGCGGTCTATCTTCGTGCGCATCTCGGCGTTGCCCGCGTTCCACATTATTCCCGAGGAGTCAAGGCAGGTGTGAACTCCGCGCTCTTTCGCCCTGCGGAATATCTCGCCCACAAATTCGGGCTGCATGAGCGGTTCGCCGCCTGTGCAGGTTATCCCGCCGCCGCGCAGAAATTCTTTTACCGCGTCGAACTGCGACATTATGTCAGATACCGATGTAAGCTTGCCGTCCTGCTTGTTCCAAGTATCGGGGTTGTGGCAGTAGGCGCAGCGCATGGGGCAGCCGCTTACGAATACTACGAATCTCAGCCCGGGGCCGTCTACCGTGCCCAAACTTTCTACCGAATGTACATAACCTTTAATATCGTCCATAAAGCTGTCTATCTCCTTTGTACAAATTGTATCATCTGTTTTCAAGCGCGCTGCTTACTATCTTTCCGTCGGCGAAAAGCGCGGCCAGGAATAGCGAGCCGCATATCACAAGCGCTTCGCCGTCCTTCAGCGCGGCTATCTCCCGCCGTACAGTTTCCTCGGGGGAGTATGGCGAGGGTGCGGCTTTCGCACCGTGTCGCGCCAGTATCTCGGCAAGCTCGCCCTTTTCACGCGCGCGCGGGCAGTAGCCGTCTACGCAGATAAAGCTTTCCGCCGCCTGCGCTATCTGTTCCGCCGCCGTTTCGCTGTCTTTGTCGCCCAGCATACCTATCACAGCGCGTTTCGGGCAGTTCAGCGCCGCCAATGCGTTCGCAAGCGCCTTTACCCCCTCGGGATTATGCCCGCCGTCTAAAATTACCAGCGGCTCGCGCGAGAGTATCTGCACACGCGCGGGCACTTGCGCCAGCAGACCGCTTTTCAGAGCCGCTTCGGGAATATCGTAACCTTCGCCGCGCAGAGCGTTTATCACTTCGATAACTGTCAGCGCATTTTTTATCTGATGATAGCCGCCCATGTGCGTTTCGTACTGCCCGCCGCGGTAGCTGAATTTGCAGCCGAAAGGCGTGCAGCTCTCAACTTTCAGCTCAGCCATATCGGGGATAACGAGCTGCGAATTGCATAGCCGCGCGCGCCTGCCGATAGCGCCCATCGCCTGCCGCGGGTTCTCGGGGGCGGTAACGCAGGGCGAGCCTTTCTTTATTATGCCCGCTTTCTGCGCCGCTATTTTCTCGATAGTGCCGCCCAGTATCGCCGTGTGGTCGAGCGAGATGGAGCATATCACCGATACCAGCGGCGGCGGGATAACGTTGGTAGAGTCGAGCAGCCCGCCAACGCCCGTTTCCAGTACTACTACGTCGCAGCCGCGGTCGATGAAATGCAGAAAAGCCATAGCCTGCGTTATCTCAAACTGCGAAAATTCGTAGTGCGGCAGCTTTTTCACTGCGCCGTCTACTATCTCAGAAAGCGCGTTCAGCTCGGCGTCTGAGATGTCCTCGCCGTTCACGCGTATGCGGTCGTTGTAGCGCAGTATGTATGGCGAGGTGAAAAGCCCCGTGGCGTACCCCGCCGCGCGCAGCGCTTCCGCCGTCATTTCGGCGCAGCTTCCCTTGCCGTTAGTGCCCGCTATGTGCACGAATTTCAGCTTTTTGTGCGGGTCGCCCAGAGCGCCCATCAGCGCGCGTATCCTTTCAAGGTCGGTTATCTTGCCGCCAAGCTTGCCGTAGCTGTCTACCAGCTTCATGTATTTTTGCAAATCGTCGTCAGTCCTCTCCGTGAATGTATTTGTAAAGCTCCGCCGCCGTAGCGGCGCTCACGCCCGCCGTTTTCGCCAGTTCGTACTCGGTGGCGGCTTCAAGCGCGGCGCGCGTCTTGTACTCGGTCATTAGCTTCTGCGCCTTTTTCTCGCCTATACCCTTTACCGAGGTAAGCCCCAGCGCGAAGCTGTTTTTCTTGTGCCGCGCTTTGGTGAATGTTATCGCGTATCGGTGCACCTCGTCCTGTATAGCCGTCACCAGCGCGAACGCGCGTCGGTATGAGGTAAGGCTTATCTCGTGGTCTGAAGCGGTGGCGGCGCGGGTGCGGTGCTTCGAGTCTTTCACCAGACCGTATATCGGCACGTTTATCCCCAGCGCGCGCACTACGGGCGTTACCGTGGCGACGTGCCCCTTGCCGCCGTCGAGAAGTATAAGGTCGGGCAGGGTGGAAAAGCCCTCGTCCTCGCCATCCAGATAACGCTTGAAGCGGCGTTCTACCGCCTCGCACATACAGGCGTAGTCGTTCTGCTCGTGCACTGTTTTTATTGCGAATTTGCGGTAAAAGCGCTTGCATGGTCTGCCGTTTTCGTAGACCACCATTCCGCAGGTCATGTCGGAAGAGCCGAAGTTTGATATATCGTAGCACTCTATGAACCGCGGCGGTTTTTCCAGACCCAGCGCTTTCGCAAGCTCTTCAAGAGCGGTTATCTCCTTGCCCGTTCTGCCCACGCGCAGCGAAAGGTGCTCGCTTGCGTTGCTTTTCGCGAGGGTGGTCAGCCGCAGCAGTGCGCCCCTCTGCGGCACAGATATGTGCACGCGGTGTCCGCATTTGTCTGACAGATACCGCTCGAGCAGCTCGGTGTTCTCTATCGGCTCGTCGAGCAGTATGTCTTTCGGTATCTCGCTGCGCGCCGAGTAAAATTCGGTGATAAAGCCCTCACGCATGGCAGAGCCCAGATCGGTCATGCCTAGCGGCGCGCTGTATTTGTCGAAAAGCCGCCCGCCGCGGTACATCAGCACGCTGCCGCAGGCGCGGTCAGCGTTTTCCGAAACGGCGAAAATATCCATATCGCGCAGGTCGTCGGAAACTATCTTCTGCCCCTCGGCGGCTTTCTTTATGGCGGCTATGCGGTCGCGCAGTTTTGCCGCCTGCTCAAAGTCGAGCGCTTCGGCGGCGGCGTTCATCTGCTCTGTAAGCCGCTCAACGCTCGCTTGCGAGCCACTTTTGATGTACTCTACCGCCTGCTGTACCACGCCGCGGTAGTCCTCGGCAGAGATCTCGCCTTTGCACACGCCCATGCACTGCTTTATGAAGCAGTTTAGGCAGGGGCGGCTTTTGCCGAGATCCCGCGGGAACTGCTTTGTGCAGGTGGGCAGCATGAATACTCTGTTCGCTTCGTCCACAGCCTGCTTTACCGAATATGAGCTGATGTAAGGCCCGATGTACTGCGCGCCGTCGTCCTCTTTTTGCAGCGCCGCCGTCAGCCGCGGGTACTCCTCGTTCGATACGCGTATATAGCTGTAGCCCTTATCGTCTTTCAGCAGGATATTGTACTTTGGCGAATACTGCTTTATCAGCGAACATTCCAGCACCAGCGCTTCAAACTCGCTGTCGGTTACTATAAAATCGTAGTCGCGCACCAGAGATACCATTTTCCACACCTTAGGCAGATGGTCTTGTCCCTTGCGGAAATATGAGGTAACGCGGTGCTTTAGGTTTTTCGCCTTGCCGACGTATATTATTTTTCCGCCCGAGTCTTTCATGATGTAGCAGCCGGGCTTTTCGGTAAGCTTAGAGGTCTTGTCCCGCAGATACGGCAGACAAGGATTGTGTTCTTCTGTAATATGCAAATCTTATCACCGGTTGTAGTGTTAATTATCGTGTGTAACTTATATAATGTATATGCTGAGCGCGGGTCACACCAGTTTCTCCAGCGCGGGGAACGGCGCGAGCGAGCGTTTGAGTATGCCGTTCATGTAGGCGATAGCCGTGCCGTAATTTGTAAAAGGCACGCCCGCCTTTTCTGCCGACTTCATTCTGTAAGTCAGTTCGGAAGCGTTCAGCATACAGCCGCCGCAGTGTATCACCAGCTTGTACTGCGAAAGCTTTTCGGGGAAGCCGCCGCCAGAGCTGAACTCAAACTGCGGCTGCGCGCCCGTAAAGCTGCGTATCCAGCGCGGCAGCTTTTCTGTGCCTATGTCGCCGCACTGGCGGTGGTGGGTGCAGCCCTCTGAGATGAGTATTTTGTCGCCGCCGCGAATGTCCTTTAGCGCAGTAACGCCCTTTACCGCCGTTTCAAGAAAGCCTTTGTACCGCGCCATCAGTATCGAAAACGAGGTCAGCGGTATCTCCTGCGGAACTATTTCAGCCACAAGCTTGAAAGCCTGACTGTCGGTTATCACCATAGCGGGCTTTTTCGCGCAGGCGCTCAGCGTTAGCTCAAGCTCGCTCTCGCGGCAGACCATAGGTATGCAGCCCGACTCGAGCAGGTCGCGTATAGCCTGCTGCTGGGGGAGTATCAGTCTGCCTTTCGGTGCGGCGGAGTCTATCGGCACTACCAGCACGGCTATGTCGCCCTTTTCGAGCAGGTCGCCGACTAATCTGCGGCCGCTTTCGGCACGCTTCGCTGCAGCGGCTATGCGGTCTTTCAGCACGCCGATATTCTCGCCCGTTTTCGCGCTTACGAATATCTCTTTATCCGAAGCTGTCTGCGGCACGCCGGTGAGGTCGCACTTGTTCATGGCTATGACGTAGGGTATCCCGCGCTCTTTGAATATTTGCAAAAGCTCGCGGTCGCTGACGTTCAGCCCGCGGGAGGCGTCGGCTATCAGCACGGCGCAGTCGGTCTTTTCAAGCACGCGCTTTGTGCGCTCTACGCGCATCTTGCCCAAGCCGCCCTCGTCGTCTACGCCGGGGGTGTCGATCACGAGCACCGGGCCGAGCGGCAGCAGCTCCATCGCCTTTGAAACAGGGTCGGTGGTAGTGCCCGCCACGTCTGATACCAGCGCGAGGTCTTGACCCGTAACGGCATTCACCACGCTTGATTTGCCCGCGTTGCGGCAGCCGAAAAAGCCTATATGCAAACGCTCGCCCGAAGGAGTATCGTTCATTCCCATGATAATTGTCATTCCTTTACAGTAAAATTCCCATTTGTGCTCCCACTTATTCCATTATATATTGTACCACATTATAAGTGAATTTTCAAGAGATAAATAATTACGCGTTTTAGCGAATACATACAAATTTGCCCTTGACAAAAATGAAAAAATGGTGTAATATTAAAGGAGTAAGTCGGCGCGGACATACTGCGCCTATGAAAACGAGTTGAACGATAAAAAATGATGCTGAAAAAATTGCTTTGTGCAGCCGCCGCCTGTGTTATGGCTGCGTCTTTAGCCTCGTGCGGCGCGAAAGAGGACACTACCCTCAATTACGAAAAGCCGCTGACGGCTGCCGCAGGCTCGCTCAATTTTGCCGACGGCAAAAGCTACCTGAATTGCTTTCTGCCGCAGGAAAAAGCGCGGTATGCCGAAGAGGAAAAGCCCGAGGAAGGCTTTATGAAAAAGATCTTCGACCGCAAGGCTTACGGCTGTAAGATAAGGGCGAAGATAACCGATACCGCGGCGCTAAACGGCGAAGAGCTTGAAGCGCTGGAGCAGCAGGCGCATGAAAAATACGGCGTCAGATTTGATTTTACAAAGGGTCAGTCGGCAGACGTGCGTTTTCAGCTGACTAAGGACGACGAGCTGCTCGCTGACGACGAAAAGCTTACTTTTGTAAGGTGCGGCGGGATCTGGTACATCTACGGAGAAGTCATCGACTCGCTGGAGCTTACTGCTCAAACAGACAAAAAATAAAAATTACGACCTATTTATACGAAAGGGATTGATCTTATCATGGCTAAAAATTGCTCGGCTTGCGGAAGCCCTTTGAAAGACGGCGCAAAATTCTGCGAAGTATGCGGCGCACCCGTGGCTGTTAAAAGAATAGAACAGGAAAGATTTTGCGCGCAGTGCGGAAATCTGTTGAAACCCGGAACGAAATTCTGCGAGATCTGCGGCAGGGAAGTACCGCAGGAAAAGGCTAAGGCTGAGCCGCAGATAAAAGAGCCTACCACAATGGACGAACTTGAAGTGCCCGAGATCACGGCGGATACTTTCGCTTCAAACAAAGAGATAAATACGAGCCAAAAGTTCGACGGCTTTGAGGAGGCCGTAATGCCCGATAAGGAAGAGCCTAAGCCGCAGCAGCCTGCGCCTGCCCCTGCATTTTCTATGGATTCAGCGCCCTCGCCCGCCGCGCCGAAGGTAGCCGTATCGGTAAATCAGCCCGCGCAGACCCAGTCTCAGGCGAACGCTTACGCGCGTCCGCAGCAGCCTAACCAGTACGCTCAGTCGCAGCAGGCTAATACATATCCCCAGCCCGGCTCGCCTATACCTACCGTCGGCGCTGACGGCAAGGAGAAGAAAAATTCGCTCGTAGTGCCTATAATACTTATTGTGCTGATAGTAGCGGTGCTCGTTGCCGACTGCATAATCTTCCTTGGCCATAAAAAGGACACCAAGGACGACTCTGCCGAAAAGAGCGCGGCGGTAGTTGCCGACATAGCCGAGTACAGCGCGCAGGCGGAAGATTTCGACATTTTATTATAATACGCATATCATTACCGCCGTTTTTCGGAAGAAAATTCTTCCGAAGCGGCGGATGTTTGCAGTAATTTAGTTAAAATAATTTACCATATTTGTAGAATATACAAAACAAGCGGTGAAATTTTTTGCAGTATTTTTTGTAGATTTTTTTATGAAACTATTGCTTAATCGAACGAATTGTGATATAATACAATTATAGTGCCGCCTAAGCGTCTGACTTTGTGAGATACGGGTAAGGCGCGGGCGCGAAATTTGTTAGCGAAAGGGTTGAAACTACAATGCCGGCATTTGGTAAGAAACAGAAGGAAGAATCTATTAACGATAAAATGGTGAGATTTTTTAAAGAGGGAAAGAGCGTAGAGCAGATCTCTGCCGAGCTCGCTGTAAAAGCCGACGTTATAACTAACGTTATAAGAAGAAGGTGCGGCGAGGACAGCATCCCCGAGACCGTTGTCCGCTCGAAAAATGCAGTAGCGCCCGCGGCAGAAGATCAGCCGCTGAAGGCAGACGCATACACCCCCGAAGAGAACGAAGCTGCTGAAGAGTCCGCTGAGGTAAACGTAGAGGGCATGAGCAAGCTTGAAAGATATATGCTCGAAAAAGAAAAACAAAAGGCTGAAAAGGAAGCTGAGATTGAGGCTGCTGCCCCCGCGCCTGCACCCGCAGAGCCCGAGGAAGTTTCTATGGAGGGCATCTCTACCGACAACATCGACCTCGAGCTGGAAAAGGCTGAGCCTGCACCCGCAGTGACTGAGCCTGCCGCAGAAGAGCCGGTTGCAGAAATGGACGGCATCTCGGCAGAGGAAATACCCAGCATAGCTGCCGATGAGCCGATAGTTGAGCACCCCGTAGATGAATTCATCGCAGAAGAGCCTGCCGCTGCTGACGAGGGTGAGGACGTTACCATCACCGTGCACGAGGGCGGTACAGCTTTTGATAAGATGAAGGCTTTCGCTATGGCGCAGGTCGAGGCTAACAACACTAAAATCGCAGAGCTGGAGAGCAAGCTTTCTTCCGTAGAGGACGATTACAACGCTCAGCTCGCCGACGCTGAAAAGGCAGTTGAAGAGTCTAAGAACGCTTATGAGAACGTGCTTACCCGCGGCGAAGAGGTTCACGAGAAGAGAATGGCTGCCCAGACCGAGCACAGAGCCGCTCTTGCAAGAGCAGAAGAAGAGTACCGCAAGAAGATAGCTGAGATAGAGGACGAGTACAATAACGCCAACGCTCACGCTAACAAGGTACTGGCTGAGAAAGAGGTCGAGATCAACGCTGAGAGCGACGCCATCGACGCTGAAAAGGAGATCGCTAAGAACGACTTCCTCGATAAGCAGGCGGCTGTAAACGGCATAAAGGATAAGATAGCGGCAGACGTTGACGCTGTAAAGGCGCAGATAGCAGGTATAAAGGAAGAAAATGCAGGCTATCAGCAGTTTATGGTATAAACTTACATAACGAATATCACGGCGCTGAGGGCTATGCGGCTCTCGGCGCTTTTTTTGTGAAAAAATTCGGTGCGGTACTTGAAAACGAAATTATAATGTGATATAATGTAATAGTATGGACTAGGACGGGGTGAAAACTATTGACTATTGATAAATATTCGCAGAAAATAGTTTTCACAGAAGGCTTCGAGCCGCCCGCTGCGCTCTCGGGCGCTGCTAGGGCAAAGACCTGCTGCTTTACAGGTCACCGCCCCGAAAAACTGCCCGCGGGCGAGGAGCTCGCGCAGATGAACAAAAAAGCGGCGGTGTTTATACGGCTGCTGGCGCAGCGCGGCTTCGGCAGATTCATAACGGGTATGTCGCGCGGCTTTGATCTTGAGATGGCGCGGCTGGTGATGCAGCTCGGCGGCAGGCTGATATGCGCGCTGCCGTACCCCGAGCAGGAGCGCGAGATGCGCACCGAAGAAGAGAAAAAACTGTACGCCGCGGCGTTGGAAAACGCGGAGCTGATAATGATAAGCTCGCCGCACTACACACGCGGCTGCTACGGCGTGCGAAACAGACTTATGGTAGAGTGCTCGGCTGCGCTGATAGGCTACGCCGCCGACCGCGAGAGCCGCTCGGGCAGTATGCAGACGGTGAGGATGGCGGAGCGCGCGGGGCTGGAAACGTACATAATGTACGGCACTCAGCAGATGTGAGATAGATTTTAAGGAGAAGAGATAATATGGCACAGGCGATGGATAACCTCAGCAACGAAAAGTTAGGCGCAGCGCCCGCCCCCGGCGGTAAGAAGCGCGGCAAAAAGAAGAGAAAAAAGCGCTCGCAGGCGCCCGTAGCGCTGGTGTATTTCATCACGCTGCTGCTTTTCCTCGGCGTTTTCGGTATGTTCGCGCTGACTATCGTGAACAAGCTGACCGATAAGAGCGACCAAAACGTTGACCTTTCGGGAACGTATATCGACTCTTTCAATACGCTCTATGCGCGCGTGAACAACAAGAACGTGCTCAGCGATATGACCATCGTGAGGATATGCCCCGAGCAGGAAAAAATACTCGTTATCCCGCTCTCGGCTTTCACCGTAAGCAGCACCGATAATAGATCCACCATGCGCGAGATATACGCCGACGGCGGTATACGCCAGCTTTCCGCGGCGGTAGACAGCACCCTCGGCATTTCTACGAATTACTACGTTACCGTGAGCAACGACGCTTTCGAGGACTGCGCCGATATAATCGGCGGTTTCGTATACTCGCCGCCTGAGGAGCTTTACTACCTCTCGCCCGAAAATGACAACGATATATCGCTGCGCCAGAACGAATCGGTATCGCTCAGCGGCAAGCAGATAAGGCTGATATGCCAGTACCCGAAGCTTTTCTCTTCGGGCAGACAGGGCAACACCGAGTTCTTGGGGCTCGCGATAACCACTATGCTCAACAACGCTTTCGATCAGGTGGAGATAACCTCTAACAGCCTTGATATTCTTTACGGCAAAATATCTTCGGGCAGCGTTACCAACCTTTCGGAAAACGACTATAAGCAGCAGAAGGTGTATATAAAGGAAATGCTCAAAAAGCAGATACAGCCCGCTTACAGCCTTATCCCCGAGGGTACATGGACTGACGACGAGCACTTTGAGATGTCGGCGGAATTTAAGCAGAAGATATACAACGAAATGGAAGCTACTAAGTCGCAAGAAAAGAGCGGAGAAGTTTCGGAAGAATAAAGTTTTCAGATAAGAAACAGATTGTTCATGATCTGACTTAAAAAGTTCTTCGCGGCTCTTGCATTTTCCAAAGTAATGTGGTATAATAAATACAATACTTTGAAAGAAAGGACCGATTGAAAGATCGGTCTTTTGATTTTGTATGGCAGTTTTGCAAACGAAAAGGTGTATCAGCGAAAGGAATGATAAGAAAGTGAATACCATTGCAAAAGCGAGGTCGCTCGCAGAGCCGCTCTGCGAAAAGCTGGGGCTGTACCTTTGGGACGTGCGTTTTGAAAAAGAGGGCGCGCTTTGGTACCTGCGCGTGTTCATCGACCGCGACGGCGGTATAGATATGAACATATGCGAAGAATTTTCGCGCGCGTATAACGAGCTGCTCGACAGCGAGGATTTCATCAGCCAGAACTACGTTTTTGAAGCTGGAAGCCCCGGGCTGGGCAGAAAGCTCACAAAGCCCGAACACTTCAAAGCCTGCATGGGCGACGAAGCGCGGCTGAAACTTTATAAGGCAAGGGACGGGAAGAAAGATTTTCTGGGGCTGATAGCTGACTGCGACGATACGGGCTTTACCCTCGCCTACTCGGTGGACGAAGATGGCAATGTTCTGGAGGGCGAGCGCTTTGAGTACAAAGACTGCTCTTCGGTAAACTTAAACGACGACGCAGACTTATTCTGAATGACACACAATATTTAAAGAGAGGATATGATCGTAAAAATGAACGGCGAATTTTTTGAAGCTTTAAAGCTTATGGGACAGGAAAACGGCATGGAGCCTGACGCTCTGGCAGAAATAATCAAGCAGGGCGTGGCTAAGGCTATAAAGAGGGATAACCCTAACTGCGAAAACATAAGAGTAGAGATAAACCCCGAAACAGGCGTGTTCGAGATGGGTGTGCTCAAGGTAGTAGTAGATGACGAGCCGCTCGACGAATACAACGAGATAAACATCGACGAGGCGAGAACGATAGACCCAAACGCACGCGTAGGCGGTATGTGCCTTATCGAGGTATCTCCCGCTACATTCGGCAGAGTAGCCGTGCAGAACGCTAAGCAGCAGATAAAGCACGAGCTGAAAAATCACGAAAGAGAGCGCCTGATAGAGCAGTTCAACGACAAGCTTTACGAATGCGTTACCGCTAAGGTGGAGCGCATAGAGGCAAGAACCGGCAACGCAGTTCTCTCGCTGGATAAGAGCGAAGTTTACCTCGTTCGTCAGGAGCAGATACCCGGCGAGATACTGCGTCCAGGCGACATGATAAAGGTATATGTAGTAGGCATCGCGAACCCCGAAAAGAAGCCCGCACTGAAGATCTCCAGAACACACAAGGACCTTGTAAAGCGCCTTTTTGAGAACGAAGTTCCCGAGATAGCCGAGGGCGTAGTTGAGGTAATGGGCATTTCGAGAGTAGCAGGCTCGCGCTCGAAGCTGGCTGTACGCAGCAAGGATAAAAATGTAGACGCTATAGGCGCTTGCATAGGCCCTAAGAAGTCGAGAATATCCGCGGTAGTGAACGAGCTTTGCGGCGAGAAGATCGACATCATCCCTTACAGCGAAGACCCCGCCGAGTACATCGCAAGAGCGCTCGCACCCGCGCAGGTCATAGACGTAGAGCTGATAGAGGGCAGCGAAGTGCCCGCCTGCCGAGTTATCGTGCCTGCGAACCAGCTTTCTCTTGCGATAGGCAACAGAGGTCAGAACGCGCGCCTTGCCGCAGGTCTTACCGGCTACAAGATCGACATAATCTCTGACGCGCAGGCTAAGGAGCTGGAAGAAGCTGCCGAGGCTGAGCAGGAGGAAAAAGCTCTGGAAGGCGAGAACGAAGTATCTGAGCTGGAGCTTGCCGACGCGCTGGAGGAAGTACCCGCTGAGGGAGAGAGCGAGGTCTGATGAAACAGACGAAGCAGAAAAAAATACCTCTGAGAATGTGTTTGGGCTGCAGCGAGATGAAGTCCAAGCGCGAGATGATAAGAGTCGTAAAATCGAAAGAGGGCGAAGTATCGCTAGACCTCACGGGAAAAAAAGCGGGCAGGGGAGCATACATCTGCCGCAGCGCCGAGTGCTTCAGAAAAGCGCGAAAGGCGCACAGGTTTGAAAAAAGCCTTTCCTGCGCGATAAGCGAAGAGGTATACGACGGAATGGAGCGTGAGCTGGAAAATGAGCAGTAACGCAGATAAAACAGGGCTGCTGAGCATGTGCCGAAAGGCAGGCAAGGTGAAGTGCGGCATGGATATATCGAAATCGGCGTGCGAAACGGGCGAGGCAAAGGCGGTTTTCACCGCGAGCGATCTTTCGGAAAAATCGCTGAAAGAGATACGCTTTTGCTGCGCAAAAAACGCGGTAAAGATATACCGACTGCGTATCACCATGCAGCAGGCTGCTGATAAGCTAGGGAAAAAGTCGGGAATATTCGCCGTTTGCGACGGCGGCTTCGCCAAAGCGCTTGCTAAGGGCGAAGAGGATATTTCGGCAGATATAAATGATTTTTACAGTGAGATATAAGGAGGCTGCCTATGAATAAGACGGTTAAAAAATACAAGCTTTCAGAGCTTGCAAAGGATATAAACGCAGCAGCGAATGAAGTTATAGAATGCCTGAGCGTGCTTGGCGGAGAGCCTAAGAAGAGCGGCGCTTTCCTCACCCCGCAGGAGGTAGGCTACGTTATGGAGTACTTTACCCAGAAAAATCAGGTAGAGAGCTTCGAAGCTTACTACGCTAACAACGTAAAGCCCGAGCCTGCTAAGGAAGAAAAGCCCGCGGCTAAGGCTGAAAAGCCTAAGAAGAA
>NZ_JAJCLZ010000080.1 GCF_020559915.1 Ruminococcus sp. 210702-SL.1.03
CTCCTTTCCGTAATATTTTCTCAGCAGACCTATGATAAAAAGCTGACCTTTTCCCGTAACAAACGTCTGCTGATAGGTCTTTGTCATAGTCGGAGTTTCAAAAACCGACTCCTTAACAGCAAAATATCCGCAGTCGATAAAAGTCTGATAGGGGAGATTGTTTGCCATAAGCACGCCTTTTCCTTTCAGCCAACTATAGAGCCTGTTTCTGCCGACAGGGATATTTTCGGCTCTCGCAAGCTTCGCCATAGCGTTCATGTCAATGAGATTGGTTGTATCAGAAACCTGTTCCGCAAACTCCACCAACGGTTCGTCGTGGCGGATACGCTCGTTGAGCTGATTTATCGCCATCATCTGCAGACGGAAAAGATTCTGATACGGCTCGTCGAGGAATGGGAGATAGTTATCGATAAACATATCTTCGTTAGCTACGTAGCCGCCTGTTTGATTGATTTGAGGCAGGATCTTATCAAATATCCACGACTCAAATTCCGCAGCTCTTGGCAGTTTGCTGTGTGCGACAAGTCTGTAAACATCGCCCTCAGGAATAAAAATCATCTTAATGGTCTTGCTTGGGGACTGCGGATGAGGTAGGTCGTGTTTCACGCCCCACCTGCAATGCCGCCTTATTGCGTCCTTTGTGTTGCTGTAGCCCAATGCAGAAGCCACATCCTTGCCGCAGAACATGATTCTGCCGTTATCTTCCTTTAAAATTCTGAGCGAACCAAATTCCTCATTTTCAAATATCTTTATCATATTATTCATTTGCATTCTCCTTGTCAATTTCTAAAATAAACCTTGCAAGAGCCTCAATAACATTCGTAGTAACGGCATTTCCTGCCTGCTTGTAAAGCTGTGCGTCGGACATTCCGGTTGCCGCCACCTTGTTGAACTGCTCGTCTGTAAACCCCTGCAAACGCCAGCATTCCAAAGGCATGAGCCTGCGGATATATCCGCAGTAGATCACCCCGTGTTTATCGGTGACAGTTATCGTAAACATCGGTTCGTTTGGGAGTTTAAATCTTCGCCCTTGCTGACGAACTTTCTCCTTTTCGGGAGTAAGCACCGCAATCGGATCGCTAATCACGATCACCCCCGACTTTTCTCCTTTATGGTGACCTATACCGCTGTCCTGCCTTGACGTTATGCACCTCGCAAGCTCTGTAACTTTCGGTTCGGGATTCATATCGATACACATAGCGTAATATCCCTGATTACAGCTTGTTGTCAGCGTGTGTGCTACATCGTGACCTACACGTCCTCGTCTTGAATTAATGTTAGGGTAGGCGAGATCAATACTGTCGCCGGGCAGAGCGATCTGATAGCCCGACTTAGTTTTTGATTTTATCGGCAGGCCGATTATCTCATAAAGGCCTGTTTTTCCTCCGAAACCGCCAGCCTGACTTGTAAGGGTTATGCTCAGTCCGTCGGCTGAATATACTCTGTTGCCCTCTCTGCCTGAAATTCTTTTGACAAGAGTTTTTGGATTTGCATCTGTGAAAGACAATACTTTTCCGGAACACTTTTCTCTATGAAATCCGATAATATACACTCTTTTTCGGGATTGGGCGACTCTAAAATTTGCGCTGTTAAGCACCTGCCA
>NZ_JAJCLZ010000081.1 GCF_020559915.1 Ruminococcus sp. 210702-SL.1.03
AGAGCATGGTTATAGTTTTCTATTTGTACAATATGATGAAAGAGGATTATAGATTTCGAAAAAAAGCATTGATTCCAGCAGTAATGCTCGGTTTTATTTTACTTGGTTCGGTAACTTTATTTTTTGAGTATCCATCGGTTCATTTGATTGCTACTTTTGTATTGATGATGGTGATCTCAAGCTTTATGTTTGAATGTAAAATCGGAAAAAGAGTATTCTGTTCTTCAATATTTTTGATAATAATACTTGCCTCAGAATCACTTCCAATGGGAATTTTATATATGCTCAATTTTGGAAGCCCATTAGAACAATTAACTTCAGGAGCCGGTAGATATATCGGAATGACTTGTTCAAAGCTATTTTGTTTCTGGTTTTCGGTGTATGTAGTAGAGTACTCTAAAAACAAGCAGAAGGATATTCCTATTAAAAATTGGCTGTCAATTATATTGATACCCATTTTAAGCGTAGTCATTCTCAATGGTATTTTTGTATCATATGGTTTAAATCACAGACAGACGATAAATTATTTGATTACTGTGATTGGATTACTGGCGCTCAATCTGTTCGTATTTAACTTTTTTGATACATATGCAAACCAACTGAAAATGAAAGTCATGGAGCAAAGGCTAAAATCAGAAGAAGAAAATTATATGCTCATTGAAAACAAGTACAATGAGATAAGACAGTTAAAGCATGATATTAGTAATCAGATATCTGCGGCAAAATCCATGTTTAGTGATGGAAATCCAAAAGAAGCAATAAAACATCTGGACAAGTTATCAGATAGCTTATCAGATGCAGGCAGAATATGCTATACAGGTATTTCAGCCGTTGATGCTATTATTAATATGAAATGGCAGGAGGCATTGAATAAAAGCATACAATTCACAACTAAAATTAACGTGTTTGAATCAATATCCATAGATAATATGCTGCTTTGTCGGATACTTTCTAATCTTTTTGATAATGCAATTGAGGGGGCCGAACGTTGTTCGTGTGTCAATAAATATATCTACATTTCATTGATACAAATTGATAATAAACTTAGAATTTGCGTTATGAATTCATCAGATGAGGTTGATACTCAAAACCTTAAATCCAGTAAATCGGGAAACGGATTACACGGTATAGGTGTAAGCAGTATAAAAAAGGCAGTGGATCAGCTCAATGGAGTTGCGTCTTTTGAATGGGAGGATGAAACATTCACAGCTGATATATTAATAGAATATTAACGAAAGCAGCAAATAACGTCAAAAAAAGAGATTTGGCGCAAATGGCTTGAAAATCATAAATAGTATACGCTATACTGAAAACTAGGAACAGCTAGAAAAAGTATAGCGTATTTTTTTATTTTGGAGAGCAATTAATCAATGAGAAGACCGGATCAGGAAACAAAGAGAGGAATAATCATAACGTTGATTCTCAGCACAATCTACGGCATAACGACATTGGTAACAGGTCAAGCCTGCAGCATAACCTATTGTCAGCCGAAGGAGCCGGAGAATTTGCATAAATTTTTGAAAAAGAAAAGGGGTGAAGAATATGAAAGCAATTAAAAAGCTT
>NZ_JAJCLZ010000082.1 GCF_020559915.1 Ruminococcus sp. 210702-SL.1.03
CCGCGACGAAAGATTCTATTAGGGTGAACTGGCAGGGCGTAAAGTGCGACGGCTACCAGCTTTACATGAGCGAAAACGGCGGCGCTTACACCAAAGTTGCTACGGTAAAGGGCGCTTCTGTCGGCACATACAAGATAAAGAATTTGAAGAGCGGTACTAAGTACACTTTCAAACTTAGAGCGTATGGCAGACGTGCGGACAACAACCGCGTTATAACCGGCGCGGCGGTAGTCAAGGCAAAAACTACCGTGAAAGATAACAGCGTTCAGCCCGAGTACGGCACTGTTTCCACCGAATACAAGGGCGGACAGACCGGCTGGGTAGTCTGCAACGGCATATCAGTGTGGAAAAACGGCAAGTGGGAAACCACCACTACCTCCTCTGAGGAAGCTTTTAAATTTGCTAAGCCGTACCTTACTCCGCAAAAACCCGGAACATATGAGGGCGAAAGCGTAGAAGGCATAGTTTGGGTATACCTCGGAAAATAATATCTTGCGCTTCCTGTCTGCAAAATAAGCTGGCGGGGGGCGCTTTTTTCTTGACAAATGCGGCGGCTTGTGATATAATTTAGAAAAATATCAAAACGAAACGAACAAAAGGGAGGGGAAAGATTTTATGATATGCCCTGAATGTAAAAATGAGATAGAAGAGGGCGCAAAGACCTGCCCCGCCTGCGGAAAAGCCCTCTCGCCCGAGCAGCCCGAGGTAAAAAGCGTGCGCGTAAAGCCCGCCGCGCCTACCCCCGAAGAGCGCCGCGAGGTGCGCGTCAACGCAGGCATCTACAAGCTGATATGTATAGCCATGGGGCTTTGCCTGATAGCAGGCTCGGTGGTCTGGGCAACGCTTATGCTCAAAGACCGCACCCGCCGCGACGACGCCCCGCCCGCTTCATCAGCCCCCGCACAGGAGCAGGAGCAGAGCGCGGCTGTTACCACAAAGCGGACTGAAACTACCACGACTACCACCACCGCCGACCCATACAAGCAGGAGGTAGCGCCGAAATTTGAGGAAGATTACGGCACTATGTACGTCACTACCGACAGCCTTGTCATGCGCATAGGCCCGGGGTATGATTACTCGAAGTGCGAAGGCGATCCGCTGGCTTCGGGCACGGCGCTGAACGTCACCGCCGAGCAGGAGGACGCTAAGTCTGAGGAAACGTGGTGCTATGTGACGTCAGACGGCGTGAGCGGCTGGGTGTGCAAGACCTACCTTTCGTCCACCGCACCGACGGTAACGGTGGTAAAGCCTGACGAATACTACTCTTCCTCCACCGATATTAGCGTTATCAGATACGGCGGAGTGAAGCTCTACACCGGCCCCGACACGACCTACGACGTGATAGCTGAGCTGCCGCAGGGCACTGAGCTGGAAAAAGTAGGCTACAACTACCTCAGCGTAAAGTGGACGTATGTAAAATACGGCGAACAATACGGCTGGATAGAAACTTACGACGGCGACTGGTTCAACCCGACCATTGAATAATTAAGGCAACACCGCACAACTACCGCCTAGCGGCTTTGTGCACATCTTG
>NZ_JAJCLZ010000083.1 GCF_020559915.1 Ruminococcus sp. 210702-SL.1.03
CTTTCTATTTTACTTCTTTGAGGTTGGAGTGTCAAGTTTTATTATACTATATCAATGAATGAAAAATTGATAATCAACACTAACCTGCTTCGCAAAGAGGCAGAATTTAAGACAAAGTCCTGTGCGGTGGAAAAAGCGATAGCAGTTTCTCATGCTGAGTTTGATAATTTAAAAAGGCATCCCTTGCAGGACAATGACCTGATCGCTGAGAACACAGATTTGATGTACTGCGACAGAGATGATATTTATCATTGTCTGCTGATCTACGATGAGGAACAGGGTGACGGTCTGCTGATCGAAGCTGAAGGCTCATCCTACGCTAGATACGTTCAGTATATTCCAAACGCAAAGCTGTTGTACGAAAATCATATTCAGACGCATTTGCAGGAAATGAAATTTTACTGTCCCCTTGAGATCAGCAGAGTACCTGAATGTTGGTCTGATGAGGAATACGAAAAAATCTCCTCCTATGAAGCTTCTGCTTACAAATCGGAGATAAATCATTTTATCAGCGATTTCAATTTGCCCGAAGAAAAAGAGCGAGGTCTGATGCATTGGTACGATAGAGGCAATTCTGTTGACCGAAAGGTGTTTTCCGCATTTATGTCGGTCGAAGAACATAACGGAGAACTTGTGGGAGTGGTCACAGCAAACGTTCACGGTCAGCTTACGGAAGATGAACTTGAGGATCTCCGTGAATATTGTACCGGGCAGTTAAGCGACGGCGCAGGAGAGAGTCTGGAGCAAAGACCGATAAAAACTCCCGACGGAGAAATTTATATCAGCTTTTGGAATTCCGACAAATGGTTTTTGCAGACGGAGGAAGAAATGAACAGCGATCAGTTTGAGGACATGACCGAAGAACCCGATATGGGAATGACGATGTGAGGTGTTATATGATTTACAACGAAAAGAAGGTAGAAATGCTCAGGCAGAGATATCCCGAAGGAACTCGGATATGCCTTGACAGTATGGATAACGATCCCCGTCCGATTCCACCAGGTACTAAAGGCATAGTTCAATTTGTGGACGATGCAGGAACTCTGCATTGTAAATTTGATAACGGAAGAACGCTTGGCGTTATCCCCGATGTGGATAAGTTTCATAAAATCGAACAGGAACAGGCTATGGCGGATGAGCAGGAAAAATCTGAAGAAATCACAGAAACTGAGGGTTTTGAAGAATCCGAAGAAATGGAAATGTCAATGTAACGGTTAAGTTTTGAAAAAGACTTAGCCGTTTTTTTATTACACAAACAAGAAAGGATCGGTGATAAATGATAAAGTATTTCGATATCTTTGCAGGCATCGGCGGATTCCGCTCAGGACTTGAAAAAGCAGGAGGCTTTGAGTGCGTCGGGTACTGCGAAATTGACCGATATGCTAAAAAGGCATACGAAACAATGTACGATACAGAAGGTGAGGTGTATTACGATGACGCAAGAAAAATTGACCCAAACGAGTTACCCGATTTCGACCTTATATGCGGAGGCTTCCCTTGCCAAAGCTTTTCAATCGCTGGAAAAAG
>NZ_JAJCLZ010000084.1 GCF_020559915.1 Ruminococcus sp. 210702-SL.1.03
TATGCAAATTCTCAGGCTCTTTCGGCTGACAATATGTTATACTGCAGGCTTGTCCTGTTACTAATGTCGTTATGCCGTAGATTGCACTGAGAATTAACGTTATAATAAGTCCTCGTTTTGTTTCCTGATTCAGTTTCTTCATCGATCAATTACTCTCCAAGATAAAAAAATACGCTATACTTTTACTGGATGTTCCCAGTTTTCAGTATAGCGTATACTATTTATCTTTTTCAAGGCTTTTGCGCCAAAGTACTTTTTATGACATTAAATGTCACCTTCGTTAATACTCTATTAATATATCAGCAGTAAATATACCATTCTCCCACTCGAAAGATGTAACCCCATTAAGCTGAGTCACTGCCTTTTTTATACTGCTTACACCTATACCGTGTAATCCGTTTCCCGATTTACTGGATTTAAGGTTTTGAGTATCAACCTCATCTGATGAATTCATAACGCAAATTCTAAGTTTATTATCAATTTGTATCAATGAAATGTAGATATATTTATTGACATACGAACATCGTTCAGCTCCCTCAATTGCATTATCAAAAAGATTAGAAAGTATCCGGCAAAGCAGCATATTATCTATGGGCACTGATTCGAACACATTAATTTTAGTTGTAAATTGTATGTTTTTATTCAACGCCTCCTGCCATTTCATATTGATAATAGCATCAACGGCTGAAATACCTGTGTAGCATATTCTGCCCGCGTCTGATAAGCTGTCTGCTAACTTATCCAGATGCTTTATTGCTTCTTTTGGATTTCCATCACTAAACATGGATTTTGCTACAGATATCTGATTATTTATATCATGCTTTAACTGCCTTATCTCATTGTACTTGTTTTCAATGAGCATATAATTTTCTTCTTCTGATTTTAGCCTTTGCTCCATGACTTTCATTTTCAGTTGGTTTGCATATGTATCAAAAAAGTTAAATACGAACAGATTGAGCGCCAGTAATCCAATCACAGTAATCAAATAATTTATCGTCTGTCTGTGATTTAAACCATATGATACAAAAATACCATTGAGAATAAACACGCTTAAAATAGGTATTAGTATAATCGACAGCCAGTTTTTGATTGGAATATCTTTCTGCTTGTTTTTGGAATATTCTATTATGTAAACTGAAAACCAAAAGCAAAACAATTTAGAGCAAAACATGCCGATATATCTTCCTGCTCCTGAAGTTAACTGCTCCAAAGGACTTCCAAAATTAAGCATATATAAAATTCCCATGGGAAGTGATTCTGAAGCAAGTATTACTATTAAAAATATTAATGAACAAAATATTTTTGTACCGAATTTACATTCAAACATAATGCTTGAAATTGCCATCATCAATATAAAAGTAGCAATCAAATGAACCCATGGATACTCAAGAAATAAAGTTACCGAATCAAGTGAAATAAAACAGAGTATCACTGCCGGGACCAATGATTTTTTTCGGAATCTATAATCCTCTTTCATCATATTGTACAAATAGAAAACTATAACCATGCTCT
>NZ_JAJCLZ010000085.1 GCF_020559915.1 Ruminococcus sp. 210702-SL.1.03
ACATATACGACAGGATATTAAACAACAGCGTATCCTTGAGCCGCTTGTTAGTGTCCATAAGACCTTTCACTACGAAGCAGATAAACTCTCCGTCACCTATGTTGGTGTGACCGTTGAAATATTTTGATTCCGCACCCTTACACATGGAGTGCAGTCCGAGACAGATATTCTGTAACATTTCTTCGGTGTATAGGTGCTTTTTCTCGTTATCAAACGCCATGAATTCCTTTTCAATAAGTTCGTAGAGGTCTGACATCACGGGATAGTCATCACTATTAAGCGTATTGAAATCGGTAAAATCATCAATTCCGAATCTTGCGTACAGCTTCATAAGCATGATTTCAATTGTGTCAATTTCAGCGTCTGTGAAGTCCTTGTATGCTCTGAAAAAGTCTTTTAGATAGCTGATGTGCTGACTTAAACGGGTTACTTTTCGGAATGTTTCAGGGCTGTCATCGGTTTCCTTTTCTTGATTTCCAAAGCGAGAATTTTCCGACCAAGCTTTAGGTTCAAGCGGATTTATCATAAACTCACCCGACATCATATCAATATATGTGCCGCCCAAGTTTGAACAGAGATCCTCATACTCATGCTCCGGATCCAAGACCAAAACACTTTTCCCTGCCTCACGCTGATTGCATAAAAGCAGTTTCATCAGATACGACTTACCCTGACCGCTGTTGCCGAGGATAAGGATATTGCTGTTTGTCTTATCCTCTGTACGCTTGTCAAAGTCAACAAGAATATTCGTGCCGTACTTATCTCTTCCAAGATAAAAGCCGTTCTCATCGGTCTTGCCCGAATAGTTGAGGGGATAAAGATCAGCCACCGAGCTTGCAGGCAGCACTCTTTCAAAATGACTTGCGAATACGTTATTGCCTGTGGGAAGAACAGAAAGAAATCCCTCTTTCTGTCGTAACAGCAGTCTGTCAACGGATATTTTGGAACGTGTCAGTTCCATTTGAATATCAGCCTGCAGTTCTTTCAGCTTATCCTCAGTACTTGCTTTTAGCTCGATAAACACGGCCGTATGCAGGAGAGGTTCTTTGTTTCTTCTCAGTTCCGATAGCAGTTCTACTACATCGTCGATGTTGTTCTGAGCCTTTATGCTTTCGTTGACGTCATTTGTGGTGGTCATCATATGATTTTTCCTCATTGCCTGCTGCACGATCTTCCGCTGCTCCATACTTGTCACAAGGCGGTTGTAAATGCGAAGCGTTACTCCGTTCCTGTCTGCAAGGTGAGCGAGGATAGCCGTTTCTTCTGTTGAAGTCGGATATTCCGTTACCGCCCAGCAGGACTTGTAGAAGTTTCCGCAGATATAGTGGTCGGTGTAGAACCTGATTATTCCCGGAACAATGCGGTCAAAAAAGTCCTTTGTGCTGATAATTTCAAGTTGTTCGTCCGTCAGTTTTTTCTTTTTTCGTAAATTAATTCTCATGCAATTCCTCCAAATTAAATTCCGCTTCTCCCTCAATATCAGGGATTCCCTCGCCCGATATGCT
>NZ_JAJCLZ010000086.1 GCF_020559915.1 Ruminococcus sp. 210702-SL.1.03
CAGCGCACCCACAGCGTCATATACACCGTCGGCGAGGACAGCTACAAAGTCAGCGCCGACGCCGCCGACAGTATCGCCGAGCTTTCGCGCCAATACACCTCGATGCTCGGCCAAACGGCGGACAGCATTTACAACTCTATGGACTTGTTCTCAAAGCCTGCCGAACTGGCTGAGGTGTCTGCCGAAGACCTCGTTTCGGCGATGGATAGCAACTACGAGCGCATTTCCAATTGGTCTGACGGACTGGCGGAGCTTATAGACCGCGGCGTTTCTGACGGTCTGATAGAAAAACTGCGCGAAGCAGGGCCCAGCTCGGCGGCTGAGATAAAGGCTATGACCTCGATGTCGGACACCGAATTGCAGGACTATTCCGACAAATTCGACGCGGCATATTCAAAGGCATACAAAGCCGCCGAAAAGTCGCTCGGCAATATGCGCGACGAATCTTCGCGGCAGATACAGAACATCATCTCGGACGTTGCGGGCAAGTCGCCAAGCTTGCAGGAAGCTTACGACATTCTCGGCGGATACGCGGCTGCGGGCTTTGCAAACGGTCTGACCCGCCCTGAAAAGCTTGCAGACATCGACCGCGCCGCACAGCAGATGGTCGACGCGGCATACCAGTCCGTCAAAGCGGCGGCAGGCATACACTCGCCCTCGCGGCTGTTCGCAGACCTCGGCGGATATATCCCGCAGGGCATGGCTCGCGGCATTTCGGGCGGCATGGCTGAGGTATCGGCTGCTGCTGCGGACATGGTATCTGCTGCGTCGGGCGAGGTGCGTTTGCCCGACTATACATCGGCAGACAGCGCTCACAATGCCGTCAGAGCCGCCGCTAAACGCGACGAACGAACGGCAGGCAGACTGACCGCCAACACTGCCGAGCACGCTCAGAACGCCGCAGAGAGCGGCAAACAGGCGGTGTTTAATCTAATCATTGACAGCAATACTGTCGCCAGTGTGATAGCGCCCGCGCTGGATATTATAAACGGCGCTAATCTAAACCTAGCAGCTAGGGGGGTAGCACGATGATTAAACAAATAACATTTAACGGCAAGTCAACAGGCGACTTTCGCGGTGTGACCGTTGCTAGCGGCAGCTGGGGCACGCCAAAGCCCCGCGTAGTGCGCGAGAGCGTGCCTTACCGCAGCGGCAGCACCGACCTATCGGCGGTGGGCGGCAAGGTCTACTACGACGACCGCGACCCGCAGTACGTTTTTAACGTTATCGGAGAGGACGCGGAGGACACCGCCGACCTTGTTTCGGACGTGACAAACTGGCTCTATTCGGAGGGCGACGGCGTTCTTAAAGACGAACACCTGCACGGCTGGAAGCTGACGAACTGCCGCTGTACCGACATCAGCTACGAGTACATAGACCAAGCACGGCGCGTGGTGCAGCTTACCGCGGCGTTCGCCGCAGACCCGTACATGATAAGCGAGGGCGCAGCGTTCGACATCGCGACGTTTACGGGCAACCGCTTAATGCTTCTCGATGTTGGCGA
>NZ_JAJCLZ010000087.1 GCF_020559915.1 Ruminococcus sp. 210702-SL.1.03
ATGTATTTAATTGCTCGTGGTCTTTAAGAACAGCCTTGATTTTCTCTGTTTTTTGTGGACCGTCGCTGTATGTACAGCATTCATATTTCATTTCCGCAAGCTTAAAGATCTCAGATTTTATTCTTTCAAAATCCGTTTGGGTTGAATCTATCATCTGATTTACCTCATTCTGCTGACGGATAACATCGGCGGTAGGCACGTATGTGCTTACCTCTCCCCCGCATTCAATTAAACTTGGGTTTGCAGCAGCGGAGTTCAGAACCGTGATCACTGCTCCGAGAATCATCTGATCGGTCATACGATATTCAAATTTAAAGCAGTCAGGATTTTCACAGTTCCAATATTCACGACCCTTGCCGTTAGTTTTTCTATAAGCTTTTCCGCCGCATTCAGCACAGTATGTAACCTTCCTGATTTCCCGAAGATCATCGGAAATCAAATTCAGAGTTGTGGCTTTGCGTTCTCGCTTTTCATTTGCTCTTTTAAAAATATCCTCATCGATCAACTGTGGATATTTGTTCGTTCCAAGATATTTTTCGTTTTCTATGATCCGCTTGACCATATTTTTATTCCAATGGTCTGAATCCTCAATATATTTGATTTTTTCGGACTCCATAAGCTTTGCGATCTGCAATAAACTTTTGCCTTTCAGATATTCGCCGAATATTTCTGCTACTGCGTAAACTTCGTTTGGCTCGGTCGTTATCTCGCCGTTTTTCATACAGTAACCAAAGGGGGTAACTCTGTTTTTGGGCATATTAATTTCACCTCCGAATACAACAATACCACAAAGCCTTTGAAATAGCTATATACAAAGGCAATAAATTTACGGTATTAAAATTGTCTATTCTATATTCTCCCTCAATTTCAATTCTCCGATCAAATGAAACTCCAGCTCATGCTGATTTACAACCACGTTTTTTTCAACTATACTCTCAAACGCTGACTCATCAAATTCTGTTATTGGTTTACTTTGTTTTTCAAAAAAGTCGATCAGCATTTCAATCTGATTGATGGTTTCATCCTCGTCATCTGAACGTGTCAGCTTTTTCAGCTCAGCTTGCAGTTTATTGACTTTTGCGGTCAGTTCCATAGTCTGCTCAATATATTTCGCCTCGTTCAGAAATCCTTTGGTTTTCAGCCTTGCAAGGACGTGCATCTGTTCACGAAGTTTGGCTACCTCTTTGTGCATATCCATTACCTGAGTTTTACCGCTGAATTTTCGGAGCTTTAGATCCTGCAACGCTGTTTGAAGCGGTACAAGGATCTGTTTGTAATTATACCATAGCTTGTTATACAACCTGATAAATGAAGAATAAAAGTCTCTTTCAAATATAGCCCCATTTTCACAATCCGACGCATTTATGTCATGTGTACGGCAAACCCAAAATGCACCTTTTTCACGATTTCTTCGCTTATACGTTGCTCCGCATTTTGATATAGTATAATAAAACTTGACACTCCAACCTCAAAGAAGTAAAATAGA
>NZ_JAJCLZ010000088.1 GCF_020559915.1 Ruminococcus sp. 210702-SL.1.03
CATAAATTTTTGAAAAAGAAAAGGGGTGAAGAATATGAAAGCAATTAAAAAGCTTATGCTGAAATACGGTTCGTCATTGGCAGCTCTTGCGCTGATGATTGGAGTCGGTTCCAGTTCTAAGGCTTGCTGGTGGTGGTACAATCAGCCCAAAGAGCCTGAAGGCATGAAGAAATTCACAAAAGAAGACTGATAAAAAAGCAGGAGAAGTTATGAAACTTAAAAGCAACTTCAAACGAATACTTTCCGGCGTAATGAGTTTAGCTATGGCGGCAACTCTTGTACCCAGTATCCCAGTACTGGCAGAGGATTTTACAACGCAGAATTATGTCTACGACAATTATGCTGTTTCCTACAATGTAACTAATTCATGGGGTGATACGGAGGTTGTTTCCGTTACGTTATCCAACACAGGTGACAGTACAATTGAAAACTGGATGCTGTACTTTGATCCAAACGGCAGCACTTCAAGCATTTGGGACGCACAGTGGGCTGAGACGTCTACCGGAGTTTCATATGTTAAAAATGCAGGATATAATGCACGGATTGAGCCTAATTCCTCGATCACTTTTAGCTATACAGTAGATAATTGTGAAGCTGTTCCCGAAGCTTTTAAGCTTTGTCAAGGGCGCATCAATAAGGAATCCGGTTACGATGTTCAGCTAGTTGTCAACGAAACATGGGGAGATAACTTCAATGGAGCTATCGTAATTACTAATAACACCGATTCCCCTATTGAAGCATGGGAACTTACCTTTGATACAAACTTTACCATTACCGAGATTACGAATAGCTGGGCAGCTACTGTAACTGAGTTAGAACCGTATAGCTATCGTTTGAAAGGAACATATACAGGCACCGTATATGCTAATTCAAGCGTAACACTTGGTTTTACAGGCGTTAAGAACGGTGATCCGGAAATATCTAACACTTCATTGACAGAAGTCGTTGCGAATGAAAGCCTTATTGACTTCATAAAGAATTATCCGGATGGAGTTTCAATTTATGCCTACGGCGACTACAATAACGAAGCGAATGCAATAGATATTGAATGGTATACCGATTATGAAGCCGAGGTTTTCGATGTATGGCAGTCTGATGATAATGAAAGCTACACCTTGGTTTCAGAAGTTTCGGATGCTGACTCGTATCAGTATGTCATCACTGAGGATTTTCAAACAAAATATTTTAAAGTTTCAATTCCTAATGATTTCGGTGAAACAATCGAGTCTGTTCCCTTTGTTGTAACAAAAACAGAGGATGAATATTCTGTTGATTTTCTTGACAGCGACGGTGACGGGCTTCCGGACATTTATGAGA
>NZ_JAJCLZ010000089.1 GCF_020559915.1 Ruminococcus sp. 210702-SL.1.03
CCTGTTGCAGGCGGTGTGTCAGTAGGCGGAGTGCTCGGCGGTGTAGTCGGTGTAAGCTCGTCTTTCATGATTACTGTCTGCACCTTGCCGTCGTCTGCTACGGTAAATGTAACGTCGTTGGCGATCTCGTAGCCGTCGGGCGCGATCACTTCATGCAGCTTGTACGTTTCGCCCGCTGCAAGTACGCCCTCGAGGTAGTGCGGCTCGTTGGCAGAAACCCACTCTTCGACGACCTTTCCGTCTTTGTCGATGACCTGTAACTTAGCGCCGGGCAGCTCTTTGCCGGTAGTTATATCCTGCTTGCTCAGCTTGACCTTTGTAGTGTCGTTATAGATCTCAGCAGTTATCGTTTCGGCATAGATCACCTCAACACTTTCAGGGTCTGCAACAAGATAACCGTAAGGTACGGTCTTGCCGCTTTCGGTGATCGTGTACGTTCCGATGGGGATATTAGCGAATTTTGCAATACCCTTTTCGTCAGTGGTTGCGGTTATCGAAATATCGCGTCCGCTGTCGGAAGTGCCGCTGAGTATGAAGTCTATTCCGCTCAGGTTCGTCATGCCCCTTGTTGTCTTGTGAACTTCAATAGAGCCTGTTTTTTCGTCATTGTGTATCTCCTGCGTAGTAGTTTCCGCATAGTAAACTTCTACCGCTACGGGGTCGGCGGTAAGATACGCATAAGGCGTGGTCTTGCCGTCCTCGATAATGTCATATGTTCCGATCGGCACGTTTTCAAACTTTGCAATGCCCTTTTCGTCAGTAGTTGCAGTTATCGAGATCTCACGTCCGCTGTCGGAAGTACCGCTGAGTATGAAGTCGATACCTGAGAGATTGAGCATACCCTCAGTTGTTTTGTGAACTTCTATCGAGCCTTTCTTTTCGTCATTGTAAATCTCCTGAGTTGTAGTTTCTGCATAGTATACTTCTACCGATACAGGGTCGGCGGTAAGATAAGCATAAGGCGTGGTGCTGCCGTCCTCAGTGACCTCATATGTTCCTACGGGAATGTGCTCAAAGAGCGCTATACCGTTTCCGTCGGTAACGGCGTACTCGTTTACTACCGTTCCAGCGTCAGATGTTCCAGAAAGCGTGAAACCTATACCGCTAAGATTAAGCATACCTTCGGTGGTTTTCTTTATCTGTATGCTTCCAGACTTCTCGTAGTTTACGATGGTCTTTGTCAGTTCAACAGTAGAAATGCTGTTGCCGCCGTACTCTGCGGTGAACTCTATCGGCTCAGAGAGCGGCTCGTAGTATTCGGGTACTGTGGCAGGATCTTCGGAAAT
>NZ_JAJCLZ010000009.1 GCF_020559915.1 Ruminococcus sp. 210702-SL.1.03
TCTTTCTATTTTACTTCTTTGAGGTTGGAGTGTCAAGTTTTATTATACTATATCATCACGCTCTCATTCGACAGGAGTTTTGTGCGAACAAGGTAGCCCATATCAATGAGTTTGTTCACAGCGTTATGCACGGCAGTCTTGCCCTCTTTGCAGATAGCTTTCAGTCCTGACATAGAGAAATTCCAGCTATTCGGCAGAGAAAGAACTTTCAGCATAAAGCCGATCAGTTTGTTTCTGATCTTATTGGTTCTGAGGAGCTTTGCACTGATAATAGTGAAATTGCTGTCCTTCTTCACACGGTTCAGGGTAGCGTTATCTGCTGTAAATGTCTCCATTTCAATGTCATACTTCGGGATAGAATCGTCCAGTTCCGAGTATTCATAGAAGTCATAGAGATAGCTGATCCTGCCCGTAGGAGACTCGTTTGGCATCAGCAAGGTCTTTTTGACATATCCCCACTGTTCCAGTTCAGCAAGTTGAGACTTGATCGCTGTTTCACCGTCCTCACAGATAGCCACAAGTCCGGCAATCGTGAAATTCCATGTAGGTGGTAGGTCATTGATCTTGCCGAGCAGACCTATCGAATCGCAGCCGATATTTGTTGACCGCACGAAGCAATTGCTCAGAACGGCATAACCGCCTGACCTATGTACTCGGCAGATCGTATCTGGTATTGTCTTTTTTGCTTTTGTTTTCTTGTCCATTTCTCTCACCTCTGCTTACGCTCCGTACACAAATTCCATGTTGGATATTCGCAGCTTGTTGACCGCATAGACATGACCATACGGCTTCTGCACTACAAGGAGGAAACCTCTCTTGCAAAGCTCATACACAGCGGTACGAAGCTCATCGAAGGTGAACTGTGAAAGCTCACTGTAACGGCGAAGCTCATCGACCGTAACGTAGTCAAAGTCTGAATGGTTGAGCATTGCCGTCAGCAGTTCATTACAGGCTTTAGCTTCAAAGTTGTAATTGAGCAGACTGATTTCAGTAGGGTTCGGCATAGAAAGACCTCCTTGACATAGTTCATCTGAAATAAAAAAAGCTCCTCAGCGACCTGTTTTCATACAGGCTCAGTGAGAAGCGATGTGCAATATTCAATTTTTAGGCATAAAAATAGCGGACAGCGCTTCTGTTATGAAACACCGTCCGCTATTGTCCATTATTCAGTTTGCTTTGTCAACAGACTTTCTACCGTTTTAGGGTTGTTTTCGGCTTCTACCAAGTTTCTACCAACTTTTTTACCGTTGGCTTTCTACCAAATTTCTACCAAAAATCTTCAAAATGCTTGATTTTTCAGAACAGCGCTGTTTCGCTGTTTTTGAGCTTTCTACCATTAAAAAGCCCCATGGAATCGGATTTTTTTGTGTGACTCAGTGTGACTCGGTGGTACTCAGTGTGAAATTGGTTTGATAATACCATATAATAAACATAAAGTCAAACTTTTCGGCTTATAGTTTCAGCCTATTCTAAACGCACCGAAAAAGTTTCTTGCTGTTGCCGGCGGCGGCAGATGATTATCGCGGCCAAACATTTTTTGATAAAATTTCTTTTTTTATTTGTCATATTAACATCTTAGTGCTTGATTTTTTTTCTACTTTATTTTATAATACATAATGTATAAGTGTATGCATTCGGCGAGGTGGAAATTATTGCGAAAATTAGAAATGCAGAGGGGCATATCTCAAATATTGACGCTAATAAAAACAAACGCAGAACTGCTTTTATAAAATTTGCATCTTCTGCCGTGCTGCTGTGCTTGATTATTTTTGTCTATACATTTGCATGGTTCACTATGAATAAGAACGCTGACGTTGCGGGCGGCGATATGAAGTCGGCATCACTGCCTTTTGAACTAAAAACTGAGGGCACGGAGGGCTTTTTAGACAGCTGCCTCGACTCATCATATAAAAGGCTTGATTCTGACAGCGTCGTGCTTACTACTGCCGATGGGCAGAGCATACAGTGGCTTGTGACTAAGGACAATAATGCGAATAACTATAAAGACAGCGATACTAATGAAGATGATACAGGTATCCACCCGGGAAGCCATGGCGTTCTCCGCTTTTGGATAGTTCCGAAAGAACAGCAGACTATAAAAGTCAACTATAATTTGAAGATCACACCATATAAAAAACAGTACCCTACTACTACAGACGGAAAAACTGATTATGATGCAAAGCCGTCGCCGGTCGCACTTGGCGAGAGCGATAAAACGCTGGCGGCCTACGTTGACAGCCACATACTTTTTTTCAGGCATCATGACGGTAAATATTATTCCGATATGTTAGATGATGATCTTGAAGAAGAGATAAAATTCGCCGAAAATAACGACGGCGAGCTTCAGCCTTGCGAAGTGACCGTTTACTGGGTGTGGCCCGAAACGCTTGGAGAGGCGGTCTTGGAAAATTCCAGCAAGGGTGTAATATGCCAAACGATAAACGGCACAAACGAGGTGCTTAAAAAGCTTAATAAAGACCCCGGCGGCTTTTTAAAAGGCTATTATGGCGAAAGCAAACTTACTCAAGATGATATAACAAAGAATTATTCAAGACTTAGTATTCAGTACAATAATGCTGACGAGGACATCGGCGACTATATAATGTTTCTCATGGCAGAAATGACAGTCAGCCCGATAAATTCAGTAAACTGATTCGCATTGGAGGTGCGGCAGCCGAGTGGTAAAATTCAAAGAACTAATGAAAACGATACAGCTGAAATGGAATGGACTTTCACGCTCAAAGAAGATACAGGCTTCCGCAGCAGCCGTTGTAACACTGGTGCTGGTGATAGGTCTGCCGGTATTTGCATGGTTCACGAGCGAGCGCAAAACAGCGACGGTAATAAAGATAAACGCCCCGACTACTATCAAGATAGGCGCGGGCAACGAAGAGCCTGTTGAGATGATAGACCTCTCAAATATAAACGTTGAGGAGCGTCTTGATGACGAAAACAAAACGCGCATAACAGAGGGCACATATGTGTTTTGCGTTACAGGTAAATATCTTTCAAAATATGATCTTCAAATAGCACGAACGACTAATATAGATTTTGATTACGAGCTGTACCGTGTAGACAGCAAAACATATGAAGACGTTATTTCAAAGGGCATAACCGAAAAGCCGACAGTAGGAAGCGGCTATGAGATAGCAGAATATAAGTCTGGGCTTGACGGAAATACTTATTATTATCCGTATCAGACATCTAATTCAACTGATGATAAGATGCAGGGCAACGTAACTGTTAAAGGCGGCTTCCTGAACGCTAAGGCTGGCGAAAATAGCCATACCATTGGCAAAGGCGAAGAAAATATCGGCGGCGGAACAACGTTTCATACGCATAATTATAGCAGCTATGATAAAGTCAACGAATATGCCGAGCCGCTATACTGGCAGGTAACAGGACTGCCGGTAACGGGACAAGTCGGTGACGTAGGCTTTGTAGATTACTATGTGCTCAAAATAAAATGGGAAAACAAAAACCTCACTAATAATAAAGAGACCGATATGCTTTATATCACCGCAAGAAAGAGCGTAGATTAAAACGGCACTGCAATATTTTTAGGAAAGGGGGCGGCTGTTATTTTGAATAACGAAATTATCGACAGAATAAAAAAGAAACTCAAAATACTGAGAAATTCGTGGATAACCGTATGGCTGATAATAGTCGCCGTACTTTTAAGCGGGGCGGCTACATATGCGGCGTATATGGGTACTACACATTCTAAAAGAGTTATCTCTCTTTCCGAAAGCGACGAGATGCTTTTTTCGTCACGATATTTGTACGTGAGCGGCTCAGAAGTGCAGCGTATAGGTTTTGCGGAAAACTCCACAGATCCTGCTGTGACAATTGACGTATGCAATTATGATAAAAAGGGCATGGGCGTATACGGCTCAGATATTTATTTCCGCATAACGGCAAAACTTGTGAATTACGATGGTACAGACATCACATCTGAAACAACAAGCGATAAATATAAGCTTGCTTATCTTGACGGAGATACTGAAAGTACGCAGTATACACTTAGTCCTATCACAAATACAGAAACTGCTATAAACGGGCCGGAGTCGAATGGCGAGTATAGCGGCTTGTTTAAGCTGCCTGCCAATACAAAGACTAAGATGAAATTTATTTTGCACTGCGACCCCGATACATTGTCAACGCCGAAGTATGCGGTAGAAATAACTGCAGCGCCTGTCGGAAAATACGAGGATATAAAGGCGATAAGCGGTAAACTCAGAGCCGTTTCACGAAGCAGCCAAAGCCTTGAATGGAGCGGAGAATTTACCGACAATCTTATTACGGGTACAAAGCCGACAGATTTCGACGCCTACAATTACGTTATCAGCGGAGCGGGAAAAGGTACTATTACGCTGACGTATGATAATGCTATATTAGAATTGGATAAAAATGATCTTGAAATATTCAGCAAATTGCAGGGATATACTTTCACTAAAAACGACGGCAAAACGATAATTACATTTTCAGTAGATACGACCGTTGAAAATGCTGTCAGCCGTTATGCTGTGCATTTCTATCAAAAAAACGGCACAGCCCTTGACGAATTCAGCGAGAAATATATTAAAACAGAATTTACGCCCTCATAAGGAGAAAAACAGATGGAGCATAAAATGCTTAAAAGGAAAGGAAAAAATACTCAGCCTGAAAGCAGTTTCAGAAGAGAACATAAAGGCTTGCTGCGCCGTATTTTTGCTTTTGTGATAGCGGCGGCGGTCATGACTACCGGTATGCCAATGCAGCAGATAGCGGATAATATGCCCGATCTTGACATTATAAGCAAGATAAGCGGTCTTATTCCGGACGCAGCTATGAAAGCGGCAGCGGCAGAGCCTCAATACAGAGAGTACGCAAAAGAAGTAAGTATAGCTAGCGGTCAAGATCTGGAAGCTTATGTAAACGGAACATTAGAGGACAGCGGCGAGCTTGTCGGCTATAATGAAAAGGATACGCTCACCATAACATTAAACGAAAGCGCTTGTAATTTAAAAAATTTTGTCGGCATAGGTACGGCTGACCACCCCTTTGCGGGCAAGGTCACCATCGTTTTGGCGACTGAAAGTAACCCTTATGGCGTTTTTACCGGATTGACGTGGGAAAACTCTTCACTTTTCAACTATGTCACAACTGACGCTGTTGTAACAAACCAAAATAGTAGTGATAAAGATAAACCTGTTTACTTAAAAGCCGGCGGAACAGGCACTGAGCCGCTTTTTGCAAAGCACGTTGTAAAAGGCGAGAAAACCCAGACTTGGCATATCGTCGTAGACGCGTCCGCCCGATACGGCGGCGTTATCGGCGATCTTGGCGATGGCGCTAAAGCTGATATTCATGTGGGATACCTAAATAATGCAGACGTTGTCGGCGGAGATACCGCAGGCGGCATATGCGGCACTATGGGTGAAAATTCGGCGTTGAATCTTTGGCTTGATAAAACAATCAAAGACACAAGTGGTAAAGGCGCAACAAGCAAGTCTTTAGGCAGTGTTTCAGCAAATAAATTTGCGGGCGGCGTTATCGGGCAGATGAACACAGGGGCTGTTCTGACGATAAATGAAATGCCTAAAATAACCGATGAACGGATGATAACGGCAGCGGACAAAAACAAGGGAAAAGCCGCAGGCGGTCTTGTTGGCAAGGCGAACGGCGCAAAGATCGCGTTTGCTAATGGCGTATCATATACAAACAGCGGAACGCTTAATGCCACAGTTACGGGTGCTCCGTCGGAGAGCGGTGCGGGCGGAGTTTTCGGTGTTTACTCTGCCGCCGAGGGCGCTGAATTCGACATTGATCTGAGCGATTATAATCTTACTGGGGCGATAAACGTATCCGCTAATGCGGGCGGCGGATTTGCAGGAAGATTTGAATTAAAAGGAAATGACACCGAAAGTAGTGCGGCAAAAATTACAATATACAATGAAACAGCAAAAGATGCAAATAGTGATGTTGACTTTAAAGTTAAATCTAACAAGGGTACTGTCGGAGGAATTATCGGAAAAATTCTGAATGTAAATGGTAATCTTAAAAATACTTTCACTATTAAAAACGTCAAGACAGAGTTAACTCTTAACGGCGACAATTCCCAGAACGGCGGCGGAATTGTCGGCGACTTAGGCTGGTATAAAGAAAGCAAAGGCAGAACCTATCTTAAAATCGACGGAACGAACAAAATTATTGTAAACGAAACTGAAGCAAAAGGCAACTCCGGCGGTATCGCTTATTCTGTTTATTCTAGCTTTCTGGATATTTGCGGTGAAAACACCATTTCCGGAAATGTAGAATCTGGCGTTGTGGATAAAGTAGTCGATTACGGCAACTACGGCAGCGTTGTTCGCTTTTCGGGCAAAACGGATTTAAGCGGATTAACAGGTGTGACAAATGCCCTTCTTGTAAACTTGCAGACCGACGGCGGCAAAGACGATGGTCTGATATATGCTTTGGGAAGCGGCTCAAACTATGACTCTGCTACAAAAAAAGGCTGGACTTATATAAGACCTAAGGAAGAAACCAAAAAAGTAGAAGATGTTTCTCCGTGGGGACAGGTCATAAGGCTTATAGGCGACAAAACGATTGAAGAAGCGGGCGTTGTATCATATGATACAACTGCACATACAGTTACGCTGAAAGGTCTTACTGCCGAAAATAACGAATATAAAATTGCAAATACTGTTGATTTTATGAAGCTGGCACTTTGTATACAGCATAATACTGCAACAAAGTCGGGTGCATTTACTACTAGCGGCTGTGAAACTTCAGCAAGTATCTTGAAAAAGAATATCACGCTTACGGGCGATGTTGATCTGAGAGGTACAGGTCTGCGCGGTCTTACCCGTGATGACGGCGGAAACACTGATTTTACCCGTACTCTTGACGGCGGAAACCATAAGATAACTTTGGCGATAGGCGAGGCTTACGGATACAGGGGTGCCGATGAAGCCAAAAATGAAGCAGGAAAAGACAATGGCAACACCGGCGCAGTATACGACCACAAATATCAGGGGCTTTTTGCCGAAATTTCCAAAGCGACTATTAAAGATCTAACTCTTGACGGCAGTATCTGTATCGACGCAAACGCTGACGATATTTACTGCGGCGCGGCTGCTGCGCAGTTTAGCGGAAATACAACAGCGGAAAATGTGAAGTCAAATGTCAAGATAATAATGAGAAAAGATGCGCACAGAATAGACGTAGGTACAATTTTCGGAGTGGACAGTGATACTGCGAATGTTACCTTAAATAACTGCACATCTAACTTTAAAATGACGCTTGCTGGCAATGCAAACAGCTCATATAATGGCGTTTCGGCAGGCACTATCGGTCATGTGAAAAACTCCGGCTCAAATGTTACAGTAAACGGCATTACCGTAAGCGGAGAGATGAAAAACTCGATAAACTTAAAAAAAGACGGCAAAAAAGAATACCATTTCTACGGCTACGGCGGACTTATCGGCGTTGTTGAACATCAAACTACCAAACACGAGATCAAATTGAATAATGTCAAGGTCAGCAATTTTAGCATTACAGATAGCTCAGACAACAACGGCACAGGCGGTCTGCTTGGCGGTTCTTGGAACAACGTGAACGTCACGATCGGCGAAAATTCTTCTCACGATAAGGGCGTTACGGTTGACGGCTCTAAGATCACTGTCGAAAATTCAGCTTCAAAAACAATAGGCGGACTTGTTACAAGCTCCTATGGCTACTGGCAGGTAAATTCTTTAAAATATACCAGTTCAAGCATTACAGACTCGAGCAGTTCAGTTGTCGGTCTTATAGTTGGCAAGGGCTATGAAGACAGAACGTTGCCAAATACTACAGAAACAAATAATACGGAAATAAACAACGCAGTTGAACCAAAGCGCCTTTATCTTGAGATAACTGACCCCAGCGCTTATGACTGCGCGGGCATGACCTATACAGGCACTGCCGGCACTTATGATGAGATAGTCGGCAGGACTATGAAGGGCGACGACATAGGAGCTTCCGGCGAGGGCTTTGTTTCTATCCGTACAAGCGGCAATAAACTTAATATGGATAGCAGCAATTCCAACGAGTATAAGCCGAAAACTGATCTCGGAAAGACACAGCCGAATCAGTACACACGCTACTATTATAACCTTGACTATCTGCGTGAAAAGGCTTCACAGACGGGCGGAGAAAAGGCAACTCTTTGGAGCGCTTATACCTATGCGGCAAAGAATATCCGCAATGATTATTTCGGTAAGTATAGCACATTTCCGACAGAAGAAACAGTTATAGATCTTACAGGGCTTTCCTACTACCCCGTTGATGTTTCTAATACCATAGCGCGCAACAGAGTCACCTTCAAATTATACAATAAGGAAATACAGAATGCGCACGGAACGAAATATTCTACACGGGCTTACAGCCAGCACTATCTTATGCAGTGTGGTCTGTTTAGAAATGTCACAAAAAATATAACGCTTACAAACTGCACTATCTCCGGAACGGCGGCGGCATACCGCAACAGCCTTGCTTCGGCGGCGGAAAAACTCAACGTGCAGGGTTCGGGCGCATTGATCTGCGGCAATTTGGAAGGTTCTTCAACTCAAAAGGCGAGCTTTACAATATCCGGACTTGCTCTTGATGGTCTTACTATCAAGAACCTCAATGAAGCTGACTACAATACTGCAAATATGGCGCTCTTGGTACGCAATATCGGCAGCTATACTGAAACAAAGATCAGCGGAGTTTCAACAAGCGGCTATGCTGATAACGAAAAAGCAGCAAGTGCGCTGATAGGCACGGCAGGCAGCGACAAAGTATTGCAGATGACTATACAGTTCAGCGATATGCGCCTTGACGGCAGAAAAACGACTAGTGATGTCAATGCGGCTGCACAGACGGCTTTTGAAAAAAGTTATAAAACCAAAAGTTCTATATTCACTAAGGCTACGCTGATACATACATTGCAGTACACTTCTGAGGGCGGTTCTTCTGCGATATACAACTATAACTATGATGAAGACTGGGCTGCTGACGGCAGCGCAAAGCATAACGTTACCTACGGAAAAGAGATATCTCACTCAGCGGAGTTTGCTCCCGACGCAGGGGATAACGACCAAAGACGTTATTTGGATAAGCACGCCGCTGATGATACGAACCACTTTACTTCACCGGAAAGTGCTAATGCAAAGGCAACTGCGGCTACTTCTTCAACTTCCGGTGTTAAGGGCGGTTTTGATTTCTCAAGTTTCCTGCCTTATGTAGCAACCGAATACGGTGGTTCAGTAACTAATGCTCACGAAATAGCTGTAAACCACGTCAGCAAGGAAATGGGCAAGGGCTGCGGCACATACAACGACCCATTTATCATAGACGACGGCACAACGCTTTCAATGGTAGCAGAAATTCTCAGCAGCGGCAACGTCAGCAAAGGCTTTTCGATGTATATAGATAACGATTATCTTAATGCTGCAACTAAAGACAAAAACTTTGAAAAGTGGGATTCCGACAAAGCCGGCGGCAAAGGTCATACACGAATCGAATATAATGGCTCAGAATTCGTTGCTGTGAAAAAATCAGGCGATGAATGGGTAGAGGATACCAGCAAAAGCATAAACATAACAAAAGCAGATGTTTGTTCATACCTTGCGGGGGCGTATTACCTTGTTGAGGGCAATGCTGAGAATGGTGGTACTATAACCCTGTCTGAAAAATTTGCAGGACTTGGACAAGCAGGCTCAGATTACGCATTCAGAGGAGTTGTTGTGGGAAAAGATTATAATGGCAATAAAATGGTCATTGAAAACCCCTCTGATAAGCCTTTTGTATCTGTTTCAAACGGCTGTGTTGTGAAAGATCTGGATATAAAAGTAACGGCGAAAACTATCACTTTAACAAACGATAAAAATGGTGCAGATGGTCAGCTGACTTACGATAACGGTACGCCCGTATACGGCGCAGTAATTGGAAGAATACTGGGCGGCGACAATATTATTGACGATGTTTCCGTTTCATTTTCCAATACAAAAATACAGCTGAAAACTTCTAAGAACAACAACGACTATTATAAGAACACCACAGTTATACCCGTAGGCGGATATGTCGGTGCGGTTGTAAACGGCGGACTTGTGTTCAGAAATATGGGCAGTGAGAAGATCTCGCCGCTCGGCAAAAATAATTTTGAGGTTTACAAGAATACAAGCAAACAAAATGTTGACGTACTGAATAACTATCTCTATGTAAATCAGATAGTCGGCAGAGTTGTAAACGCCTACTGCTTTAATGAAGCTGGCAGTTACAGTATAGCAAGCACCATTCTTGATAACAGCGATAAGAATTATCCTATCCCTGACCTGAACCCTGATTCTGACAGCAAGATAAGCTTCAAGCAGGAAAATGGCAAAGATGTCAAAACAATGGTCGTTCCCGACTCTCAGTCGCTTTTCATTCTGTCTGAGATAACGCAGTCGATGTGCGGCAACGCTGGAACTGACGGCAGCTATACTGTGAAAAAGTCATACGGCGGGGAGAATAAGACCACGCACCTTGCAAAATATTCGGCGGTGGGTACAGATGATACAACACAGCCTAGTGATTTCACGCTTGCGAAAGAGGACAGCGCGGGTAAGGCGGATGCTGTTCCTTACATCATAAGGCAGTATACTAAGGCTGACACAGACGGCAGCTACCCTGCAAGGGCGATAACCGGCAGCGGCAATTATCACTATATGGAGCTTGCTGAAAATGCAAAATACGACCTGCCGAACTGTTTCAGAGGTATAGGTCAGCTTTATCCACAGGAAATTGAGGATAATGACATCTGCAAAAATATCCTTGCGCTTTACGGTCTTGACGGAAACGGCAGTACGATAAAGCTGAATACTAATCTTAAAAACCACAGCAGTGAGTGGGATTGCTATTACAGAAATACAGATACCCCCGACAATAACGCAGACAAAATAGGTCTTGGTCTTTTTAATGACCTGTATTTTGATGTGAAAGCTAAAACTGATGATGATCGCAAAGAAAAATCAAATTCCATTCATGACCTTACTTTGTCGGGAACTTTAACGCAAGAGCAATGGGGTGATAATAAAAAGATCAAAATGACGTCTGACACAAACAAGGCGGCGAATACAGGCGGCATTATCGGTTCGTTAAGATATACAGCGTCTGATACACGCGAATACAATTTCTGGAATGTATCTCTTAATGTTTTGACTATTAGCGGCGAAAGAGTGACCGGCGGCTTTATCGGCTATGTGCCCGACAAATCGCTGTCTATTTACATCAATGAATGTTCAGCCAATGATCTTTCCGTAAAAGGAACGCTGGCAGCGGCAGGCGGAGTTATAGGCTATATTCAGGGAAAGGCAAATCTGTATGTAAATACCCTTACCGAGAAAACAAGCGAATTTAACGAATCTGTTACGTCTGACACTACCAAAGTAAATACCAACTGCGGCGGCATTATCGGTCAGCTGTGTGAAAGTACTAGTACTTTAAGTACAGTAATAATAAGAAATGTTACTGTTACAGCGCCCGAAAATAAACATATGGGAAATAACACGGAAACTACCAATCCTGCGCTCAACGGAGTTGGCAGCGCGATAGGATTAGCATATAAAAGCAACGTTCTGCTTATAAATTTTAATCTGAAGAATGTTGATATGTATGGTAAAAATGTCGCCGGTCTGATAGGAAATGCAAATACCGGATTGAACGTAAAAGCCTATAACTGTAATGTTGAGGGAAATGGCAATAGTAAACTTAGCGGTATTGAACATGTAGGCGGTCTGTTCGGTTATTTTCCTGCCACTGGAACAGGAGAAGTTAAATTTGGCGAAATAAAATATACCAATCACATTGACGGCTGCAGCGTTTCGTGATATACGATCAGTCAAACTAATGCTTCTAATGGTGCAGGCGGTCTGATAGGAACGAATAATTATTCAAGAAATATCTGCAACAGCAAAGTTGAAAACTGTACCATAAAAGGAGAAAACAGATTATCAAGAATCGGAGGTATCATTGGCAATAATACCAACGGTAACATATCTGCATATAACATTGTAGTAAATAACGTAAACCTTGAAACTACTTCTTCATACTATGGTCTGTTCAGCGGATTCAGCAGCAGTAAAACATTCAAGATCGTTGGCTGGAGCGTTCAGGGAACTAATAAGGTTTCGGACAAAACTATTGATAAAAATTTTGGTGGTACAGGCAATACCGCTACCGTTATCCCCGCCGACTACAACGGCGCGTGCCTTGACGAAAGCACAAGGGGAGAGAATTTGTCGGACATTACAGAGGCGGCTAACATCAGCCGCGTCGATACAAGCGACGACAATTTCCCATATGCGACCAGCAGCCCTGTCAAGAATGTCGGCACAGGCGCAAAATTCCTCACTGGCGACGGAACAAGCGCAGAGGCGGTGGAAAGCATAATTGCAGAGTGCGAAGATAAAACCAACCTAAAACACTATACCAATATAAAAGATGATATATCGAATTATAACAAACTGAATTTCAGCACAGAGCAGGATATTTTAAAGGATATTCCCGTGATCTTGATCGATAACACAGAGGATATAAAAGAACAAATAAATTCGTATCTGAGTATTCTTACAAATAATCAGGTGTCAAAAGCAAGTGCTGTTAAAGTCTATAAGGCAAATATCAACGGTGATAATGTTACGCTGTCAGAATCAATCAACGAGTTGACAGTAGAATATGGACTTGATGATAAGAAGCAATTCTTCAATAAATTCAAAGCCAAGCCGGATAAATTCGATAGCGATACCAGAGGACAGTTTACTCTCATTGATGTGCAGTATACCGACCCTACGGTCAGCAAATCCCCTACTGTGGTCTACCACGTCTATGTGCCGGTGATGACGCGAAAGATATATCAGTATGATTTCTACACTACGGCATTCAGCGGCACGCAGTATTACCCGAGCAAATATACAAATGAAACGGGCGATAACGGCTTTAACGGCAGCAAGCCTAAGGTACTTGTCGAAAACTACGATACCCCTGTTACCGCTTATCTGCGCTGGGCTTACCCTGCTGATACTTTCATAAAAGATATAATGGGCGGCTCTTCGGGACTTGACTGGAACTATAATAAGGTACTGAACCTGAATGTCAACTTCGGCGGAACTGAGAAAACTATACCTAAAGGAACGCAGTTTGTGCTTATAGACAAAAACAATAAGAACAAAGAGTATTATTACACTATAACAGGCAAAGAAAAGTACAATGGTGAAATACTTCAGCTTCCGTTTTCTGATTTTACAGACAGCAGCGGCAAAGCCTTTAGCGAAGCAGATTTTTCGGATATGGTAAGCAGTCAGCTGGAATTTACTAAGACAACTAAAGCTGACGGGTCTTTCGTTGAGGACGAAAAAGGAAATATGACGGTAATGATAGGCGGAAAGAAAACCACTATCCGCACTGCTAATGATGGCGACACAGACCGCTTTGACCTCTCGACCGATACAAAAAATCTGACAGAGGACTACTATCTTACAATGACTACGGCTAAAGCTGAAAATGTACTGTTCCATCAGTTTCAGCTAACTACGCCTTCAAGTCTTTATCCGAATGTAAGCGGCAAGATAAATGGTGCAGTGCAAAATAATCACTCAGTACAGCTAAATTTTGCCGACCTTTTCAGCAATACTATAGAGGTCGAAACGCTTGAGGGCAATACAAACGTTGAAATGGATGACGAGAATAATGATGTAAATATCACAACTGTTTCAACTATAACGTTCAATACAACTGACAAAGGTCTTATAGGTGCTCTGAAAGCACTCTTAAAAAACAATAATATTTCCATTTACCACAGCAGCCATATATTTATGAACAAAAGAAACACTAATGGCGGAGTGGCGGAAAAGATGATCGGCGATATTGACGGTATAGAGATGATAAAAGGTGCTGATACGATAGCTGCGTATGATAGTACAGGTGTGGAACTCACAGACCCTCCAAAGCTTGAATACAATACGGTCTGCGGAAAAGCGTCAGCGAACTTTTTTGAAATATCTGAGCAAAATAACGAAAAAGCGATCGACCTAAGACCATGGCTGACGGCAGGAGAAACGGGAGTTGCTCCGGAAGTTAAGATCAAAACATCTTTTAAGATAATTTATACTCACAGCGGTATAGTCACACAGTTCCCCGAACGGCAGAATTCGGCTGAGAATACTGATGTAGGAACATATGTCAGCGCCAGATCAAGTATTGCATATGATGCTGCCGATACTACATACAGCAGCAGCGTATCTGACACCGTGGAGGACTCCAAAAAATGCTTGTACTACCGCAACGCGATGACTGACGCAAGTCTGAAATTCAACGCTTACCACCCTATATCTTCGGGCACTCCCGATGAGGACAGAGGCGATGGACAGACAAAAGCGAACGACCAGCTGGGCATCAATACATTTGATGAAGAAACAGAAACGAAGTCGCTGATCCATACAAACGGCATCTACGATGCCTCGCAGCTTTCTGCTTTAGATAAAAAGAATCTTAAAATACGCTGGACGATCGAACTGCAATGCAAGCAGGACGGCTATACTGACGATCTGAAGCTTTCAGATTATCTGAACAGCGTTACTATCAAAGGTGTAGACGAGCAGACGCTTGAAACTTTTAATAGCGGTGAACTAGGCAAAACAAAGCTGGAATATTCAGCTGCGAGGGATAATTTTGAAGAACCCGACAATGCAGGGCTGTTTGATGTATATATCGACTTTGATGTAAAGACGGGTGCGGATCTTGAAGCGGTTGAAAATGCATTCTATTCTAATTATAAGATAGTGCTTACGGCTTCGCTTTATGAGGGTTCGGCAATGATCGACGGCTCAGCAGCTGATGATTACATCATTTACACCAACGCCCATATCGACCCGAAATTTATCGACAAGGCTTTGTAAAGCTCTTTTTGCGAACAATACATTTGAATAAGAACAAAAAACCACCGATACAGCCGCAAAGCCGTATCGGTGGTTTTTTATTTGTGACCTGCATATTAGCAGCCGCGTTGTTCAAAAGCTATCTTTCTGTATGAGTCGATAGCCCCCTCGTGCTGTACGCTCTCGCCGCAGAATTTGTTTGAGAAAGCTGTGCAGCGCTCCAGCTGTTCACTGCTGAGGTCTGAAATGCTGTCCGCCGTGACGCCGAGCGTTTTCAGCGCGTAGAGGAACGAGCCTATGAAGCCGTCGCCCGCGCCCGTTGTGTCGATGGCTTTTACACGCTCGCTCGCGGCGTGCGCCTGCGCGTTTTTGGTGAAAGCATACGCGCCCTCCGCGCCGCAGGTGTATATGACAAGCTTTACGTTGCCCGCGAAAAGCTTCGGCAGGGCGGCGCTTATCTCGCTCTCGCCCGTGATAAATTCAAGCTCTTCGTCCGAAATTTTCACGATGTCCGCCATCGGTATAAATTCATTCACCGTGCTGTGCAGAGCCTGCTTGTCTTTCCAAAGCGGGAAACGCAGATTTGGGTCGAAGCTTATCATAGCGCCGCTTTCACGCGCGCAGGCTATCGCTTTTCTGTGTGCTTCTTTCATCGGGAAATCGCCCAGCGAAACGCTGCAAAAGTGCAGCGCATATGCGTCGGCGAACCACTCCGCTTTCACCTGCTCGGCTGAAAAAAGCATATCCGCCGAGGGGTTTCTGTAAAACGAGAACGTGCGGTTTCCATCAGTTTCAAGGCTTACAAAAGCCAGCGCGGTGTTCGCCTTGTCGGTAAAGCCGATAAGCGAGGTGTCTATCCCCGCGCGTACTAGGTCGCCCGCTATCTTTTTGCCGAATGGGTCGTCGCCGAGCTGGGTGATGAATTTCGCGCGGCCGCCCAGCACTGTAAAAGCTCCGCACACGTTTGCCGGCGCTCCGCCGCTTTTCGGGCTGAAAGCCGTCACGTCCTCAAATGCGCAGCCTGCCTGCGCGGGGATAAAGTCTATCAAAGCTTCGCCTATGGCAAAAAGTGTGTTTCCCATTGCAATTCTCCTCTCAGATAGTTCAGATATTTCAGATTTAGAAGTCCCAGACCTGCGCTTCAAAGCCCTTTATTTCAAGCTCGGCGCAGTCGCCATCAGGATAAAATCTTGTTGACATTACCGTTTCGCCGCCGTTTAAATACACCTCTATGCTTGACAAATCCGCGATAAGGCGTATGCTTCTCACGTTTGCGACAACGGCGTTTCTCGTGCCTCTGCCGCAGCCGTACTTTTCGTCGCTGAATTCCATGGTGAAAAGCTGCTTCGCCTTGTCGAAGCGCAGCTCCAGCTTGCCGTCAAGCGTTATGGTGAAGTCCGCGGTCGGTTCGCCGCATATCTCCAGCGGCAGAGCGTATTTCGCAGTACAGCCGTCGGCGTGGCGGCGCTCGCCCTTTCTCAGTGCGTCAAATTCGGCAATGGGGTACTGCCGCAGTCTGCCGTTTTCGCCGAGAGTGACTTCGCGCGGTATGGTAAGGCAGTGCTGCCAGCCAAGTTCGGTAGTGGCGTTGCCGTAAACGCGGTTGTCCATGCCCAGCCAGCCTATCAGTATGCGCCTGCCCTGCGGGTCGAGAAAAGTCTGCGGCGCGTAGAAGTCGAAGCCCATGTCCCACTCGGCAAATTCGCCCAAGCGGCTGTCTTCCAACCTGCCATCTGCGGGGAAATAGCCCGACTCATTGAGGTTCTGCCACTTAGTTTCGTAGTGCGGCAGACCCTGCGGGCAGGTGCTGAGGAAGCCTTTGCCGTCCAGCTCGAAATAATCGGGGCACTCCCACATATAGCCATAGCCCTCTTTGTATACTTTGCCCGTATACTTCCAGTTTATGAGGTCTGCGGATTCGTACACCAGCACGCAGCCCTCGTTGCCGAGAGTTCTCGCGCCCAGTACCATCTTCCAGACCTCGCCCTCTTTCCATACCTTAGGATCTCTGACATGGCAGGAGCAGAAGTCGGGGTAATCGCTGTTTCGCAGGAGCACCTGCTTTTCGCTGACCTCGCTGCCGTCGGCGGTGGTGACGTGTATCACGTTCGCGCCCCTGCCCGCCGTAACGTAGTCGTAGTCGCCCTCCATCTTCACATTTCCGGTGTAGAATATGTGCAGAACGCCGTCATTTTCAATGGCGCTTCCTGAGTAAACGCCGTGGCTGTCCTCGGGAATATCGGGCATCATTACCGCTTTGTCGTAGGCCATGTGCATGAGGTCTGCGCCGTGGTAATGTCCCCAGCCGCGGGGCGTGTGGCCGTCGGCGGCTATGGGGCTGTACTGAAAATAAACGTGGTATTCGCCTTTGTAAAAGCTAAGGCCGTTCGGGTCGTTTAGCCAGCCGTCGGGCGGCTCGATATGAAATCTCTGACGCCATTTCGCGTTTTTGATGCGCTCTCTGTTTTCCATTATCTCTTTATTATCCATACTTTGCCTCTCTAAGTTTCAGTCCGTAACTTTTATAAGCTCGTCGCCTATGGATACCTGCGCGCCCTCGGCTGCAAGCTGTTCCACGGCGGAAAAATCGTCTGAATTGCCCACCAGCACGGGAGTAACGGTCTGGTATCCCTTGCTTTTTATAAAGTCGATGTCGAAAGTCATCAGCGTTTGGCCCTTTGTAACTCTGTCGCCCTCTGAAACGTGGGGCACGAAGCCTTCGCCGTTCAGCGCCACGGTGTTTATGCCGATGTGTATCAGCAGTTCTTTTCCGTTATCCAGCGTAAGGCCTACGGCGTGGAGGGTGTCGAAAAGCGTTTCAACTTTGCCGTCAGCGGGGGCTACTACCTTGCCCTCGGTCGGCTCGATAGCTGCGCCAAGACCAAGTATGCCCTGCGCGAATGTTGGGTCGGGAACGTTCTCGAGCTTTACAGCCTTGCCGCTGAGCGGAGAGGTGATAAAGCCGTTGTCTGAAGTATCGGCAGTGTTTGCAGTGTCGGTGATCTCAGCAATCTTTTCGGTCTGCTCGGTCTGCTCGGTCTGCTCGGTCTTTTCAGATTTCTCAGCAGGCTTGCTCTCGTTTTTTATCTGCTCATTGTTGGTGCCGAAGAACCATGTCAGCGTGAAAGCTACGCCCATCGCGATGAGCATAGAGATGATATACTTTACGGGGTGGTTGAGTGTGAGGAGTATCGCAAATATGCCGGTAACGCCCGTAGCAGTAGCGCCGAGGTGGAGTATTGAAGCCGCCATTGCGCCGCAAGCTCCGCCGATAGAGCCGAAGATGAAAGGCTTTACAAATCTGAGGTTCACGCCGAAGATAGCAGGCTCAGTAATTCCGAGCATACATGAAAGCGCAGAGGGGTAAGCCATAGAGCGTATCTTATTGTTCTTGCTTCTTACCGCAACTGCAAGGCAGGCAGCACCCTGAGCCATGTTCGCGGCGGAGGCGAGCGGCAGCCAGTAGGTAGCGCCGTATTTTGCGAGCTGACCGATGTCGATAACTGTGTACATATGGTGTATGCCGCCTACTACTGTGGTGGAGTAGAAGCCGCCCATTATGAAAGAGCCGACGCCGAAGGGGAGAAGTATCAGCTTCTGAACGCCTGTGATGATGCCGTTTTCAAGCGCTACGAATACGGGGCCTATGAAGGTGTAAACAAGGAACGCCGTTACCGTAAGGCTGACGAGGGGCGTTACGAAAAGGTCGATTATATCGGGCACTACCTTGTGCAGCTTTTTTTCTATCTTAGCAAGAATGAATGAAGCTATGATTATCGGGATAACGTGACCCTGATAGCCCACCATGTGCACGTTGAAAAGACCGAATATCGAGAAGGTCTGTTCGTAGCCGTTGGCGGAAACTGTCCATGCGTTTTGCAGGTCGGGGTGTATGAGGAACATTCCGATGACTGCGCCGAGGTAGGGGTTGCCGCCGAAGACCTTAGTAGCCGAGTAGCCTATAAGTATCGGCAGGAATGTGAACGCCGCGTTTGAGAGCAGCTTGAATATCGTGAAAACGTAGCCGTTAGTATCCAGCGAGATAAAGCCGTTCGCCGCCATGAAGTTCAGCGCTTCCATTATGCCCATTATAAGGCCGCCTGCAACTATCGCGGGGATTATGGGTACGAAAACGTCGCCGAGGGTCTTTATCAGCCTTTTGAACCAGTTCTGCTTCTGAGCCGCCTGCGTTTTCAGCTCGTCTTTTGAAGCCGCCTCAATGCCCGACTCTGCGATAAATTCATCGTATACCTTATTGACTGTACCGGTGCCGATGATTATCTGCAGCTGTCCCGCTGCCTCGAAAACGCCCTTTACCACGTCGATGTTTTCGAGCGTTTCTTTCTGTACTTTTGAATTGTCTGCGATTATCAGGCGCAGTCTTGTAGAGCAGTGCGCCGCGCTTATTAGGTTGTCTTTGCCGCCGATAGCGGAAAGTATCTCACGAGCTGAGCTTCTGTGATCCATAAAACGTACCGTCCTTTGCATAAATTTTTATTTTTTGTCCGGACTATTCATTTTCGGTTTCACTCTTATGTGTGATACCGATTTCATTAACTATATTATAGCTCATGCTGCGCGTTTTGTCTATTGACAAATACTATAAACTTATGTTGGGGATTTACAAGGTTTCATACAGTTTCATGATCCTTATCCGTAGAGCCGCGCTCTATCAGCTCAAAATCAAGCGTTAGAGTGCGGGGGATAGGGCTTTCGCGCTTCAGCGAGTTTAGCAGCATCTGCGCCGCTTCAATGCCCGCGGTGCGGTAGTGTAAGTGCACGGAGGTCAGCGTGGTGGAGGTCACCTTGCAAAGCTGCGAATCGCCGATGCCTGCGAGCATTACGTCCTCGGGCACTCTCAGCCCCAGTTCGCGGCAGGCAAGCAGCGCGCCTGCCGCTATGCTGTCGGTCGCGCAGAATATGTGGTCGTACTTTTTTCCGCTTTTCAGCAGCGCCAGCGCCTTTTCGCAGCCCGAATCCATTTTGAATTTAGCCGTGAGCATATCGCCGCGGCTGATCGAGATACCGCTGTCGGCGAGCGCGTGGAGAAAGCCCTCTTTTCGCGCCAGACCCGCTGCCTTGTCGCTTTCGGTAACGCCTATGAAAGCAGGCTTTTTGCCGCCTTTTTCGAGCATCAGCATCTCGGCGGAATAGGCGGCTTTGCAGTCGTCGTGGCAAACGCAGTTTGCGCCTTTGTATTCCTGCCCCATGATGACGACGGGCACGCGCATTTTTTTCAGCACGGCGTCGTGCAGCGGCGTGAATATCGAAGCGAGGAAGATAACGCCGTCAACGCGGTTGCTGCGGAAAAGCTCCAGGTACTCCACCTCTTTTTTGGGGTCGTTGGCGGAGTTGACGAGCAAAAGCTGGTAGCCCTGCTCGCTCAGCACCTGGCTTATCCCCTCGACCTCGCGCGCGCAGCTCTCGCTGGAAAGTTTAGGTATTATCACGCCGACGAGCTTTGTCACTTTCGTGCGCACGTTCTGCGCCTGAACGCTGGGCGCGTAGCCCGTAGCCTCTATTGCGGCCTCGATGAGCCTGCGTTTTTCCTCGCTCACATAGCCGTCGTTAAAATATCTGCTTACGGCGGATTTTGACACTCCCGCCACCTTTGCAAATTCGGTAATATTCATCAGTTATCGCTCCTTTATATATAGTATATCACCATCGGTGTGAAATTTCAATATGGTTTCATATGAATATTTCATATACAGTGCGGGGTAAGTTGCATATAGGGCATGAAAAACTGCCGTATCGGCAGAGATACGGCAGTCGGAATAGACTTTTCAGTTAAACTATGCTATAATTGAAAAAATTGATATTCGAGGTGTAAAACATGACGTACATTCAGCATTACGATTCGCCGCTGGGCGATATTTTGCTCGCGGCGGACGGGCAGGGGCTTACGGGGGTGTGGTTCGACGGCGAAAAATACTTTGCCGATAACCTGCCCGTCGAACATACCGAGCGGGAAACGCACACGCTCTCGCAGGCAAAAAGCTGGCTGGATATTTATTTCGCGGGCGCTGAGCCGAATTTCACGCCGCCGCTGCACCCCGTTGGCACTGATTTTCGCATGGCGGTGTGGGAGCTGCTTTTGCAGATACCATACGGGCAGACCGTTACCTACGGCGACCTTGCGCGGCGGCTTGCCGAAAAGCGCGGGCTGGCGAAAATGTCGGCGCAGGCGGTCGGCGGGGCGGTGGGCCACAACGAGATCTCGATAATAATCCCCTGCCACCGCGTAGTCGGCGCGGGCGGGAATTTGACAGGCTACGCGGGCGGCATCGACAAAAAGATCAAGCTGCTGGAGCTTGAGCACATCGACATGAGCGGATTTTTCATGCCGAAGAAAGGGACGGCGGTGTGAAGCGGTCACCTGCCCGCGACCTTGTTCATCACCCAAGCTCACTTCTCTTCACTGCTCCTTATCCTGCTGTATCTGAAATCGCAGTACGGCGCGCCCTCGGCGATAGTTCCCGTCCTCACAAGCTTCATGTTCATGATGTCCGCCAGCACGAAATCCATGCGGCAGATGTACGCCGCCAGCTCGGGACAGCCCTCGTCATTGCAAAGCTTGCACGCCCCGCATTCGTGATAATCGTAACCCAGATCGTATTCGCCGTTGCCGGGGAGAATGTCTACCACCCAGTCGTTTTCATACTCGCGCTTGTGGCTTTCGGCCGACCATTGCAGTCTGCCTTCCATCTTTTTGGGGTCGAGGTAGCTTTCGGCGTCGCCCAGCACCTTGTGAAAAAGTTTCGAGGCGCACAGTCCGTCGCGGTATATCTCGTAATTCTCCTCCGCCGAAAGCCCCGTGCCGCGGTTCAACGCGATGAAGTAGCTCGCCATGATGTACGAGCTGAGAAGTCGCGATCTTCCGATGTCTTTCGCCCGCGCGAGTATCTTTTTGTGCTCGCTGTCGATCTTCTCGGCGAGCTCTTTCGGCAAGCCCCGCCTTTTCAATTCCGTTTTTACAGCGCTATGGTAAAAATTATAAACCATCTTTACGCCAAACGTGTTTTTCATACCTGTACCTCCATGATATTTCCCGCAAAGCGCTCGCTTTTGCTAGTTTAATTATACCACACATGCATGGCAGTGTCCGTCCTTGTAAAAACAAGCGACCCTCACCCCGAACCCCCGCTTGACTTTCACTATGTACCCTGCTCCTGCCGAGTCGGTGAAAAACGCGGCGCTCGAGCCGTCGGCGAAGTTCTGCCGCGAGAGGTGTTCAAGTATTTTTTTCTTGTCGCTGTTTTTCATAAGCCTGTCGCCTTTAAATGATAGTATGATAGTATGATCCTTCGCTTATATGATAACACGCCGCGCCGCAGATGTCAATAGCGTTTGACACTTAGCCGCCGTTTGTGTTATAATTATACTGAGGTGACCTGACCATGACCGAATTGACCGAATTTTTCGCCAATGCCGAACTCCCGCGCCGCGCTGTTTACCACCTGCCGGGGCTGTTCGAGTTTTACGAGCTGTACGCCGCTTTTCTGCCGCTGTACCGCGAACACCGCGAGTATTTTTACGACTGGTGCGAGATAGGCTCGGTGTATGGCGCGCCCGCGGACTGCGTATGGGGCGGCGGCAGAGCGGGCTTCGGCGACCACGACCCGCGCGAGGTGCTCATGCTTATGCGCGGGTACGGCATATCCGCGCGGCTGACTTTCAGCAATTCGCTGCTCGGCGCAGAGCATCTCTCGGACAAAAAGTGCAGCGCCCTCTGCAAACTTTTCGCGCAGGGTGATAAAAATTGCCCGCAAAACGGCGTTATCGTCGCTTCCGACCTGCTGCTCGACTATCTGAAAACGCGCTTTCCGCAGCTTTATTTCGTGTCGTCCACTACTAAGGTACTGACCGACTTTGAGCGTTTTCGCCGCGAGCTGGAGCGGGAGGACTACCGCTATGCCGTGCCCGATTTTCGGCTGAACAAAGCTTTCGATAAGCTCGGCAAGCTGCCGCAGGCGCTGAAAGACAAGGTGGAGTTTCTCTGCAACGAATGCTGCTGGGTTGGCTGTACCGAGCGCAAAGCCTGCTACGAAAACGTCAGCCGCAAAAATTTGGGCGAGCCGTGCGCCGACCATATCTGCAAAGCGCCGCACGCCGCCGAGGGCTACCGATTTTCCCGCGCGATGGAAAGCCCCGCGTTCATCGGCATTGACGATATTCGCAGCGTTTACCTGCCGATGGGTTTCACGAATTTCAAGATAGAGGGCAGGGGCTTGGGCAGCGCGATGGTGCTGGAATTTCTGCTGTATTACATGACAAAGCCCGAGTATCAGCTAAAAGTGCGCGAAGAGATATACCTTGACGGTATGCTTGATCTTTTCTGAATTTGACGATTTGACAAGGAGAATGCAGGATGGCTTTTGATTTTAAAAAAGAATACAAGGAGTTTTATATGCCGAAAAAACAGCCCGAGATAGTGGAAGTCCCAAAGGCGAACTACATCGCCGTGAGGGGTACGGGCGACCCTAACGAAGAGGGCGGCGCTTACAAGCAGGCGATAGGCTTGCTGTATGCCGTGGCGTACACGCTGAAAATGAGCTATAAGACCGACCATAAGATAGCGGGCTTTTTTGAATATGTAGTGCCGCCGCTCGAGGGCTTTTGGTGGCATGAGGGCGTTGATGGTATAAATTACGCCGACAAAGCCGCTTTTAAATGGATCTCAGTTATCCGCCTGCCCGATTTCATCACGCGGGATGACTTTGACTGGGCGGTGGAAACGGCTTCAAAAAAGAAAAAGCTCGACTGCTCATCGGCGGAATTTCTCACGATAGAAGAGGGGCTTTGCGTGCAGATAATGCACATCGGCAGTTTCGACAGCGAGCCTGAAAGCGTAGCGCTGATGGATAAATATTTGGCGGAAAACGGCTGCGAGAACGACCTTAGCGAAAGCCGCCTGCACCACGAGATATATCTTTCAGACGTGAGAAAGTCTGCGCCCGAAAAGTGGAAAACCGTCATAAGACACCCGATAAAAAAGATACGCTGACCTAGATAGAAGAAAGCATTATGGATAAAAAAGAAATGACGAGAACAAGCAAATTTATCAGTCTGATACTGCGCCACAAGCCCGGCGCGATAAAGCTAGACCCGCACGGCACGGCAGGCCTTTTGTTTATAAGGTGCACACGGGCGATATGTATAAAGACGGATATGTTTTTTACCTTTCGGAAAACGGCGTTTGGCTTACCAAAAGCGTGCCCGCAAAATATCTGGAGGGCATAACTGATAAATCATAACTGACACAAAGAAATGAGGCGAATGAGCATGGTTATGAATATGGATTTTGACGAGATACTTTCCGCCGCGGAGTATGATTTTCTGCGCGATGATGAAAGGCTGGGGGATAATGTGATACTCCTCGGGCTGGGCGGTTCGCTCGCTTACGGCACTAATAATGAAAATTCCGACATAGATATACGCGGCTGCGCTGTAAACAGCAGGCGCGAGATACTGCTGGGCAGAGATTTTGAGCAGGTCAGCGAAACGGCTACCGATACCGTGGTCTACTCATTCAAAAAGCTGGTGCAGCTTCTCGCGAACTGTAATCCGAACACGATAGAGCTGCTGGGGCTGAACCCCGACCAGTATATAAAGGTAACGAGCATCGGCAGAGAGCTGCTCAATAACACTGGGCTTTTCCTCTCTCAGCGGGCGGCAAAAAGTTTCGGCGGGTATGCCGACAGGCAGCTGCATATGCTTCTGAACGGTTCGGACAGCAGCATGGGCATCAGAAACCGCAGGGCGATACAGCACAACAAGCTCGGCAAGCACTCGATGCACCTCGTTCGGCTGATGTATATGTGCTTCGACATTCTGGAAAAAGGCGTTGTAAAGACCTGCCGCGAAGCCGAGCACGGCCTGCTTATGGACATTCGCAGCGGCAAATACCTCACCGACGGCGACAAGCCCACTCCCGAATTTTTCGAGCTGGTGGAGGATCTGCGCAAAAGGCTTGAGTACGCCGCCGCAAACACCTCGCTGCCGCCCGAGCCGGATATGAAAAAGATAGAGGATTTCGTTATCTCGGTAAACGCGCGCGTGGTCTGCGGGGAGGTCGCGCTGTGAGCGATGTGAAAGCGCCCGCTAAAGGGCTTTACCTGCGCGCCTCGCTGATAATTGCCGCGCTCACGCTAGTCGGCTTTCTCATCGCGACGATCAGCGAGGACGTTTCGATGCGGATAGCGGCGGCTGCGGTGTTCCCCGCGGGTGTGCTGATATTCAGCTATCCCGCATCGCTAATAAGCCGCCGTATGCTCGCCCGAAGCGACAAACTGCGCGCGGCGGGCAAGGTGCTTTTTTTCATCTTAGCGATATGCGCGGCGGCGGCGCTTTTACTGCTGACCGCGCTGGCGGCGTACCGCGTTTATGACGGCCTTGCGCCGACGCACGATATGGGCATGGCGCTTGGCGAAGCGCTGACGCTGCTGTTCGTGCTGACCGCCGCCGCAATGCTGCTTTTCCTGCCGATATTGCAGACTTTTGTGGTGATGATACTGCGCAGGATCGGCGGGGAGAAGAATTAAGGCAACTCCGCGCAACTACCGCCTATCGGCTTTAGGCAATCTGACGAAAAATCTGACGGCGTAATACGTACACAATAGCTGTGCGGTGTTGTCTTAAATATGTATTTTCAACAGCCGTGAGCCACCCCCTCGCGGCTGTATTTTTATGCCCATTACGAACCCGCACACATATTTTTCTCCACACTTGAGAGAACTTTTGTACAAAGTGCATAAAGACGGCTCGGGCGATTTGTGCGGCTGCACAAAGTTTGCGGTTTTTGAGTGTTTTTGAGTGAAAATGCTTGACTTGGCGAGTGAATTGTGTTATCCTATAATCAGAAACAGTCAATAACGTTCATTGCGAGTCAAATGGAAATGCTGAAAGGTGATAGATTTGCTTACTGAGGAAAGATATTCAGTTATTTTGGAAATGGTGAAACAGAATAAAAGCGTAAAGCTTCCGGAGCTTTGCGAGCGGCTGGGCGCCTCGGAATCTACCGTGCGCCGCGACCTTACCCAGCTCGACGAAAAGGGTCTGCTGAAAAAGGTGCACGGCGGCGCAATATCCGCCGAAGACCACTCGTTCAGCGTGGTGGAGCAGGACGTAGAGGCTAAGTCGAAGCTCTTTAACGAAGAGAAGATCGCGATAGCCCGATACGCCGCTTCGCTTGTGGATGACGGCGATTTCGTATTCCTCGATGCGGGAACTACCACGGGCTATATGATAGATTTTCTGCCCGAGAAAAACGTTACTTTCGTTACAAACGCTTTCATTCATGCAAAAAGGCTCGCGCAGCGCGGCTTTACCGTGTATATCCCCGCGGGCGAGATAAAGCTGACTACAGAAGCGATAGTCGGCGCGGAATGTGTGAACTCGCTGCAAAGCTATAATTTCACAAAAAGCTTTCTCGGCGCGAACGGCATATCGCTTGCCGCCGGAGTTTCCACGCCGGACCGCAACGAAGCCAGCGTGAAATCCACCGCCGTGCAAAACAGCCGTATCGCTTACATTCTTTCAGATCACTCCAAATTCGGTCAGATCTCGGCAGTTACTTTCGCCAAGCTCGGCAGAGTAAGGCTCATCACAGACAAACTCAGCGAGGAAAATAAAAAATATATCTCAAAGGTAAACGTCAAGGAGGTAATGTAACTATGGTATATACTGTAACTTTCAACCCCGCCATCGACTACGTTGTACACACGGGCGAGATGAAGCTGGGCATGACCAACCGCTCTGAGCGCGAGGAAATGTATTTCGGCGGCAAAGGCATAAACGTTTCGATAGTGCTCAGAGAGCTGGGCGTTGACTCAAAGGCGCTGGGCTTTACCGCGGGCTTCACGGGCGAGGCTATTGAAAAAGGCCTTGCGGATATGGGTATAGATACCGATTTCGTTCGGCTGGAGAATGGAAACAGCCGAATAAACGTAAAGATAAAATCAGAAGAGGAAACTGAGCTGAACGGTCAGGGACCTGATATTGACGATGATGCCGTGGCGGCGCTTTTTGAAAAGCTTGAAGCCTTGCGCGACGGCGATACGCTGGTGCTCGCGGGCAGCATTCCCTCCTCGCTGCCCTCGGACATCTACGAGCGCATACTCGCAAAGCTTGCGGGCAGGGACATCAGAACAGTGGTAGACGCTACCAAAGACCTGCTGCTGAACGTGCTGAAATACAAGCCTTTTCTCATAAAGCCGAATAACCACGAGCTGGGCGAGATGTTCGGCGTTGCGCTTTCTACCGATGCCGACATTGAAAAGTACGCTAGAAAGCTTCAGGAAATGGGCGCGCGAAACGTGCTTATATCCATGGCGGGCGACGGCGCTATGCTCATCGACGAAACTGGCGAAAAGCACCGCTGCGGAGTATGCAAGGGCACGGTGAAAAACTCGGTAGGCGCGGGCGACTCGATGGTGGCTGGCTTTACCGCAGGAATACAGCAGGGCGATCAGTTAGATTACGAATACGCTTTAAAGCTTGGCACGGCCGCGGGCGGCGCTACCGCTTTCTCGGACGGTCTGGCGCAAAAAGAAAAGATAGCAGAGCTGCTTGAAACGCTCTGATAAAAAATATCGTGTAGGGAGGAATAATCATGCGAATAGTTGACTTATTGAAAAAAGACAGCATACTGCTAAACGCCTCACCAAAGACCAAGAGCGAAGCGATAGATATGCTGGTAGACCTTCAAGTAAAGGGCGGCTGTATCGCCGACAGAGAAGTATATAAAAAAGGTATACTCGCAAGAGAAGACAAAGGCTCTACCGCCGTGGGCGAGGGAATAGCTATCCCCCACGCCAAGAGCGAAGCGGTAAAAGCACCCTCGCTCGCCGCTATGACAGTGCCCGCGGGCGTGGATTACGAAGCGCTTGACGACGAGCCTTCAAACCTGCTCTTTATGATAGCCGCTCCGAACGACGGCGACGTACATCTCGAAGTGCTCTCGCGCCTTATGACGATTCTTATGGACGAGGACTTCCGAGAAAAGCTGCTGAACGCTAAGGACAAGGAAGAGTTCCTCAAGGTCATCGACGATATGGAAAACGAAAAGTACCCCGACGAGCCGCGCGCTGAGGTCGTATCGGCTGAGGGATACAGGGTGCTCGCCGTTACCGCCTGTCCCACGGGCATAGCGCACACCTACATGGCGGCGGAAGCGCTCGAGAAAGCGGGCAAGAAGCTCGGTATATCTATAAAAGTAGAAACAAACGGCTCGGGCGGCGCGAAAAATATCCTCACCGCCGAAGAGATAGCCGCCTGCGACGGAATAATCGTAGCGGCGGACAAAACGGTAGAGATGGCGCGCTTTAACGGCAAAAAGGTGCTAAGCACCAAAGTTTCCGACGGCATAAAGATACCCGAAGAGCTTATAAACCGCATAGAGGCTGGCGACGCGCCTGTATATTATCACGAGGGCGGCGCAGGCGCGGCAAATACTTCGTCGAGCGGCAATGAGAGCTTTGGCAGAAAGATGTATAAGCACCTGATGAACGGCGTATCAAATATGCTGCCTTTCACAGTAGCGGGCGGTATTTTCATAGCCCTCGCGTTCCTCATCGACTCGCTGGGCGGCGCTCCGCAGGACAGCGACTTCGGTACGCACCTCGCGGCGGCGGCTTGGTTCAAGACCATCGGCAACTATGCTTTTACTTTCATGATACCGATACTCGCGGGCTACATCGGCAAGAGCATCGCTGACCGGCCGGGACTTCTGGTAGGCATGGCGGGCGGCGCTATGGCGGTATCGGGCGCTACGTTTGCGAACCCCTCGGGCAATATACCCTCGGGCTTCCTCGGCGCGCTGCTGGCAGGCTTTCTCGGCGGATTTCTTATGCTGATGCTCGAAAAGCTCTGCGACCGTCTGCCAAAGGCGCTCAACGGCATCAAGCCGGTACTCATTTACCCGCTTGGCGGACTGGGCATCATCGCGATAATCATGTGCGCGGTAAACCCGATAATGGGCGTGCTGAACAACGGCGTAGCAAACTTCCTCTCAAACATGGGCGATGCCAACAAGGTGCTGCTCGGCTGCATACTCGGCGCTATGATGTCGATAGACATGGGCGGCCCTTTCAACAAGGCAGCGTATGTATTCGGCGTAGCGGCAATATCCTCGGGCAACTTCGATATAATGGCGGCTGTAATGATAGGCGGCATGGTACCTCCCATCGCGATAGCCCTCGCTACCACGTTTTTCAAGAACAAGTTTACTGAGGAAGAGCGCAAGAGCGGCCCTGTAAACTACATCATGGGTCTGAGCTTCATAACCGAGGGCGCTATCCCCTATGCGGCTGCCGACCCGCTGAGAGTTATCCCCTCCTGCATGGTTGGCGCTGCGGCGGCAGGCGGACTTTCGATGGCTTTCGGCTGCACCCTCCGCGCACCCCACGGCGGTATCTTCGTATTCCCCGTAGTCGGCCACCCGCTTCAGTACGTTATCGCGCTGGCGGTAGGCTCGGTGGTAAGTATGCTGCTGCTCGGTCTTTTGAAAAAGAAAGTTGAAAACTAAGGTTGATAACAGAAAAATTTCGGGAATAAAAATCAAACAATATCAAATTTTAAGAAGGAGAGATCTATCATGGCATCACAGGTCGTAAAGGTAATAAACGCAGAAGGTATACATATGCGCCCCGCGGGACTTATCGCAAAGGCGGTAAAAGCCCACCCCGAGAGCGAAGTCATCATGAAAGCTAACGGCAAGGACATCAAGGCTAAGGCAGTAATGCAGATCATGGCAGCGGGCATAAAGAACGGCACCGATGTAGAGATCGTGGTGAACGGCGGCGACGAGCAGGCAGTTCTCGGCGAGCTGGTAAAGATGTTTGAAGAAGGCTTCGGCGAATGATCAACGACTAATTGAAAGACCGCAGCTGAAAAACGCTGCGGTCTTTTTTTGATAAGTTTGGTAAGGTAGATGTTTTATGGAAAAGAAAGAACTGAAATGGGCAGTTATAGGCTGCGGAGTCATCGCGAACGAAATGGCGCAGGCGCTTAGCGATATGGGCAGGCGCTTGTACGCCGTGGCGAACCGCACTCACGAAAAAGCGGTCGCTTTCGCCGAAAAATACGGTGTGGAAAAGGTGTACGGCGCTATCGACGAGGTTTTCGCCGACCCCGAGGTGGATATTATCTACCTCACCACCCCGCACAACACGCATTACGAGTACATGAAAAAAGCGCTCGCGAGCGGCAAGCACCTGCTGGTGGAAAAGTCGATAACGCTGAACAGCCGCGAGCTGGAAGAAGCGTCCGCCTTCGCCGAGCGCCGCGGGCTTATCATCGGCGAAGCTATGACGATATGGCATATGCCCCTGTATAAAGAGCTTTGGCGGATAGTGGAAAGCGGCGAGCTTGGCAGGGTGCAGATAATGACGCTGAATTTCGGCAGCTTTAAGGAATACGATATGAAAAACCGTTTTTTCAACATGGACTTAGCGGGCGGCGCGCTGCTGGACATAGGCGTTTACGCCCTCTCGCTGATACGCAGCTTCATGACCGAAAAGCCCGAAGAGGTGCTCAGCCAGTGGCTGCCTTCGCCGACGGGTTCGGACGAAATGGCGACAATACTGCTGAAAAATCCCGCCGGGCAGATGGCTACGGCGGCGATTTCCATGCACTCAAAGCAGCCGAAGCGCGCGGTGATAAGCTGTGAAAAGGGCTACATCGAGATAATGGAGTACCCCCGCGCCGACAAAGCCCGCATAGTGGACGCCGAAACAGGCGCGGTGCGCGAGATAGCGGCGGGCAGCACTCCGCGTGCGCTGTATTACGAATTGCAGGACATGGAAGCCTCCGTGCGCAGCGGAGATACCTCGGTTCTGCGCTTTCAGCACACCCGCGACGTGATGGAGATAATGACCCGCTTGCGAAAAGAGTGGGGGCTTAGGTATCCTAATGAGGTGTGGTGAGAAGGTCTTTTATCTCGGAAATTGACAAACTGTTCGACTATTATAATAATAGAAATTCATCAGGCTAAGGCTTCAGTTTTTGTGACTTTTATATATTGTTAACAAATTACAAATATACAACTATTTAACTTGCAATTAACCGAAAAATGGTGTATAATGTATATGAACTTATTACGTATCGACTTGGTAGGTATTTTGTGTTACTACGTTAATACGTCGAAGCTAAAAATGAGGGAGAATGTAATATGAAAATGAAGAGGATAGCAGCTCTCGCGGTCGCTGCGGCGCTTACGGCAGGCATGCTGGGCGGATGCGGCAAAAAAGAGAAAAATTATGATTCTCTGCTGAGCAAGGACGACCCTACTACCATTACTATATGGCATTATTACAACGGCGTTCAGCTTATAAGCTTTGACGAAGCGGTGGAGGAATTTAACAATACCGTTGGTCTGGATAAGGGCATCATAGTCGAGGCTTACTCGAAGAACTCCGTTTCCGAGCTTGCGGACAGCGTTGTGGCTTCTGTTAAAAAAGACAGCGGCGCAGACCTGCCGCCTGATATTTTTGCGACATATGCCGAAACTGCCTGCGTTGTAGATCAGCTTGACGGGCTTGCGGATATGAGCAAGTATTTTACCGATGATGAGCTTGACGAATACATTGACGGATATATCGAAGAGGGCGAATTTGCGGGCGACGGCTCGCTGAAAATATTCCCGACGGCTAAGAGTACTGAGGTAATGATACTCAACGATACCGACTGGAAAAAATTCGCCGCCGCGACCGGCGTGACCACCGACGACCTCGCTACATGGGAGGGGCTTACCGAGGTGGCAGGCAAGTATTACGACTATACCGACGCCCTCACGCCCGACGTTCCGAATGACGGCAAGGCGTTTTTCGGCAGAGATTCGATAGCGAATTACATGAGCATCGGCGGAAAACAGCTCGGCTGCTCTTACGTTACGCTCGATAAGGACGGCAGCGCCGAGATGAATGTGGATAAAGCCGCTTTAAAGAAACTTTGGGAAAACTACTACGTTCCGTATGTAAAGGGCTGGTTCACCGCGCAGGGCAGGTTCCGCAGCGAGGACGCCAAGACCGGCAAGATAATCGCTCTGATCTGCTCCACCACGGGCGCTATGTACACCCCTTCCGAGGTAAGCATAGATGACGATAACTCTTACCCGATAGATAATTTGGTGCTGCCCGTGCCGAATTTCGAGGGAAAAGACCCCTATATAGTTCAGCAGGGCGCGGGTATGTCGGTACTGAGATCTGACGAAAAGAGCGAGTACGCGAGCGCCGTGTTCCTCAAATGGTTCACCGAAAAGGAACGCAATATAAACTTCTCGGCAGAGTCCGGCTACCTGCCTGTAAAGAAAGAAGCCTGCGATCTCAGCGAGATAGAAAAGGTTACCTCAAATGAAGGCAAAGAGCTTACCGATATTTGCAAGGATACCTTAAAGCTCGCCATCGACGAGATAAACAGCAGCACCCTTTACACCATGCCGCCTTTTAAAAATTCCGCCGATGTGCGCACTTTCTTAGAGAGCCGCATTCAGGACACTGCTCAGAGCGCTTACGACGAAGCTATGGATAAGATAAGCAAGGGCGGCGACAGAGATGAGGTGCTGGCGGAGTACACCAGCGACGCAGCGTTTGACGAATGGTACGATTCTTTCTGCACCGAGCTGCAAAAGATAATAGAGAGGTAAACTTTTTAGGGGCGTAAGATAAATGAAGAGCAGATCTACCAAAAAAGCGGGCAGTACCGCCGATAATAATCAGCGCAGAAGAGGCTGCCCCTTTTTTGTGAGGCTGTTTGCTGCTACGTTGGCGCTTACTGTGCTGCAGTTCGGCACGTTTTTGGCTATGCTTTTCGTAAGCGGCGAGTTTTCGCATATAAAAAAATACGCCTACGATTCCGTTTCCGAAAAGACCGAAAACCGCAAGAACTACGTTGAAAATACTTTGGCAAACAAAATGCCGCTGGTATACGAGGCGGGCAGGGAGATAAACGATATCACAGAAAGGGCGCTGCGCTCGAATAATGCTGATTACGGCGATATAAAGACCGATAAGGTGCTCTGCAAGCAGATACTGCATGATTCGGTAGATACTTTATCCTCAATGCTGCACCGCGGCTTGGTGAATGACGCTTACATAGTGCTGGATACAGGCAGCCTTTACGAAAGCGGCCCGAAGGGCGACGATACTTCCGATACGCTGGCAACGGTGTATCTGCGCGATGTAAATGTAACAGACGGATTCGCCTCTGAGCGCGAAAATGTGTTCCTGGAGGCGGGCAGCGCCGATATAGCCTCGGAATTTGACGTTATGCTCGACTCGGCTTGGACATCGCATTTGCAGCTTTCGGGCGGGGAAAAGGGCAGCTTTGAGTTTTACTATAAAACGCTGCGCACCGCCCGCGAGAATCCTAAGACAGATATGGCAGACCTGGGCTGCTGGACGGGCTTTTCCGCAATATCCGAAACCGGCAGAGAGAGCATGCGCTATACCGTGCCGCTTGTTGCGGACAGCGGCGAGGTATACGGCGTTATCGGCATAGGCTTGATGGAAAAAACAGTGCTCAGCTATATACCCGGCAATGACCTGCCGAACGAGCGCTCTTGCTACATTCTTGGCGTGGATATGGATAATGACGGCGTTTATGTTCCTCAGCTAAACTCTGGCGCGATATACAAGCGAGTGGTAGGAAGCGGCACGGTGATAAGCCGCGAGCACAGCATCGGCAAAAATGTATATGATTTCAATACAAAGAGCACCGTCAGCGTGCCGACAGTAGGCACTATAAAGGACATAAATATCTACAACGCCGATTCGCCGTACAAGTATAACAAGTGGGCGATAATCTCGATCTCCGAAAAGGCGGAGGCGCTGAGCATATACTCTACGCTGGTGCACCTCTTTACGGTATCGTTCGTGATATCGGCGGCTATAAGTATACTTTGCACGATATTCATGAACCGCCACCTCACCGCGCCTGTGCGCAAGATAAGCAGAACGCTGGAGCAAAACCGCGACAGCGATGAGATAATAAACTTCGAGTCCTCGGGCATAACCGAGATCGACAGCCTTACCGACGAGATAAAGCAGCTTCAGATAAATGTAAAAGAGCAGTCCTCGCGCGTATCTAAGATAATCAGCATGGCGGTAGTGGGCATAGGCGCTTTCATGTACGATACTGTGAAGCAGACGGTGTTTATAAGCGAAAGCATGATCTCTACGCTGAGCTGCGATAAACTGCCCGGCTGCGGCGACCGCACTATACCGTACTCGGAATTTTCACGGCTGATGGCTGAGATAGATTACAATAACGACACGAACATAGCTAAGCATTTCGCGGACGTTTACAGCGGCGATGACGGCGTGATAATCAGCCGCCAGTACCCGCTTACCAACGACGCGGGCGAAAAGAAATGGTTTAGCCTGAGCCTGCGCAGGGACGGCGCGAACATACTGGGTCTGGTGCAGGACGTTACTCAGTCGGTGATGGAGATGCAGAAGGTCAAGTACGAGCGCGACTACGACGTTACTACCGGCCTGCTGAACCGCCGCGCTTATCAGCACACGATAGAGAAAATGTTCCGCGAGCCGAAAAAGCTAAAGACTGCGGCGTTCCTCATGTTCGATATAGACGATCTGAAATACGTCAACGATACCTACGGGCACGACTTCGGCGACGATTATATAGCGGCTACGGCTAATGTGCTGAAAAACTTCCACTACCACGGCGGCGTGGTGGCGAGAATGTCGGGCGACGAATTTAACGTATTCCTCAGCGGCTTTGATACCAAGGAAGAGATACGGCGGATAGTGGCAGAGGTGATAGAGAAGCTGGGCGAGAGCTACTGCATACTCAGCGACGGCACGCACTACAAGCTGCGCGCGAGCGGCGGCATAGCCTGGTACCCGGATGACTCGACCTCTTACGAAATGCTGATACGCTTCGCCGACTTCGCGATGTACACGATAAAGCACTCGACCAAGGGCAGCATTGCGGAGTTTGATATAACGAAGTACACCAAAGACTCTATACTCATCACGGGCGTAGAGGAGATGAACAGGATAATCGACACCGAGAGCATAAAGTACGCGCTGCACGCGATAATCTCAGTACGAACGGGCAGGATATACGGCTACGAAGCGCTGATGCGCCCGCAGAGCGAGGTATTCAAAGCGCCGCTGGACTTTATCAGAATAGCTAAGACCAGCGCGAAGCTTTATGAGATAGAGCGCCTGACATGGAAGCTGGCGCTGAGGACATTCCACGAATTTATCAAAGAGGGAATGGTGCCGCAGGGGGCTAAGATATTTATAAACTCGATCTCGAACTGCATAATGGACGCTAAGGACATCGCCGAGATAGAGCGCGAGAACAAGGATATTCTGAACAGCATAGTGCTCGAGGTGTTTGAGAGCGAGGAAGCGAACAGCGAATACGTCCACGCTAAGCAAGAGTGGATAAGCTGCATAGGCGCAATGACCGCGCTGGACGATTTCGGCAGCGGCTACAACAGCGAGTACGCACTGCTTACGCTGAAGCCTGACATAATAAAGATAGACCGCTCGATAATAAGCGGCTGCGACCGCGACGAGGGCAAGGCGGACATAATAACGAAGCTGGTGCAGATAGCGGCTACGAAAAATACGCTTGTGCTGGCTGAGGGTGTGGAAACGCGCGAGGAGCTGAAAAAGGTTATAGAGTGCGGAGTAGACCTCTTGCAGGGCTTCTACTTCGGCAAGCCGAGCTTCGAGCCGATGAAGTGCACCGAGCAGATGACTGGCGAGATACTCGACCTCTGCGTCGAAGCCGAGAGCGAGCGCGCGAACGGAACTATATAAAAACAAGCACCGCAGAACGTTTGAACTGCGGTGCTTCTGTTTGTGCCGTTTAAGCTTTTTCAAATATGCGCGGGCGCAAAAAAGCGCCCTCATAAATAAGACGTTTTAAAATGCATTTGGTTGCAAAAAATCGCGAAAAAATCAAAAAAATTTTAAAAAACTTGATTTTTATGTTCCTTGACATTTTATGTATGATGTGCTATACTTCAAATGCCGCCTTTTTAGCACGGGCGGTGCAAATTATGACAAAGAGGGATATTTATGTATACATTGCTTCTCGCCGTTATATATCTGGCTTTCATCAGTTTGGGTCTGCCCGACTCGCTGCTCGGCTCGGCATGGCCGACCATTCGCGTGGATCTCGGCGTGCCGCTTTCGTACATGGGCTTCGTTTCCATGATAATCTCGGGCGGCACGATAATCTCGGGGCTGATGTCGGAGCGGCTGACGAAAAAATTCGGCACGCGCGGGGTAACGCTCGTAAGCGTGCTGCTCACCGCCGCCGCGCTTTTCGGCTTCTCGACCGCTGAAAGCTTTTGGCAGCTCTGCATTTGGGGCGTGCCTTACGGGCTGGGCGCGGGCGCTATCGACGCGGCGCTGAACAACTACGTCGCGCTCAACTACAACTCGCGGCACATGAGCTGGCTGCACTGCTTTTGGGGCGTGGGCACGATAATCAGCCCGTACATCATGAGCTACGCGCTGGCGCATTCGGTCTGGACGAGCGGCTACCGCACCGTTTCGTGTATGCAGTTCGGCATAGCCGCCGTGATACTGCTGACCCTGCCGCTTTGGAAGATAAACAAGCCCGCCGCTGACGAAGCGCAGAAAAGCGAGGTGCTCGGCTTGGGCGGAGCGCTGAGGATACGCGGCGTGCCCTACCTGCTGATAGGTTTTCTCTGCTACTGCGCCGCCGAGGCGACAACTATGCTTTGGGCGAGCAGCTACCTGGAGGGTGTGCGCGGGGTGTCGAAAACGCGCGCGGCGGCTTTCGGCTCGCTATTTTTCATCGGCATAACGGCGGGGCGCTTCATAGCGGGCTTTATTTCCGATAAGCTGGGCGACAACCGCATGATACGTTCGGGCACGGGGCTTGCGCTCTTCGGAGTTGTGCTTACAGCGCTGCCCGTCGGCGTTTGCTCTATGGCGGGCTTTGTCATCATCGGGCTGGGCTGCGCGCCCGTTTACCCATGCATCATCCACTCCACGCCCGCGAACTTCGGCGCGGAAAATTCGCAGGGCATAATCGGCATACAGATGGCTAGCGCATACGTCGGCTCTACTTTCATGCCGCCGCTTTTCGGGCTTATCGCGAACCATATCAGCTTGCGCCTGATGCCGCTGTACCTCGCGTTTTTCCTGATAATGCTGCTGGTCATGATCTCAAAAACGGAAAAAGCCTGCGCGGCTAGAAAGGCGGGGGAGTAAAAATTTGACAAAATTTTTGGCATAATTTTTAATTGATTTAACTGTTTTAATGTGATATAATATTGACACGAATTAAAGAGAGAAAGGAAGTGTAAAATATGTCAAATCTAGTGATCGACGAGAATAAAGTTGGTAGTATGATAATTGATATGAATATTTTTAAAGACATAAGTATTGATACTTACGAAAAGTACTTTAAGAATTGCGATGATTATTCTATGAAATACGTCCCAATGATCGTAAATGCAGTATTCTCTACAGAGATAGGCTTGAAATATATCCAAAACTTTGAAAATGATTCATATGCCAAGGGACATCTCCTTTATGAACATTGGAAAAAGCTGAGCGATAATTCAAAAAATTGCATTGTAAATTATATGAGAACTATTTTTAACGAAGCATATGATATAAAAATTGTATCTGATAAAATAAGCGATGCATCAAATTTATTTCAAGAATTAAGGTATTTTTACGAAAAATCAAACCATTGTGTCGAACCTAAATTTATTTTGGAATTTATGTCAGCAGTTGCGTATTTGGCAAATTATCTTTACAAACATAGAGATAGAGGAATTCCATTTCTCTATGTTGATTGTTTAGAAGAAATTAAAGGTGAAGAAAAATATAGCTTTGACTTTTGAGTTTTTGTTGTCGTTAGTAATAAAAATGATCCCAGCAGTTCAAATTATTACGAATTGCTGGGATCATTTGTTTTTATAAAATTTATTTCAATTCGTCATTTCCGTATACACCAGCCCTGCCGCCTGCGTAATATTCGTCCTCGCGGCGGCGGTGTCGGCATCGCCGTTGGTCATTATGCAGAGGAAAAACGTGCCCTGCGGTGCGAAAATTATCGCCGAGTCGTTCTCCACGCTGGAAAGCTCGCCCGTTTTGTTCGCGACTTCCGCTTCCTCAGGTATGCCTGCGGGTATCTTCGTGCGTGTCGCCTGCGCGCGCATATAGTTGATAACGCTCTCCGCGCCCGCGAGTTTGCCGCTGTAATAATCTGACATAATAGCGCAGCAGTCGGCGGGCGAGGTGTAGTTTTCCTTGCCGTTAAAATCAAGCATAAGCCTGTTCATCTCGGTGTCGGCGTAGCCGTGCGCCTCGCAAAAGCTGTTCACCGCCGCTATTCCCTTGTCAGCGTCGCCGCCGCCCAGCCGTGTTACAAGCGTGTTGCAGGCATCGTTGCTGCTCTGCGAGATCATGTCTGAAAGCAGCTCGTCAGTTTCGCCCGAGTAGCTTTCCGCCGCGCGAACACTGTCGGCTTTTTCGTAAACCGCACCTGCGACGTACAGCTTGATAAGGCTGGCCGAGATCATTTTCGCGTTCTCGCCGCCCGAATTTCCCGCCGCCAGCCGCTTTGTGTCCGAGACCGCGCAGAGAGAATATGTGCCGCCCGCCGAGGTCAGATCAGCGAAAGTATCGTCCAGCGCCGCGGTAATGTCGCCGACGGCTGCCTTGTCAGCACTGCTGTCGTCAGTCTTAGACTTTTTCTTTTTGCTTTCCGCCTTGCTTTCGGCTTCGGAAACGCCGCTTTCCGCCGCGCTTTCCGTACCGTTCACGCTTTCCGTCGGCGCGGAGTCAGTCTGTATGTTAGATGTCTGCACCGTGCTCTCGCTGCGCATACCGTTTCGTCCGATGTATTTTCCGCAGCCCGTCAGCATGGCGAATACCGCGCATACCGCCGCGAGCTTCTTCATGTTCGTAATCCTCATATCCATCAGCCGCCTTAATTGAATGTGAGCTGACCCTTGTTTACCCAGCCGCCGATGCCGTTTGAGATCATGACGAAGTAAAAATCGCCGTCTTTGCCGCTGACGTATCCGCTTACGCTGCTAAGGCGCATCTGCACTCCGCTGCTGAGGTCGGGCTGGAAATACAGCGTGCCGTTTATCGTGGCGTCGCCGTAGTCCTCGGAGGATGTGGGGTAGGTCACTACGAATTTCGAGCGCCAGTTTGTCAGTCCCGAGATGGCGTATACGCCCGAGCTGCTGTAAATGTCGTTGAGGTCGGCGGGCTGGAGCATACCGCCGCGGCACCAGCCCTGCGTTCCGCCGTAGCTTACGCGGAACCATACTTCCGAGCCTGTATCTTTGTAGCCCAGTACCGTTACCGATGTGCTGTCGGGTATGTAGGCTATCTTGTTCGAGTCGTATCTGTCCGCCTTGTCGCGTATCGGCAGCTGTCCCGCTTCGTCAACGCGAACTACCAGCGTCAGCGGGTAATCTACATAGCCGTACTTTTCAGCGTCGGTCTTTTCCCTCTTAGTGGTGGTCGGCGCGGGGGTGGTGGTCTCGGGAGCGGTGGTTTCCGGCGGGGCGGTTGTAGCCGCCGGCGTTGTCGCGAGGGTGGTCGCTGCAGTCTGCGCCTGCTCTACCGCCTTTACGTCGCCCTCGTCTTTGGTGGACGATTTTCCGCCCGTGCGCAGCATAAACGCTATCAGCACCGCCGAAACGCACACCACGAATACCGATACCATTCCCGCGATGGCAATAACGTGGCTCTTCTTTTTCTGCGGCTGGTAGTAGTTTGGCTGGGTTTGGTAATGATCCTGCTGATAGCCGCCCTGATAGTTTTGATAGTCTTGATAGTCCTGATAATACTGCTGATCTTGATACCCTTGCTGATCGTAGCCGTAGCCCTGCTGATACTGCGCGTTCGGATCGTACTGCCCGTTTTGCATATTCTGACCGTTCTCCGGCTCGTTGCCCGCGTACATGGTCATGTATTCGTCGTCCTGCGGAGCGCCGTTCGCCCCGCCTGTATTGTAATTGTTTCTGTTGTTTTCCATAAATTTACCCCTTTCTTAGCGGTACTGCTTTTATTATACCATACCCCGCCGCAGATTTCAACTCGCCTTACTCCGCCTAGCGAAGTTTTCATTACAATAAAAGCGCCGCCCGCACCCTTTTTAGGTAACGAGCGGCGTTCGCGCTATGTTATATGGCAGCGCATTGAAGCTGCCGATCTCAGTTTTGTGCGGGTCTTTCTTTAGTCTTTCTTATTTTTCTTTCCGACTACTCCCAGTGCCGCCATGAAGCCTATAAGCGCTGCCGAAAGTCCCGCCGTAACGCCCGTGGTCGGGTTGGTAACGGGTGCTGCCGAGCTTGTTGAACTTGCCGAACTTGACGAACCGGTCGAGCTTGAAATTGCCGTGCCCGAAGAGCTTGCCGCCGATGATGCGGAGGAAGCCGAAGATGTTCCCGAGTTCGAGTTTTCAGCCGCCGACGAGGTGTCCGCGCTGCTGGAAGTATCGCTGCTGCTTGAGCTGTCTGCCGCGCTGCTGTCCGCACCCGAGCTGTCAGTATCGTCGCCGATGAGTTTCAGCTCGTCGAAAGCCTTTTTCAGCGCGTCGATCTTGTTCTGCTGGGCGGTCTTGCCGCTGCCCGTCTGGTTCGCCGTGCTGACTAAGCTGTTGTACGCCTTTTTCAGCGCCTTTACGCTGTCCGCAGTGTAGGGCGAGGTGTCGAATTTCTCGTATTTCAGCATCAGCGCCATCGACTCTTTCATTACCTCGTAGTAGTCGCCGCGTTTGTTGCTGCCGTTAAAGAAAGTGTTCATCCAGCTTATGCCCTGATCTGCCGACCATATACCGCTGCCGGTGGGGAAGCGCTCGAAGTATTTGCGCAGGTTCTCATAATACTGAGCCTTGTAATTGCTGAGCGCGGTGTTGTAATTCTCCGAGCTGAAAGCCGCCGCCGCTTTGTCGAGCGAGGCGTTGAATTTCTCGGCGAAGTCCTCGTTCTGCATAGCTTTGTAGAACATTACGGCGAGGGGGTCGTTGTCCTTTCTGCCAAGCTCGTACACCTGCACCAGCTTGTTGTTAGTAGGACTTTCACCTGCATTGCCCCAAAGGTTCGCGCCCATTTCTGTATCGTAGAGCATAAATCTCCAGCGGCAGTCGCTGTGATCGGGGTTCGCGGCTTCCGCTTCGCGCGAGCGCCATACGCTCCAGTTCTTTCCGCTCCAGTCCTCGTTGCTGAGGTATATCTCGGTCGCAAAATAGTCCGTTAGGCTTTCTATATCGAATTTTTCGCCGAATTTCTCGTAGTCCGCATCTTTTGTAAGGTCTGCGGCGTATACCCAGCCGATGTCGTCCGTCCAGAGGGCGAGGTCTTCGTCATTGCCCTCGTCCACCTTTGGCTGATTGTAATTATCGCTGTCGGGCTTGATTATAACTACGTTTTTCTTTTTAACATCATAGTGGTCTTTGATGTAAGAGTCGGTGTAATCTTCCTGAAGCGTGTAAACGCCCCAGTATTCGCCGTTGATGAAAGCTACGCAGGCTCTGCCCGACTGCGCGGCGTAGTCCATGCCGCCCGCTATCGCCATGCTTTGTATCATGCTGTCCTTGAATTTGGTGTAATTCGCGTCGTTGCCGCCGTTGCGGAGCACGAATTTTTCAAAGTCGGCTACCTCTCTGCCCTCGCCGTCGCGCGAGGTTATGCCGCTGATGATGGGGTAGTTGAACTTGTCCGCGCCGTACGAGCTGCGCGCGTAAAAACGCAGGCTCTTCTGATAATCTCCGCGCGAGTAGCCGCCCTGTATCCTCATGCCGCAGTCCTGCGAAAGCTTCGCTTCGCCGTCCTCGATGAAGTCGATGTGTACGGGGCGCTCCCAGTCCTTGCCCTTATTGTGGGCGTTGTTTTTCATATATATGCCCGTCTGCTTGTCGAAAAGATTATCGCTGTCGGTGACTACCGAGATTATCGGAACACTGTAGTAGGTGTCGTTGCCGATGCCGACGAAGTAGGAAGCCGCAGCCACGCCGCTCGTCTGACCGTTTTTTATCGCCACCGCGCGTATAACAGTGCCCTTGTCCACCTTTACCTCGGGCTGAGATGGGCTGCTGTTCCAGGAATTATCGTACCAGTCGGTAAAAAGCTCGCGCTTCATGGCTGACAAATTATTCTCATCGCTTGTGCGGTCGTAAACGTTTATCTCGCCCGTGTACTTCTGTGAATTTTCATCAGGCGTACTGCCGTCGGTGGTGTAGTAGATGTCCGCGCCCGCCTCCGCAGTTATGCCAAGGTCGAAGCTTTCGGTAAAAGCGCCGCTTGCGCGGGAGAACTGCGGCGCAGCGAGCTTGTGCACGCTTTCAGCCGTGTTGTCCGCCATGGGCGTGGGGTCGCATATCGCCAGATCTGCCGAGCCGGAGGGCACGCGCGCGTATGTAAGGTCGTCCGCAAGCGCGGGCACTTCCATAGTGTCGATGGCGTTTTCGCCGTCGGTGATGGTTACCTTTTCGCCGTTTGCCGAAAGTCCGAATTTCGCCACGGCTTTGTCAGCGTAGTCTTCGCTGTTGATATTTTTGCCGCAGTAAACTATGTAATAGCCGTGCGCCGCCACGCTGGCGCCCTCGGGCAGGGCGGCTTTCTGCGGATTCGCGGCGTCATCGGTGATGTACATGCCGCTGAGGTCTACGGCTGTATCGGTGGGGTTGTATATCTCCACCCAGTCGCAGTACTTGCCCTTGCTGTCGGCGACGTCGGTGAGGTTGCCGTTTTCGCCCTTGTTAGATGTGCATATTTCGTTTATCACGAGCTTTGAAGCGTTCGCGTCGAGAGCCGAAGCGGGCAGAGCCATTAGCGTAAGTCCGCTTGCCGCCGCTATCGCGAGCGCGCATATTCTTGCTTTCATATTTTTATATCCCCCATGCATTTGCGCATTTATCCGTTTTGTGCGCTCTCTGCAAGCTTTTGTAAGATAATGCTTCGCCGACCTGCAAAAACGCACCGTTCTTAATCAAATTATAGCACAATAAATAAAAAAGTCAATGGCTGAACAATAATTTTATCTCAAATATACATAAGGTTCATATTTTATAACAAAGAAAAGCCCCGCAGACGTTTCGGAACACATCTGAGGGGCTTTATCAAAATTTATAGGAGTACAGCCTTTTTAAAGGCGTAAGTGGACTATCGGTCAGTCGACTTTTTCGGGAGTGAGCACCGACTTTGCGGTAAAACCGCCCTCGCCGTAGTCTACCATCACGGTGCTGTCGGTGTCTATCTCGCCCGCGATTATCTTCTTGGCGATGAGCGTTTCGATATTGCGCTGTATAAATCTCTTCAGCGGGCGCGCGCCGAAGCTGGGGTCGAAGCCCTGCTCGATTATCGCGTTCATAGCCTTTTCGCTTACCTCAACGTGTATGCGCTTGTCCTCAAGCCGCTTGTCCAGCTCGGCTATCATGAGTTTTACTATCTTGCTTATCTCCTCGCGGCGCAGAGGCTTGTAGTAAACTATCTCGTCGAGCCTGTTGAGGAACTCGGGGCGGAAGCTGCGGTGGAGCAGAGCCTCTACGTTCTTTACAGCTTCGGGCGATATGCTGCCGTCCTCCTGTATGCCGTCGAGCAGCGCCTGCGAACCGAGGTTTGAGGTGAGTATGATTATCGTGTTCTTGAAATCTACCGTTCTGCCCTGCGAATCGGTTATCCTGCCGTCGTCGAGAACTTGCAGAAGTATATTGAAAACATCGGGGTGCGCTTTTTCAACTTCGTCGAGCAGTACTACCGAGTAGGGTCTGCGGCGAACTGCTTCGGTAAGCTGACCGCCCTCTTCGTAGCCGACGTATCCCGGAGGCGCTCCGATAAGGCGGCTTACGCTGAATTTCTCCATGTATTCCGACATATCTATACGCACCATGTTTTTCTCATCGTCGAAAAGCGCCTGCGCCAGCGCTTTTGCAAGCTCGGTCTTGCCGACGCCGGTAGGGCCGAGGAAGAGGAACGAGCCGATGGGCTGGTTCGGGTTGGAAATGCCCGCGCGCGAACGCCATATAGCTTCGGTGACTTTCTGTACGGCTTCGTCCTGACCAATTACGCGCTTATGCAGCGTGTCGCCAAGAGCAAGCAGCTTTTCGCGCTCGCCCTCCATCAGCTTCGATATTGGTATGCCCGTCCAGCGAGAGATTATGCGCGCTATCTCCTCGTCGGTAACGCGGTCGCGCAGCAGGGTGTTTTTGCCCGTGCGCTGTTCCGCTTCGCGCTCTTTTTCCTCAAGCTGTTTTTTCAGCGAGGGCAGCTTGCCGTATCTCAGTTCGGCGAGTTTGTTCAGGTCATAATCGCGCTCAGCCTTATCTATCTCGGCGTTGCAGGCTTCTATATCTTCTCTCAGCTTCTGCACGCTGGATATGCTGTTCTTTTCGTTCTCCCATTTTGCCTTCATGCTGTTGAACTTATCGCGCAGCTCTGAAAGCTCTTTCTGCACGTCGGCAAGCTGCTCTTCGGCAAGCTTGTCGGTCTCTTTTTTCAGCGCCGCTTCTTCTATCTCGTGCTGGAGTATCTTGCGGCGAACCTCGTCCAGCTCTGTCGGCATAGAGTCCATCTCGGTGCGTATCATAGCGCACGCTTCGTCGATGAGGTCTATCGCCTTATCGGGCAGGAAACGGTCGGTGATGTATCTGTCTGAAAGGGTAGCGGCGGCGATAAGGGCTGCGTCCTGTATCTTCACGCCGTGGAACACTTCATAGCGCTCTTTCAGTCCGCGGAGTATCGAGATGGTGTCTTCTACGTTCGGCTCTGCTACCAGTACTGTCTGGAAACGGCGCTCCAGCGCGGCGTCTTTCTCGATGTATTCTCTGTACTCGTTGAGGGTGGTCGCGCCTATGCAGTGCAGCTCGCCCCTTGCGAGCATCGGTTTCAGCAGGTTGCCCGCGTCCATAGCGCCGTCGGTCTTGCCCGCGCCGACTATGGTGTGCAGCTCGTCGATGAAGAGGATTATCCTGCCCTCGCTCTTTTTTACCTCCTGCAATACCGCTTTCAGCCGCTCTTCAAACTCGCCGCGGTACTTCGCGCCCGCTATCAGCGCGCCCATATCAAGCGAAAATACCTGGCGGTCTTTCAGATTTTCTGGCACATCGCCCTTTACTATACGCTGTGCCAGACCCTCTACTACGGCGGTCTTGCCGACGCCCGGCTCGCCTATCAGAACAGGGTTGTTCTTGGTCTTGCGCGAGAGTATGCGTATAACGTTTCTTATCTCGTTATCTCTGCCGATAACGGGGTCGAGCTTGTTGTTTTTCGCCAGCGCCACGAGGTCTTGACCGTACTTTTTAAGCACGTTGTAAGTGCCCTCGGGGTCTTGCGACGTGACCTGCTGGTTGCCGCGAAGCTGCTGCATCGACTTGAGCACCTTTTCTTTCTCGATGCCGAACTGCTTGAATATCCGCTTCAGCGCGTCGTTAGGCGAGTCGGTAAGGGCGAGCAGTATGTGCTCTACCGAGATGTAGCTGTCCTGCATTTTGTCCGCAGTCTTTTCCGCGAGCGCGAGGGCGGTGTTCAGCTCTTGCGAGATGTACATTCCGTCGTTTGCCGCCGAGCCGGTAACCTTCGGCAGCTTTGCGACCTCCGCTTCGGCTGTGGCGGCTACGCTTTTCGGGTCAGCGCCCATAGAGCGCAGCATTTCGGGGATAAGCCCGTCCTCCTGCGTGGCGAGCGCCGCGAGAAGGTGCTGCTGGTCTACCGCCTGATTTGAATACTGTGCGGCAAGGTTCTGCGCGGTATTGAGAGCCTCTGCCGATTTGGTAGTAAATTTATTTATGTTCATAAAGCTCACTATCCTTTCACATTCATTTCGCTGTTGTTTTTCTCATGTTCTTAATGTTCTTAAAGCTTCTCTAAACTATGCTGACGCCCTTGCGCAGATAGCCTTTGTAAGTTTCCTCGCAGAGGGCTTTTGCGTGCGCGGGGTCGGCGGCGTTTTCAAAATACACCGTTATCGCCTTATCAAAGGTGCGTATGTATTCGCTTATCGCCTCGGCTATCTCGCGGTCGGCAAGACCGTTGCCCGCTATCTCGTAAAAATCGCGCGTGTAGCTCTTCGGCGCTATCTCGCAGGGAAAGCCGCCGCTGAAAAATTTGCCGAGGTATTTCTGCTCCGCCGCGCTCCAATCTCTGAAAAATCTGTCCGTCAGCTTTATCAGCTCTTCGCTCTGCGTGCGCAGGGTGACTTTCAGCCTGCCCGCCTTGCCCGAAAAGCTGCGGTAAAGCTCTACCGAATATTTCAGCGTAGGCTTGTACTTGAATTTCAGCGGAGTTTTCACCGCCATTACCGAGTCGGAAGCCTGCGGGGCGGGCAAAAAGCGGCTGTCCAGCGCCTGCCCTACCAGCGAGAATATCTCCCGCATACGCATTTCGGGCGTGGTGAGGCTGACTCTTTCAGCCAAAAGCTGGTTTATCAGATTTGAGCGGCTTGTGTTCATGCGGTAAGCCATTTCGTCCACCGCCTGCACCACCTCGTCGGAAAGCACTATGCTGTATACGCTTTTTCCCATTTTTCTCACCGCCTTTATATAATGTATACTGTGTATCTTTATCGTCCGTTTTTATCTCTTTCTTTATATAATATTATATCACGTTTAAATAATTTGTCAATAGGTTTATATAACTATGCTTACAAGTTTGTAGACCTGCACAAATTCGCAATGCTTATTTCTTACATTTTGCTGCAATTTTTCACCATATAAATTTAAAATGACCGAAAGCAAGCGCCGATATTCGCTTTTTACGATTTTCACACGATTTTTATTTTGTCCTATATTGATACACTTTTTGAATGACATCTATACTTTTTATTCATGCCTGCCGCATTATATGCGCTGAGAACTGCGCGTTTGGCGGTGAACATGAATGATCGCCGCTGTAATCCTGCATTTGTTCATGGTATGTTAAAGTATTTAGGTGTTGACAAAACGTCGAAAGTAAGGTATAATAAATTGTATAGGAAATTTGAGGGGTCGCGCTGTTATGCAGTTAGTTATGGCGCACAGCCCGCGGATATTTTGGCGGGAATACTTCTCGAATTTTTGGAAATAATTTTATTATTGTATTTGAGAGGAGTTTTTAAAATTATGGCAAGTCTTACAAAGAACCCTAACGTAAACGCATGGGTAGACGAAATGATCGCTCTCACCAAGCCTGACAAGGTAGTTTGGATCGATGGCAGCGATGAGCAGCTCAACGCTCTCAGAGAAGAGGCTATCGCTTCGGGCGAGATGATAAAGCTCAATCAGGAAGAGAACCCCGGCTGTCTGTATCACAGAACTCTGCCGAACGACGTAGCCCGCGTAGAGGACAGAACTTTCATCTGCTCCGAAAAGAAAGAGGACGCAGGTCCTACTAACAACTGGATGGCTCCCGCTGACATGAAGGCAATGCTGACCCCCATGTATGACGGCGTTATGAAGGGCAGAACCATGTACGTTATCCCTTATTCCATGGGCCCCATCGGTTCTCCTCTCGCTAAGGTAGGCGTAGAGCTGACCGACTCTATCTATGTTGTACTCAATATGGACATCATGACCAGAATGGGCGAAAAGGCTTTCGAGAACCTCGGCGATACTTCTAACGACTTCGTTCGCGGTCTGCACTCTAAGGCTGACGTTGACCCTGAAAAGAGATACATCGTTCACTTCCCCGAAGAGAACACTATTTGGTCTATCAACTCTGCTTACGGCGGAAACGTACTGCTCGGCAAGAAGTGCTTCGCACTGAGAATCGCTTCCTTCCAGGGCAAGAACGAGGGCTGGATGGCTGAGCATATGCTTATCCTCGGCGTAGAGAAGCCCGACGGTGAAGTTAAGTACATCACCGCTGCATTCCCCTCCGCTTGCGGCAAGACCAACCTCGCAATGCTCATTCCTCCCGCTTGCTACACCGAAAAGGGTTACAAGGTTTGGACTGTCGGCGACGACATCGCTTGGATGAAGCAGGGTGAGGACGGAAGACTTTACGCTATCAACCCTGAAAACGGATTCTTCGGCGTAGCTCCCGGAACCAACGCTAAGTCTAACTTCAACGCGCTCGCTTCTACTAAGAAGAACGCTATATTCACCAACGTTGCTATCAACAACGACACCATGACTCCTTGGTGGGAAGGTCTGGATAAGAATCCTCCTGTAAACGCTACTGAGTGGAAGGGCGAAAAGGTAAACGGCGTAGAATACACCGCTGCCGGCAACAAGCTTGCTCATCCCAACAGCCGTTTCACCGCTCCTGCTGAAAACTGCCCCTGCATCTCTTCTGAGTTCAACAATCCTCAGGGCGTGCCGATCTCCGCTATAATCTTTGGCGGCAGACGTGCTAAGACCACTCCGCTGGTATATCAGTCCTTCGACTGGACTCACGGTACCTACATGGGCTCGGCTGTTTCTTCTGAAACTACCGCGGCTGCTACCGGTGCAGTAGGTGTTCTCCGTCACGATCCTATGGCTATGAAGCCTTTCATCGGCTACAATGTAGGCGACTACTGGGCTCACTGGCTCGAGATGGGTGAAAAGCTCGGCGACAAGGCTCCTAAGATCTTCAACGTAAACTGGTTCAAGAAGAACGACGAAGGCGAATTCATCTGGCCCGGTTTCGGCGACAACATGAGAGTTCTCGACTGGATCATCAAGAGATGCGAAGGCACTGTAGGCGCTCAGGAAACTGCTATCGGCTACCTGCCTAAGCCCGAAGACCTCAACCTCGAGGGTCTGGACATCGACGACAAGACTCTTGAAGAGCTGCTTGCAGTTGATAAGGATCTCTGGAAGGACGAGATCGCTGAGATGAGAAGATATTACAACGATGATATTGCTGCTAAGGGCGGAAGAGTGCCTGAGGCTCTCGTTAAGGAACTCGACAAGCTGGAGGAAAGACTCGGCAAATAATTTGCACGGGAATTTTTCACCGAAGTTTTTGACTTCTGAATAAATTTGAAAGGGAAGCGCTTTTATAGGGCGTTTCCCTTTTTTATTTTTTCTCTTGATTTTTTCGCGAACGTATGTTATAATATTCATGTAAACGAATACAGTGTTTAATTCTGTAAAATAAAGGAGAATGTAAAAATGGCATATGTAATAGGCGTAGACTGCGGTACCAGCGGTACCAAGACCGTGCTCTTTGACGAAAAGGGCAGCGTTATAGCTTCGCACACCGTAGAGTATCCGATGTATCAGCCGAAAAACGGCTACGCTGAGCAAGACCCCGCCGACTGGGCGAACGCGATGCTTACCACCATTCAGGCAGTAATGGGCAAGAGCGGCGTCAGCAAAAACGACGTTATCGGCATAGGCATATCGGGTCAGATGCACGGACTTGTAATGCTCGACGGCGAGGGCAAGGTGCTGCGCAAGTCGATAATCTGGTGCGACCAGCGTACCGAGGCGGAAGTAGAGCAGATGAACAAGCTGCTCGGCAGAGAAAAGCTGATAGAGATCACTGCAAACCCCGCGCTCACCGGCTGGACTGCCGCGAAGATACTTTGGGTAAAGAACAATGAGCCTGATATATATGAGAAATGCCGTCATATACTGCTGCCTAAGGACTACCTCAGATATGTGCTGACGGGCGAATTTGCTACCGAAGTATCCGACGCTTCGGGTATGCAGCTTCTCGACGTGCCGCACCGCTGCTGGAGCAGCGAGGTATGCTCGGCGCTGGGCATAGACATGGATATGCTGGCTAAGGTCTACGAATCCTGCGAGGTAACGGGCAAACTCACCGCAAAGGCTGCCGAGCTAACGGGGCTGAATGCGGGCACTATCGTAGTAGGCGGCGCGGGCGATAACGCGGCGGCGGCTATCGGTACCGGCGTAGCTGAGGACGGCAAGGCTTTCACCACCATAGGCACATCGGGCGTAGTATTTGCGCACACCTCCGACATCGCCATCGACCCGAAGGGCAGAGTTCACACCTGCTGCGCGGCTGTACCGAACGCATGGCACGTTATGGGCGTAACGCAGGGCGCAGGACTTTCGCTGAAATGGTTCAGAGATAACTTCTGCGCGGCTGAGAAAGAAACTGCGAAGTACATGGGCGTTGACGAATATTACCTCATGGATAAGGAAGCGGCTACTGTGCCAGTAGGCGCGGAAAGACTGCTCTACCTGCCGTATCTGATGGGCGAAAGGACCCCGCACCTCGACCCCAACGCACGCGGAATGTTCTTCGGACTTTCGGCGATGCACACCAAAAAGCATATGCTGCGCGCCGTACTCGAGGGCGTATCCTACTCGCTGCGCGACTGCGTAGAGGTGTTCCGCGAGATGGATATAAACGTTTCTGACATGATGGCCTGCGGCGGCGGCGGAACATCGCCCCTTTGGCGCTCGATGCTCGCCGATCTGTACAACTGCCCTGTAAAGACGGTCGCATCTAAGGAAGGCCCTGCGCTGGGCGTTGCGTTGCTTGCACTGACAGGCGCGGGCGTGTACTCCTCAGTACCCGAAGCCTGCAAGGCAGTAGTCACGACCGACAAGGTACAGCAGCCGAACGAGGAAAACGTACCCGTTTACGAAAGCTACTACCAGCTTTACCACGAGATCTACCCTGCCGTAAAGGCGCAGTGTGCGAAGCTCGCAAAGCTTTGATCGAATATAACAAATATCACAAAGCGTTCGCCGTAAAAAGGCGGGCGCTTTTTGCTTTAATGTAACGAAAAGCCGCAAAGTGTAATGAAAAACGCCGCAAACCGATTGAGCGCCGCCGCGAATTATGATAGAATAAATTATGGGGAAATGCGTTTTGGCGCAGCTCAAAAAAACATAATGGAGGTAAACGATATGAAAAAGATAGCAGCAGGTGTGCTGGCGCTGGCGATAGTATTCGGCGCAGCGGCAGACGGTGCATTTTTAGACAGCAGCGCGATAGCGGCAAGCGCGGCGGCTTATACTGAGGAGGAGCTTAAGGCCAAGGTTCAGGAAGGCGTTGAGTATGAGCTGACCGATTGGAGCTACAAAGACTACGATGGCGACGGAGCTAAAGAGGGATTTGCGCTGTTCCTTTACGAAATGCCGCAGACTCTTCATCAGCACGTTGTAATAATACGTTACATAAACAGTAACGGTGAAGTGACCGAAGTGGTAAACAAGGAGAAACTCACCATGGTGCCCTCTTATGAGCATGATCTTAGCTACAATGGCACGGAATTTGCTGTTTTCACATTTTCGGGCGGCGGACATTCTTTTGACGTAGTTTTTTCTGTTGAAAATGGTGTCCTGTTGAAAACAAGATAGATGTACCTCCCGTAGATGGAGAACCTGATTTTATATTAAGTAAAGAAGATGATGGTACTCTTATTTGCAGTAAAGCCTGCGGTACAGACTATAATGTAGCTGTGGAATATGATAAGGAAGGTCATAGATTTTATATTCCCGATTCTTCCTCCTCTGAATACACTGAGGAAGAGCTGAAAGCCAAACTGCTTTCAGATCTTGATAGTGCTTATGGCACGGAAGATGGCTGGGTAATTAAAAAGTGGATTTACGGTGATTTATTCCAGAACGAAAATAAAGTTGCGATAGCATTAGTAGCTGACAAGGAAACCGACAATAGATATATGGGTTACTTTGTTTCTGCAACGAATACGCAATTGCTTGTTGACGAAAAGAGCAAAGAACAGTTAAATGACTTTGATACCTTCTATACTGATAATTCTGTTTTTGTTACTTGCTTTTATGGAAAAACCAATAATCACGATTCATCGTATTTGTTTATAAAAAAATATGATGGGGATTCAATGACTAAAACCGTAGTATATGATACTAAGGTAAATGAAATATCATTAGAAGAAGGAAAATTTACAAAAGAAGGCGACGATTTTTACTGGTATTGGTATTCTTCTGATGGAAGCTGCAATAAGTATAATGTTCGTTTTAATGATGCGTTAGGTTATTTTTGGATTTCTGATGAAAAGCCTGTTAATGATTACACCTACACCGAAAACGAGGACGGCACTGTCACTATAACTTCCTACACCGGCGACGCAGAAGAGCTTGTTATCCCCGGTGAGATAGACGGCAAGACCGTTTCGGCTATCGGCTCCGGAATTTTCAGCCCGCTGAACGGCGGAAACAAGACTATTAAGAAAATTACCGTGCCAGCAAGCGTAAAGACTATCGGCGAAGAAGCTTTTGCCTGCGCAGATGCACTCGAAGAAGTGTACATAGAGGACGGCGTTACTGAGATAGGCAATTCGGCTTTCGCAAGCTGCATAAATCTGAAAAAGATCACTATTCCGAAGAGCGTTACTAAGATAGGCGATTACGCTTTCAGTTACGCTTATCGCAGTGATTCGAGTGCGTTCATTGACGTTACCATCTACTGCTATAAGGACAGCACCGCTCACAAGTATGCACTGGGTGAAAATGCGCTGAACCACGAGTTTGCCTACGTCCTCCTAGACGAAGTTTCCAACCCCGACCCCTCTTCCGACAGCACGGTAAGCGCCGACCCCTCTTCTACCGAGAGCGGTGCTTCAAGCGGCTCGACCTCTACTTCCACCTCCTCCGCGGCGGCTTCCTCCTCGGGTGATAAGACATCTAACCCCGCTACGGGCGTTGCGGCAGGCGTATCCATCGCGGCAGTTCTCGCGGGCGGAATAATCATGGTCACCAAAAAGACCAAGAAGTAATTTGCGGAGGTCTTGATAAATGTTTTGGACTAGATTGGTAAAAGGCATTGCGATATTATTCATGATTTTTTCGATAATAATATCGGTTCTTGTAGGCTGGGGTTTGATGAATACCCTTGACGACAATGTTGGCTTTACAATAATTATCGCAGGCGTTGCGCTTTCTGTTATCTCAGTTGCCGCAATAATGATGATCTGCGAGATCTCTTTGAATATTCATGCGATAAAGCAGATGATGGAAGCGCAGATGGGCGTTCCGAAAAATTTCGGCTACGTTCCTAACGGCGGATATTATCCGAATATGCCGAATATGCAGCCTTTTCAGAACCCTCAGCCTGCGCCGATGCCTTTCGAGCCTGCTTCCGCGCCTATGCCCGAGCCTGACGAAAACGACACTTGGGTATGCGAATGCGGCGAAGAAAATCTCTTCAAGAGCAATTTCTGCAAGAGATGCGGCGCTAAGAAAACGCTGGACAAAGTATGGATATGCAAAAAATGCGGCAAATCCAACCCGAATTCTGCCACCGTCTGCAAAGACTGCGGAACTTATAAATAAAGCTTTCCAGAGAGATCAAATGACTTTTTGATAATGATCTCCTCCCTGTGATCCCCTCTGCGCGGACAATGCGCAGGGGGGACTTTTTTTGCACATATTTTCCCCGCGCCGCCCATATAGTTAGGTATGGGACAAACAGTTCAAGAGGAAAATGGAGTGTGATAAAATGGCGAATGTTATTGCTCAGCGGCAGCGCTCTGAGCGGCAGAATATCGGGCTGACCCACGAGGAAGCGGCGCGCCTGCTGGAGGCTGAGGGCGAGAACCGCTTTGCTGCAAAGAAAAAAATAAGCCCCGTGCGCATTTTTGCGGGTCAGTTTCACGACGTTATGGTGCTGATACTGCTGATAGCGGCGGTCATCTCGGTGCTGATCGGCGGCTGGCGCGACGCTGTGCCGATAATGGTGATAGTTGTTATGAACGCGGCGCTCGGCTTTATACAAGAGTACCGCTGCGAAAAAACGCTCGAGCAGATGGAGCAGCTTACCGCACCCACGGCGCGCGTTTACCGCGAGGGCGAGCTTACCGCCCTGCCCGCGGCATATATGGTGCGCGGCGATGTTTTTGAGGTCGAGGCGGGCGAGCGTTTTCCCTGCGACTGCGTTATACTTTCGCAGACGGGGCTTTGCTGCGATGAATCGGCGCTTACGGGCGAAAATCTGCCGATAGAAAAATGCGCCTACCGCGGCGAAAAGCAGATAAGCGAGCTGAATCTGCCGTACATGGGCTACATGGGTACAGTGGTGCTAAAGGGAAAGGCGCGCTGCGAGGCGGTCGCGCTGGGCAGCAAGGCGCAGATGGGCAGGATCTCGCAGATGATGACCGAGATCGCAGAGGAGCAGACCCCTCTGCAAAAGAAATTGGGCGAGCTTGGCAGGGCGCTTGCCGCGATATGCGTTGGCGTTTGCGTGCTGGTTTTCATAGCGGGCGTTATCCGCGGCGAGGACGTGCTGAATATGTTCTTCACCGCCGTCACCATCGCAATAGCCGCTATCCCTGAGGGGCTGCCCGCAGCCGTGACCATCGCTCTTGCGCTCGCGGTGCGGCGTATGTTGAAGCAAAACGCGCTCGTGCACAAGCTTCACTCGGTCGAAACGCTCGGCTGTGCGAATGTCATCTGCACAGATAAGACCGGCACGCTCACGCAAAATCAGATGGTTGTGCGCCGTGTTTACACGCTTGACGAGCGCGCCCGCGAGCTGACATTCGACAGCGAGGGTGTTCCCGAAAACGGTGAAAATGCTGAAAACGCCAATATGGGCGGCACTCTTCGCGAACTGCTGATATGCGCCGCACTTTGCAACAACGCCCGCAGGTGTACTGATAATTCGCCCGCCTGCCGCCGAAACCGCCGTGCACGCCGCAAAAAGCCGGGCTTCGAGGGCGACCCGACCGAGGTCGCGCTGCTGCGGCTCTGTACAGATATGGGTATCGACCTCGAAAAGCTGCCGATGGAGCGTATCGGCGAAAAGCCTTTCGACAGCGAGAGCAAGTATATGTCCGTGACCTGCCGCGACGGCGAGGGCAGGCAGGCGGTGTTCGCAAAGGGCGCGCCCGAAAAGATGATCGCGATGTGCACTCACCGCTTCGAGGACGGCGGCGCTGTACCGCTGGAGGAAAGCGCGCGGGCGGCGCTGCTGCGAAAAAACGAGGAGTACGCCGCGCAGGGGCTTCGAGTGATAGCGTTCTGCGGCTCGGCGGGGGATACGTCGGTGTTCTTGGGACTGGCGGCGATGTCTGACCCGCTGCGTCCGCAGGCCGCCGAAGCCGTTCGCGAATGTCGCCGCGCGGGAATATCCACCGTGATGATTACTGGCGACCACAAGCTCACCGCCTGCGCCATCGCGAAAGAGGCTGGCATTCTCACGGGCAGAAAGCGCGTAGTTACCGGCAGCGAGCTTGACGAAATGACCGATGCTGAGCTTGCCGAGCAGATAGGCGAGATAGCCGTTTACGCGCGCGTCACCCCCGCCCACAAGCTTAGGATAGTGCGCGCCTGCAAGCAAAAAGGCATGGTCTGCGTTATGACGGGCGATGGTGTGAACGACGCGCCCGCCGTAAAGGAAGCCTCGATCGGCGTTTCGATGGGGATAAGCGGTACAGATGTAACAAAGCAGGCGGCAGATATGATACTGCTGGACGATAATTTCGCTACGCTCGTCAGCGCTGTACGCGAGGGACGCACGATATACGCCAATATCCGTAAATTCGTCCGCTATCTGATAGCCTGCAACATCGGCGAGGTGCTTACCATGCTGGGCGCGATACTTATGGGTCTGCCGATGGCGCTAGTGCCTGCGCAGCTTTTGCTGGTAAATCTGGTTACAGACGGTCTGCCAGCCGCCGCGCTTTCGGTAGAGCCTGCGGAAAAGGGCGTTATGGGCAAGCCGCCCCGCCGCGAGGAGGACAGCTTTTTCAGCGGCGGCTTGATGACGAAGATAGTCGCGCGCGGCGTGGCGATAGCCCTTTGCACCCTTGCCTGCTTCACACTGCTGCTGCCGAGCGGTCTGGCGGCGGCGCGCACGGGCGCGATGCTCACACTGGTATTTTCGCAGCTTATACACGTTTTCGAGTGCCGCAGCGAGGACAAAACGCTTTTACAGATGGGTCTGCGCGGCGGAAAATTCGTAGTGCTGGCGGCGCTCTCATCGGCGGCGTGCGTGGTGCTCTGCATGGCCGTGCCGCAGCTTGCGGCGGTGTTCTCGCTTACGAAAATGTCAGCGAAACAGCTCGCAATATCGCTGAGTTTCGCTGCCGCTGCGGCTGTTTTTTCGACGATAGGTTCGGCTTTCAGAAAACGAGTTTAAATATTTGAACATTGTTAAAATTGCACAAAAAATAGCGCGAAATTTCTGCATATAAAAAAGGCGGCCGTGACAAGCGGTCGCCTTGATTTTTTGTGATGTGTCGCTTTAAGCGTTCTGAACTTTCGGCTTTCTGCGGAAAAGCGGCTTGCGCTTTTTCTTGATAAGCTCTAGGGGGTCGCCGAAGCGCTCTTTATTTTCCTCTGCGGTGTATACCTTTTCCTCGCTCTGCTCCATGATGTTGGTAAACTGGTCCATCAGCAGCTTCTGCTCCAGCATCGCGGCAGCGTCCTCAGCAGTGGCGGCGTCGCCCGACTCTATCATTTTGCGTATCTCGCCGATGTATTTTCTGTCATCTACCGATATGAAGGGCACGCGTTTTTCTATACCTGCGCGGAAGTTCTCTTTATCCTGTATAAGCTGCGGCTCGCGGGCTTTGAGTATCTCTATCTGCTCGGTAATGCCTTCGTTTATCTCTACCTGCTTTTGCTTAGCCGCGGTAAGGCGGTAATGCTGCAGGCAAACGGAGAATACGGAAATTCCGATGAGCGCGAAAGCCCCGAGCACGATAGCCGCAATAATGCTCTTTGTGATGAAGAAAACAAGTAAAAACAACACTAAGCCTGCGCCGGCGCTTATTCCCAACGCTTTAGCGCGTTTGGTCGTGAGCTGAAAGTTTTTTACAACGTGGTCTTCGTCGTGTATATAAGTTTTGAGATATTCCTGATTTTCGCGGTTCTGCTTTATAGCAGATCTTTTCTGATCGTAGCGGCGGAAGTACTCGACCGCCTGATCTACGCGTTCAAGCTCTGTCATAATACACTTTCCTTTACATAAATTAGATTTGTGTGGATATACCGACTAGGGATAACATTCCAACGGTATTGTCTATATTATACCACAAGCCCCCACCGTTGTCAAGAGCTTTTTGCCAAACTGGTACAAACATATGAAATTTTTTCACATTGGACTGAAAGGCGTGTATACATTGGCACATAAGCCTATCTTGGCTGGCTGCGAAACTGCCGAAAATTTTTTCGCGGGCTAAGCGGTTTTCGTAAGTTCTTAAAGTGAATAAATTCGCGAAAGTATTGATTTTTAGCCGCCGCTGTGATATAATATACATACTATTATAAATGTATAAAAAGAGATAATCATATTAAGGATCGTGAAAAGAAAAATGGGAAAAAACAAAACTTATATTACCGCTTCGGCGGAGAAAAAGCCGATATGGCAGCAGCGCCGGCTTGCTATGGTGCTCTCGCCGCTTGCCGTTGCGCTCGCGGTGTTTGCAATCTTCAAAAAATTCTCGCTCTACCCCTTTGGCAGCCGTACCGCCGCTTGGTGCGATATGAACCAGCAGGTAGTGCCGCTCCTCTGCCAGTTCAAGGATATTCTCGATGGCAGATCGGGAATGTTCTTAAGCTTTAAAAACGCGTCGGGCATGAATTTTTGGGGCGTGTTCTTTTTCTTCCTCGCAAGCCCTTTCAGCCTGCTCGTAAAATTCGTGCAGAAAAGCGATATGCTCGTTTTCATGAATATACTGATAGTGCTGAAAATGGCGGCGAGCGCTTTTACCTCCTCGATCTACTTCGTGCGCAGCAGCTTCATGAAAAAGCTCGATACTCCCGCTATCGTGATACTCAGCTTTCTCTACGCTGTCAGCGGCTACGTCATGCTTTTCTACCAAAACGTTATTTGGCTGGATATGATGTACCTTTTTCCGCTGCTGCTGCTCTCGCTGGAAAAGCTTCGCGGCGGCTCACCGGTATGGTATATACTCGTGATGGCGCTGATGATGGCTGTAAACTACTACATCGGCTATATGGTGGTGGTTTTCCTGCTGCTGCTGGCGGGCGTTTACCTTCTGCTCGCGGCGAGGGCTGAAAATGAGAACGGCGGCGCAGTGTGCCGCAGATTTTTGCTTTCGTCGGGCTGCGCGGCGATGTTTTCGGCAGTGGTCTGGCTGCCCAGCTTCATGCAGTACCTAACATCGGGCAGGCGCACTTCGCTTATTGAAAATCTGCGCGTCGGCGACCTTGTTACCGATTACGATACCGTGTTCCCTGTCGCTATGTGCAGCTCGCTGCTTGTGCTGATGGCTCTCGGAGGATTTGCCGCAAGCCGCCGCGCCGATATGTACGGCAGGCTTTGGCAGATAATGCTCGTGCTTCTCGCTGCGCCGATAGTTATCGAGCCTGTAAACAAGATGTGGCACACGGGCAGCTATATGTCGTTCCCCGCGCGCTACGCTTTTATGACGATATTTGCGGCGATGATAGTGGCGGCAGATATGCTTGGCAGGGAGCACAAATACCGCGGCAGCATGAAGCTATACGCGATAGGCGGACTGCTCTGCGCGGCGGCGGTGGTAGCTTTCGAGTACTTTTCTTCGGGATTTATCAGTGCCGACCTCGATATTCTCTCTACCTACACCGGCTCGCTCGGCGGCAGCGATGCTTCATTCAAGAGTATGTGCAAGCTTTTCATAGTCGGAGCGGCGTGCTTTGCGCTGATATACGCCCTCTACCGCCACGGCTGGATATTCCGCGGGATATTCATAGTTTTCACCTGCGCGGCGGTCACGATAGAGTCGATGGGCTATATACGCGTTTACATGACTACCACCGCAGAGCGCAATGAGTCGACCAACGACATTCAGCGGCAGGTGTTCGCCTTAGCCGACCGCGTTGAAGACGACGATTTTTACCGCATGAAAACGAGCGGAAAGCTTTTTGATTACAACATGATAGGCGCTATGGGCTACAACTCGATAGGCCACTACACCTCGCTCACCGAAGAGGACTATATGTTCACCATGAAGCGCATGGGCTACACTTCGGTATGGATGGAGGTAGGCACTTGCGGCGGCACTGAGATGACCGACGCTCTGCTTTGCGCAGGGTATGAGATAAGCCATAACAAGCAGGACAACACTGTTTATTCGTTCAACGGCTACCATATCAACCCGCTGAACGACCGCCTGCCGCTGGGCATTGCCGCCGCGGGCGACCTATCGGCTGAGATACCCGCAGGGCTTACCCGCGCGCAGGCGCAGGAATACATCTACCGCCAAATATTCGGCGGCGAGGGCGCTGTTACCGAATATAAGCCCGACGAGGGCGACATCATGCAGGTCAAAGACGGCGATTACCACTGCTCGGAATCTGCAGCGCTCATCTACCGCGTAAAGGTCGAGGGCAGACAAACGCTCTACTTCGACTGCTTCGACAAGCTCTCGAACGACCTTTCCGAGCCGATATACGACAGCTTTTCGGTAAAGGTCGGCGGGCAGAACGTTTGCCGCAGTTACCCGTATTCCAAAGAAAACGGCGTGCTGAAGCTCGGCACTTTTGAGGACGAAACTGCGGTCATCGAGATAAGGTGCCTTAAAGACGTAAGCTGCGCTTCGCTAGGCGTTTTTGGCGTAGACCTCGACAAGCTGGACGAAGCTTGCGGCACGGCGCAGGGCATAGGCTTGCAGGAGAAGAAGAACGGTCTTTACGGTGAGTCGGATTTCGAGAGCGCGCAGACAGTGTTCCTCTCAGTACCGTACAACGAGGGCTTCACGGTAAAGGTCAACGGCGAGAATGTAGAGTACCGCAAGGCGCTTTCGGGCTTTATGGCTTTCGACCTGCCCGCGGGCAAATGCAGTGTAGATATATCGTTCAAGCCGCAGGGCTTCACGGCGGGCGCGGTGATTTCGCTATGCGGCGTGGCGGCGACGGCGGTGTACCTGCTGCTTCGCAAAAAGCTGCACCCCTCTGAAAAACTTGTCCGCACGGCTGACAAGGTAGGCGCGGCGGCAGCGGCGGCGCTTGCCTGCATAGTACTGCTTGCGGTATACATCATGCCGATAGCGGTGAACATCTTTATGTGGAAGCGGGAATAAATTGCCCGATAATAGACAATAAATAACAAACTGCCGTCCTTGGCGCGAATGGTGCGTGGGGACGGCAGTTTGTTTGCGCCCCATTGTGAAAATTTTCATATCCGCCGCACGATACTTGTTTTTTCTCCTTGCGTGTGATATACTATTATATATAAGACGACGTACAGGCGGGTGCTTAGCACTGCCTGCGGAAAATGGAGGATAACTATGGATTATTCAGACGGCGTAAAATATACGCTTTTCAGACTTTTGCTCATGATCGGCTGCGGCGCGGTGGGTGTGGCGGCTGGCAAACTGCTGCTTTGGGCGGCGGCTTCCGTGATGCCGGCTTCTTGGCTCACGCTAAAGGAATTTCTCGTTACCGATCAGGCAGGCTCGGTGACGGCGGCGATAGTTATGGCGGCAATGCTCGGCAGAGTTTTTTACGACGACGGCAAAAAGCACGCCGCTTATGAAAACTGGGACGCAATACTCGTCAGCATTACCCATATCGTTATGCTGATAGTTTACTTCGTGCCCGTTATTTTCTATAACCCAAACGATATTACCCGCGGCATGGAGTTCGCATATTACCTCTTTTACTTTCCCTGCCGCTGGCTGGTGCTCGCTTTTGGCATGGATCTTAAAGCCGCCGCGGCGCTCGGCATACTGCTGATACTCGGCGTGCAGTTCGCGCTGTATATGCTCTCGTACACCCGCTACAAAAAGAAGCACCCCGTGAGCTTTTTGCCGCGCGAGAGCGAGTCTTGACAGGCGGAAATCTGTACCAATATTTGCAGAATTGTGGGTTTTGGTCAAAATGTCTAAATTAACGGTTCAGATTTTGTTAATTAAGATAATGAAAAAAGTTTTAATAGTGCTTGAATAAATCTAAAAAAAATGATATAATAGTATAAAATACGTTTCGTGTGCATTTCGTGAAAATGGCGGACATCTTTAAGGCAGGCTCGTCATTTTCAGAAAATGCGCACCGTATTAAAAGGCGGAGGTGTAACTACTAATATGAAAAATTACAGCTATGTTGCGAAGGACTCTACCGGAAAAACGCTGAAAGGCGTTATGGAGGCCGAGGACGAGCAGCAGGTTCAGGAAAAAGTCTACGAACAAGGCTTGTTCCTGATTTCTACCACAGAAGCGCTCGGCGGAACAAAAACGAGCATATACAAGTTCAAAACAAAAGATCTTGCGTTTTCGTGCCGTCAGCTTGCCGCTATGCTTACATCGGGTCTTACGATAGTTAAAGCGCTCGATATAATGTATAAGGAAGAAAAGAATAAAGGCGCTAAAAACGTGTGGCTCGCACTGTATGAAGACGTTAATAAAGGCTCTAACTTTACCGAGGCGCTTATCGCAAGAAACGGAAGCTTTCCGGACTTCATGATAAGCATGATCGACGCGGGCGAATCTGCCGGCAACCTCGATATTACAGTACAGCGCCTCAGCGACTTCTACGCAAATCAGAACAAGACCCAGAATATCATCAAGAGCGCTATGATGTATCCTATCATACTCGGCATACTCACCATAGTAATGGTAATAGGTATGTTTACGTTCATCATGCCTACGTTCGCAGGTCTTATGTCTGAAGAGGAAATGCCCGCGCTTTCGCGTGCCCTCTTTAAATTCAGCGACTTCTTAAAGACCAAATGGTACATACTTATAATCGCGATAGTAATAATAGTGCTCGCTATAAGATATGCACTGAAGGTGCCCGACATAAAGCTGAAATTTGACCTTATAAAGCTCAAGATGCCGGCTGTCGGTCCGCTTATGGTCAAGATATACGAAGGTCGTTTTTCGAGAACTCTTTCATCTCTTTACGCCAGCGGTATCCCAATGGTAGAGTGCCTGGAAAGAGCTTCATCGGTACTGGAGAACACTTATGTAGATAAAATGTTCATACAGGTAATAGACGAGGTAAAACAGGGCTCGCCCGTATCTGTATCGCTGCAAAAGACCGAGATCTTTGAGGGAATGTTCTGCTCGATGATCTACGTCGGTGAAGAATCCGGCGCACTCGATGAGATACTTGAGAAAACAGCAGACTTCTACGAAGAAGAATCCGACGCAGCAGTTAAGCGTCTGGTAGCACTGCTTGAGCCGTGCATGATAATCATCATGGGTATTGCGATAGGTCTTTGCCTCGCAGGTATATTCCCGCTGCTCTATGGTGGTATCGGAGGACTCGAGAACTCGTAATAAAGTCGATAAAATCACAGCTATTACAAATACAAAGAAAATCTTTAGAAGAGGTGAAGGAATAAATGCTGTCTTTTGATATTTCTGATAGACAAATAAACATCGTAAAAGGCGATAACTCCGCTAACAAGATCAGAATCGAAAAATCACTGAGCGTTGCGGTTCCGGAGGATATGATCATGAACGGAGAGGTAATAAACCTTTCCGGACTCTCCGAGCTGCTGCTCACAAACCTCAAGGCTGAGGTAATGATGGATAAGGAAGCCGTAGTAACTTTCTCTTCCAGCAACATCGTATTCAAGGAGCTTATAGTTCCTAAGGCAAAGGGTAACGAATTCCTGAGCATGGTACAGAACCAGATGCAGCAGGAAATGGGTATTACCGATGAGTACTCTATCTCATATACTATTGTAGGAGAAGCTGGCGAGGATAACCCCGGTTCGGTAAAGGTGCTGGCTACCGCCTGCCCGTCCTCGATAGTAGAAGGCTTCCGCAAGCTCTTCAACATCATGTCGATAAGCCTGCGCTCGGTAAACATCAGCTGTAACTCCATTTCGAGAATAGTTTTGGCTGACAAGTCGAACCTCGAGAAAATGCCGCTGCTGGTTTGCCAGATAGACGATAACTTCCTCGGACTGATACTCTTTGAGAACGGTCAGATGGCTTTCGCAAGATACGAGCCTATTTCCGAAGAAGATTACGAAACAGACGAGTATCTGACCGAGGCTATCAGCGAGAACATCTTCCGTATGGAACAGTTCAACAAGGCAAGAGGCGGCCCGGGACTCGACAACGTAGTGCTCTACGGCAAGATCGACGACTACATCAAGCTCGTTGACGCTCTCGACTCGCTCGACGTTAAGGCTTCCGTGCTCGGCGTTCCTTCGCAGATCACAGGTTATGAAAATTTTGAGTTCACCATCTTCGCTAACGCTATCGGCGCTCTTTACAAGAGAAACAAGCAGACCGAGCGCATCAACCTTCTCGAGGTAGATACCGCTACCGGCAAGGCGGGTTCGAGCAGCAGCGGCACGCTGGTGACGGCTCTGGTAGCCGGCGTTATCTCGGCAGCGCTCATCGGCGCAGTTACGCTGGTAGTCAGCCTGCATGAAGGAAGCGTAAGGGATGACATCGAAAAGACAAACGGCGAGATAGATAAGTGCAACGCCGTTATCGCAGAAAACCAAAAGCTGCATGATTATCTCGTCACAGTAAATGATTATCAGACTCAGGTAAATGTGGCTAAGAACAACCTTTACTCGATACCCGTAGTAAAGGAAGGAATCTTTAAGGAGATCGAGAACCACATCGGTTCCGGCGATTCCGAGGGCGCTAAGGCTAATTCCTACACAGGCTTCAGCTACTCCAAGAATGACGGAACAGTTACCATTACGGAAGTTGAGCTGAAGGAACAGCAGACAGCGAACGACTTTATCCAGTCGATAAAGGACGACGACTACTTCGCAGACGTTACATACAGCGGTTATACCGGTACAGGAGAAGCGGGCAGCCCCGTAGTTATCTCCTCGGTAACCATGTATCTCAAGCCTATTGAAGTAGAAGACGACACTCAGGCAGTATCAGGGGAGGTTGCAGAATAATGAAACTTAATCAGAGAGATAAGATGCTCCTTATAGGCGTATTTGTAGTACTCGTATGGATCGCAGGCATTATGCTCTTTATCAAACCTGCTATTGAAAGCGCGAGAAGCGCGAGCCAGGAGCTTGACAGCAAGGAAATGGAGCTTTCGCAGCTTCAGACTCAGATAAAGGAAGACGAGAACCTTCCTCAGGAAACTCAGGACGCTTTCGATAAGGCTAAGAACACCGCAGACGTTTTCTATGATGTAATGCCCCAGTACGAGGCGGCACAGACTGTACAGAAGATGCTCGACGGCGGCGAGAACAAGTCATCTGACAGCCAGATCAAGAACCTGAACCTCAGCATCAGCGAGCTGGGAACTACTTCGCTCGATAGATTCACCTACGCGCCCAATTCGCAGTCTACCACCATCGACGCTATCGTAGACGGCAACAGCGGCGACGAGACCACTACTACGGGCACTGCTGAAAGCACTATCGACGTAAACTCCTACAACATGAGCTTTGACTTCGAGTGCAACAAGTCGAACCTGATGAACTTCCTCAACAATCTGGAAACCTACTCGCAGAAGAGCCTTGTTATCAATGAGCTTTCTATCGCAGACGTAGGCGACAATCAGGACGGCTCGACCTTCACAGGCAGCATTTCCCTTACCTTCATGATGGTAAGAGATATACCCAGCCCCGATGAGATAAACAACACCGAGACTCAGCAGGTGAACGCTACGGCTGAATGATAAATATACACACAAATGGTAGGAAGGGATCGGAAAGTACCTGTCTACCATAACGTGTTATATATTGATTAAAAATTTTACTGATACTTTGGAAAGGTGGTTAAGAATCGAAGATGGAAAAGAAGATCAAGAGAAATCAAGATGGTTCGGTCATTCTGGCAGTAGTATGTATGTCCATGATCTGCATCACTCTTGCGACCATTGCATTGGGCGTTGTAAAAGCGACGACCAAAGCTTCGAGCCGAAATGTTCAGCGCACGCAGGCCAAGATAACTGCCGAGGCCGCGCTTACGGAATTTATTCAAAGCTACAACAACAACTATGACGCACTTAAAGCACTGGCGACCAGCGGCGACGGCACAGCCATCGACGTTAAAATGCCCGCAGACACAGACTTCAACAGCACCTACGGAACAGTTACCCTTCACGTTAAGAAAAACGGAACTAACGGCTTTAAGGTAATTTCCGAGTGCACATTCTCAACTCAGACCCAGAGCGCATCTGTCGTATTCGACAGCGTAAAGGAGACCCCGAATATCCCTTCTAACGCGCTTGAGGCTTCTGAGGGCGCAAACTTCTCAGACGGCGTGGCTTCGCCTATCGACGGCGACATCTGCCTCGAGAAAAAAACAGGCGCCGCCGATATGAATTACATCACCCTCGGCTGTAACAACGCGGCTTTCACAAGCCACATCTACTCCGAGTACAATCTGTACTTCAATTCGGGCACAAGCTTCTCTGACGTAATCAACAAGTCCGGTTCGCTCAACTACGAGCCTAACAAGAGTAACGCTGCTAAGGCAGGAAACTTCTTTAAGCAGGCTATGACCATCACCACTGAGGGTTATATGTTCTTCTACAACCAGACTACTATCAGCACCGCTATCGGCAAGACCGACGTGAACGGCAAGAACAGCGACGACGCAGGCTACGACGCTTCCAATCTTTCAAACAGAGATGGTTACATCAAGGCTGACAAGAAGATCTGGCTGGGTATGCCGAACGCCCTTACCATAGGCGACAGCAGCAAGCCGATAGATATGTATACCCACGGTCTGTATGTGGGAACTCTTCCCCAGAACCTTGCAGGCTCTACCAACCCCGACTACTCCGCTATGATGGGCGGCTACGACAACACAGTCGGCGGACAGACAGCCGCGGGCACTGTAAACGGCAATGTTTACTGCTACATCGGCAACAACGCCACCTACCAGTCGGGTGATATGGTGATCTGCAACGGCGCTCAGACCTTTACCGTAAACGGCGACCTTTTCGTAGAGGGAAACCTTTACATCCGCGTTGGTTCTGACGGCGGCAGCAAGCTTCAGGTAAGCGGCACTCTGCACTGCAACAAGAACATCCTCTTCATCGACGACGGCGGCAATGTTGTTTCTACCGTAGGTATCAACAACGGCGCATTCCAGTCGATCAGCAATCAGCCCGGCTACGACGGCGAAAACCTTGCAAGCAGACAGATAAGCTGCGGCAGCAAGGACGTTACCATCGACAAGACCGGAAGAAACGCTTATCCTAACGCAGGCTACGACCCCGCAAGCGGCGTTGACAACACCAAGAGATCTAATCTGAAAAGCATGTACGGTATGGCGAGCGCAAACGATATGTTCGGCGCTTACTTCGGAACCGATACCGACCTCGCAGACGCTTCCAAGAACATCGCTAAGAAGTATGCAGAGGCTCTTACAAGAACCGTAAATACCAAGAAATTCGTTCGCGCTGACGGCGCTACCGTAGCTGACCTCGTAAATGTATATCAGACGGGCAGCAAGAGAATTACTCAGATAAACGGAAGCCTGCGCCTTAGAGGAAGCGACTTCGGCAACATGAACGTTGAAAGTGAGAGAAAAAAATATTCTGTAAAACTCACTACCGAGGACATCGTTATCGCGCTGCCTATAGATAAGGGCAACATTACTCCTTTCTTCAGAATAGACAGCTCAGAAGCTGCTGACGGCGTGTTCGTATACTTCATGTACTACGAAGAGAACACGATCCCCGACTTCTCCGACGCGGATCAGGACAACAACGTTCTCAACTGCCTGTATTTCAACGGTACGGCTACTTCCGCTCAGGTAACGGTAGACGCCATTTCGATCTACGATAACAGCTCCAAGAGTTTCACTTCTCAGAAAGTCATCTTCAACAAGACCGATGATTCTTACAGAAACGGCAAGAGCATCGTTTACAACTCAAACGGTCAGGATATTGATTTCTGCTCTGACTCGGCTCTCTACTACCCCTACACCTCGACCAGAACCGATACGAGCGCTATCACTGGCGGTACTGACAACAGAATAAAGTTTGACGAATACTACAATCTGTTCGGTCAGAAGCTTCCCGCAAACGTCTGCGAACTCGGCGTGAACGGTGATGGATCTACCACGGTAGAAGGCTACACCAACCGTATATTCTATCTCGTGCCCAGCAGCGTATCCGTTACCTTCGGTGACAACCTTGAGATGCAGGGCATCATGTACGCTACCAAGTCGCTGGTAACTTTCCAGGGTTCGCATACAAGATTCTACGGACAGGTAAAATGCGGAACTTACAAGTGCCCGAACGACGATAAGGTCGGCATTGTAAAGAACATCCCCGCAGCAAAGCAGTCGATACTCGACTATGTATCTGAGATCAACAAGCAGCACGGATCTTCTTCCGATATTGAGATCATGTACTACGATTATTCGCACTAAATCGGAGGTGGAATAAATGAAGATATTTAAGAAAAACCGCTCCGGTATGACGTTGGTAGAGGTAGTCATCGCAATGGCTTACTTCTCAGTTACCACCCTTTCAGTGTGCATGGCTTTCTCGGCGGCTCTGAAATACAGCGCAAGAAATATGCGCCGCGACGGCGAGCTGAACGTTCAGCAGACCGCTATGGAGAAAAAGTCCACCGCAGGCGTAGTTCTCAACGACGGCGCTACGCTCGACGCTATGACTATCAACTATGTAAGATCCGGAACAACCGATGTAGTTGCAAGCGTAAACAACGTTACCGAGTATAAGGCTATAAAGACTAATACCGACGGCGATGATTTCAATTTCCAGATAAAGTCATTCTCCAGCACACCTCTGGGCAGCCAGAAGCTGGTTCCTGACAAGACTCAGGGCAAATTCAAGATCTACGTTATAAACAACACGGGCAATACCGTAGACGTTGATATAACGATAAATTCCGGCACGATATTTGAAGGCTCGTTCGACAACGGTTACAGACATTCGTCGCCGCACTACTTCCGCACCCTGGCAGCTAAGGACGCCGACGCTCTCGGCGCTCCCGCTACTGAGGAATTGATGCCGGACAGATTTATAATCGGCTACTACAATCCTACACTGGGCAGCGAAGCAAGCTCGGCGCTTTCGGTAACGCTGAAAGCAAACGGTGCGACCTTTACGCAGGATCTTAACAACGGCTTTCTCAATACAAATGGTCAGCTCACGATAACCTGTACGGCAGCCGGCACTTACAACTTAACATACGGTTCGCCAACATGATGGATCAAGGAGGTAATCAGATGTCAAAAAAATTGAAAAAAGGTTTTACGCTGATTGAACTTCTGGTCGTACTGCTGCTGATGGGAATAATCACCACAGCGATAGTAATGATTCTCAGACCTACCAGCAACCTTGCGGTAGATATTGATAACAAGGCGGACGAAGAAAACAACGCCATCACGCTTTTTGACTATGTAAACGGCAAGCTGAGATACGCGACAGACGTTATGATAGTAAGCAACGATGACGCAAGCGTAATGCCCTCGCACGGCAACATGAAGAATTTCATTCTTCTTTCAAACGACACAAGACCCGTAAGCAAGAAGGGCGCAAGAGGATATGCCAAGAGCGGACTTACAGGAAATCCGCTCAGCAACGCTACCTACTGCGTATCCAGCTCGCTGCTGGCGGAGAACGACTATCAGTTCTCGATAGAGGGTGTAAACACCGAAGCGAAGTCCGAGAGCATAACTTTCGGCGCGCTGGTACACCCGATGAAGGCTACTTACAGCAACTTTGTTATAAACGAAGATAAGCCTTACAATTATTCCGAAACATTCCAGCTCGTAAATATGCAGAACCGCGACCAGCTCAACACCACCGTTATAGGCGGTCTTTCGACCTCGGGCTACGACGCGAGCAAGAAAAACATCTGGATATTCTACGAAGAGCCTAAGGAAGCAAAGCTCACGGGCAACGCTTCTAACGGCGGTATCCCCGCTAGCGCAGGCATCGGAAACGCTACCTACGATAAGATGGGCAAGAAGGATATTGATCTTTCGATCAACAACGCTTCTATAATCGTTCATTTCATGAGCGGCAACGATTCCGGCAAGAATTTCTACTGGTATAACAAGAGCGACAGCTCGAAGATCACTATTTTCAACGATGATGGATCTGCTGACACTAATGGTCAGGTATCTGCACCGAACACGGGCATACTTACCAAGACCATATATCTCGAAGAAGGCTCGACCTTTAAGATCAAGGCAGACAATCAGAACAGAGAAGTTCTCAGCGTAGATTACACTTCTGCGAAGAACACCCCCGATCAGGAGTTCTGGATATATGACTGGGAGTCGCACAACGCGGAATACGTTCCGCCAGCTGCTATAAACAAGACCCTTACCATTCATTATGTGGCTGGAATTAGTTCGATCTCAAACGGTATCCGTATTAAAGACAGTGATGTGATAAAAGACGGTATCCTTATCGAAGGCAGGCATTATAACAACGATTGGGAAAACTACGATTATTACAACAACAATGGTTCTAAGGATATTGTTGTAAATTATGTTCTTGAAAATACCAAGATAGATCTGTACACGCTGTCAGAAAGCAATAATGTTACCTATATTGCTTCTTACGAGGCAAACTCATTAGGTGATTCAAACGAAATATGGATCACTAATGGAGCAATCTATGGTAGTGTTGATGACATTCCACCTGCTCCCTCACCTCAGCTTGAGGTAACAGAAGTGACTGCAATTTCAAACAACAATTTCTCATTTACAATAAAGAATACTGGTTTGGTAGATTGTCAGAACTGGGAAGTAGTTATTGACCTCCCTGACAACTGTCCTATAAATAATGTGCCGTGGAATGTTACTCAGACGTATGATTCTCAGAATCCCAACAGAATAAAGTTTACTTCTAAAGATGGTTCGCTCATTACCGTTGGAAGAAATGGCGGAATAGCTACCATTTCAATACAGGTAAAGGGCTGGGAAAATCCTGCTCTTGAAGGTCAAACACCTACATTAGTAAGCGTCACAGCGACCAAGTGGTAATAATTAAACACCCTTTCTCCACCGAGCTTCCTAAACAGCTCGGTGCTGAAAAAATCCCCCGAACGGTTTTGATGTTCGGAGGATTTTTTGAGCGAATTTTAAATTTGAATTTTGTATGCGCTTCGGCTTTTTAAAAGCGCGGCTTATACGTTGTACGGCAGTTTGCTGATGTAGCCCTCGCCGTAGATGAGCTCGCCTAAGCCCGTAGCGTTCATGTAGAGATTTACAATGTCCCAGCCGTACAGCGCTGAGATAAGTATGCCGATCGCGAGCCATGGGCCAAACGCGAATTTTGAGCTGCCGCCTGTCTTTTTCAGTATGCTGCCCGCTATCGCACCGATGATTATTCCGATGGCAAGCGCCGCTACCCCGCGCGATACGCCGAGGTAAAGCCCCGCCGCCAGCATTAGATATACGTCGCCGAGGCCCATAGCCTTGCCTTTTGAGATCAGCCAGATCAGAAACAGCGGCAGGGCGGTTATCAGAGCGCCGAGCAGATGGTCTTTGATGCCCATGTTGGTGAAATTTCTGAACCATATGAACTCAGGTACGGCAAGCACGCCGATGAATATGCACACGCCTGTTGAGATAAGCTGCGTGTCCCAGTCCATAAAGAATATTACGATGAGCGCCGAGAAAAGCAGACAGTTCAGTATGCACCAGAATGGGTTGTTCGCAATGTCGAAGCGCAGGCTTATAAGCAGCCAGCCGACTGCGTTCAGCGACTCTACTACCGTGTAGCGCGGCGAGATCTTCGCTCCGCAGGCGCGGCATCTGCCTTTCAGCAGGCACCAGCTTATTATCGGTATCAGGTCGCGGTGCTTGATGTACGCGCCGCAGGTCATGCAGTGCGAATTTCGCTTTATCAGCGACTCTTCCTTTGGCAAACGGTAGATACATACATTTAAAAAGCTGCCTACCGCCGCGCCGAAAAGGAATGTAAAGATGTACATGACGATTATGAAAATGTCATATTGCATATCGCCTGTCATTTTTTATACCTCCCAAATAAAATAATTTAACATAATCTATTTTAACACAAAACTATGACAATTTCAATAGCAAAATATATTTTTTTGTTCACGGCGTTTTCGCGTCATGCCGATGGGCAAAAGGGCAGCAGCGTACCGCCCGAAAAGCGTATCCCGACGCGAAGATAAGGAGAAGAATTTATGAAAAACATTCCTATCGGACAACACCTCATTGAAAAGGGTCTTATCACCGAGGAACAGCTTCAGCAGGTTCTTGCCAAGCAAAAAGAAAGCAAGGGTAAGATGTTCGGCGATGTTATCCTCGAGATGAAGCTCGTTACCGAAAACCAGTTCTCTGAGGTGCTCGCTGAGCGACTCAATATCCCCTTTGTAGACCTCGATAAGGCTGTCCTTATTCCCGACGTAGTAAAGAGGATACCTGAGGATACTGCGAGAAAGTATAACTGTATCGCGCTCAATAAGGTCGGCAGAAGACTTACCGTGGCTACTTCCGAGCCTTCAAACTTCTACGCTATGGAGGATCTGCGCGTAGTTACAGGCTGCTCTATAAACTTCTCTATGGCTACCAAGGGTGCTGTAAACCGCGCGATAGGTAAAATGTACTCCGCGGGTCAGACCGACTCGATAGTTGAAGAGGCTACTAAGCAGAAGGAAGAAGAAAAGAGCCTTGAAGACCTCGCAAACGAAGCTTCAAACGACCGTATAGATAACGCGCCTATCGTAAAGCTGGCTTCTACCATAGTCGCCGACTCCTTCCGTAAGGAAGCGACGGATATACATATAGAGCCTTTCAGAGATTTTACCAAGATCCGTATCCGTGTAAACGGCGACCTTATCGAGCTTATGACCCTTTCGTCGGCGCTCCACGTTGCCCTCGTTACACGTTTCAAGATACTTTCGGGCATGAACATCGCCGAAAAGCGTATACCGCAGGACGGACGTATGTCGCAGGTGGTAGACGGCACAAACCTCGACCTTCGTGTATCTAACCTGCCGATGGTATACGGCGAAAAGGTCGTTATCCGTATTCTCGCTACCGGCGATATGTCGGTAAGAAAGATAACCGACCTCGGTATGACCGAGTACAATTACCAGCGTTTCGCTGCCTGCCTTAAAGTACCGCAGGGCGTTGTACTGGTTACCGGCCCTACCGGTTCCGGTAAATCTACCACCCTTTATGCGGCGCTCGGCGAGATAGCTAAGCCTAATCTCAACGTTATCACCGTAGAAGATCCTGTCGAAAAGAAGGTAGAGGGCATAAATCAGTGCCAGATAAACGAAAAGGCGGGCATGACCTTCGACGCTGCCCTCCGCTCTATACTCCGTCAGGACCCTGATATTATAATGGTCGGAGAAATGCGTGACGCTGAAACTGCCGAGATAGCTATAAGAGCCGCTATCACGGGACACCTTGTGCTTTCGACTATACATACCAACGACGCGGCTTCCACCGTTACCCGTCTGGTAGATATGGGCGTACAGGCATACATGGTGGCTACTTCCCTTATCGGTATAGTAGCCCAGCGTCTTACCAAGGTGCTCTGCCCCGACTGCAAGAAAAAGCGTATGAGCCGCCCCGACGAGGACGAACTCATGGGCATAGATGGCCCGATAGAGGTCTACGAGCCGGTGGGCTGCCCGCACTGCAATAACACAGGCTACCGCGGCAGAACAGCTATACACGAAATACTGCTCTCGACCCCCGAGATGGCGCAGCTTATAACCCGCGGCGCTAAGGCGGACGAGATTCAGGAACTGGCGAGCCAGCAGGGCTGCAAACTGCTGCGCGACAACGTATCGCTGCTGGTACAGCAGGGAAAAACATCAATGGATGAGCTTATCCGCGTAACTTATGCGGTTTGATCTATTATAGTGGAGGTATTTAAAAAATGGCTATTGACATCAACAAAATTCTTGACGAATCCAGAGCCCTCGGCTGCTCTGACTTGCACTTTACCGTAGGTATCCCCCCGATAGTACGTCAGGGCGGCAACCTCAGAAAGCTTTCTTCCTACCCCGATATGACCGAGATAGATATACGCGGCATCTGCGACAATATGTGTAACGAAAAGCAGCGCCAGTCGATAAAAGATCATATCGACACTGACTTTACATACGTTTCCACCCGCGGCTTCCGTCACCGTGTAAACGTATATCGCCAGAGAGGAAACACAGCTATCGCTATCCGTCTGCTGAGAAACGATATACCTACCCTTACCGACCTCGATCTGCCGCCCGTACTTGCTGAATTTGCAATGCGTCCCCGCGGACTCGTGCTCGTTACCGGCCCTACCGGTTCCGGTAAATCTACCACCCTTGCCGCTATGATCGACCATGTAAATCTGCATAAGTCGGCGCACATAATCACCGTAGAAGACCCTATCGAGTATATGCACGCGCACAAGAGATGTATGGTAAACCAGCGTGAGATCGGCCCCGACGTTCCCAGCTTCTCTATGGCGCTGAGAGCTGCCCTTCGTGAAGACCCGGACATCATACTCGTCGGAGAAATGCGTGACTTCGAAACTATCGAAGCTGCCGTAACTGCCGCTGAAACGGGCCACCTTGTTATGAGTACCTTGCATACCACCGACGCGGCTTCTACCATCGACCGTATCATCGACGTATTCCCTGCGCACCAGCAGCATCAGATAAGAACTCAGCTCGCTTCGGTACTGGTAGGAATATGCACCCAGACCCTCTGCCGCACTATGGACGGCACCAGCCGTGTAGCCTGCTGCGAGATACTCGCCGCTACCGACTCTATAAAGGCTATGATCCGCGACGACAAGGTACACCTCATCGGCTCGGCTATGCAGACCGGTAAGCAGTACGGAATGCAGACCCTCGATCAGGAGCTTGCAAAGCTTGTGCGCGACAGAAGGATCACTATGGAAGTTGCGCTTGAAAAGTGCCTGAACGCAAACGACCTCAAGAGATTTATCGCTGCGGCTAAGGCGTAAAAAATTACCCCTTTTGAAAGGAATAAAGAATGATATACAAGCATAAGGTGCAGTATTACGAAACGGATAAAATGCAGGTGGTGCACCACTCAAACTACATCCGCTGGATGGAGGAGGCGAGAGTGGAATTTCTCGAGAAGATAGGCGCTTCCTTCGTTTCGCTGGAGGAGATGGGGATAATCAGCCCCGTTACCGAGGTGAACTGCCGCTACGAAAACATGATGCGCTTCGGCGACACCGCCGAGATAGACGCCTGCCTAGAGGAATTCGGCGGCGTGAAAATGCTTGTTAGCTACACCATGCGAAATGCCGAAACGGGCGAGGTATGCTGCGAGGCGCAGAGCCGCCATTGCTTCCTCGAAAACGGCAGGATAATCAATATGAAGAAAAAGCACCCCGAGATATACGCCAAGTTTTTGCCGCATATAGGCGAGCACGGCGAGATGAAGCTCTGAGGGCTTTCGGCACTGAAAAATTTCAGTAAAACGCTTGACAAAACACCCGTTTTGTTATATGATATTAGTAATGGCTGAATGCCATTTATGGACAGAAGTCTGCGGATTTTTTGCAGACGCTCATTAGGAGGAGAATATAATATGTCAAAATTTTGTGTATCATGCGGAGCACAGCTCGCGGATAACGCTGATTTCTGCACTACCTGCGGCGCAAAGCAGAGTGCAGCTCAGCCACAGGGCGCACAGCAGATAGGCGGTCAGCCGCACCCCGGCGCTCAGCAGGTAAACGGCGCTGCCAAGAACTTCGCAGACGCTGCAAAGGGCCTCGGCGCAGCCGCTGGTCAGAACGTAAAGCAGACCTTCGACGGAGTCTCTTTTGATTCCGTAAAGGGCGCTATGTCTATCAACGACATCAAGAACGTTGGCAAGACAAAGAACAAGAACACCATCATCGGTCTGGCGGCCATCGCGGTAGCTATCGTTCTCGTAATAATCATTCTCTGCTGCGCTATCACCCCCGGCTGGCAGAAGCCCATCGACAGAAGATTCAAGGCTATGAACAAGTGCGACGGCTCTCTGTACGCCAAGACTTTCGCCGATGCTTACAATGATTATGTAGATGAGCATTATGTTTCTGATGACGATGATTATGATTCCATAGAGGAGTATTATGAGGAGCAGCTCAACGATATTAAGGATTACGCTGAGGACGAGTACGGCGACAACGTAAAGTACAAGGTAAAGGTACTCAAGAAGAAAGAACTCAAGAAGTCTGACCTTAAGGACGTAGAAGACAGGTATGAAGACTACTACGACGAGAGCGTTGACGTTTCTAAGGGCTACAAGGTAAAGCTGAAGATCACCATAAAGGGCAAAGACGACGACGATACCAACAACACTTGGATGAACGTTTACAAGATCGACGGCAAGTGGGTACTTGAAAACTGATACCTGTGTTTTTAACTGTTTAACTGAACATACTGCGGAGGTCTTTTCGCGCGGAAAGCGGGAAAGATCTCCGCTTTTTTATGCCGCAAAACCTTGATTTTTACCGAGGTATGTGGTATAATAAAAACGTATATTTTAATGATCGAAAAAATAAGGAGAGTATAAATGATAACTGTAAACAATCTAACCATGTCATTCGGCGGGCAGACCCTTTTTAAGGACGCTGATCTGAAATTCACGGGCGGAAACTGCTACGGGATCATCGGCGCGAACGGCGCGGGCAAATCTACATTTCTGCGCATACTCTGCGGCGACCTAGAGCCTACTAAGGGCGAGGTCATCATACCGAAAAAAACACGCATGAGCGTGCTGAAACAAGACCACTTCGCCTACGACGAGTACACCGTGCTGGATACCGTTATAATGGGCAACCAGCGCCTTTACGACATAATGCAGGAAAAGGACGCGCTTTACGCTAAGGAAGATTTTTCCGACGCTGACGGCGAGCGCGCGGCTGAGCTGGAGGGCGAATTTGCCGAGCTGAACGGCTGGGAGGCTGAGTCTGAGGCTTCAAAGCTGATACAGGGTCTGGGGCTTTCTGAGGATATACTTTATTCGCAGATGTCTGCCCTCTCGGGCAACGAAAAGGTAAAAGTACTGCTGGCGCAGGCGCTTTTCGGCAGCCCCGATATAATACTTCTCGACGAGCCTACAAACCACCTCGATATTTACGCTATCCGCTGGCTGGAGGAATTTTTGGCAGAGTATTTCGGCACGGTGCTGGTAGTTTCGCACGACCGCCACTTTCTCAATAACGTCTGCACCCATATCGTAGATTTCGATTACGGCAAGGTGAAGATGTATGTCGGCAACTACGAATTTTGGTACGAGTCATCTCAGCTTATGCAGCGCCTTATAAAGCAGCAGAACAAAAAGGCTGAGGAGAAGATAAAAGAGCTGCAAGACTTCATCTCGCGCTTTTCGGCGAACAAATCGAAGTCGAAGCAGGCTACCAGCCGCCGCAAGCTGCTGGACAAGCTGACGGTAGAGGAAATGCCCGCCTCGTCGCGCAAGTACCCCTACATCGGCTTCACCCCCGATCGCGAGCCGGGTAAGGACATTTTAAAGCTCGACAGCATATGCAAAGCGGCTGAGGACGGCACACCGCTGCTCAATAATATAACTTTCACCCTAGGCAGAACTGATAAGGTGGCGATAATAGGTGAGTCGGAGCAGGCTATAACAATGCTTTTCAAGATACTTGCCGAAGAGGTCGAGCCTGACTCGGGCAGCATGAAGTGGGGCATATCCACCTCGCGTTCATATTTCCCGAAGGATAATTCGGAATATTTCAACGACTGTGACCTTTCGATAGTAGATTGGATAAGGCAGTATTCGGGCAACGAGGACACCGAAACATATCTGCGCGGCTTCCTCGGCAAAATGCTCTTCTCGGGCGACGATATTTACAAGAAGGTAAACGTGCTCTCGGGCGGCGAAAAGGTGAGATGTATGTTCTCGCGCATGATGCTTTTCGGCTCTAACGTACTGCTGCTCGATCAGCCTACCAACCACCTCGACCTCGAGTCGATAACCGCGGTGAACAACGCGCTCGCCGACTTTAAGGGCGTAGTTATCTTCACCACTCACGACCACGAGATAATGCAGACGGTAGCCAACAGGATAATCGAGATAACCCCCGAGGGCTGCATCGACAAGATGGGCACTTACGAGGAGTACCTCGACTGGAAAAAGAACAGAGAATAATTTATTGCTTTGAAAGGATATGATGGCAATGTTCAGAATAGCAAGCGTATTCAGCAGCAACATGGTGCTCCAGCGCGGCAAGAACGTAAACGTATGGGGCGAGGCTGACAACGGCACGACCATTACCGTAGAGATAAACGGCACTAAGGCGCACGCCGCAGCCGCCGATGGTAAGTGGAGGGTAGTGCTGCCCCCTATGACCGCGGGCGGCCCTTACGAAATGGACGTTTTCAGCAGCGCTGTTAAAGACGGCAAAGAGATAAAAGAGTCTATCAGATTTTACAATGTCATGATAGGCGAAGTATGGCTCTGCGGCGGTCAGTCGAATATGGAGCTTGAGCTGCAAAACTGCAAGGGCGGAAAAGAGATACTCAAAGAGCTTACACCCGAGTGCAACGTGCGCTTTTACTACACCCCTAAGTGCCGCATGAATGACGAAGAGCTGGCGGCCGCCGAGAAAAATTCGGGCTGGAGCGAGGCAGGCGAGCAGGCTTCCGCAGCCTGGAGCGCGGTAGGCTTCTTCTTCGCGAGAAAGCTGGCTAAAGAGCTGGGCGTCACCGTAGGTCTGGTAGGCTGCAACTGGGGCGGCACAAGCGCTTCGGCATGGATGGATAGAGAAACCATCGCCGACAGCAAGCAGACTGTATCTTACATAGAGGAATACGAATCGGCAGTGCGCGGCAAGCCCCGCGAGCTTCAGATAAAAGAGTACGACGAGTACATGGAGTACCACACTAAGTGGAACGAGCGCGCGAACGAAGTTTACGCGAAAGAGCCGAACTGCCCGTGGGAGCGCGTGATAGAGCTTTGCGGCGAAAACAAGTACCCCGGCCCTATGAACTGCAAGAACGAGTATCGCCCCGGCGGACTTTACGAAACTATGCTCACCCGCGTGTGTCCTTACACCCTTAAAGGCTTCCTCTATTATCAGGGCGAGAGCGACGACCACAAGCCTAAGAGCTACTACAAGCTTTTCACCAACATGATAACCCTCTGGAGAACTATCTGGGAGGACGACGAGCTGCCTTTCATAATGGTACAGCTTCCGATGTTCAAGTACGAGAAAGACCCCGATTACAAGCACTGGTGCCTTATCCGCGAAGCGCAGATGCGCGCTTTCAAGACCGTGAAGAATACGGGAATAGCGGTAATAAGCGACTGCGGCGAATTCAACAATATCCACCCCGTAGACAAAGTGCCCGTTGGCGAAAGACTTTGCTTGCAGGCTGAAAAGCTGGCTTACGGCATGGACGTTGACGCTTTCGGTCCTATCTACAAGAGCGCGGTTTACACCGAGAACGGCGTAGAGCTAAGCTTCGACCACGCTGAAAACGGCTTTAAAGTAAAGGGCGACAAGCTCGGCACTTTCGAGATAGCGGGCGCGGACAAGCTTTTCCGCCGTGCTTCCGCCGAGATACGCGGCGACAAGATATTCGTTTACGCCGACACGGTGAAAGACCCGAAATACGTCCGTTTCGACTGGTTCAACTGGACAAACGTTACTCTCTACGGAGCAAACGGCATACCCGCAGCGCCTTTCAGAACCAGCATGAACGATGAATAACTTCATATAATATGCAAATAAAAACGCGCCTGACATTTTTCCGTCAGACGCGTTTTGTTTATGCAAGGTAAAATTTAGTTATCCAGCACGGCAGAGAACTGCTTTATAAATTCGTCGGAAACTATGCCGCCCGCTTCGCCGTTCGGGTGGCCGCCGTACTTCGCCGCAGCGGGCGTTTCGGGGTCGCAGAGCAGCGAGGCAAAGTCGAAGAAGTAAACGCCCTCATCGCTGCACAGCTGTTCGAGCGCCGCATTGTACTCGGTGCGCACGCTTTCCTGCTCATCGCCGTAGTCTTCGGGCGGGGCGTTAAAGACGATGACCGAGCTGCCAGCAGCTTTCAGCGGGGCGATGACCTGCTTGATGTAATCCTCTATTTCCGCCGCGGAATTTCCGCCGTCGCCGCCGTATTCGCCCGAGATTATGTCATTAGTGCCGAAAGCTACTATCACGATGTCGGCGTTTTTGGTGCGCTCAAGCCAGTTGCCGTCGGCAGCTGCGTCGCTTGAACGCGCCCAGCCCAGACCGCAGTTCCAAAAAGCGTAATCGCTGCCCAGCTTCTGCGAGATCTGCGCCGCCCAGTATTCGTAAGCCATGAAGTCGGTCTGGCAGCCCTGCGTTATCGAGTCGCCGATGGCTGCTACGGTGTACTTAGCCCCGCGGTCTGCGCCGATGAGCTGCGGGAGCGGTAAGGTGTCGCAGTACTCAAAATCGCCGCCTTCCACCGAAGAAGTGGCGCTTGTAAGGTTCGCCATATTGGTAGCGGGTATCTTTTTGCCCGTCAGCGTCCATTCCCATACTAAGTAGTGGTCTTGCGGCAGGTCGAATTTCACGGCGTCGCTCCAAAAATCATCGCCCGCGGCGACCTCTCTGCCCGCTTCGCCGTCGAAAGTAACGTCGGTGTAATTGGTTATCTCATCATCGGGCGATGTTCCGCCGTCAGCTATGCGCGCGCTTTCGATGGTGTAGCCGCTGACCTCCATGCCGACGTGCACGGGCGCGCCGGTGTTGTATGTAGAATCCACCGCGTTCGAGAAATAAAAGCGGTAATCCAGCTCGCCGTATTGCTCGGCGGGGAAGTAGGCGCGGTAGGTGACCGACTCGGCGTTTTTCACAATGCCGTTGTTGCCGGTAGCAACGTATGTGTTAGACTGGTAGGTGTCGAATCCATTGCCGTTCTGCTTGTGCACGGCGGCGGTCTTTTCGAGCGGTGCCGCCGCCTGCGAGCTGTTCTCAGCCGCGGAAGAAGCGCCCTCCGCCGAGCTGTTATCCTTAGAGCCGCAGCCCGTGAACGCCGTAACGGAAGCGAGCAGCATTGCCGAAGCCGCCGCGGCGCATATCAGTTTTTGTTTTTTCATAAATATCCCTCGCAAAAATATGGTGAATTTTATATGTTTTTATGCCTTAATTATATCACGTTTTATGCGGCTTGTCAAACGGCGGCTATTGACAAAATCCTAGAATCGTGATATAATTAGTAGAACAATGATTTGATGAATAATTATTCGGAGGCGATTTTTTTGAAAATTACAGCTGCACAGGCTATGACAAAATGCTTAATTGCGGAGGATGTAAAGGTCGTCTTCGGTTATCCCGGCGCGGCGATATGCCCATTTTACGACGCACTGCTTGACACCGATATACGCCATATCCTCGTTCGTCACGAAGCGAACGGCGGCCACGAAGCCAGCGGATATGCGCGAGTGACGGGAAAGCCTGCCGTATGCATAGCGACTTCCGGCCCGGGCGCGGTTAACCTTATTACAGCTATTGCGACTGCTTACGCCGACTCTATCCCGATAATCTGCATTACGGGTCAGGTGGCGCGCAGCCAGATAGGCAGCGACGCTTTTCAGGAGGCTGATATTACCGGCTCTGCTGAGCCTTTCGTAAAGCACAGCTATCTGGTAAGCAATGCCGAGGACATACCGCGTATCTTTAAAGAAGCATTTTACATCGCGGGCACCGGCAGACCCGGCCCCGTGCTGATAGACGTACCGATGGACGTTCAGAAAGAGCTTATAGAGTTCGAGTACCCCGAAAGCGTGGATATTCGCGGCTATAAGCCTACCGTAAAGGGCAACTTCATGCAGGTAAAGCGCGTTTACGCGGCGCTGAAAGAGGCTGAAAAGCCGCTGATATGCGTCGGCGGCGGCGTGTTTGCGGCAGACGCCGTTAGGGAAGTGCGCCAGCTTGCGCGCACGATGGATATACCCGTGATAAGCACTATGATGGGCATTTCCGCTTTCCCCTCGCAAGACCCGCTCTTTTACGGTATGCTCGGTACTCACGGCGTAAAGACCGCCAACCGCGCGGTAAACGACTGCGACACCCTCTTCCTCATAGGCGCTAGGGTGGGCGACAGAGCCGTAAAAACGCCCCTTGCGCTGGAGCGTTCTACTAAGATAATACATATTGATATAGACCCCGCCGAGATCGGCAAAAACATCGGCGTAGATTACCCGCTGGTCGGCGACGCTAAGCTCGTTTTGCGTCAGCTTCTGGAACTTGCCGAGCCGATACGCCACCCCGAGTGGCTGAGCCATCTCGACACGCTGCGTGCGGATGAAAGCTTCATCGAAGCGCCCGCAGGCACGGTCAACCCGCGCGAATTTATCGATCTGCTCTCATCTAAAATGCCCGACGACGCTATAATCTGCGCCGATGTCGGACAAAATCAGATATGGACTTGCAACGAGTACAAATTCCGCGACGGCGGCAGATTTATCACCTCTGGCGGCATGGGAACTATGGGCTACTCTATACCTGCGGCTATCGGCGCTAAGCTTGCCGCGCCCGAAAGAAGCGTTGCGGCTGTCTGCGGCGACGGCTCTTTCCAAATGCAGATGATGGAGCTTGCTACGGCTGTACAGCACGGGGTGGATATAAAGATCATAGTTATGAAAAACACGCGCCTCGGCATGGTGCGCGAGCTTCAGACCAACGGCTACGACGACAGGCAGACTGCGGTTTTCCTCGACGGCTCGCCCGACCTCATAACGCTGGCTAAGGCTTACGGAATAAAGGCTCTGCACGTTCACGACCGCGAGAGCATGGAGCAGGCGGCGGAGCAGCTTGCAAACGGCAGCGGACTGATGTTCGCAGAGGTGGACGTTGATAAAGACTTCCCGACGCTGTAAAAAAACGTTTAAACGTTTAATTCTTTGATTGGAAATAAAATCACAATTAAGAAATGAAATCAGAAAAATTAATATCGCGTACAAGAAATAAGCGTATAATTTAAAATTACAAAAGGAGAGTATAAGGGTATGAAGCATACTATATCCGTACTTGTAGAAAACCACAGCGGCGTGCTTTCGCGCATAAGCGGTCTGTTTTCCCGCCGCGGTTTCAATATCGAAAGCTTAGCGGTAGGCCCTACTCAGGACGACGCCGTTTCGCGCATAACCATTATCGCCGACGGCGACGAATACACCGTTGAGCAGATAGAAAAACAGCTCAATAAGCTGGTAGAGGTAATAAAGGTAAAGACCTTTAAGGCGGGCGAGTGCATGGCGCGCGAGCTGCTGCTTGTAAAGATAGCCGCTGGCGCGGACAAGCGTCAGGACATAATGACTATCTGCGAGATAGCGAACGCTAAGGTAATAGACCTTACCCTAAACACCATGACGCTGGAAGTTTGCGATAAGTACGAGCACCTCAAGAGATTTGAAGAGCTGATAGCCCCCTACGGAGTTGTTGAGATGGTGCGTACAGGCACTATCGCAATCCAGAAGGGCGCAGAGATAATCGCGCCGAAAAAGTAAGCTATATAGTCCCTGACAAGGGCTACATATAAAAATTCTCTAAATTTTTTAGATACGGAGGAATTAAAAATGTCAGAAGCAAAGATTTTTTATCAGCAGGACTGCGACCTTAACTATTTAAAGGGCAAGACGGTTGCTATTATCGGATACGGTTCTCAGGGTCACGCTCACGCGCTCAACCTCAAGGACAGCGGCGTAAACGTAATCGTAGGTCTTTATGAAGGTTCTAAGAGCTGGGCGAAGGCTGAGGCTCAGGGTCTTACCGTTATGACTACCGCAGAGGCTGCTAAGGCTGCAGACCTTATCATGATCCTTATACCCGACGAAAAGCAGGCTGCTCTTTATAAGAGCGAGATCGCTCCTTACCTCACTGAGGGCAAGGCTCTTGCTTTTGCACACGGCTTTAATATCCACTTCGGCTGCATCGTTCCGCCTAAGAACGTTGACGTTATCATGATCGCTCCTAAGGGTCCCGGACACACTGTAAGAAGCGAGTACGAAGTTGGCAAGGGTGTTCCCTGCCTTATCGCTGTTGAGCAGGACGCTACCGGCCACGCTCAGGACATCGGCCTTGCATATGCTGCAGGTATCGGCGGCGCTAGAGCAGGCGTTCTTGAAACTACTTTCAGAACTGAAACTGAGACCGACCTCTTCGGCGAGCAGGCAGTTCTCTGCGGTGGTGTTTGCGCGCTGATGCAGGCAGGTTTCGAGACCCTTTGCGAAGCAGGTTACGACCCCAGAAACGCTTACTTCGAGTGCATCCACGAGATGAAGCTCATCGTAGACCTTATCTATCAGTCCGGTTTTGCAGGAATGAGATACTCCATCTCCAACACTGCTGAGTACGGCGACTATGTAACCGGTCCTAAGATCGTTACCGAGGAAACCAAGAAGGCTATGAAGAAGGTTCTTTCCGACATTCAGGACGGTACTTTTGCTAAGGAATTCCTGCTTGACATGAGCAGCGCAGGTTCGCAGGTACACTTCAAGGCTATGAGAAAGCTGCACGCTGAGCATCCTTCCGAGAAGGTCGGCGAGGAGATCAGAAAGCTTTACAGCTGGAGCGACGAGGACAAGCTTATCAACAACTGATAAACTGTTCGGCTTATATCTGAATATTACGGCGCGGGGCGTTTGCACTTATCAGCAGGCGCGCCGCGCTTTTTTTGTTGTGAACCGAATGTAAACTTTGTCAACCAAAAATGTGATTTAGGTTGACAAAGCCTGCGCGCCGTGTTATAATTGATACGTTGAAAAAAATCACGAAAAATGAGGTATGTAAAATGGCAACAGAAAACACGGCTTCAAAGAAGCAGGTATTTACAGTTAAGGAAATGGCTTTCACAGCTATGTTCGCGGCGCTGCTAGCGGTATGTTCTTGGATCTCTATACCCCTCACCGTGCCGATAACCTTACAGACATTCGCAGTTTTCGCGGCGGTAGCGCTGCTGGGAACTAAGTGCAGTTTCACCGCTATTACGGTTTGGATACTTCTCGGCGCAGTTGGCGTGCCTGTATTCGCGAATTTCAAGAGCGGTATCGCAGTGCTTTCCGGCCCTACCGGCGGCTACATTCTCGGAATGCTGCTCTGCCCGCTGGTTTACGCAGGCGTGAGAAAGCTTTTCGGCGAGCTGCGCGGCAAGATCTATGTTAAAGCGCTCGGCATGGTGCTGGGTCTGTTGGTTTGCTACGCTTTCGGAACTGTTTGGTTCATCAAGGTCTTCACGCAGGATATTTCCGTTATCGGCGCGCTGAAACTTTGCGTATTCCCCTTCCTCGCTTTCGACGCTATCAAGATCGCGCTCGCGCTGGTGCTTGATAACCGCCTCGGCAAGTTCATCGGAATAGCTAAGTAAGATAAAAGATCTGTTTTGCAAAAATAATACCCGCCGCCTGTATCCACCGCAGGCAGCGGGTATTTTTATTCGTCTTCAAATTCGTCGAGCTCTTCGTTTTCGTAGTCCTCGATCATATCGGCGATGGCTTCTTTTATCTCGCCGTAGCCGTAGCCCTGCCGCGCAAGCGCGTTTTTCAGCTTTTGCATCAAGTCGCGGTCGTCGGGGTCGAAATACTTCATGTACCTCCGCTCGGCAAGCTCTCGCGCACGTTCGGCGGCGTCATCGCGGTAAGGCTCTAGCGCCTGCTCGATAACGGCGGCGGGTATGCCTTTCTCGCGCAAAAACTGCTTCACGCGAAATTCGCCCAGCAGCTTTACCTCAAACTTCTGCCGCGCCAGCGTTTCGGCGTAGCGCACATCGTCGATAAACCCGCGCCCCGCAAGGTCGTCCGCGACCTCGAAGCATATGTCCTCCTCGTAGTTGTTCATCAGCTTCTTCACCATGTCGGCATACGAATAATCGCGGTAGTCGAGCAGATACATCGCCCGTTCGCGCGCACGGCGAAAAGTGTCGGCGTGCTTTATCTCTTCCCAAGCCGCCGCAGGAATATCCGCCCCCGCGCGCAGGCTGTACCGCTGAACTATATCGGCGTTCAGAAAATCGCACTCGCCGTCCTCAAAAGTAAGCTGCATGGTGCGACCCTTGTATTTTTCGACGCGTTCAAGCTTCGGCATCGCTTATTCTCCCAGATTTGAAATATCTACGGGGGCAAATTCCTCAAAATCTTCGTCGGCGTTTACCACCAGATCGGGCATCTCGCTTTCGGCAGGCTCAGCGCTTTCAGCAACTCCCGCCGCGGCGGCAGCCTTTTCCTCCAGCTTGCTCTTCTTCTTCGACGCTTTTTTCTCTGCTTGCTTCTGCTCCTCTTCGGCGAGGCGCACCTTTATCTTTTCCTCGATCTCTTTCATAGTATCGGGGTGCTCTTTGAGGAATATTTTGGCGTTATCTCTGCCCTGACCCAGCTTTTCATCATTGTAGCTGAACCAAGCGCCGCCCTTTTTCACAACGCCGAGGTCTACCGCGAGGTCGAGAACTTCGCCCGTGCGCGAGATTCCCTCGCCGTACATTATGTCAAATTCGCACTCTTTGAAAGGCGGAGCGACCTTGTTTTTCACTATCTTTACGCGGGTGCGGTTGCCGATTATCTCGCTGCCGTTCTTGATGGCTTCGCCTTTTCTGACGTCCATTCGTACCGAGGCGTAGAATTTCAGCGCGCGTCCGCCGGGGGTAGTTTCGGGGTTGCCGTATATCACGCCTATCTTTTCGCGTATCTGGTTGATGAAGATAGCCGCGCAGTTAGACTTCGAGAGTACCGCTGTCAGCTTTCTCATCGCTTGCGACATAAGTCTTGCGAGTTGGCCGACGTGTGTGTCGCCCATATCGCCGTCTATCTCAGCTTTCGTTACCATAGCGGCAACTGAGTCGATAACTATGCAGTCGATAGCTCCCGAACGCGCCAGCGCTTCCGCTATCTCGAGCGCCTGCTCGCCGCTGTCAGGCTGAGAAACGAGCAGATTGTCGATGTCAACTCCCAGTTTCGCGGCGTAAACGGGGTCAAGGGCGTGCTCTACGTCGATGAAGGCTACCTCGCCTCCCATCTTCTGCGTTTCAGCTATGCAGTGCAGGGCAACGGTGGTCTTACCGGAAGATTCAGGGCCGTAAAGCTCTACTATACGTCCGCGCGGTATTCCGCCGATGCCGAGCGCTAAGTCGAGCGTCATCGAGCCGGTAGGTATCGCTTCGATGTCCATAGTTGAGTTTGAGCCGAGCTTCATGATAGCGCCCTTGCCGTATTTTTGCTCTATTACTGAGATGGCGGTCTCCAACGCCTTTTTCTTCTCCTCAGCGTCGGTGATCCGCTTTACCTGCGGTTTTTCTTTTTTCTTCTTATCTATTGCCATTACTATCCATTCCTTTCAGAACCATTGCCTATGCGTTTCCCTTTTCTATGCTATGATTATAACACATTAGCTGTATCAAAATCGGGACAATTAAAATCAGTGCAGATTTCTCTCAGCCTTGTCGAGCTGGTCGTAGAGATTCACCGCTTCGTTTTTCTGCACGCTGTTTCTGCCGTAAACACAGCGGTTTATGCCAGCCATATCGCGGCGGGCGCGCACGTCGTGCATACCTGCCTGTATCATTATCTGCATTACCTCGTCCTCTTGCCCCGCGCCGATCTCAAACATCATTATGCCCTCGGGCTTTAGGCGGCTCTTCCAAAGGCGAACTATCTCGCGGTAAAAGTCGCAGCCGTCCTCGCCGCCGAAAAGCGCTTCCACAGGTTCAAAAGTTACCTCTTTTTGCAGCTTTTTCATGTCCGCAGCGCTGATGTACGGCGGATTGCTGATAATAAGGTCGGCGAGAGGCAGCTTTTCGGGCAGGCTCTCGTCCGTAACGTCGCCCAGCAGGGGTTTGCAGGCGCTGTTCAGCCGCGTGGCGTTCTCCTTGAGGAAATACATAGCCGCTTCCGACTTCTCAACGCACCATACCTCTTTGCAGTCCAGCTTTTTCTCGAGCGTGATGCCGATACAGCCGCTGCCCGAGCATAGGTCGATAACTGTAAGTTCTTTTTCGCCGCCCAGCAGCGAGCAGGCGCACTCTATCAGCGTTTCGGTGTCCGCGCGGGGTATAAGTACGCCGCTGCCGACTTTGAAGCTTTCGCCGCAAAAATCCCATTTGCCGATGATGTATTGCAGAGGTTCACCCATCAGCCTGCGCGCAAGTAAGTTGGCGCAAAGCTTTATCTGCTCAGTATCCGCCTGCGTTTTCGCGTCAAATTTGCCGCGGCAGTTAAAGCCCAGCGCCGCGCCCGCAAGCTCGCGAGCTTCCCAATAAGCGTTGGAAATGCCAGCCTCGGTCAATTTTTCCGAAAGGCTCTGTATAATATCTCTATATGTATAATTTACCATTTGTCAGACTCCCCATCTTCAGGTATTACCGCTTTCATCGCGGCAATGGCACACTCTATCTGCTCCCTGCTAGGCTCGCTGGTGGTTATGCGCTGTATCCATAAACCGGGCGCAGATATAATTTTTGTAGCGATGTTGTCGTATTTTCCCGCAAGCATTATCAGCTCAAAAGCTATGCCCGTAACTATCGGCAGCAGCGCGATCTTGCAGAGCACTCTGAGCAGCACAATGTCCCATGTAACGTGGAAAACGGTGTTGATGAAAATGCTGATGAAGAGTACGAGGAATATAAAGCTGGTGCCGCAGCGCGGGTGGAAACGGCAGTGTTTCGCGACGTTTTCGGGCGTGAGCTCCTCGCCGTGCTCGTAGCAGGCGATTGTCTTGTGCTCGGCGCCGTGGTATTCGTATGTTCTGCCGATGTCGGGCATTTTCGCGGTGAGCGCCGTGTAGCCGACGAATATCGCGATCTTTAGCAGACCCTCGATGATGTTTTTCACAACAGTAGGCATACCGCCGAAAAGTGCGCTGAGCCCTTTGAGTATCAGCGAGGGAACGTACATGAAGAGCACGATTGCCAACAGCACGCCGACTATCATCGAGATGGTCGTAAGCACGGGCATGAGTTTATCGCCGAATTTGTCGTCGAGCCACTGCTCAAATTTGGTCATTTCTTCCTCTTCGCCATCTACCATTTGCTTGTCGGCGGAGCGCGAGAGGCACTTGTATCCGTCGATCATAGAGATCACGAAGCTGAAAATGCCGCGGATAAAGGGGGTTTTGCGGTACCAGGGCAGCTTTCCGCCGCCGTTTATCTCCCATTCTTCGAGGTCGATGGTGCCGTTTGGCAGACGGCAAGCCATAGCCGCCTTACCGACGCCGCGCATCATAACGCCCTCGATAACAGCCTGACCGCCGATGCGGGTCTTAAATTTCTCGCCGCCAACGGCAGGGTTAGAATTATTTTTATCTGAACTCACAGGAATTTCCTTTCTAAGTGAAAAAATACGAGTAGAAACAAATACTCATACTAATTATAACATGGGTAGGGTAAAAAGTCAATGATTTAGGGTAGAAATGTTAGGAGAAAAATTAGGCATAGTGAACAAAAGAATTTCCAAACAAAGTAAAAGCGCCCCTTCAAAAAAGGAACGCTGTATAAAAATTCAATTGCAAAAGAGCAGCTTAACCCTCGACCCCGTAGGTCTTTCTGTACTCCAGCATCTTGTCAAGATACTCCTTGCCCTCAACAATGCCGTTTCTGATGGCCTCGATGATGTCGTCGATGGTCACGATGGAGTAAACCTTTACGCCAAAGGTCTTGTACGCGTCCTGAACCGCCGAAAGCTCGCTGTTGAGTGCCTTTTCCATGCGGTCTACCGTGATGACCATGCCCGTAACGTTCACTTTAGCCGCGCCCTCAAGCTTCGGCATTACCTCGCGCAGAGCCTTTCCAGATGTCATAACGTCCTCGATGATGACTACCTTGTCGCCGTCCTCAAGCTTTCTGCCGACAAACATTCCGCCCTCGCCGTGGTCTTTGACCTCCTTGCGGTCGAAACAGTAGGCTACGTCCTTGCCGTACTCGTTGTAAAGCGCTACAGCTGCCGATACCGAAAGCGGTATGCCCTTGTATGCAGGGCCGAAAAATACGTCGGCTTCGATGTTGTTCTCGTTGATGCAGTGCGCGTAAAATTCACCCAGCTTCGCAAGCTGCGCGCCTGTCTTGTAGTTGCCGGCGTTGATGAAATACGGCGCTTTTCTGCCGCTCTTAAGCGTGAAATCGCCAAACGTCAGCACGCCGCTGTCTGCCATAAATTTGATAAATTCTTCCTTGTAAGTCATTATCTGCACAACTCCCGTCAAAAATATTTACACAATAATTATATCATACTTGCCGACAAATTGCAAGGGCGTGACACTTGTTTTTTTGCAGCGAAGTGCTATAATTATATATGGCTGAAAAGCCGCCTTATTATAAAGGTATATTTTGATGATCGGAGTGTATATAGATGTCTGATACTGGTAAAATTATCGCGTATATGCTTTGTACAGCTCGGCAATATCCCGAACTGCGGTCAAAAATATTTCTCCCGCATGGCGAGCAGCAGCTTTTTTTCGCGGCGCGATACCTGTACCTGCGTCATGCCAAGCGCCGCCGCGATCTCGGTCTGCGTTTTGCCTTGAAAATATCGCATGGTGATGAGCCTGCGGTCTTTTTCTTCCAGCGAGGAGATAGCTTTTTCCAGCGCGATGCGGCGGATAAGCCCGTTCTCCGGCGCGGGGGTGGGTATCTCCAATTCGCCCGTGCCGTCCTCAGTTTCGACGGTCAGGCTCATCGGCGGCTGACCTGCCGCCAGCGCTTCCGTAACGTCCTCTGGCGAATGTCCGCTCAGTTCGCTAAGTTCGCTGACAGTGGGTTCGCGGCCGTGCTCGGCTGAAAAAGAGTCGCGCATACGCCCCAGTTTGAGCGAAAGTTCGCGAACGCTTCGGCTTACCTTTAGCGCACCGCCGTCGCGGAAAAGCCGCTTTATCTCGCCCAGTATAACGGGCACGGCGTATGTCGAAAACTTCACACCTCGGGTTTCGTCGAAAGCGCGCGCGGCTTTTACCAGCCCCATGCACCCCGCGCCGTAAAGGTCGTCGTACTCAATCCCCTTTCCCCGAAACCGATTGGCACATAGGTGTACCAGCCCCAGATTTTCTTCGGCGCGTGCCTGAAATTTCTCTTTTGTTTTCAAAGCTTCCATTTTCAGTTCTCTCCTGCAAGGTCTTTTCCATGACAAGAGCCGTGCCCCTGCCGGGCGAGCTTTTTACCCTGAGTCTGTCGGTGAAGCTTTCCATAACGGCGAAGCCCAGACCCGCGCGCTCCTCTTCAGGGGCGGTGGTGTAAAGCGGCTGCATCGCCAGGGCGATGTCCTCTATGCCGCAGCCCTTGTCGCGTATTTTTATGTATACCCTGCGGTCGGCGAAAAGCTTTATGTGCATATATATCACCCCGCCGCGCACCCCGCGGTAGCCGTGCACCACGGCGTTTGTCACCGCTTCGGATACCGCCGTTTTCAGCTCCGCCAGCTCGCTGACGTAGGGGTCTAGCTGCGATACGAATGACGATACGAGGCGCGCGCGAAAGCCTCGTTCTCGCTGCGCGCGGAAAAGCTGATCTTCATTTCGTTTACACATTCTCTCATATCTTCACCCCTCCCTCGCCGCTCGGCTCAGCCTGCGGGCTTTCGGCTTCGGCGCTCTCGCGCTGTATGTGCACTATCTCGCAAAGGCGGTTTATGCCCGATATGCGCATCACCCTGCTGATGTATGCGGGCGGGTCGGCTACTACGCATTTTCCGCCGCGCTCCGTCATAAGCTTGTACCTGCCCATTACCAGCCCGATGCCGGAACTATCCATGAACGTAACGCGCGAAAAGTCGAGCACCAGCCGCGTTATCTCGCTCACACGCACCGCGTGGTCGATGTCGGCGCGTATGCCCGCCGCGCTGTGGTGGTCGAGGTCGCCCTCTATCTGCGCTATTATTGCCCCGCCGCGCTGCAAAAGCGTAACAGCCATATTTATCAATCCTCCAGTGTCGTTATCCATTGATATTATCATACCACCCCCGCCGCGCGGATAATGTCGCAGCATGTCGGCGGATATGTGACAATGTATGCTTGTTTGGCATGGGTCATTCCGAAATGGAATATGCAAAAAAAAGAAACAGCCTTGCTATATTAAATAAAACAAGGCTGTTTTTGGTCAACTGAGTTAAAAATTGTACTCGTTTGAAAATCGGCACTGTTAAAATCTTATGTAATCACAAAATTTTCATATAGAAAATAAACCTTTTATAGAGGTTATTTTATATTTTTTTGTGCAATTTGCCGATAGAAAATTTTCGCTGTTTAAAACGTTTCGTTAAGCTAACACATTGCACAAAAAGGCTCTTGGTAAATTGTTTATAATGAACAAAATAGGCGCTGAGGCTTAAATGAGTGGGCGTAAACGTTTTCTAAAGCTTGACAAACGCTGTGAAAATTGATATAATTATAATTAGCCATTTAGTTCTTTTTGGACATATCTTACGAAAAACACATTGCGATACTGTGCAATTTCCTCAAAAATTTCGCTGAGTATCAATATGTGGGGATAATTCTGTGCAAAAATACTATATGTGCGGTTTTAAACAGTTTTTATATGCAAATTGTACAAACGCGCCGCTGCGGATCCCCCTCCGCCAGATGATACGGCAGTTTCGAGAGGTACGAAAATGAGCGAGATAATTCTTTCCGCGCACGATGTATGCCGTGATTTTAAGATAGGCGACGGCAGCGTGGTTTCGGCGCTGAAACATATTGACATCGAGATAGAAAAAGGAAAGCTCACTATTTTAAGAGGGCGTTCGGGCAGCGGTAAAACTACGCTGATAAATATTCTCGGCGCGCTCGACAGACCTACTAAGGGCGTTGTGGATTTCGGCGGCCGCGATATTACGAAACTTTCAGACAAAAAGCGCGACGATATTCGCCGCTGCGAGATGGCTTTCGTTTTTCAATCGGTGGCGCTGATGGGCGGGCTTACCGCTTTTGAAAATGTCGAATTTGGTCTAAGGCTTGCGAAATACCCTTACGCCAAGCGCAAGGCACGCGTTACCGAAGTTATGACAGACGTTGGGCTGGATAAGCGTATGCACCACCGCCCATCGGAAATGTCGGGCGGCGAGCAGCAGCGCACGGCGATTGCAAGGGCTATCGCCCACGAGCCGATGATAGTTTTCGCAGACGAGCCTACCGCCGAGCTTGATACAGCTACGGCGCTGCACATCGTAAAGCTTTTTAAAGACCTTGTCGCGCAGCGCGGCATGACGATAATTATGACTACGCATGACCCCAGCATGATGGATATTGCTGATAGGGTCTATACGCTGGAGGACGGTGAGATCATTGACAGCCGCTGATATTTCTTCCGACGATAAGATAATAGCACACCGAAATGATGAATACATGATAAAATGCGAAAATCTGGTGAAGATCTACAAAACTTCTGAGATAGAGGTCGTGGCGCTTCAGGGCTTAGACCTGCTGGTAAAGCGCGGCGAGCTGATGGCGATAGTCGGCAACTCCGGCAGTGGTAAATCCACCCTGCTGAATATGCTCGGCGGACTCGACCGCCCGAGTGCGGGCCAGCTTTTTGTAGACGGCAAAAATCTTCTGAAATTTACCGATAAGGATTATGTAGATTACAAGCGCAGCACGGTAGGCTTCGTTTGGCAAAACAACGCCAGAAACCTAGTGCCTTACCTCACCGCTGTGCAGAACGTAGAGCTGCCGATGCTCTTGCAGGGCAGAAAAAAGCGCCGCGAAAGGGCGCTCGAGCTGCTTGATAAGGTCGGCTTGCTGAAACGCAAAAACTCAAGGCTCGACCAAATGTCGGGCGGCGAGCAGCAGCGCGTCGCGATAGCGATAGCCCTCGCGAACAACCCTAAGCTGCTTCTTGCAGACGAGCCTACGGGTTCGGTAGATACTAAGACTTCTAATGTTATTTTAGATATATTCAAAGAGCTCAACCGCACCGAGGGACTGACTATCGTGATAGTTACCCACGATGTGAAGCTCGCAAGACATATCGACAGAGTAGTCGCTATCCGTGACGGCAGAACAAGCTCTGAAATAGTTCGCCGCAGGTCTTACAAAGAAGATCTCGCCGAACTGGACGCACAGAGTGAAGCCGTCGATGTTGTAAAAACAGAGGCGGAAAACGACGAGGACTTTACTCACGAAGAGCTGGTAGTGCTCGACCGAGCGGGAAGGCTCCAGCTGCCTAAAGACTACATGGATCAGATGGGTCTGCACGGCGGCGACAGAGTAAAGGTCGAGCTTGACGGGGAAGAGAAAAAACTTTACCTGCTCAAGTCCGACGTGTGATTCAAGCTTATCGCGCCCCTATATATAATGTATAGGCGGGCGATCGGATAAAAAATGTATTCAAATGCTTTTTACAAAGAGGATCATCCGTCTTTTCTTTGGAAAGCAGTGAATAGAGTACAGCAAATTTACTGGAAAGGTGGATTCATAGTGAATAACACAAAGATCAGACGTGTTATCTCATCTGCGATCGCTGCGCTGATGCTAGTTTCGGCGGCTATGCCGTGCTACGCTGACTCGCTCGACGATTCTTCCGCTGCCGATAGCTCTTCGGCCGCCGCAGACGCTGCTGCTGACGGATCTGAGGCTGACGATACTTCGTCCGCTGAGGACTCTGCGCCTGCTGATGACGGCGACGCGGTAGCTACTGCCGAGACTTCGGAAACTGCGGCAGTCGATACCGGCTCGGACGAAAGTACCGAGAGCGCAGGAAAGCGCGTGGAAGATTCGTACCGCGATTTTTACTCGAAGTACTCGGGCGAAAAAGGCTCTGCTGATGAGATCACCGTAACTGGCGAACAAATGCTAGGCAGCAACTTTGTCGGAAAGAGCGACAACGCGCAGATCTCTCTTGCGAGCGTAGGCGGAGCAGACAAGGTTCTGAACTGGGAAAACCAGGAGGGCGATTTCTCGTTTAAGGTAGACGTAGCCCAGGCGGGAACTTACAGCGTAAAGATGAGCTATTACGTTCCTGACACGAGCAACACCAGCGATGTTCAGTTTGAAATGGACATCAACGGCGAGTGCCAGTATCCTACCGCCTCCCGTATCACCCTGCCTAAGGTATGGGTAAACGACGCCACAGGCGACACGGGAATAGATATGGATACCAGAGGAAACGATATTCGTCCCGGTCAGGTAGCATACGCAAAATGGCAGGACGCTCAGCCTATAAAAGACATCGACGGACTTTACGGCACACCGCTTCTCTTCTACTTTGAAAAGGGCGAGAACACCGTTACCATCTCCTCCGAAAAGGCTCAGTTCGCCATCAAGGACTTCAAGCTTTATCAGTACGAAGCCCCTGCGGACTATCAGGCTCCTTCCTCGGGCGACCTCAGCGCCGCTTCGGGTCAGAAGATAACTCTGGAGGGCGAGCTTGCCGACGAAAAGAGCGACAGAACTCTCTTCCCGACCAGCGATATGCACTCCTACATAACCTCTTGCGTAAATGGTTCCAGCCCCACCAAAACCAGATATAATACCATAGGTAAGGCAAGCTGGTCGCAGGCTACACAGTCTGCTACCTGGAACTTCACAGTAGAAAAAGACGGCTACTACAAAATAGGTATCCGCGCTAAGCAGGACACCATGAGAGGTATGTACTCTAACCGCCGCCTCTACATCGACGGCGTGGTACAGAACAAGCAGTCCGATCAGATCAAGTTCTACTATGATTCTGACTGGAGCGTTACCGTTCCTTCCGTTTCGGATGACGAAAACGCTGAGCCTGTTTACTACAAGCTCAATGCCGGCCCGCACACCCTCACCCTCGAGGTAGTGCCCGGCGAGATCGGCGAGATAATGGGTAAGCTTGATGACATAACCTATGACATCAACAACTACTACAGAAAAATACGCCAGATCACAGGTCCTGACCCTGATGAATACAACAACTATATGATCGACAAGACGATCCCTTCGATCGTACCTGACTTCAAGCAGTACGCTAAAGACCTTCGCTCGCTGAAAAACGAGATCGAGAGCCTTTCAAATCAGGGCGGTTCTGAGGCTGTAACGCTCGAAAAGATGGCTCTTACCCTCGACGAGTGTACCGAAAAGCCCGACAGAATACCTGAGATGATGTCGCAGATCAAGGACAACGTTACCTCGCTTTCATCGTGGGTAAGCACCTACCGTGAACAGCCTCTCGAGATAGACCTCATAGAGATCTGCTCGCCCGACGAGGACTTCACAGACTGCAATTCAAACTTCTTCAAGTCGTTTAAATTCGGCTTTGACGCATTTATCGGCTCCTTCTTTGAGGATTACAATTCTCTGACGGATATAGAAGAAGGAGAAGACGTAATGACCTGCTGGATCTCTCTTGGCAGAGATAACGCTACCGTTGTTACGAACCTTGTAAATAACGATTATAACCTTACCGCTGATACGAAGGTAAACATGAAGCTGGTACAGGGCGGTATAGTAGAAGCTACATTCGCGGGCAAGGGTCCTGACCTCGCGCTCTTCATGGGCGGCGACTTCCCGATACAGCTCGCTTCGCGTGGAGTTCTTGAAGACCTGACGCAGTTCAGCGATTACGAAGAAATGACCTCGCGCTTCTCTGAAAACGCAATGACTCTTTACGAGTACAACGGCGGCGTATACGGACTTCCCGTATCGCAGACTTTCCCGATGCTCTTCTACCGCAGCGATATTCTCGCGGAGATGGGCGTAGACCCCGAAAAGGATCTGACAACTTGGGAAGGCCTGATGAACGTTCTCCCCGTACTCCAGAGAAACTACATGGAGGTAGGTCTGATACTTCCCGTAATGGGCGGTACTTCCGGCGTTACCACCATCTCACCTGTAACTGAGGCAGGCAACACCTTCGCGATGCTGCTCCTCCAGCAGGGCGTAAATTACTACAACGACGAAAAGACTAAGACAAACTTCGACACTCAGGAGGCTGTAAACGCATTTGACCAGTGGACAGAGTTCTACACCAAATACAGCTTCAGCCAGACATACGACGCTTTCACACGTTTCAGACAGGGCGATATGCCTGTTCTTATCCAGAACTACACCTTCTTCAACCAGCTCTCAGTAGCTGCTCCTGAAATAAAGGGATGCTGGGACTTCATGCACGTTCCCGGTACTGAGAACGAGAACGGCTCGGTAACTCTTGCGGACGGAAGAAAGATAAGCATCGCTTCCTGCTCTACCGGTTCGGGCGCTATCATCTTTACCAGCTGCCCCGATAAGGAAGGCGCTTGGGAATTTATAAAGTGGTTCACCTCTGACGAAACTCAGGTAGCTTACGGTAACGACATCGAGTCTGTACTGGGTACTATGGGTCGTTATGACACCGCTAACCTGAATGCTCTTCAGCAGCTTTCATGGACTACCAAGCAGTGCGAGAAGCTCACTGAGCAGCTCAAGGCGCAGGTAGAGATACCCGTTATCCCCGCTTCTTATGGCGTAACTCGTAACCTGAACAACGCGTTCAGAGAAGTTGCAAACCAGTATGAGAACGCGAGAGATACACTCTTCTGGTACAACAAGGACATCAACGAGGAAATTGAGCGTAAGAACAACGACCTCAAGATGTACGAGGATGAAATAAATTAAGAAAGGGGAGCATCTTATGTCAAAAAAAGTAAATCCTGACGCTCCGGTCAAGACGCAGGGATATTGGGCTTACACATGGCATATGATGAAGGTCAACAAGGGCTGCTACGGACTTTTAGCTCCGTTTATGATACTCTTCACGATCTTCACGATCATACCCGTTTGTATGTCGCTCCCGATGGGCTTTACTAACTTCAACATGATCCAGTCCCCCAAGTGGGTAGGATTATCAAACTTCTATACGCTTTTCTTAAACGACAGCGTATTCCTCATCGCAGTAAGAAACACTCTTATCTTCGCGATATTCACAGGTCCTTTTGCTTACATACTGAGCTTCTTGGTAGCTTGGCTGATAAATGAGATGAATCCGTTCCTCAAAACGTTCTTCACCTTCGTTTTCTATGCACCTTCCATGACTTCCTCAGTATACATCACCTGGCAGCTGATCCTCTCGGGCGACCAGTACGGCTACCTTAACGCTGTACTGCTCGATATGGGCTTTGTCAGCAAGCCGGTACAGTGGCTCACAGATACCACCTACATTCTCGGCGTGTGCATCATAGTACAGCTTTGGATGTCGATGGGCGCAGGCTTCCTTGCTATCCGCGCAGGTTTCCAGAACATCGATAAGTCGATGTACGAGGCAGGCGCTATCGAAGGCATCAAGAACAGATGGCAGGAACTTTTCAAGATCACCATCCCTTCGATGGGTCCGCAGCTGCTCTTCGCCGCTGTAAACCAGATCGCCAGCTCCTTCACCGTAGGTACGGTAGGTCAGATGCTGGTAGGTCTGCCTTCTACCGATTACTCGGCACACACTATTATGAACCACGCGACCGACTACGGTAGCGTACGTTACGAGATGGGCTACGCCGCTGCGATATGCTTCGTGCTGTTCCTCGCCATGCTGCTTGCGAACAAGGGCGTAAACTGGCTCCTCGGCAAATACATTGATTAAAGGAGGTGCAGATAAAACATGGCCAGAAGAAAAAAGAAGAAGTCGATCGACCAGCTTAAAGTTAAAGATAAGCACAAGAAGATCAACGGATCCGTCGGCGGTGACGTCTGCATCTTCATCTTCCTCGTGCTTCTCGGAATATTCATGGTATTCCCCATCTACTACTCAGTAGTACAGTCGCTGAAGCCCGTAGAAGAGCTGTTCGTTTTCCCGCCTAAGCTTTATGTACTTAACCCCACGGGAAAGAACTTCTCAGATATGTTTAAGGTAGCCGCGGAATACACCGTGCCGCTTTCCAGATACATATTCAACTCAGTATTCACAACAGTGGTTATATGCGTATTCAACGTATTCGTTACCTGTATGGCGGCGTTTGTACTTTCTAAGTGCAAGTTCCCCGGCGACAAGGTTCTCAATAAGCTGATAGTTGTCGCTCTGCTTTTCAACTCGCAGGCAACATGGATCATGCAGTTCCTGGTATACTCCAAGCTGCACATGATCGATACCTACTGGGTACTCATTCTCCCTTACATCGCTACGGCAATGAACCTCTATCTGATGCGCCAGAGTATGTCTACTCTGCCTGACTCGCTGATAGAGGCTGCGAAGGTAGACGGCGCGGGACTTTTCAGGATCTGCTGGCAGATAGTAGTTCCTAACTCAAAGCCTGCGATCATGACCATCATCATCTTCGCATTCCAGCAGGCGTGGAACATAAACGGCGGTGCAGTTATCTACTCGGAAGAGTACAAGACGCTGCCTACCATCGTTCAGCAGATCTCGCTTGCAGGTCTTGCAAGACAGGGCGTAACCTTCGCTTCAGCGGTATTGCTCCTGATTCCTCCGCTGGTAGTATTCCTCATCGCACAGGGCAACGTTATGGAAACCATGGCGAACTCCGGTATGAAGGAATAATTTATTCCGGCTTCATAAATTCAATGATAACAAACAACTTTGATTACTGAAAAGGAAACAGGTGATAATACAGTGAATGGAATAAAAACTTCCGTAAGGAAGCTGCTTTGCCTCACTCTGGCAGCGTGCACTGCGATTAGCATGTCTGTTACGGCTTTTGCAGACGAGCCTTACGAATCTTACAACTACGATAACTGGGACGAAGCTATCCCTTCGCAGAGCGCATACACCGTTCAGAAAACTGTAACGGGCGCTGATATGGGACTCAGCCGACTTTCAGACCCCGCCGATCCGCTGTTTTACAGCGAGGAAGCTTCCGCTTCGCTCAGCGAGGCTAAGGATTTCTACGTTTACGACGATAAAGAGATCTGGATAGCCGATTCGGGCAACAACCGTATTTTAAGACTTGACGAAAATTACAACATCATCGGCAGATATTACGGAGTTACCGGTCTGGAAGCTGACAGATGTGAAGAAACTCAGGACGGCGCTATCTCTACTTTCAAAGCTCCGCAGGGTCTTTACGTTACTACCAGCCCGACTACCGGCAAATATACCATATATATAGCCGACTACGATAACTCGCGCGTAGTAAGAGCTACAGTAGAAAGCGCTACCGAGCTGAAATGCGAGCAGGAATATACTAAGCCGGAAGAGGCGCTGTATACTTCCAAAACTTTCAATCCCACCAAGGTCCTCGTTGACTACGCCGAAAATGTGTACGCGGTAGTTAAATCCGTAAACACCGGTTCGGTACAGTTCAAGGCTGACGGCTCTTTCACAGGCTTCTACGGTGCGAACCGAGTAGAGGTAACCGCTAAGGTCATCGCTCAGAAGCTTTGGAGAAAGATAGCTTCAAACGAGCAGATCGAGGGTATGAGCCGTAACGTTCCTGTTGAGTACGCAAACTTCGATATGGACGGCGAAGGCTTTATCTACACCGTTACCGAGGTATCTACCGATACCGACGCGGTAAAGAAGATCAACCCTGCGGGATACAACGTATGGGACAACGTGGTAGGCGATGAGTACACTTTCGGTGACCACACCGACGCTGTATGGGATATGGCTTCCAACAAGACCTACTCCACCAAGCTTACCGACATCGCTATCGACGGCGACGGAATAATAAACGTTCTCGACTTTGAAACCGGACGCGTATTCCAGTACGACCGCCTCTGCAACCTCATCTGCATCTTCGGTACTAAGAATTCCTCCGCAGACCAGAGAGGCGCGTTCCTTAACCCGAACGCAGTAGACACCATCGGCACAAACGTTATCGTGCTCGAGGGTTCTAAGACAAGAAACGACATTACAGTATTTGAAAAGACCGTTTTCGGCAAGAATCTGCACAAGGCTTTCGAGTTCTTCGATGCAGGCCAGTACGTTGAGGCTGCTCCCTACTGGGAAGAAGTTATCAAGCGCGACGGCGGCTACACCTACGCTCACGTTGGTCTGGGTAAGGCTGATCTGAAAAACGGCGAATACAAGTCGGCACTCGACAGATTTGAGATCGCTAACGATAAGGACGACTACGATAAGGCTTTTGAGTACTACAGAGAAGAGTGGCTGAGAAACAACTTCACAGCAGTAGCTGTTGTAGTAATAGTTCTTGTAGTACTGCTTATCGTAAAGAAGATACTCAAGAAAAAGGGCATAAAGCTCATCAAGCGCAAGAATAAGAAGGAGGCGGAATAACAATGTATGAATTTTCTACACTCGGCTGGGTAAGACACGTTGTTTTCCACCCCTTTGAAGGTTTTGAAGACCTCAGGTGGAAAAAGCAGGGCTCGCTGAAAGTTGCTCTGATACTCGTTGTAATGCTCTTCATTGCAATGGTAGCTAACAACCGTATGGTAGGCTTCGCTTTCAACACTAACACGGTTAAAGTATTCAACGTAGTTCCGCTGATCGTACAGTCGGTAGTTTACTTCGCGACTTGGGTCATCGGCAACTGGTGCATTTGCACCCTGCTCGACGGCGAGGGTACTTTAAAGAAGATCTGCGTCTACTCGGCATACGCGCTGGTACCTTACATAATCTGCAGCTACATCGCTGTATTTATCTCTAACTTCATCATCACTGAGGAAGCTATTTGGTTCCACGCATTCACCTACCTCGGCATGGGCTGGTCGATAATCCTGATGATCTCGGCAATGAAGGCTGTACACCAGTACTCCATTCCTAAGACTCTCGTTTCCATCGTGCTCACGCTGGTAGCTATGCTGCTGATACTCTTCTTGGCAATACTCCTCCTCTCGCTTTTCCAGCAGGTTTATGTATTCGTTTATACGATCTACACTGAGATCGCGTACAGAATTCGTGGATAAGAAAGGGTGGTGTTAAAATGCAAAATAAGAATTACAAAAAAGTATTGACGTTTGCTCTTGTTCTTTCCATGATGATGCCTATCGGCTCGGCGGCTGCTGACTCTGCGGCTGATACTTCCGAAGCTGAAAGCTCAGTAGCAGACACCTCTTCGGCTGAGGACTCTGCGGCAGATGACTCCGCTGCTGACGACTCGGCTGCTGATACCGACAGCGCTGCGGAAGATGATTCGACCGCTGACGACGCTGCGGCTGACGACGCTGAGGAAGATGCTGATGATGGTGATGATGCAGATAAAAAGGACGAGGAAGAGGCAGCCCCGCTGCTTACCGACGACGAAGCTCTCGCGCTTGAAAGCGTAGAGCAGATCGCCGAGAACGATAACTTCCTGCTTTATATGGACCCCGATAACGAAAGAATTTGCTTAAAGGTCAAAAAGACCGGCAAGTGCTGGTGGACTTCTCCTATAAACGCTGATTCCGACCCCACGCCTATCTCTGAAGACGGAGATACGATGAAGAGCGGTCAGATAGGTCAGGCTAAGTCCAGCGCGGCTATCAATATCGGCGACCTTCGTCAGGAGAAGAGAACTGAGCTTCCCGCTCCCGCTTACTCCTACAAGGCAAGCGTTTCATTTAAAGCTGAGGCTAATGGCTGTGCAGTTACCTACAATTACACTGCTTACGGCGTAAAGCTGACGGTACACTACGAGCTGAAAGACGACTGCCTCCACTCATATGTAAAGACCGACGAGATAGTTGAAAAAGACAGCACCAGCGACGAGGGCAAGGTTCTTACCAAGATAATCCTCGCACCTTACATGGGCGCTGTTTCGGGACTCAATACCGACGGCTCGCCGACAGAGGGCTACATGATAGTTCCTGACGGAAGCGGCGCAGTTATCAACTATAACAACGGCAAAACAAATTACGCCAGCTACTCGCAGCGCGTTTACGGTACCGACTATACCGCTGTACCGCTTAACGCACCGCGTGTTACCGAGCAGGCTTATCTGCCTATGGTGGCTACCGTACAGGGCAACAATGGTCTGGTAACGATAGCTTCCGAGGGCGACGCCAACGTTTACGCTAACGCTCAGATAAGCGGTCAGAACAAGCAGGCTTACAACAACGCATACTTCGAGTTTGAAACAAGAAGCAGCGATGAATTCTTCATGAGCGGTACTGATACCAACAAGATCACCGTATTTGAAAAATACGGCATCAAGACCGACACTTTCGGACTTGAGTATTACCCGCTCGATAATGACGAAGGCGTCAACTACGCCGACGTAGCTGAGGTCTACAGAAACTACCTCATCAACAGCAAGGGACTTACCCAGAAAACTGAGGCTAACGACACCGACCTGTATGTAGATACATACGGCAGCGTGCTCAAGGAAGAGTCGATACTCGGTCTGCCTATCACGATGAAGACCAAGCTGACTACCTTCTCTCAGGCTTCAGACATCGCAAGTCAGCTCAACGACGCAGGCGCAGACTCCATAGTTATGAACTATAACGACTGGACAAAAGCTTCGGTAAAGAACATGGTATCTACCAAGGCTAAGGCGCTCGGCAAGCTGGGCAGCACTGATGATTTCAAGAACCTCAACAGCGATAACCTTACCGTTTACGGTTCGGTAAACAACTTTACTATGGAAAAGGGAAGCTGGGGCTACTTTGAGCTTTCAAATACAGCTATAAGAGTTTCGAGCGCCTACTCCAGACAGTCGAGCTACAGCCCCGCTTTCGGCGTGGCAGTTTCGGGAGTATCTCCCGCGCTTATAGCTCCTAACACTTACACCAAGATCTTTAAGGAAACTATCGACAGCTTCACTGGAAACAGCGTAAACTCTATGGGCTTCGGCGATTGGTCTACTAAGCTGGTAAGCGACTTCTCTAAGAAGAACACTTCTTGCAGAAACAACACAATGAACACCATAGTTACAGGCTACTCTGACGCTGTGAACGCAGGTCAGTCGATAATAGCCGAAGGCGCGAACTCGTATGTACTGCCTTATGTAAGCGCAGTTACCGACGTTCCCGTTTACTCCAGCGGATTCAACCTCACCGATATGGACATACCGTTCTATCAGATGGTCATCCACGGCTACGTTCCTTACTCGACTAAGGCTATCAACGCAAGCTCTGATACCGACCGCACTTATATGCGCGCTCTGGCTGCCGGATCTAACGTAAATTACGATATGATCTATCAGGACGCCGACGAGCTGATAGATACCAGAGATGACGACCTGTACTACTCGCACTATTCGGGCTGGGTACAGATGGCTGCCAACCAGTACAAGGTAACTAAGAAGGTGCTCGCCGCAGTAAGCGACTACACCATCTCGGATTACACCGTAGAGGGCGACATCATCAAGACCACTTACAGCAAGGAAGGTCAGGCAGACGTAGTCATCGAGGTAGATACCAAGAACTGCACAGTAAAGGCAAACGGCGAAACCACCGACCTTCTTGCCGAGGGTGCAGTAGAGAAGGAGGTGCAGTAAGCTGATGAGCGATATAGAAAAGACCAACGCTGAAAACGAAGAATTGGAGCAGCTAAAGGATGTTCCCGAAGTTAAGCTCGTGCTTGACGAATCGGAAGACGACGCCCCCGCTGTTACCGAGGACGCTTCTACGGAGGTAGCAGCTGATGAAGAGGCTTCTACCGAAGCAGAGGAAAAGTCTTACGCTTCCGCCGCAGCTATACCTGCAAAACAGAAGGGATTAAAGATCCCGTATGAAAGAAGAAAAGCTCTTTACGGCTACGGCTTCATCGCCCTTTGGTTCGTGGGAAGCATCTACTTCTTCATTGCTCCGCTTATCCAGTCGCTGATCTACTCTTTCCATCAGACAAAGATAGTCACCGGCGGTATGGAGATGTCAAATCCCGGTTTTGATAACTACTACAACGCATTCAGAAAAGACCAGTATTACCTGCCCGCGCTCACCAAAATGCTCAAGGATACGCTGCTCAATACGCCCCTTATCCTCGTGTTCTCGGTGTTCATCGCAGTAATACTGAACCAGAAATTTAAAGGAAGAACAGCCGCTCGTGCTATCTTCTTCCTCCCTGTAATCATCGCTACCGGTCCTGTTATCGACATAATCAACGGTAATATGTCCACAGGCGGTTACGCAGGCGGTTCTGAGCAGTTCAGCTCGATGTTTGAAACAGACCTCGTAGACCAGCTGCTCAACTTCCTCGGTGTTTACAACATAAGCGACCAGCTTACAGAAGTTATCAGCGCCCTTACCTCTGATATATTCAATCTGGTATGGAAGTGCGGTATACAGATCCTGCTGTTCCTCTCGGCACTTCAGGGAATTCCTTTCTCGGCTAAAGAAGCGGCTTCTATGGAGGGCGCTACCGCTTGGGAATATTTCTGGAAGATCACAGTTCCTTACATCAGCCCGATGCTTATCGCCAGCCTGGTGTACACGATAGTAGATTCGTTCGTTGATCCTTCCAACGAAGTTATGACTCTGGTTCTTAACCAGTCGAAGCAGTGGGAACACGGCTACTCGGCTGCTATGGCTTGGGCTTACTTCGCGATAATCGGTGTGATACTGGCTATCGTACTGGCAATAATCAACAAGTTCGTTTACTACGAAGTAGATTAAAAAGGGGGGATCACATTGGCAACTAAAAAAGAAGAAAAAGAGTTTGAGAAAGAGCGCAAAAAGTACCTTAAAGAGCGCATGAAGCGTATGAAGGAGGAAGGCCTTGAAAAATACTTTACTCCTGAGCAGATACGCTACAATAGAAACAAGCGCATCATAGGCGCTGTATGGCCCATTTTCAGATTCCTTATCCTGTTCGGTCTTGGATTTGTTATCATGTATCCTCTGCTGTTCATGGTTTCAACAGCTTTCAGACCCAATGCAGAAATGAACGATCCTTCAATAGTTTGGATCCCTAAGTCCTTCACGCTCGATAACATCAAGCAGACCGCTACCGTAATGAAATTTGACATTTTCAGCGGCTTCGCGGCTAAGGACAACACGATCATCAACACCATTTACCTCAACGTGATCTCTTCGGTACTTCAGGTACTGACCTGCTCGATCACCGGTTATGGTTTCGCAAGATTTAAGTTCAAGGGAAGAAACGTGCTCTTCGCTATCGTTCTTCTGATGATCATAGTACCTCCGCAGATCACCACCATTCCGCTGTATCTGCAGTTTGCGTACTTCAAGCTCTTCGGCATCATCCCGCTTTACAGCGGCGGCGAACAGCTTTCGCTTATCAACAGCGGACTTACGATGTACCTGCCTGCGCTGTTTGCAAACGGTATAAAGGCCGGACTTTTCATCTACATCTTCCGTCAGTTCTTCCGCGGCCTGCCTAAGGAGCTGGAAGACGCTGCGTACCTCGACGGCTGCGGACCTTTCGAGACCTACATCAAGATCATGGTCCCCAACGCTAAGACTTCGTTCCTGACGGTATTCCTGTTCTCGATCGTTTGGTACTGGAACGATTACTACGTATCGTCCTCGTTCTTCACCGAGAACAACACAGTAGCTCTTATGCTGAAAAACCTCGACGCTAACCTGCAGCAGCAGCTGTTCCAGGGTCAGACGGTAAGCGTAAGACAGATCATAGTATGGCTCGAATCGGGCTGTCTGCTCTCCATCGCACCTCTGCTGATAATGTACATCTTCTTACAGAGATACTTTATCGAGGGTGTTGAGCGTTCCGGTCTTACCGGTATGTGATCTGCATACTTCAAAAAAATCACGGCAGCTTTCGGGCTGCCGTTTTTTTGCGCAAAAGTAAGGGGCGCTGCAAGTTTTGGCTTGTGCAGCGCCCCTTTTTATGAGAATAATTATGGCATAAGCTTGCTAAGTGTTAGCTGTTGGGAGTGTTCTGGTTATTTTGATCTTCGGGCTTGGCAGGGGGCTGACCGTTTTGGTCGTTCATTCCGCCCTGTTCGTTCGGCGACTCCTGACCTCTTTTACCGCCGCCGAATCTGCCGCCCATGCCGGTCGAAGTGCTGTTTGAGGTGCAGATGTCGGAAAGCTCGACTTCCTCAGTCTGGTCGCCGAGGGTGAGGGTGTATGTGCCCGACGCAAGATCCGCTGAGCTGAAAACTAACGACTGGCATTCCTTATCCAGCGTGCAGGTGAAGAGCACCTCGCCGTCCGCGTCGGTAACAGTAAATTCCGAGCCCGCCGCTGCAGTTGAAGCGAAGCTGTGCAGCACGTTGTACTGCGTGGAGTTGTCAGAGAAGCCGACCGCCATGCCGACCGCGCCCGCCGCTACTATCGTGCCGCCCGTTATCTGCGCGGTGGAATTTCTATCGCCGATGTCCAGTGCGCCATTGCTTCCGTTGGTCGGGCCGCTTACGATCACTGTTCCGCCGCTCATCACAAAATTGCCGTTAGAGTCGAGCCCGTCGCCCGAAGCGTTGACTTTTAGCGTGCCACCCGAGATTTCCAGCATATGGTTCTCGACGCTGTCAGCAAACATATCCCTTCCCGCGCGCTCGTCCGAGCCGGTATCGCTGCCGCCCGCGGCGTTCAGCCCGTCGTCGCTCGCGGTAACGTCTATCTCACCGCCCGAAATATAGATGTTCAGCCCCTCAAGACCCTCGTAGCTTTTTGAAACTGTGATCTTGCCGCCCGAGATTGTGAGGTCGCCGTCTGCGTGCGTGCCGTCGTCGCCCGAACTTGCCGTAATGTCGCCCGCCGAGATGTTCACTGTGCCGTTCGAGTGCAGCGAATCGTCGGAGGAGTCGATGCTGATAACGCCGCCCAGAATGTTCAGCTCGCTGCCCGCCTTTATGCCCTTCGCCGATGTGGACTCGCTCTCGACAGACGATGCGTCGGTCGAGGAGGTATTTGAGGCGTCCGCCGAAACTGCGGTGTAAGCCGTAGCCGTCAAAGTGCTGTCGCCGCTGCCCGACGGCATTTCGGGCGGCGTACCCGTCTGCTGGCCGTTCATGTCGGGGGGCGTGCCTATATCGTCCTTGCTCCAGCTTCCCCAGTCGCCGTTCGGCTGACCGTCTGATTTCATGCTGGCGTTCGCGGCACCGCCGCCGCTGGTAAGAGTCAGCGTGCCGTCCTCTATCTGCATTACTGTTTCAGCCTCCAGCGCGTCGCCCGCTACGTTTACGGTTATGTCGCCGCCCGTCACGGAAACAAAGCCCTTTTCCGCGTCCTCGTCATTTGTCGCGCGGATACCGTTCGAGCCGGCGGTAACGTCGATAGTGCCGCCGCTGATTTTCACGCTGTCCTTGCCGTAAATCCCGCCCGAAGCGGCGTTTACCGTGATGTTTCCGCCCGCGATGACGATGTTGTCCTTGCTGACTATACCGTGCTTGTAACTGCCCGTCACGCTGAGCGAACCGCTGCCGTTGATGGTGAGGTCGGCGCGCGAGAAAATGCAGCCGTCGGTGTTGTCGTTGCTGTCCGTGAGGGTGTATTCAGCGCCGTCGGCAAAGCTGTTTTCCGTGCCGTCCTCCAGCGTCAGCGTCACCTTGCTCGCCTTGTCGATCATCAGCGCCGCGTAGTCGGAATTCGTGACCGAAACGCCGTTCAGCACCAGCTTGACCTCGCTGCCCTTCGCCTTGACGTATATCTCACCGCTTAGATTGCCCGATAAAATGTACGTTCCGCCCTCGGTTATCGAGAGCACGCCGTTTTCGCAAGCCGCGCCGCTGCTCTTTATCTCGGCGCTTTCGCCGCTGAGCGCTATCTTCACCGCTTCGGTTTCGTCGTATCCGATGTCTTTATCCTCCGCCGAGATCTCAAAAGCTTCCGAAGAGATCTGCGCCGAGGCCGTTTTTGTGTCAGTTTCGCTGCTGCTGTCCGATTTTGAGCAGCCTGCCGCGCTCATCGCAAGGCAAATCGCCGCCGCTGCTGCAATGTATTTTCTGTAATTATTTTTCAAATTGCTCATATCGTTCAGCTCCTTTCTGCCCATTCTTTGTGCTTTCGTTCTATTTTAACCAAATTTACCGCTACTATAAAAGCGTAAGCCGCCGCCGCGAATGGCGGTATCAGCACTATAAGCGCCACGGCTGTGAGAATTTTCATGCGTTTACCTCCGTTCATCGCTTAAAGCTGGTCGCACGACTTCGCTTCCTCTCTGCCGCAGACTATCTCTAGGTTTGCGTTGCGGGTGCGAAGCTCGTCTATCATAGTTTTTTCCAGCGAGGGGGCTTTAAGCACTATCGCGTAATCCAGCTTGAAAAGGCTGCCCATGTTGGTGGTCTTTACGCTGCAAAGCTCGTACGTATTTGTATATTTTTCGAAAATATCCGTAAACGCCCCGCTGTAATCGAGCGACTCGGGTATTGTTATTTTCAGATGTTTTTCGTCGTTTCCGCCCGCAAGTCCGAGCTTGTCGTAGATGAGCGCCGCCGCGCAGATGACTGCCGTGAATATCAGCGCCGCCGCGAGATGCTGTGTGCCGCAGGCAAGACCCGCCGCCATCGTGAGGAATATCGCGCAGATCTCACGCGCGCTGCCGGGCGCGGAGCGGAAACGCACCAGACTGAATGCGCCCATTACCGCAACGCCCGTGCCGATGTTGCCGTTTACCAGCATTATCACCATCTGCACTATTGCGGGAAGCAGCGCGAGGGTAAGCGCATATCCGCGAGAGGTGCGCTGTCTGCGGCAGAAAACCGCCGCCACCACTGCGCCGATAACCAGCGAGCAGGCGGTGCATATCAGAAGCGAGGAAAGCGAAATGTCTGCCGCCGAGAGTGTGAAGAGGTCTTTTATAGTCGTGGTATCAGCCGTAAAATATGTCATGTTCTTTTTCCTTTCATGTATAAAGATCTAAATTATGCGTGTATCGTGCAAGCTGTCAAGCCGTTATCTTGTTCAGCCCGAGCGCCTTTTCCGAAAGCAGCGTGAGGTACGCTGTGCCGTATTTTGAGTACGAAGCGGGATAAATTTTCAGCTCGTCGAGCAGCCCCGCCAGCCAGAGCGGCATAGCCCCCGCTATTTTTATCTCCATTATCCGCCCGCCGTGCGGCAGCAGCTTTCGTCCGTAAATGCCCTTCTCCAGCCGCAGATCGTAGTCGCGGAAAAGCAGCTCGCTATCGAAAGTTATCCGCAGCTCGGGGTCTGAAAGCGCGGTGTAGGCGTGGCGCTTGTAGGTGATGAGCATTCGCGGCGCGAGCCCCTCGTAAAAATCAAAGCACCGCGCAAGCTCTTTTTCTATCTGCGTGTCCTGCGCCGTTTCGGGAAAGCCCGCCGCCCGCGAAAGGGGCATTACGCTGCGCCGCTTGTAAACAACGCCCTTGTACTTTCGCTTTATCTCGAGAAAAACATCGTCCGCGGAGCGCGGCACACCGTATGAACGCAGGCGTATCTTCTCTTTAAAAACGGGCTTTTCTATCGAGGCGCGTATCAGCCGGTAATCGGGCGTATCGTAATAAAGGCTCATGATGTCGCTCTCAAAATAGCGATCGTGCTTTACAAAAGGCTCCAGCGCCGCTAAGAAAGCGCGGTACTGCTGCGCGCTGAGCAGGTATTTTTTTTCAGTTCTTTTAAATATCTCTTGTGCCATGTGGATCAGCTCCCTTTTTTCTTTTACGATTCAATTATAAAACGCTGACATTAAATTTACTTTAGGTTTTTTAAGTCCGCCGTACTTTTCAGCATACTTTCACTTACTTTCCACAAAACGGCTCAAATATACCTTTATATAAAGAGCTTATTTTGCAGCTGTAAGCTCTGCGGTAATGTCAGTAGTCTTCTGCTGTTGGGCGGTCAGCTCCGCTGTGTGCTGAACAAGCACCTTTTCAGCGATCTTCTCTGATACGCCGAGTGTTACAAGTTCTTCTTTTGTCATGCTTTGTACCTCCGTA
>NZ_JAJCLZ010000090.1 GCF_020559915.1 Ruminococcus sp. 210702-SL.1.03
CAGGTCGAGATCTTTAAGGCGCTTGACTTGCTAGGGTTCAGATACATTGCAAAGGACGCTGACGGCAAGGTAGACGCATACACTCACCAGCCGAGTAAATGCGGCGGAATATGGGCATATACGGCTGGCGAGTGTGTCAGAACCCAGTTTCTTAGGGAAGAGGTTTTCGACGCTATTTCGTCGCTTGTCAACTGGAGCGACGACGAACCGCTCTGCATAGCTGAGGCGCTGGAACAGGCGGAGAAAACGAAGCAGTGAACATCGAAAAAGAGCAGCAGGCTATAAAGTGGTTGCAGCTATTCGAGCCTAAGGCAGAAGAGGAGCCGTATTATCTCGCATACAGCGGTGGCAAGGACAGCGACGCTATACTGATTCTCGCAGAATTGGCAGGCGTGCGCTATGAAGCAGTGCATAATCACACGACCGTTGACGCGCCTGAAACAGTATACTATGTGAGAAGCAAGCCGAATGTAAGAATCAACTATCCTGCTTTGTCGATGTGGCGGCTCATCGTAAAAAAGCTAATGCCGCCAACGCGCATATCAAGATATTGCTGCGAGGAAATTAAAGAACACGGCGGCGAGGGTCGGCGTGTTGTTACGGGCGTTAGACGTGCTGAAAGCGTGAGGCGCCGCGAGAGCGTAGGACTTGCGAAGATCTTAGGCAAGCCGAAAACTACACAGCAAAAGGCCGAAGAGCTTGGCGCGGAGTATCGCGTAACAAAGCAAGGCGGGCTGATACTCAACAATGATAACACCGAAACACGCGAACTTGTCGAGCATTGCGTAATGCGGAGCAAAGTAATGATCAACCCCATTTACGATTGGACAGACGAGGACGTGTGGGAGTTTCTAGGACATTACGGCTGCAAAAGCAACCCGCTTTACGAGTGCGGATTCAAACGTATCGGGTGTATCGGCTGTCCTATGGTGAGCAAGCATCGCTACCTTGAATTCGCTCGTTATCCCAAATACAAAGAAAATTACATACGAGCATTTGATCGTATGCTCCAACATCGGCGCGAGCTCGGCAAACCCGCTAAGGATTGGGAAACGGGCATTGATGTATTCCGATGGTGGATGGAAGAAGATTTCAGACAGGTAACTTTTGATGATTTGAGAGGTGAATGAACGTGAAGAAAACTTACCTAATAGAGTTCACCACCGACTACGGCGAACCCCGCATAGTGTCGGTGAAAGCCGAATCGGTGATAACCGCGATACGCACAGCGCGTGACGAGAAGCGCGCGGGAGAATACATAATGTCGGTGAAGGAGGTGTGA
>NZ_JAJCLZ010000091.1 GCF_020559915.1 Ruminococcus sp. 210702-SL.1.03
ACGAGAGCGCGGGAAATTTCGCGGATAACTTTATCCGCATGGGCAAGCAGGGCGTGCAGCAGCTCGACAAGCTCGGCGACGCGCTGGAGGACGGGATAGCGAAGAAGCTGGGTGTGAGCAAGGCTGCTGTTGAAGGTGTAGAGATAGCAACAAAATCACTTATCGCTACTGCGGTAGCGGGAAAAGTTTTAACGTCAAAAGGCATAGCAGATATAACGCTTGACCTTGACCTTTTAAAATCTACTGTTGCGGGTGCGAAAAACACATTTGTAAATGTTTTCAAAAGCGGCGCGGGTGCGATAGGACTTGTTACAGCCGCTGCAATTCTCGCCGCAAAAGGGATAGACCACCTCACCGACAGTATAGATGAAGTCGATGTTTCTTTCGCCGACCTCGGTGCTAAGGAACAGGCGGCGGCAGACAACGCCCACAGCCTTGCGCGAAGCGTGAGCGACCTGCACAATGAAATATCCGAAAGTGAGAACAGCGCGGCGACCTCTGCGGCCGGTTATCAAGAAATGACCGATAGGCTTTATGAGCTTAACGAGCAAAGTTCCCTTACTCAGAGCGAGCAGGCGGAAATGACAAGCATAGTAGAAAGCCTGAACAGCGAGTTTGCAGACCTTGGGCTGTCTATCGACAGTACAACGGGACATCTCAACAAGCAGCGCAGCACTGTGGAATCCCTCATAAGCAGTTACACCGCAAAAGCTAAGGCAGAAGCTATGCAAAGCAAACTTACTGCACTGTATCAGAAGCAGTACGAAGCTGAGCAGAGCCTTGCCGACCTTGAAGAAAAGCGAAATGCGGCGATAGATGAACGTGATAAAGCGCTCCAGCGTTACGAAAAAGTATCGGCGCGCTTGCAGGAGCTTGACAGAACATACAACAGCGGCGGCTGGACTGAGAAACAGGCGGAAGAATACAGCAAACTCAGCGACGAGATCAGCAAGCTGTATAACGAGGATATTCCGAAGCTGAAAGACAACGCGGGCGAGCTGAATAATGCGTATCTTTCGGCGGCTTCCGCGCTCGATACGGTCGGCGAAGATATAAGCAGTGTCAATGGATATATAGCGGAAAGCGCGAGCGTGATCTCTGAGTGCAAGTCTGAGCTTACAGACCTCCAGCTTGCCGCCCAGCGCACCCACAGCGTCATATACACCGTCGGCGAGGACAGCTACAAAGTCAGCG
>NZ_JAJCLZ010000092.1 GCF_020559915.1 Ruminococcus sp. 210702-SL.1.03
TTTTTAGGCATAAGAAAAGCACCCTGCGCAAAGCAGAGTGCTGATGTGGATATATTAAAACCGCCCTTCGCGGGGTGCGAGGAGCGGTCAAGGCTTATGCTATTTTTATAGATTTTATTTCTGATTCTGTGAATTCTATCAATTTTTCACTATCGGTCACCTTTAGGGTAATAGAATCTTCTTCATCTTCGTTATCATCTTTATCATGAAAAGAGAAAACATAACCGTTCCATTGTTTGCCGTCTATATCGATCAATAGTACTTTGTTAAACAAATATTTTTGTAAATCAATCATGTTTTTTCTCCTTTCTCGGTACTAAATGAGTTCCTGATTTAGAATAGTGAATTGTTCCTTTGTCAGTCGAAGTTTCTTCCCTAGTACTCTTATTTATGTCAACTCCTATGATCTCATCGCAGTCAATCAATTCTTTGTTTTTCCATAAACCTTTTCTATCATAAACAAGTGAACCAGTTCCACTTTTTTCATTTATTATTTTCTGCGCTTTATCTTCTGAAATTGTCAAGTAGCTTCTTCCATCAATATATTCCGGGCAGCCTTTTATGTGTTTAGCTTGCTTTTCGTGATTTATGTCAAGCTTTATATTGCCTTTTCTTATTTCATCTTCTATTATACCACTTTTTCCCGCAATGTCAAGCCTTTGCGGCTTTTTCATGCCCGCGATCAACATGCGCTCCCGCTCTTCGGCTGAAATGGTCGGCTTCTTGAAACCTATCTGCTTCATGCGCTCCCGCTCTTCGGCTGGCAGCTCGCGCGAGGTCTTGCTCCACACGTCCTGCGCCTTTCTGCCATTGGTGTACGTCACGGTGCAGGTGCACATATGGTGCTTGTGGTAGACCTCTTCGGGCACTTCGGGGTAATGATACTTACCCGCCAAACGGTCGCACCAATCGCAGCAAGTACCCTTAGTGTTGTGGTTAGTTCGTATAACGTAACAGTCTAGCCCGGCGTTGCTGCGAAATTCAACGTTCGTTTTGACGTAATCGTCATAAAAGCTTTTAGATATATCTTCTACGGGCGATGTCATTCGGCGCACCATTTTTTCTTCGGAAATGTCGGGCGCGGAAGCCGCTCCCGCTACCGCCTGCACGCGCTCTGCGGGGTATGGCGCACGCTGCGGCTCGATGTTTATTCCCATCTTGCGGTCAAGCGCACGCTGGC
>NZ_JAJCLZ010000093.1 GCF_020559915.1 Ruminococcus sp. 210702-SL.1.03
GAACCGTGTAAATTCCGTATGGCATATCCTTTGTCTGTGCAAATCCGTTTTCATCACACGTCAGGTAATCACGTTCTGTTTCAACAGCATTTGCATAAGAACCGGAGGATTTCAGATAAACCTCAAATTCAGCTCCCACTTCCGGAGTTTCTATCTGAGTAGAGCCGTCATCGGAATGCTTGATGATCGCAATATTTCCCTTTACTACGTCCTCAGTCACTGTCATAGAAATGGGGTTATGCTCAATGGAATAATTCTCAGTTTCTGCACCAACCGGGTACACAGTTTCATCAAGCAGATATCCCTCGCTTGGTGAAATTTCCTGAACAGTGTAGTTTCCGCAGACATACTCCTTTGTCTTGAAATATCCGTTTTCATCGGTCGTATAGGTATCTACGAGCTCGCCGTCCTTGTACAGTCCGTAAACTGCTCCTGCAAGCGTTCCATTGCCCTGTGCTGATGCTGTTTTGGAATCCTGCTTTTTCACCTCTACAGTAAATTTCTTGAGGATATTTTTGAATGTCTTAGTTGTGGTTGCGTCAGCAGTAAGAGTTGCTGTCTGATCCGCAGGAACTACATATCTTATTGGAACATTTTTCTCGGAAATGGTGTACACGATCTTCTCGTTTCTGCTGTTGTAAACGGGAATATCGGAAAGAATTGCAACACCGTCCGAACCTGTTTTAATTGTGTAGGTCTTACCGTTGCCCGTAATAGTGAACTCCCTATCACCGTTCTGATTATCCTCAGACTGCTTATTTATCTTTATCGAGCCCGTTTTAAGTTGATTGTTGAACTTTACATTCACAGTCAGATCAACATCTCCGCTTGTAAGCGTAACATTCTGAGCCTTAGGAACTTCGTATCTTGTATCTACATTGATCTCGGATACGGTGTAGGTGATCGCTTTGCCCGTAGATGTGTTGTATACCTTTAATCCGTTAAATTCGGCAACGCCGTTTGCATTGGTTTTCTTGGTGTAACTGCTGCCGTCGTTTCCTGTGACCTTGAACTCTCTGCCGCTTACGATTCCATCTTCGGCGGTCTTGTTGACCTTAATTGTGCCTCTCGTAAAATCTTCGGTCACAAATATATGATATAGTATAATAAAACTTGACACTCCAACCTCAAAGAAGTAAAATAGAAA
>NZ_JAJCLZ010000094.1 GCF_020559915.1 Ruminococcus sp. 210702-SL.1.03
GCCAGCGTGCGCTTGACCGCAAGATGGGAATAAACATCGAGCCGCAGCGTGCGCCCTACCCCGCAGAGCGCGTGCAGGCGGTAGCGGGAGCGGCTTCTGCGCCCGACATCAGCGAAGAAAAAATGGTACGCCGAATGACATCAACGACCGAGAACATCACGCGAAGTTTTTACGATGATTACGTTGAAACTAACGTGAAATATCGCAGTGAAGTGGGGCTGGAATGCTTTATTATCCGCAGCGACCACGGCGGGTGCTGCAAATGGTGCGCGGCTCTCGCGGGCAAATACCGCTACCCCGAAGAAGTGCCAAAGGACGTTTACCGCCGCCACGACAACTGCACCTGCACCGTGACGTACACCAATGGCAGGAAGGCGCAGGACGTGTGGAGCAAGACCTCGCGCGAGCTGCCCGCCGAAGAGCGGGAGCGCATGAAGCAGATAGGTTTCAAGAAGCCGACCATTTCAGCCGAAGAGCGGGAGCGAATGTTGATTGCGGGCATGAAAAAGCCGCAAAGACTTGACATTGCGGGGAAAAGTGGTATAATGGATAAAGGCGTAAAGGTCGATATGCAGTATTTTTCTGAGAAAGATATTGAAAGACAAGAATCAAATTCCTTAAAACGCGCTATCCGCAATTATAAAAGGCGTATAAAAGAGCATGAAGAATATATCAGCAACCCATATGAACACTGTCCTGACTGGGATAGCTTTGACGACCGTAAGAAAGAAGGTCTAATAAAGCACTGGAAGAAGGAAATATCAAATTTTGATGAATCTATTCAGAACAGAGTTACAGAGCTAAAGAAAAGAGGAGATCACGATGAATAAGCTTACAGAATCTGAACTTGAATTTATTATTTCAAGGGTCTTGGACAATGCAAAGGACGCGGCGCAAAGTACCGAAGAATCGCAGTTCAACGAGGGCAAAAAGCTTGCATATTATGAAATACTCGACACTATCAAAAACGAGTTGACTGTTCGGGATATTGACGTAAAACGTTTCGGGCTTGACACCGTACTGGAAGAACTGCTTTGACACGAAAATAACCCTTGACCGCTCCTCGCACCCCGCGAAGGGCGGTTTTCATATATCCACATCAGCACTCTGCTTTGCGCAGGGTGCTTTTCTTATGCCTAAAAA
>NZ_JAJCLZ010000095.1 GCF_020559915.1 Ruminococcus sp. 210702-SL.1.03
CGTTTCAGCAGCGTGCGAATTTTACTTTTAAACATAGAATCTCTCTCCTTTTTTGATTTTTTATGTCAACCCCTCAGCCTCGGCATTGCTTTGGGGATTATCTTTGCAAAAAGAAAAGACGTTCTGAATTTCTTCAAAACGTCTTACGTTATATTTATTCTGTTTGTTTACTTTTCGGCAGATATGCATGAATCTTCGCCTATATTATGGGGTGAAGCATAACCATCATCGCAGAACCACAAAATGTACATAGGGATATGATAGGGGTCTTTATCTTTATAATAGTCTATATCATAATCGACCCATGATGCTCCGTCGGGAATTTTATCTATGCCTATGTTGAAGCAAAAATCTGAACATTGTTTGAGAGGGGGGAGACCGAAAGCGTCGCTTGAAAATGCGTAATCGGTAAATGTTGAATAGCATTCCTTTTTCATGTTCTGAACGGCATCATAGTTCTGTTTGTTATAAGCGTTTTTTTGAGGCAGAAATCCATCGCCAGATTTTTCTATGTCAGCAAAATACCAAAGCTCAACCGAGGTTTCTCTATGTGCGTCGTCTGTTTTATCTTTGTCTGCAACGTCTTTTTTGGCTATGAATTTATGTTCATTAAAGTTGTAGCATTCATCGCTCGGACTTGCAAATGCGTATATTCTCCACAAATCGAAATTTCTTCTCGCGTTAAGTGTTTCGCCATACTTAGAAAGAATATAATTAGAAATATCATCGCTTACCAGCTCACACTGCTCGTCAGTAGGGTATCCGCAAGCCATGTGGTAGTACGCCTTATCTACATCAGTCCATACGATCTCTTTTTCTTTGGTAGTCTTGGTCTTGCTCGCGCAGCTGCCGAAGATAAGACCCGACGGAGTACGCTTGTATGCGCGCATTTTGAACGTATACTTAGTACCCTCGCTCAGACCGTCAACGCGGTAGGTGGTAGCGCTGCTGTCGAACTTTGCGATACGCTCGAAGCTGCCGTCAGACTGTTTCTGATAAACGAGATAACCATCGCAGCGCGTAGCCTGCCAGTTAAGGCGGATCGCAGTTTCAGTAGCTCCGCACGAGCTGAGCTTGACCTGTTTAGGCTTAG
>NZ_JAJCLZ010000096.1 GCF_020559915.1 Ruminococcus sp. 210702-SL.1.03
CCTCTCCTTGAATTCATATTTGGATATGCAAGGTCAATGCTGTCACCGGGCAGAGCTATCTGATAGCCTGACTTAGTTTTTGATTTTATTGGCAGTCCCATTATCTCATACAGTCCCGTCTTTCCGCCGAAGCCTCCTGCCTGGCTTGTCAGCGTTATGCTCAGTCCGTCGGCTGAATATACCCTGTTTCCCTCTCTGCCTGAAATTCTTTTGACAAGAGTTTTTGGATTTGCGTCTGTGAAAGACAATACTTTTCCGGAATACTTTTCTCTATGAAATCCGACAATATACACTCTTTTTCGGGATTGGGGCACTGTCTTAGCTCCGCACGACTAAAATCTGCGCTGTTAAGCACTTCCCATACGACATCGTACCTGCCGTGCAAAGCTAAGGCGATCATCCAACGTACCGATGATGGCCGCAAACGTCCTGCCCGTCGTGCGAAGCTAAGACAGTTATGCGATAGCAGTCCGGGAACATTTTCAAGGAGCAGATACTTAGGTTTTTTAATGGCGGCAATCCTGGCGATCTCAAAGAAGAGAGTTCCTCGGGTATCGCTGAATCCTTTCCGTTTTCCAGCAATTGAAAAGCTTTGGCAAGGGAATCCTCCGCATATAAGGTCGAGATCAGGCAGCTCGTTTGGGTCGATTTTTCTTGTGTCATCGTAATACACCTCGTTTCTTGTATCGTACAACGTTTCGTATGCTTTCTTTGCATATTTGTCTATTTCACAATAACCGACGCACTCAAAACCGCCTGCTTTTTCAAGTCCTGAGCGGAATCCGCCGATACCTGCGAAGATATCGAAATATTTTATCATTTACCACGTTCCTTTCTGAAATAAAAAACGGTCAAGCTGTCTTAACTTGACCGTTACATTGACATATTCATTTCTTCTTCCTCAGTTTGTTCCGATCCTTCTCTGATAACGTGAAAATCGTCCACGCCTGGGATCACTCCAAGCGTTCTTCCGTTGTCAAAGATACAATGCAAAGTGCCGATGTCATCAACGTGATCGACCCTGCCAAGAGTACCGGACTCAACAGGGAATGGATCATCATTCATTCTGTCAAGGCAGATGCGAGT
>NZ_JAJCLZ010000097.1 GCF_020559915.1 Ruminococcus sp. 210702-SL.1.03
CTAAGCCTAAACAGGTCAAGCTCAGCTCGTGCGGAGCTACTGAAACTGCGATCCGTTTGAACTGGCAAGCTACGCGCTGCGATGGTTACCTCGTCTATCAGCAACAGTCTGACGGCAGCTTTGAACGTATCGCAAAGCTTGACAGCAGCGCTACCACCTACCGCGTTGACGGTCTGAGCGAGGGCACTAAGTATACATTCAAAATGCGCGCATACAAGCGTACTCCGTCGGGTCTTATCTTCGGCAGATGTGCGAGCAAGACAAAAACTACCAAAGAAAAAGAGATCGTATGGACTGATGTTGATAAGGCGTACTACCAGCTTTATTTAGGCTATCCAACAGCAAAGGATGCAGAATTAGTTAGTGAGGATATTTGTAACTATATTTCTGAAAAATACGGTGAAGTTAGAAATGTAAGAAGAAATATTGATCTGTGGAGAATATACGCATTTGCAGGACCGAACGACGAATGCTACAACTTTAATGAACATAAATTCATAGCCAAAAAAGACGTTGCAGATAAAGATAAAACCGATGATGCTCATTATGATATTTGTATCAACCTAGGTCCTATGCACCAGTATGGTTCACTTATTCCTTTAAAGAATGGATATACCAAAGAAAATTATAATGGTATACAGGAGCTGAAAGAAGAATGTTATTCTTATCTTGGAGATGAAGCAATGACGTTCTTAGATGAATATTATAAATATGATTGTACTAAGGACTTTTGCTTTAATATTGGTGTAGATATTATTCCAAACGGTGCAAGCTGTATCGGTTATGGAGATTATTATGATGACAAAGATCCAATGCACATACCACAATGCAATATATGGTTTTGCGAAGATTCAGCCAACTTGCCCCATAATATAGGCGAAGGTTCATGTATATCTGCCGAAAAATAAACACACAGAATAATATAACGTAAGACGTTTTGAAGAAATTCAGAACGTCTTTTCTTTTTGCTTGCAAAAATAATCTCTGAAGCAATGCCGAGGCTGAGGAGTTGACATAAAAAATACAAAAAAGGAGAGAGATTCTATGTTTAAAAGTAAAATTCGCACGCTGCTGAAACG
>NZ_JAJCLZ010000098.1 GCF_020559915.1 Ruminococcus sp. 210702-SL.1.03
ACGAGAGCGCGGGAAATTTCGCGGATAACTTTATCCGCATGGGCAAGCAGGGCGTACAGCAGCTTAACAAGCTCGGCGACGCGCTGGAGGACGGGATAGCTAAGAAGCTGGGTGTGAGCAAGGCTGAGCTTGAGGGCGTAAAGATAGTGCTTGCGGCGATAATAACGCAGATAGCGGCGGCGCAGATACTCGGCAAGCTCGAAGGCGTTACCATCTCGCTCGAAGTGCTGCGCACGGCGGCTCTCAAAGCGGGCACATCGCTGAAAAACAGCATGACGGGCGGCAGTATAGCGATAGCTGCGGCAGCGGCTGGCGGACAAATGCTTGCAAGTATCATTGACGGCATTACGGAAGAAATCGACGAAGCGCACGACCCCCTCACCGACCTCAGCGCGGACACGCAGGGGGTTGTGAACGCGGCGCACGAAGCGGCTAAGGCGATAGCCGAAACGTCGCAGAAGTTTGATGAGAACATGAACAGCGCGGAGGAAAGCAGCGCGGCGTATGTCGGCATGGTCGATAGGCTCGAAGAGCTGAACGCGCAGACTTCGCTTACCTCGGCGGAGCAAGCCGAGATGGAAAGCATAGTGCAGTCGCTCAACGAAGGAATGCCCAAACTGGGGCTTGCAATAGACAGCACTACGGGGCACTTGAACAAGAACCGCGCGGCTATCGAAGCGGTGGTCACAAGCTATAACAGGCAGGCTAAGGCACAAGCGGCGCAGGAAAGCCTTGTCGAGCTGTACAAGGAGCAAGCAAAAGCAGAAGAAGCGCTGAAAAATGCGACCGATGAGCGCACTGCCGCTCTTGCAGCGGGCACTGATATGCAGAGCGATTACGGCGCGGCTGTCAACACGGCATACGTTACGGCTTCGGAAGCTATGCGCACCGTAAACGAGCAGATAGACGCGGCGAACACCGCGATAGCCGAGCTTTCGGAGCAGGAGAAGAAGTCGGCAGACTCGGCGCTTGCGAATATGTCGGAAATACAGCTTGCCGCTCAGCGCACCCACAGCGTCATATACACCGTCGGCGAGGACAGCTACAAAGTCAGCG
>NZ_JAJCLZ010000099.1 GCF_020559915.1 Ruminococcus sp. 210702-SL.1.03
AGATGTATGGATTGGATACGAGCGTCAGGGTCAATATGATGTCTGTCAGCCATACTGTTTCTATGGGGGCGAGGGCTGTCGGTATGATTAAGGGGAAAACGTAAATAAATATTGGTTTGACAGACAGCGAAGTTTGTGATATACTTTTATTAGTTTACTTTTTAAAATTGAGCGACAAATCGGAATTTGCGGAGGATAAATGATGCAATTCACAAAGATTGATATAAATAATTGGACACGAAAAGAGTATTTCGACCACTATTTTGACAATACGCCCTGCACATATAGTATGACGGTAAAACTCGATATTTCTAAGTTGAAAAAGGATGGAAAAAAATTATATCCGACTCTCTTATATGGGGTTACAACAATCCTCAATCGACACGAAGAGTTCAGGACGGCATTAGATAAAAACGGACAGGTAGGTGTTTTTTCAGAAATGCTGCCTTGCTACACAATCTTTCATAAGGAAACTGAAACCTTTTCGAGTATTTGGACTGAGTTTACAGCAGACTATACTGAGTTTCTTCAGAACTATCAAAAGGATATAGACGCTTATGGTGAACGAAAGGGAATGTTCGCAAAGCCTAATCCTCCGGAAAACACTTTCCCTGTTTCGATGATACCGTGGACAAGCTTTGAAGGCTTTAACTTAAATCTAAAAAAAGGATATGACTATCTACTGCCGATATTTACGTTTGGGAAGTATTATGAGGATGGCGGAAAATACTATATTCCCTTATCGATTCAAGTGCATCATGCCGTTTGTGACGGCTTTCATGTTTGCCGTTTTTTGGATGAATTACAAGACTTGCTGAATGAATAAAATCCCAGTTTGTCTATGTAATATAATTAAATATTTTTGTGCAGTCAAGCAAAAGCTTGGCTGTTTTTTTATGTGAAGAAATGGAGTGTGATAACTTGAAAACCTACATCTACCCCGAAAACCTGAGAGCTAACGTAAAGCTATGGTTCTGGAATGTTCGTGATTTTATCATAATCTGCGGCGGAATAATTCTGTCGGTAATTGTGCTTGTGA